>JBMNQH010000006.1:0-130167 GCA_050944035.1 Oscillospiraceae bacterium | reverse complement strand
CATCCGATCCCGTTCTCCGTCTTGTATCGCTTGTACCAGTTCCTCGTTTGTCATGTTCCATCCCCTCTAATACTTCGACCCTTTCCTTCGGTTGGTTGTCCGCGATACTACGCGTAAATTCTTCTTTTTGTTAGACCCGCCTTTTGATAATGGGCGTTTGTGGTCAACCTCTCTGGGATCTCCTGTTTTCAGGCCCATTATCCTGCGCGCCTTGTTCCGCATTGCCCGTCTCTTGCGTTGCTGTGCTTTCCCCTGATACTCGCGGTACTCCTTTTTATAATCCCGCTCCATAAAACATCCTCCTAAAACAGCTCCTCATAGTATCGCAGTTCCCGAATACGCCCACTGAAAAAGTGGTTAATCCTGTAGTTGCAGTTCGGGAAATCCGTCTTGAAATACGCATCAATTAACGCTGGATAATATTCCGCTTCTATATCCACAATCCCGTTTCCCCTGTCTGCCTGCTCTATGTACGGCATTGCCTCCATGATACGGATAATCTGTTGCTTCCTAATCGGTGGGTGTGGCTCGCCTCTGGCGGCCTCATACGCGGCAAAGAAGTAGGTAAACACCGATAGGGCCTCTCCTAGTGTGTATGTAGTCTCTGCCTCCCTGTAGGCCGCCGTAGCGACCTCCCGGAATTCACGGATATTAAACATTTGCTTCCTCCTGTATGTGCTTCTGTAGCTTTGTTATAGCCTGTCGCTTCATCTGTTCCCGCTCCCGTTCTTCTTCCGGCTCTATATCGTCGCATTCGATAAGAACGGGGGTGGATGGCGCGCGAGCGTAATCCCTCCTATCGCGTTCCTCCCTCTTATCTTCGGATTCGGTTTCGAATTCGGTTACGAATTCCCTCTTGTTTTCGGAATCATTCATGATTCCCTCATACTCTGGGTTTGTCTCTGTCTCTAACTCTATCTCTGGTGTAGATTTCTTGTTAGATTTCTTACAAAATTTGCCTGGACATTTGTCCTTTTCTCTGTTAATCCTTGTCTGGTATTCTCGCTGTCTATCTGCTTCTGTGCTGGATTTGCCTATATAGTTCTGAATGTCAAGCATATAGATTGCACCACTGTCAAGAATATCGATCAAACCAAAATCCTGAAAAAGCTCCAGCGCTTCATTGACAGTATCAACATCCTGCTTTGTGATGGATGCTATCATTTCAGGACTATAGGGAATCGTCCCAATCATTAAACGGCCTTCATCCCGCAAGCTTCTCAGATACATCTTCAAAAGGATGTTACTGTATTTGAAACCATCCGGCAAACTTTCCATAGCAACCAGTTCACTACTGTCAAAGAAGTTTTCTTTCAAGCGCATATAGTAGTATTTTTTGTTATCTGCCAATTCACGCCTCCTTATGCAGTCTGACAGTGACTTCTCCATCTGACTTATCAATCAGAAAGCGAAGTTCTTCCAGCGTGATATCCGTGCATTCGACCATCTCATTGTAAACACGGTCTAGCAGTTGAAAGGCGCCGTGTGATATCAGCGCGTCATATCTTGCTTCACTCATTTTCTGTACCTCCGTCAAACAGTTTGTTTAAATACTCCACCAGATCGTCACGGCGGAAAAACCATGCCTGACCCTGCTTTGCGCCTTTGAGAACGCCGGTGCGTGCCATACGCGCGATTTCTTCGGGGTTGCGTCTCAGTAATAACCCTGCTTCTGCACAGTCGCACACGACCGGCAATTCTTCGATATCGTGAATAACGCGGCGGGGTTTATTCGGTCGTTTCGGTATCATTGTTTTCCCTCCTCAATAATGTCTGTTACGTCCACACTGAGACCAGCCGCCAGTTTGCCGATGGTCTTAGGTTCAGCCGTGCCGCGTCGTATAACGGTACTCAGCGTGGTCGGGGATACGCCGCTGAGATCGGACAGGGCTTTTCGTGTTAATCTCTTTTCCGCCATCAGCGTTTCAATGCGTACAATGTTGATTTTCATGTTTTTACCTCCAAAATAACCGTTTCGGTTGTTTTCTGTCTATATATTATTACCGTTTTGGTTGTTTGTCAATAGTTTTTTTAATTTTTCTTTCCATTTCGGTCAGAATGTGGTAGTATAATATTGTATTGTATACAGGAGGTGATTAAATGCCCACCTGTGGCGAAAAGATAAAAAAGGCAAGAGAATCTTTAAATCTAACGCAAGAGCAACTAGGGGAAAAAATAGGCGTAACAGGCGTTACTATAATGCGATATGAAAAAGGGTTGCGACAGCCTCGTATTGAACAGCTCTGTGCAATCGCTGACGCTTTGGATATTGGTATTGATTATCTTCTTGACACACAGAAAAAAAGCGCGCCTACCCTTACGAAGAAGGATGAGCGTGACATTGCAAGAGATCTGGAAAAGATCATGGAACAGTTGGATGCAAGCGGCGATCTCATGTTTGACGGCGATCCCATGAGCGAAGAAGCGAGAGAGAGCATCAAAGCGGCCATGAAGCTGGGACTGGAAGCAGCGAAATTAAAAAACAAAGCGAGATTCACACCGAAGAAGTATAGAGGTGATTGACCTATGAAAAAGCTTTCTGAATCACTGGTCAAAAAGTTCGGCACCAGGGATCCGTTTCAGATCGCTGGTGCGCTTGGTTACACTGTAATACATGTGCCCCTGATCGGTATCCGTGGATTCTATCAGCAGGTGCAGCGGTGTAAAATCATCTATCTGGATGACGCTTTATCAGAGAATGAAGCGCGCTTTGTCTGCGCACATGAGCTTGGCCATGCCCTTCTTCATAACGGCTACAACCGCATCTTTATGGACACACAGACGCACATGATTACAAGTCGCTATGAACGTGACGCGAACCGTTTTGCGGTTGATCTGTTGATTGAAGATGATGACCTGAAAGCCTTGGAAGGATACCCAGTCCAGACCATTGCGGCCTGTCTCGGCATTTCAGAGGATTTGGCAAGATACAGAATACAGGGAAAATAAAAAGCCCCAGACCAAAGCCTGGGACGTTGACAACAGCATAAAATGAAGGTATAATGGCGGTAGAAAAAGGCGCTATCCGGTGACGGTTAGCCCCCTTATAGATTCTTTGAAGTAATCGCCGAACTTGTCAGGGGACGGCGGTTACTTCTTTTTGTATGCCTGTATAAACAGGTTGCAAATGCCGATGATAACCAAGCAAAGCTGTAAAACTTCGTTCGTACTCACGGGCAGCCCCCCTTTCAGAACAGGGGGCTAGAAGCTGCCCCCTATGTAGTGGGGCCAACCGCCTACCGTATGGATAGCGCCTGACGCCTATGCGCCACCGACAGAATAACACAGGAACCAACAGAACGCAAGAGAATATCGGGTGAAGCACATGGCAAAAAAGCGGGCAGACGGTCGATATTGTGCCCAGATCTATATTGGTCGGGACGATAACGGAAGAAAGAAATATAGAAGCGTCTACGGTCGCACACCGGCGGAATTAAAAGAGAAAGAAACGCGAATCCGCTTGCAGTTGGGGCGCGGTCTGGATGTGCTCTCTCAGCGCGACAGTTTTATGCAGTGGGCAGATGACTGGCTCCGATTAAAGGAAGCTGAGGGCATCACCGACAAGCAGATGGACAACTACCGCCGAGCTGTGCGGGTCTGGAAGGAAGAGCTGGAAGGGATGGAGATTGGTCAGGTACGCGCCGATGATATTGAACGGGTTCTGATATCGCTGATAGAATCGGGCTATTCACAACGCACGGTGAACCTCTACCGCTCCACAATCCGGCAAATTCTACGCCGTGCCGTTGGTCGGGTCATCCCTGTCAATCCTGAGGAACAGGTGCATATCATACCGGCAGGCCGCAAACAACAATCGCGCCGCGCCTTGACCGCTGAAGAACAACAGTGGATATGGGACACGCCGCACCGCGCACAGCCTGTAGCGGTGATTATGATGCTCTCAGGACTGCGCCGCGGAGAGCTTGCCGCATTGACATGGAATGATGTAGACTTGAAACAGCGTACCATTGCGGTTAATAAAGCAGTTACCTACGATTCCAACGGCGTGCCCACGTTGCGCCATGTCACAAAGTCCGCAGCTGGCATGAGGATTGTAGACATTCCCAAAAAGCTGGCGGAATACATGACTGCTATGCCAAAAGACAACCCGTTGGTAATTCATATGACAAACGGGAAAATAATGACCGCCTCAGCTTGGGCAAAACTTTGGCGGTCTTATATGCGGGTATTAAATGAGAAATACGGCGAACGAACCACAGCAGATCTGGAGCGCATGAGTTCCAGCACACCGGGGCCGAAGGTTCTTGACATGACAATCCCGCATATCACTATGCACTGGTTGCGACATACGTTTTGCACACTGCTGTACCTGTCTGGAGTAGACGTAATCCAGGCATGCGCACAAATGGGGCACGCGGATGTATCAACCACCTTAAAAATATATACACATTTGGACAGTATACACAAGCGACAATCTGTGGACAAGTTAGATGCTTACCTTGCTGGAAACTCAGATACAAGTCAAGTGTCAGTCAAACTTCAAGAGAACACTTGAAAAACAAAGAATTTTCTTGCCTTTTAAGCAGGGTGTCCGGAGTTCGAATCTCCGCTGGGTCACCAACGTCGTCGCGGACTTTTTGTGTTCGCGACGACGTTTTTTTATTACAAAATTCCGTTTTTCTTTTTTGAATCGAACTCGCTCGGGCTTCGGTTCTGTTTTTTCATTACAGACTGTGAAAAACCCGGAAACAGCATGCTGTTTCCGGGAAATCAATACCTTATTATATACATAGGGACAATCGCTGTTTTATTTTCTAGAAAGAATGGATTTTGCACGGTTGATCATCTCAAACAGTTCCTTGCCGTCAATCAAATCGATTTCAAGCTCGTCCGCATACTCCATCGCGGGAATAGTAAAAGAACTCGTTGTGACGAAGATGGCGTGGTCAGCCTGTGCATGCCGTGCTGCACTGTCAAGCTTCTGAATCTTATCTCGTCCAATCTTATTGTTTTCGCTGTATTGCTTCACCTCGACTACATAGGTCTCCTCGTCTTTTCTCATCTCGATGTCGATTCCCCCATCGTTGGTTGCTCGGGTCACTCGTGTATGGAAACCATACAATTCAAACAGATCTGCGATAAAATGTTCGAATTCATAGGGATTGTATCGTTCCATCAGGTCACGCATGGTTCGAGTTTGCAAAATCCGGCGTCGTTTCTTCCGCTTTTCACTCAACAATGTCTGGAGGGAAACCCCGATGACAATCACCAGAAATACGCCCGGAATCAATAGAATTTCCTGATGCTGTGGGATATATCGGTATGCTGCATAGCACAGTCCCACCACCAGAAGGCTAAACAATAGAAACAGCCGAACGCGTCGCGCGGCCCGTTTGAATTTTGAAGATTTATGATGCCTTGCCAATAGTATCTCCTTTTCTGGCGTATGCCATCCATTAAATAGACCTTTATTTGATGCTGTAGTGCGTAAAAATATTACTCTTATTTTACAGGAAGTCAAGTCGTTTTTGCGAATGGTCTCCTTTTCCAAAGAAAAATCTTTTCGGAGGTTGTACGATGAAATCAAAAAAATTATATGGTAATATTCTTTTATTGATCACCGCCTTCATCTGGGGCTCTGCATTTGTTGCGCAAAGCGTTGGCATGAATTACATTGGTCCGTTTACGTTTAATGCAGTTCGTTCTATCATCGGCGGACTTGTTCTTCTTCCCGTCATTGTTTTGGTCGATGCGATGCGTAAGAAAGACGGTACCTATCACAAAGCCACACCGGAAGAACGGCGCGCGCTGCGCATCGGTGGCATTTGCTGCGGTATTATTTTTTCTGTCGCCTCCTGCCTGCAACAGATTGGAATCAATGAAGGAACCTCCTCCGGAAAAGCCGGATTTATTACCGCTTTTTATATTCTGCTTGTTCCCATTATGGGTTTATTCCTGAAAAAACGTGTGCGTCCCCTCATCTGGGGCTGTGTTGCATTGGCACTGACCGGTCTCTATCTCCTCTGCGTCACTGACAACAGTGTCAGTCGGGGCGATCTCTATGTCCTGCTCTGCGCATTCTGTTATGCCATCCATATTTTAATCATCGACTATTTTTCTCCCAAGGTAGACTGCGTCCGTCTTTCCTGCATCCAGTTCTGGGTAGCCGGCATACTCTCCGGTATCTGTATGCTTCTGTTTGAAACGCCGGTTCTCTCCGACATTCTGGCAGCATGGGCTCCGATCCTCTATGCCGGCGTGATGTCCTGCGGCGTTGCGTATACATTACAGATCATCGGACAAAAGTATACCGACCCAACCATTGCCTCCATGTTGATGAGTTTTGAATCTGTTTTTGCTGTACTGGCAGGTATTTTGATCTTGCAGCAACTGCCTTCCGCCAGTGAATGGATCGGTTGTGTATTGATGTTTGCGGCAATCATCATCGCGCAACTTCCTGAAAAACGAACAGCTCTCAAAAAATAACAGCATTTTTTACGAAAATCCTACTATGTAATTATGATTTATCAACGAAAAATCCGACGGATTTTTATGGGTAAAATCCATAAAAAATCTACGTCGGATTTTTAGCATATGTCAAATTTTATTCGGAGTTTGACGCATTTTTCCACTGATTTTGCCGATTTTGTGAAATCATTTGCTTATTTTTTAGCACAATGACGAATAACATCGCACAAAGCTATAAATTTCTTTTGATAATTGACAACCCTCTTAAGCTGTGTTAGAATGAATTCACCGAGTATCAAAGGCTAGTTTTATGCCTTGTGCAGAAACTAGTTTTTCTCGAGGAAACATAACCTATTTAATTAAATTAGGAGGTCACTTCAATGAAAATGACTGCTGCTGAAGCTCTCGTTAAGATTGCTACCAAGGAAGGCATCGTCGCTTCTTTCGGTATCCCCGGTGCTGGTATCAACCCCGTTTACAAGTACATGGGCGAAATCCAGATGGAGCACTACACCATGCGCCATGAAGAAGCTTGCGTACATGCTGCTGACGGTTATTTCCGCGCAAAGCACGAAATCGCAATGGCTATCGCTTCTCAGGGCCCTGCTTCCACCAACTTCCTCACCGGCCTGTACACCGCATTCATCGATTCCATGCCTGTATTCTGCGTTCTCGGCCAGGCTAACACCAACCAGCTGGATCAGGAACCCTTCCAGTGCGTTGATACCCCCGACATGGCAAAGACCGTCGCTAAGAAGGTTTTCCGTCCTATGAAGCCCGAAGATCTGCCCGACATGCTGAACGAAGCTTTCTACCTCATGCGTGAAGGCCGTCCCGGCCCCGTCGTTATCGACTTCCCCCTGAACGTTCAGAATGCAGAGTTTGATTTCGATATCGATTCTTACATTCCCAGAGAAATCCCCGTAGTTGCTCCTTGCATGGACAAGATCAAGGAAGCTGCTAAGATGCTGAACGAAGCTAAGGCTCCTGTTATCATCATGGGCGGCGGCTGCGTCATCGGCGAGTGCGAAGACAAGGTCATCGAGCTGGCTGAAAAGCTGCAGATTCCCGTAATCACCACCTATGCTGCTAAGGGCGCTATGCCTGAAGATCATCCTCTGTTCGCAGGCCACGCTGGCATCCAGTGCGGTCAGCCCGCAGGTAACAAGGTCTTCCTCGACTCCGACGTCGTTCTGGCTATTGGTAACCGTTTCTCCGATCGTCACACTGGTAACCTCGCAGTTTACCGCGGCGACCGTAAGTTCATCCACATCAACATTTGCGAGCAGCAGATCGGCCTCGTATTCGACGCTGACCTCTCCATCCTCTCCGACGCAGGTCTCGCAGTAGACGCTCTGCTGAAGGTTGTTGACGAAGAAGGCATGAAGCCCGTTTCCGATCGCGCAAAGGATCTGCCCGCAATCCATGCACAGCTGGATCGCAAGACCGATTTCGATTGCAGCCCCATGATGCCCCATCGCGTATTCCAGGAAGTTAACGAAGGCTTCGGTCCTGACACCTACTTCACCGCAGGCTGCGGCATTACCCAGATCTGGGGCGGCCAGCTGCAGAAGATCTGCAAGACCCGCAAGTATCTGCCCTCCGCTGGTGCTGGTACCCTCGGTTACGAAGTACCTGCTGCTTTCGGCGTAAAGGTTGCTATGCCTGAGTACGATTCCGTCACCGTCGTTGGCGACTTCGGTCTGACCTTCCTCGGCGAAGAAATCGCTGTTGCAACTGCTTACAAGAAGCCCATCATCGTTGTTGTTCTGAACAACGCATACCTCGGCCTGATTCGTGAGAACCAGCTCGGTTATGGCTTCGAATATGCTGTTGATATGCCCTACAACCAGGACGGCACCATTGATTATGTCAAGCTCGGCGAAGCATACGGCTGCGTAGCAGAACGCGTATTCACTCCCGACGAACTGGCAAAGGCTATTGTCCATGCTAAGGCTTCCACCAAGGCTTCCGGTCGTCCCTACATCATCGACGCTATCTGCCTGAAGACTCAGCTCTGCGACATGGGCGGCGCTATCGACAACATCCCCACCAAGCCCGTTGTCAACATCTAATCATACTTAACGTCTGATTATCTCTTGTTCTAAGTAATTAGAATGAGTTTTCCGGATGAAAATCCGGGCGAATGAGACGGTCACCTTCGGGTGACCGTCTTTTTCTTTCTATTCCAGTATAGACAATTTGTTTTTATTTGATACAAAGCCAAAATATTTCCTTATAAAAAATCCTGTTTTTACCATATTCCACACAAAATGCTGTCCGCTGATGCTTGACTTATACCACCGCACTGTGATAAAGTATTTGTAAATATAAGTGGTGGCAATGATATCGCTATGTGACAATGAAACTGCTCCATTTATAACAGATATTTTATATTGGAGGAAAAAACAGGTATGAAACACGCAAAGAAGTTGTTTACACTACTTCTGGCAGTTGCTATGGTTTTGTCTTTGGTCGCTTGCGGATCCAGCGATGATTCCAAGAAAACCAGTAGCTCTGACAGCAAGTCTGACACATCTGATGGCGCTGCAATTAAATTGGGAGGCATCGGTCCTTTGACCGGCGGTGCTGCAATCTATGGTACTGCTGCGAAAAACGGTGCGCAAATTGCTGTTGACGAGATCAACGCAAAAGGCGGCCTGCAGTTTGAGCTGAAATTCGAAGATGACGAGCATGATGCTGAAAAGTCTGTTAACGCTTACAACACCCTGAAAGACTGGGGTATGCAGATTCTGGTTGGCACCGTTACCACCAGCCCTTGCGTTGCAGTTTCTGCTGAAAGCAACGCAGATCACATTTTCACATTGACTCCTTCCGCTTCTTCTACCGATGTTATCGGCGGTCAGGCAGATAAGGACGGCAATATCACCATCCCCCGCAAAGATAATGTATTCCAGATGTGCTTTACCGACCCCAACCAAGGTACTGCTTCTGCTAAGTACATCAGCGAGCAGAAAATTGGCGAAAAGATCGCGATTATCTACAACAACTCCGATGCATATTCCACCGGTATTTATACCAAATTTGCATCCGAAGCCGAAGAACTTGGTCTCAATATCGTAAGTACCACTACCTTTACCGATGATACCGCAAACGATTTCTCTGTTCAGTTGAACGAGGCAAAAAAGGCTGGTGCAGACCTTATCTTCCTGCCCATCTATTACACTCCGGCTTCTCTGATTTTAACCCAGGCTAAGAGCATGAATTACGATGTCAAATTCTTTGGCGTTGACGGTATGGACGGCATTCTGACCTTAGAAGGTTTCGACACCTCTCTGGCAGAAGGCGTTATGCTGCTGACCCCCTTCACCGCTGATGCGGATGATGAACTCACAAAGAGCTTTGTTGCAAAGTACGAAGAGCAATACAAAGGCGTTCCCAACCAGTTCGCAGCGGATGCTTACGACTGTGTCTATGCCATCTATCAGGCTTGCACAGAGGCTGGTATTACCGCAGATATGGATGCTTCCACCATGTGTGACAAGCTGGTTGAAGTATTTACTTCTGACGACTTTTCCTTTGACGGTTTGACCGGTGCCGGTGAAAGCATGACCTGGTCTGAGACCGGTGAGATTTCCAAGGCTCCTAAGGGCATGGTCATCAAAGACGGCGCTTATGCTGGTATGTAAAATTTGACCACCCTCTAATCCCAATATGCACCAAAGAGGGTTGCCGTATTTCGGCAACCCTCTTTTCATTTCTTTCTATTCAAGAAAAATAGAGAAAAAGGCTGAAATTTAACACAGGGAGGTGTGCAGTATGAGCTTTCTTTCCAACCTGATCAACGGAATCAGTCTGGGGAGTGTTTATGCTATCATTGCACTAGGCTATACCATGGTTTACGGTATCGCAAAAATGCTGAACTTTGCACATGGCGATGTCATTATGGTTGGCGCATATGTTTGTTTTTGTTCTATGAGTTATTTGAGTCTGCCGCCAATTGTCGGAGTTTTGTTGGCCGTAGTCCTCTGCACGGTGCTTGGTATTGTCATCGAACGCCTGGCATACAAACCCCTTCGTGAGGCACCTTCTCTCGCCGTTTTGATCACGGCAATCGGCGTCAGTTACTTTCTCCAGAATATGGCACTGTTAATCTGGAAATCCGATCCCAAAGTATTCACATCGGTTGTCAACCTTCCCTCGCTTTCCTTGTTTGAGGGTCGTTTGATTATCAGCTCTGTGTCCATCGTCACAGTATTGGCCTGTATCGTCATCATGATTGCATTGACGCTCTTCACCGAAAAAACCAAAATGGGTAAGGCAATGCGCGCCGTTTCCGAGGATAAGGGCGCGGCACAACTGATGGGTATTGACGTCAATACAACGATTTCCGTCACCTTTGCCATTGGCAGCGGTCTGGCTGCCATTGCCGGTGTTCTTCTCTGTTCGGCATATCCAACATTGATGCCGACGACTGGTTCCATGCCTGGCATTAAGGCATTTACCGCAGCAGTTTTTGGCGGCATTGGTTCCATTCCCGGCGCTATGTTGGGTGGTATTTTACTCGGTATCATTGAAATTTTCAGCAAAGCCTATATCTCCACGCAGCTTTCTGATGCCATTGTCTTTGCTGTTCTGATTGTTGTCCTTCTGATCAAACCCGCTGGTCTGCTGGGTAAAAAGATCAGTGAGAAAGTCTGAGGTGGGTCTTATGAAGAAAACATTAAACAAATCCACCCGGAGCAACTTCATTACTTACGGTATTGTCATCGTTCTTTTTGTGGCTCTACAGGTGATGGTCTCACGGGGTATGGTTACCAGTTCCCTTCAGGGCCAGTTGGTTCCCATCTGTGTTTATATCGTTATGGCGGTTTCCCTCAATCTGACGGTTGGTATTTTGGGCGAACTGAGCTTGGGTCACGCTGGTTTTATGAGCGTTGGTGCCTTTACCGGTGTCGTTGCAGCAATGAGTTTGCAAAGCAGCGTTGCAAGCGGTCCGATTCGTCTGATTCTGGCTGTCGTTATCGCCGGTATCTTTGCTGCTATCGCCGGTATTTTGATCGGTATTCCCGTCCTGCGTCTCCGCGGTGACTATCTGGCCATCGTTACGCTGGCGTTTGGTGAAATTATCAAAAATATTTTGAACAATCTCTACGTTGGTGTTGATGTCAATGGACTGCATCTGAGCATGAAGTCCGCGGCTGCCATGCAGATGCAGGCTGGTACCGTTATCATCAACGGTCCTATGGGCGCAGTTGGTATCACCAAACTGTCTACTTTTCTGTCCGGTTTCATTCTGATTCTGGTGGCTTTGGCTGTTACGTTGAATTTGATCCACAGCCGTTCAGGACGTGCCATCATGGCAATTCGTGACAACCGTATTGCTGCGGAATCTGTGGGCATTAATATCACAAAATATAAACTCATGGCATTTGTTACTTCTGCTGCATTGGCCGGTATGGCCGGCGCTATCTATGCCATGAACTATTCCACAATCGTTCCAAAAAAGTTTGATTTTAACACCTCGATCCTGGTTCTTGTATTCGTTGTATTGGGTGGAATGGGCAACATCCGTGGCTCCATCATTGCCGCTGCAATCCTGACCGTCTTGCCGGAATTGCTCCGCAGCTTCAACGACTATCGTATGCTGATCTATGCGATCGTTCTGATTCTTGTCATGCTGGCCACCAACAATCCCACATTCAAGCGTTTTATCCAGAGTATTACCGGAAAATTTAAACGAAGTGAACCCAAAAAGACTGTTGTAGAGGAAGGAGGTTCTCCCCATGAGTAAAATGGTCCCACTTCCCAGTGAAGGCATCATTCCCGAACGGGATATCAATGAACTTCCAGTACTGGAAGCACGGCATCTTGGTATTGATTTTGGCGGTTTGACCGCAGTGGATGAATTCAATCTGACCGTTGGCAAAACTGAAATTGCCGGCTTAATCGGCCCGAACGGCGCCGGTAAAACAACAGTCTTTAATCTGCTGACCAAGGTCTACCAACCAACCCGCGGCACCATTCTTCTGAACGGAAAAGATACTTCGCATATGTCTACGGTTCAGGTAAACCGGGCGGGTATCGCCCGTACGTTCCAAAACATCCGCCTGTTCTCTTCCCTTTCCGTTGAAGATAACGTCAAAATCGGTCTGCACAATCATATGAAGTGCGGTATGTGGACTGGTATCCTGCGTTTACCCGGATATTGGAAGGCCGAAAAGGAAGCACATAAGCGGGCTTTGGAACTGCTGGATATTTTCGATATGGCCGATATGGCAAACCACCGTGCCGGCTCTCTTCCCTACGGTGCCCAGCGCCGATTGGAAATTGTCCGTGCATTGGCAACAAATCCCAGTCTTCTGCTGTTGGACGAGCCTGCTGCCGGTATGAATCCCTCCGAGACAGCGGAGCTGATGGAAAACATCCGGAAAATCCGTGATACCTTCCAGATTGCCATCATGTTGATCGAACACGACATGAGTCTGGTTATGGGAATTTGCGAAGGCATTGCCGTTTTGAATTACGGCAAGATCATCGCAAAGGGTACCCCCGCAGAGATTCAGGCCAATCCCCAGGTTATTGAAGCATATCTGGGCAAAAAGAAGGAGGGTTGATCCAATGAGTATGCTCCGTGTTGAAAATTTACATGTGTATTATGGCAGCATTCATGCGATCAAGGACATCTCCTTTGAGGTCAACGAAGGCGAGATCGTAACGCTGATCGGTGCCAATGGTGCCGGAAAATCTACCACACTGAATACGGTCACCGGTCTGTTGCGTCCCAAGAGTGGTATCGTAGAATTTGAAGGGAAAAGTACAGTCAACGTCCCTGCCCATAAAATCGTCTCCCGCGGAATGGCGCTGTGTCCCGAAGGCCGACGTGTCTTTCTGCAAATGACTGTACAGGAAAATCTGGAGATGGGCGGTTACAGCCGTCCCGCCAGCGAAATCGACGCCTCAATTGCAGACGTTTATGCACGCTTTCCCCGTCTGAAAGAACGTCATAAACAGACCGCCGGTACGCTTTCCGGCGGTGAGCAACAGATGCTTGCCATGGGCAGAGCGCTGATGTCCAAACCAAAACTGCTGATGCTGGATGAACCCTCCATGGGTCTGGCTCCTATTCTGGTTGAACAGATCTTTGATATTGTCAAAGAACTGCATAAGGCCGGAACTACCATTCTTTTGGTTGAACAGAACGCACAGATGGCACTTTCTGTGGCAGACCGTGCCTATGTATTGGAGACCGGTAAAATTTCCATGAGTGGAAGTGCAAAAGAACTGCTGGCAGATGACCGCGTACAGCGTGCCTATCTTGGCGGTTAAGCAATCACATTTTCTATCTGTATCAAATAAATGAGTAAATAAGAAAATAAGAATTGAGCCACTGCTAAAAAGCAGTGGCTCAATTCTTATTCATTAGAAAAACTTACTTTTCAAATCTGGTCACAGTGACGCCAGCCAGCTCTTCATAATACCGGATAATGGAGCTGTGGTCGTCGTTGCCATAGCCTTCCTCGCTCAGCTTCTTCAGCATTGCGATGACATCCTTTGCCAAAGGCAGCGGCGTACCGAGCTTTTCACCGGTTTCAATCACGTTGTTGAGATCCTTAATATGGAGATCAACCTTGAAGCCGGGCTTGAAGTTGCGGTCGATGACCTGCGGTGCCTTGACATTCATGATGTTGGAACCGGCGAAACCGCCTTTGATCGCGTTGAATACGACTTCAGGATCAACGCCGGCCTTGGCAGCCAGCGTAAATGCCTCACAGAACGCTGCAATGTTGACTGCGGCGATGATCTGGTTTGCCAGCTTGGTAGAGTTCCCTGCGCCGATGCCGCCGCAGTGTACAATGCTGGTGCCCATCGCTGCCAGAACGTCGTGTACTTCGTCCAGAACCGCCGCATCGCCGCCAACCATGATGGACAGCGTACCGGCAATCGCACCGCCTTCGCCGCCGGATACCGGTGCATCCAACATTCGAACGCCCTTTGCAGCACAGGCTTCACAAATCTCCTTGGAAGCCAGCGGTGCAATGGAGCTCATATCGACCAGAATCGCACCTTCCCTTGCGCTTTCCAGAACACCGTTCTCACCCATCACGACCTGCTTGACGTCGGGAGAGTTTGGAACCATTGTGATGATGACATCGCTGCCTTCTGCCGCTTCTTTCGGAGAGTTGACAGGGATGCCGCCGACAGTTGCCAAAAAGTCCATGCTGGGACGGCTGCGGTTATAGACCTTTACTTCATAGCCAGCCTTGAGCAGATTATGCGCCATGGGCTTCCCCATAATGCCAAGACCGATAAAACCAATTTTCATCATTTGAATTATGCACCCTTTCTGGTGTTACACCTGTGATAATCTTCCATTATGATATCACAATCTATCCATTTCTTCAATATATTAAAATCCGCCCATCAATTGGAACATTCCAAATTGATGGACGGATTTTATCTCTAATGATTCATCAGGACGCGCATAATTTCCTCGCCGGTGGGAGGACAACCCTTTACGCACTCACCGGTGCAGTTTTTACAGCAGTTGCCGATACCAATGGCATCTGCAATGAACTCGTCCTCTTTAAAGCCCTGACCAATGACGATCTTGCCATCATAGCTTCTGCCTTCATCGCGCATACGATTGATAGCATGAACCAGATTGCCAAAACAAGCACTGCAAGCAGCCTTCTGTTCGACATTGCGGGTCAGCTTATAGACCGTATTGGTCTTGGTCGGGAAGATCGGTGCATCCTTCGGAGAGTTCAGCTCAATGATATCTCCCGGCTGAATCGCCATGCTGCCCGCACCATACTCTTCTGCAAGACGGATATACGGAACATACTTAGTGGAAACACCCATCAACTGACAGCCATAGGTGTCAATCTGGACAGGATCTTCGCCCAGCATCATACGGTTGGTCTGAATAGGCTTGCCGCCTTCTTCAAAGTCAAGGTCGCCACAGATGCTGTCTACGATGGTCAAATCCGGACGCAGCGCCGCAGCCAGCGCCGCAATGGGCTTATGCAGACCATTGGAGTGGAATCTGCGCTTTTCCTTGTCGGGAATACAACCCTTACAGTTCTTCAGTGCACAAGTCATTGTGGTCTGACAGTGCCCCTTCAGAACCGGCAGGTTGATAAGGTAATCGATGTTATAAGCCGTTCTGCAAACTTCCATCTTTCCAAAATGGGTGTTGATGGTTTCCGTCGCATCATGCTTTAGATCATAGAGCGGAACATCGTATTTTTTTGCAACTTTATCATATCCGCATACCCGGAAACCGCTGGACGTTCTATCGCCCACCCAAGCACCTTCCATGATGCAGATATCGTCAAAGCCATTTGCCTGCAAATACTCAATCGCACCTTCCAGCACACCGGCATGGGTGGTAGCGCCGGTATCCGGTGCATGTGCAACAACCAGGTTTGGTTTCAGGCCAATGGAAGCGCCTGCAGGAATTTTGCTTTTCACGTCAGCAGCTTCCATCAGCGCCATGGTCATCTCTTTGGCATTGCTGCCATAAATTGTATAAATCTTACCCATGAGAATTCTCCCTATAACAAGAATGGACGGAGAAATCCCCCGCCCACGCCAAAAACATGAATGACAAACTGCGCCCGATTAAAAAGCTGACAGCGGGATAAAACGAATACAGTCACGAAAAACGGGCGAAGAAGCCTATAATACCGGTACTGGCGGCAGTAAAACTGCCGCCAGTATTTCGTTTATGTCAGTGCAACGAAAAGAAATCGGTTAACTGATTATACGAGAGCCCATGCTCTGTTCATGACGCGCTTGGTACCTGCCAGAACGACGTCGGAATCTTCGCCGGGACGAGGCTGAACTTCGAAGGAGAGAACCATGGGATCGTCAGCGTTGAAGAAGCCTTCTTCTTTCAGAACCTTCAGGAAATCAACGAGTTCGCAAACATCGTTGGCACCGTTGGGATAGCCAAAGCGGGGATGCAGATCGCCGTAAGCGTCGCAGCCTTCCTTGACAACTGCATTACCAATATGGAGATGGGTAATGTAGGGACGCAGAGTCTGAACAACAAACTTGCTGGTCTCATAGGTGGTGGGGAAGTGGCTCAGGTCGATCAGCAGACCAAAATTGTTGTTGGTGGTACGCATATCAGCAGCAAACTTTGCAGCATAGGGAGCGGGACCGATCAGAACAGCCTTGTCCATATCGAAGTCAAATACTTCGAGTTCGACCATCATGCCCTTGGTTGCTGCGTAATCGCAGACAGCGCGGGTGGTCTTCAGCAGCTGTGCATAAGCCTGATCCTTGGTAGCTTCTTCCCACTTGCCGGCGAGGAAAGCGATGCCCTGTGCGCCAACGTAAGCAGCTTCGTCAACAGCCTCGATCAGAGTTGCTTCTGCCTTCTTGCGGCCTTCTTCATCAATGTCATTGGGGTTGAGCTTGGGACCCAGCAGACGGGGCTGTGCACCGTAGCAAACCTTCATGTGACCCTGCTCAAGGATAGCCTTGCAGGTATCTCTGCATTCGTCATCGGGGAACTGGGTAATTTCGATAGCATCGAAATAATCATCACATGCGATCTTGCGGCAGGTATCAATGATGCCCTGCTTGTCAGCGGTACCAGGATAGCTCATCCAGCGGATGGTGCCCATCTTAAAATACTTCTGGATAGATTCAGTCATTTTAAAACACCTCTACTACGTAATAGATTTTGTGCATTGATTAAGATCAATTGCCTGTTAAAATACACATTTTAACGACTATTATTATACTTGCCATTTTTTGTCCTGTCAATACATTATTTGGCAACAGATACGCCCCCTCCCCTCCCGTTTTCCTGTGAAAGATTATATCCTGTTTTGCACGCACAGATCGTTTTCTTGTCAGAAAGAACCGAGAAATTGGGTAAAAAAATTCGCCTTTCTAGAAAAATTTTCAGTCTTGTCCTTTACAGCACTGCTGTCATGGTGTAAGATAATGGATGAATATGGGGTGTCGTTCACCTTTTTGTTCCGCTGCCTCTTTTGGCAGTGACAAATAGCACTTTCTTTTTATGGATAAATTTTACATGGAGGTAAAATCATGAAAGTTGTTATCGCAATAGATTCCTTTAAGGGCAGCATCTCTTCCATCGGCGCTGCTACCGCTCTGGAAGAAGGTATCAAGCACGTATTTGCTGATGCAGAAGTCGTAAAGATTCCCATCGCTGACGGCGGCGAAGGCACTGCTGAAGCTCTGCTGTACAGCGTAGGCGGCGAAGAAGTCAAGATGACTGTTACCGGTCCTCTCGGCGAGCCCGTTGAAGCTTCTTGGGGTCACCTGTCTGACGGTACCGCAGTTATCGAAATGGCATCCGCTTCCGGTCTGCCCCTCGTTCCCCTGGATAAGCGCGATCCTTCCGTGACCACCACCTATGGTACTGGCGAACTGTTTAAGGCTGCTCTGGATGCAGGCTGCCGCAAGTTCATCGTTTGCCTCGGCGGTTCCGCAACCAACGACGGCGGCGCTGGCCTGGCACAGGCTCTTGGCGTATCCATCCGCGATGCAGAGGGCAAGGAAGTTGCTTTCGGCGGCGGTGCTCTGGCAAATGCTGCAACCATCGATATCTCCGGCCTCGACAAGAGACTGGCAGAATGCGACATCCGCATCGCTTCTGATGTTACCAACCCCCTGCTCGGCGAAACCGGTGCTTCCGCAGCATACGGCCCCCAGAAGGGTGCTTCCCCTGAAATGGTAGAACAGCTCGAAGCTGCTCTGACCAACTATGCAAAGCTCCTCGAGGAAACCCTCGGTTATGACGTAGCTGCTCTGCCCGGCGCTGGCGCTGCTGGCGGTCTGGGTGTTGCTGTTCTCGGCTTCTGCAAGGCAAAGATGCAGTCCGGTATCGACCTCGTTCTTGAAGCCGCAAAGGCTGACGAAGCTATGGCTGGCGCTGACCTCGCAATCACCGGCGAAGGTAGAATGGACCGTACCTCCGCTTTCGGTAAGGCTCCCACCGGCGTTGCAAACGTCGCTAAGAAGCACGGCGTTCCCGTCCTCGCTTTCTGCGGCTGCCTCGGCCCCGAATTTGAACTACTCTACGATTATGGCATCGATGCAATCACCCCGATCGCAGATGGTCCGATGACTGTTGCTGATTCCATGAACAACGCTGGCAAGCTCCTCACCGGTGCTGCTGATCGCGTTATGCGCGTATACAAGGTCGGTCTGGCAAAGTAAGTGCCTTACATAATCCTGATACGTTCCCATTGATTTTTTGAAACGGGGATGGCACAATGTGCCATCCCCGTTTTTCTATTTCATCCTATCAAAGGAGTATGGTATGCATATTACAGATAGTATCTCTGTAAACGGACAGCAGATCCCCATTTTTCTGGATGCATCCGGACAGGAATCTCTCGTTGTCCTCATCACCCATGGTTTTGGTGGCAGCCGCAACAGCAGCTCTGGAGAAAAAGCTGCACACAGATTTATAGAATGTGGTATTGGTTCCATCCGTTTCGACCTTCCCGGCCACGGTGATAACCGTCTCCCCCTTTCTCTCTCAAATTGTCTGGACACCATCGCCGCTGTAGAAACCTTTCTGCATCAAACGGCACCACAGGCGGAGATCGCCTATTTCTCCAGCAGTTTTGGCGGATATTTGAATCTGCTCTACTGTACAACACGTCCTCACCTAGGTCACCGCTCCCTGCTGCGCTGCGCAGCCGTCAACATGCCCACTCTGCTGCACTCTTCCCTTTCTCAGCTGGATCGTGATCGGTTGAACTTGACCGGTTCCACCAAATTTGCACTGGATGATACCAGCACCGTCCAGCTAACGCAACATTTTTTGGAGGAACTGGATCACCAGGATCTATTCTCCCGGTTTTCTCCTGCTCCCACGGATCGCTTCCACATGATCCACGGTGTAATGGATCGCGTTGTTCCCTTTTCTGCCATCCAAGACTTTTCCAGGAAATTTCGTCTCCCATTGACCTCTCTGCCAAATGCGGGACATCAATTTGACAATCCCGGTGAAATGGATCAGCTGCTCGACCTCACGATCTCCTTTTTCTTCAAATGAAAATCTTGCAATTCCTAGTCAAACATAATAGAATAAGATCACTTGATTTGTAATGGAAAGCTTGGTGAATACAATGAGATTAACTGCATTATTTGCACAAAACCAGCCAACTCTGTCGTTTGAGGTATTTCCTCCGAAAAATACGGATGTGTTTGACAGCGTCAAGCTGGCCACTGAACAGATTGCTGCACTGCATCCCGACTTTATGAGTGTTACCTACGGTGCCGGCGGTGGTACCAGTCAGTTCACTGTCGATATCGCAAAAAACATTCTTACCTCCTCCGGCGTTACGCCGATTGCACACCTTACCTGCGTCTCTTCCACCATGGAGGAGATTGATCGTCAGCTCGATCTCCTGCAGGCAAGCGGCATTGAAAATATTTTGGCTCTGCGCGGTGATATCCCAGAGGGCAATACCGACCGCAGCAAGTGGAGCTTCCAGTATGCCAGCGACCTGATCTCCTATATCCACAGCCGCTATCACTTCTGCATCGGCGGCGCCTGCTACCCCGAGGTTCATCCGGAATCTCCCTCACCGGCGGTAGACATCGACAACCTGAAGCGCAAGGTAGATGCGGGCTGCGCCTTCCTGACCACACAAATGTTCTTCGACAACAACATCCTCTACGATTTCATCCGGAAAACGCAGAAAGCCGGTATCCATGTCCCGATTGTCGCCGGCATTATGCCCGTCACGGCCGGCAAACAGATCCATCGTATCTGTTCCCTGTCCGGTACCGTACTGCCCCGCCGCTTCCAGAAAATCATTGACCGATTTGGCAGCGATCCTGTCGCCATGAAGCAGGCTGGCATCGCCTATGCCACCGAACAGATCATTGACCTGATTGCAAATGACGTCCCCTTCATCCATGTCTACTCAATGAACAAACCTGACATTGCCAAAGCCATTCAGGACAATCTATCCAATATCATCAAATGAATCCCACACTCTGCACCATAGAACCGCAAGCACTGACAATCTCTATGCAGGAGGCATTGCGTTATCTCGGTATCCGGAGTTCTGATCCTCCCCTGGATCTGCTTCAAACCGTACAGGAAGAATTGCTATACGTGCAGACTGCACTCCATTGCAGCGCAGTCTGGGAGCGGTTCCCGCTGAATTTGACCGGTTCCCGCTGTACATTTGGCGGCATTGCCGTAGAGAGCAAGGCGCTGGCTAACAATCTGCGTGGCTGTACCGAAGTCTTTTTGTTTGCCGCAACCATCGGCATCGATGTGGATCGTCTGCTGGCGCGCAATGCACGCCTGTCCCCTTCCAAAGGTGTGATTGACGATGCACTCGCTTCCGCTGCCATTGAGGCTTGGTGCGATCATCTCAACGCACAGCTGGAAACACTGGCCGCCGGAGAAGGCCGCTTCCTTCGTCCGCGTTTCAGTCCCGGCTATGGGGATTTTCCGCTCTCGGTTCAACCACAGCTACTGGATGTTCTGTTGACCGCCAAACGAATCGGTCTCACATTGACCGACAGTCTGCTTATGATACCGACAAAATCCGTGACGGCACTAATCGGAATTTGTGATACCCCGGTTTCCTGTCAGCACGGCTGTGAAACCTGCATCAGACAGGAACATTGTCCCTATCGCGCATAGGATCTGTATACACAAAGGAGTTCTTCGATTATGGAAGTACGTGAAAAACTGAAACAGGGTCTGTTCTATTTGGACGGCGGCTGTGGCACCTTATTACAGGAAAACGGGCTACAGCCCGGAGAACTGCCGGAAACCTGGAGCATTTTGCACCCTGACATCCTTGTAGCCATTCACACCGCCTACTTTCGAGCCGGTGCAAACATCGCCTCCACCTGTACGTTTGGGGCAAATGCTTTGAAGTTTGACGGAAGCAACGGCCGGTATTCCGTACAGGAAATCGTCACAGCAGCAGTCAACAATGCAAAAGAAGCTATTCGGCAAACCGATGATCTGGGTACAGACCGCTATGTTGCGCTCGATATTGGTCCCACCGGAAAGCTGCTGAAACCGCTTGGGGATCTCGCATTTGAGGACGCGGTTTCTCTCTTTGCCGAGGTTATTCGCTGTGGTGTAGCTTGCGGTGTTGACTGTATCTTAATCGAAACCATGAATGATGCCTATGAAACCAAGGCCGCTGTTCTCGCTGCAAAAGAGAACTGTGACTTACCGATTTTGGTTTCCAACGTCTATGATGCAGGCGGTAAGTTGATGACGGGTGCCGATCCCGCAGCGATGGTCGCGTTGCTGGAAGGCCTGCATGTGGATGCCATCGGTATGAACTGCTCGCTTGGTCCTGCCCAGATGAAAGAGATCGTCCCCGTACTGACACAATACGCGTCCGTCCCTGTGCTCGTCGCACCAAATGCCGGTCTGCCGCGGACGGAAAACGGAAACACTGTCTATGACGTACACGCCGATGAATTTGCGGAGATCATGCAGGAGATTGTCCAGATGGGTGCCCGCGTACTCGGCGGCTGCTGCGGCACCACTCCAGAGTTTATCGAGAAACTCGTTGCTGCTACGAAGGATCTGACACCGGCACCACTGACAAAGAAGCATCGTACCCTTGTCTCCTCATATACCCATGCAGTTGAACTCGGAACCACCCCAATTCTGATTGGAGAGCGCATCAATCCGACCGGCAAGAAACGGTTCAAAGAGGCTTTGCGCAGTCACAGCATCGATTATATCCTGAATGAAGGTGTACAACAGGAGGAAAAAGGCGTTCAGATTCTCGATGTCAACGTCGGTCTGCCCGAAATCGATGAAGTTGCCATGCTCTCCGAAGTGGTCTTTGAACTGCAAAGTATTCTGGACCTCCCCTTACAGATTGATACCACGGATTTGGAGGCCATGGAACGTGCCTTGCGGTTGTATAACGGCAAACCCATGATTAACTCCGTCAACGGTAAGGAGGAAAGCCTGTCCACCGTTCTTCCGCTCGCCGCGAAATACGGTGGTGTCGTCGTCGCATTGACGCTTGACGAATCCGGTATCCCGGAAACGGCAGAAGCGCGTTGCAAAATCGCCGCACGCATCTACGAACGAGCGGAAGAATACGGTATCCAAAAAAAGGATATTATCATCGACCCGCTCGCCATGGCCATCTCGTCCGATGACCGCATGGGCAAAGTGACGCTGGAGGCCATCTCCGGCATCAAACGGATGGGCGGCCTGGCTACACTTGGTGTTTCCAACGTCTCATTCGGTCTGCCAAACCGGGATTTCGTCACCTCCACCTTCTTTGCGCTGGCATTGCAGTGCGGTCTCGACGCCGCCATCATGAACCCGCATTCTCTGGACATGATGAAGGTCTACCATAGTTTTCTGGCCTTGAACGGGTTCGACTCCAACTGCCAAAACTATATTGCATTTGCAGCAGATCTTATCCCTCAGGGTGCCACTGTGACAGCGCAAAAGAAATCGGACACTACCGCTTCCGATCCAACAGAAAGTGCATTAAAATCCGCAATTATCAAAGGATTAAAAGAGCAGGCTGCTGTGCGCACCACAGAACTCCTGGAAACCTGTGACCCGCTTACGGTCATCAATGCTCATATTGTTCCGGCACTGGATGATGTTGGTCGAGGGTTTGAACAGAAAACGCTCTATCTCCCACAGCTCCTGATGAGCGCCGAAGCGGCTGCCTCCGCCTTTGAGGTGGTCAAGCAATCTTTAACAGCAAGCGGCGTGCAGAAAGCCGGAGAAAAAATCGTGATCGCTACTGTTCGCGGCGATATCCACGACATTGGTAAAAACATTGTCCGGGTTCTGTTGGAAAACTATGGTTATACCGTGCTGGATCTCGGAAAAGATGTCCCTCCAGAAACCATATTGGAAACCGCAATTCAGGAACAGGTTCGTATGGTGGGACTCAGTGCATTGATGACCACCACCGTTCCAGCGATGGAGGAGACCATCGCTCTGCTCCATGCAAATCTTCCTGACTGCAAGATTGTGGTGGGCGGCGCAGTGTTAACACAGGAATACGCTGATATGATCGGCGCCGATTTTTATGCAAAAGATGCAATGGAAACCGTACGGTTTGCAGAACGTCTGTTCAGCGTATAACGCAAATAAAAGAAACAGCGCAGGGAATCAGACCCCCGCGCTGTTTCTTTTTTGATTTCACGTCAGTTTCTATCACAACAACAGTGTTGAAGCAATCAGCGGAATAGAGAAAACGGAAAACACCGTGCTGAGAAATACCGTTTTGGATGCCACTTCCACATTGCCGTCATATTGAATGCTGAAGATGGTTGCGATCGCCGCAACCGGCATGGCAAATACCAACGTACAGACGCCAAGCAGCATAGGATCAGAAAGGAAATTGCGCATAACCGCCCAGATGACTACCGGCAACACAAACAGACGGATGGCGGTCATAACATATACACGCCAATCCCCCAAAACATCCTTTAGCTTCAGCTCCGCCATAGACCCACCGATAATCAGCATCGCCATCGGAGTCAGCGTTCCGCCGAGCATATCGGCAGCGTTGACAATGACAACCGGAAACTTGATATGGAACAGGAAAATAAAGGCGGCTAAAATGCTGGATACAATCGGGGGGTTCAGGATGCTTTTCCACTGAATTTTTTGATGCTCCTCCCCGCCGGAGACCAAAACAACGCCGTATGTATAGGCCAAAATATTCAGCGGCATGCTGAACATCGCGGCATAAAAGATCGCCTCAGAACCGTAAATGGATGCGATAACCGGAAAGCCCATAAATCCGACATTGCTGAAAATAGACATAAAGTTATAGATGCCACGATCCTCTTTGGGTGCACGGAGTATCCGCGGTACCAGAAATCCGGCAACAACCATAATGCCATAAGCGGCAAACGCCAAGGCAAGAATTTTCAACAGCTCCAGCGGCGGCATACCGGACTCTGCACTCATGGCGGAGTAAAGAATCAGCGCACTCTGCGACAGCATCAGAATCACAGTGCTGATTTTTTTATCCGCAACATCGTCGGTAATCCCGGTTTTGTGTGCGATTACGCCAATTAGAAACAGGATCACCAACACCAGCATATAATTCAGAATTTCAAAAAAATTCATACGGGTTCCCTCGCGACCAATACTACAGGCCGAGGTACTGCTTCTGCGCCTCGCTCAAAACATCAATGTTGCAGCCCATCGCATGCAGCTTTCGGAAGGCAACGTCCTGATCGATCTCCACAGGAACTGGAATAACATCCGCATGCAGCTTGTCGCGGTTCGCGGCAAGGAACGCCGCACTCATCGCCTGGATGGCAAAGCTCATGTCCATAATTTCTGCGGGATGTCCGTCGCCTGCCGCAAGGTTGACCAGTTTCCCCTCACCGAGGACAAACAACTGGCGGCCATCTTCCAGAATATAGCCGCGGATGTTGTTGCGGGCTTCATATTGTTCCACTGCCAGTGCGTCCAAATGGTTCATATTGATTTCCACATTGAAATGCCCTGCGTTGGCCAACACTGCGCCGTCCTTCATCACTTCCATATGCTCACGGGTGATGACATCGTTGCATCCGGTGACACAGACAAAGAAGTCTCCAATTTTCGCTGCTTCCGCCATCGGCATAACAGTAAAGCCGTCCATGACAGCTTCAATCGCCTTGACGGGATCGACCTCAGTTACAATAACACGTGCACCAAGTCCCTTCGCCCGCATGGCTGTGCCGCGGCCACACCAACCGTAGCCCGCAACAACCACGTCTTTGCCTGCAACAATCAGATTTGTAGTGCGGTTGATGCCATCCCAAACCGATTGACCCGTACCATAACGGTTATCAAACAGGTGCTTACAGTCGGCCTCATTGACCATGACCATTGGGAACTTCAGTTCCCCGGTGCGTGCCATGGTACGCAGACGGTGAATGCCGGTTGTAGTTTCCTCACAGCCGCCGATTACACCCGGGATAAGATGCGTGTACTTGGTGTGCATCAGATGTACCAGATCCCCGCCGTCGTCGATGATAATGTTAGGGCCGGGTTCCAGAACTGCGCACAGGTGGCGGACATACTCTTCGTCTGTGGACGCATGCCAGGCGTGGACGTCCATGCCTTTGGCTGCCAGCGCTGCGGCAACATCATCCTGTGTGGAAAGCTGATTGCAGCCCGTGACGTGCATCTCTGCGCCGCCCAGCTCCATCACGCGGCACAGGCAGGCTGTCTTTGCCTCCATATGGACAGAAAGTGCAATTTTCAGTCCTGCAAATGGGCGGGTTTTGGCAAAGTCCTCTGCAATACTGCGGAGAATCGGCATGTTGCGGTATGCCCAGTTAATTTTTCGCTCCCCAGAAGGGGCAAGGGTAATATCTCGAACTTCGCTCATAATGGGCCTCCTGTTAAGGAATCAAATTGATCTGCCGGGCAGGCAGTTTTCAAACAATATCGATTGTATTTTATCATGTTCTACCCTTATTTACAACGAGATTTCCAACAAAAAACTACACGGCAATAAGAATGATGCTTTATTTTATAAAGTCTTATTAAAAATATAACAGTCCTTTTAATAGGACTATCTTTGATACGAGTGTGATAGATTATTTTCCTATGAGAGGAATGAGCATGCTTGTCTAATTGGCAGAAAATCTATAGATATTGACAAAATTTTTGAAGAACTTTATAATTGTTGGGGGTGTGATAATATGACTGAATTTGAGATTTTTTGCTTGATTTTCGCTATAATCATTACAATTATTGTGAAGATAGATCAGTTTTTAGATTTGGATAAGAAAAATAACTCAGTTTCTGCAAAAAAAAGCAAACAACTCACTTGGATAAATATATCTTCTATTGATGGTATGGAAGGACAAAAATTTGAATATTTTTGTGCTGATCTGCTCCGAGATCATGGATTTACCAATGTAGAGGTCACACCCGGCTCCGGCGATCAGGGTGTTGATATTATTGCAACCAAAGATGACATACGTTATGCTATCCAATGTAAAAACTACACTTCTCGGTTAGGTAATACTCCAATTCAACAAGTTCATGCTGGTAAGTCATTCTATAATTGCCATGTTGGTGTTGTTATGACAAACTCCACCTTTACTTCTGGGGCAATTTCACTAGCAGAAGCAACAGGTACACTCCTATGGGACAGAACCACTATACATCAGATGATGAGGAATTATTAGTATGAATGAATCAGTTATAACATTACTTGGTGTATTAACAGGAGCTTTAACATCCTATTTTTCCACCTTATTACTAGAAAACAAGAAGCAGAAAAATGAAAATGTTCGATACCTTCGTCAAAAAAAGGAGAGTGCTTATCAAAAAATAATTAAATTTATTTTAATTGAGACCGAAAATATCGAAAACAAGCATCTTTCTAATTACAATACGATATCTACTAAAGATTTAGTGGAAGACATAGAAATTCTAATACAGTTATATGCTCCTAGACAAATCTCCAAATTATTCTATAACACTTATGAAGCGATTTCTTCTGATCTACCTGATCACCTAAAACAAAGTCGTTTAGACTCTCTTTTGTTAATTCTTAGAAAAGATATTGGGTTAGCTGATTAACTCTATGTCTATTTCTCATTTTCTATTGGCTTCTATCCCCTGTTCACCTCCGAGCGGGGGATTATTTCAATAAAAAGCCGACACACCGGATTGTGTTTCGGTGTGTCGGTTGTCAAAGATTGTTCAGACGCCTACCAGACGCAGGGCAAGCCATGCAATTCCTGTTGCTGCAGCTCCCGCTGCTGCACAGGCCGACGGCGGTATCCTGGAAAAAAATCTCCGCCGTCTTGGGGTATTTTCCCGCAGATACCGTTCTGCGGCCTGCTGTGCCTCGCGCAACACCGCTTCGGGACTGGTTCCCCCGCGGTTTAAATACTCATCACGTACAATGAAGATTGCCTCGTCAAAGATTTCCGGGTCCGGTGACTTGACCACCACGACACGGCGTGAGATGCCTTTTACCATTTCTCCTGCCCTCCTGTGGCTCCATTTGCTACCAGTCTAACCACTTCCCGGGCGTTCTATTCACGCACGGACGCTCACTTGTACAGCAAGAACTGTCATATCATCCTCACACTCCGGCGTATCTATCGCACTTTGCAGCACCATCGTCGCCAGTTTTTTGACGTTGTTTCCCTCATAAGCTGAGAGCAATTCTTCTATTTTCGCATCATTCTCCGAGGTCAGCACCCCGTCACTGGCAATGACGGCAAGGTTGCCCGGTTTCAGCTTCATCCGGACAACATCGGGCATTGCACCCTCTCCCATGCTGATCCCCGCCGCAAAGTTGCGGCATTCAATACGGCGAATCATCTTCCCGTTCCGCACATAAGACGGCGCTGCACCGTATTTGTAAAAGGAAGTTTCTCCGGAAAACAGATCCACACACATCAGATCCACCGTTGCACACCCCCAGTCGTCACCGCTCCGCAGCAGCATGACCGAGTTAAGAATCTTCATGGCAATGCAGGGATCCATCCCTGAACGCAGAAATCCTTCCAGGAGCTTTACAACGTCGCCGCTCTCCTTGGCCGCTTCCTCCCCGCTGCCCATTCCATCCGAGAGAATCACACACAGTACACCACGATCGGTCTTGAAATAGGTGCCGCAGTCGCCGCTGACCGCTTGTCCCTGCTTGCGCTTGGAAGCAATGCCGACAGAGGCCGACAGAGGCTCTGCCTCCAGCAAAAGCAGCCGCCCTTCTTCCTGTACGTCGGCTACATTGGGGCGGCACATCCGTACACCCAGAACCGCAGAAACCTTATCCAACCAGCGTTCTTCACGGAACAGCAGACCCAACCGGCCGCTTTCAACCATCACACGAAGCCGATCGCCCCGGTCACGGAATACCGAAACTTTTGCCTCAATGTCCATGCTCCGGAGACAACGGAGCAATCGCCGTTCTGCCAATGGATCCGCACCGCTTGTCCCATTGAGTTCTTCTGCAAGCCCCTCCATAATTTCAGCCAGATCTGCGTACTGCCCATAGGCTGCCACACGGTTCTCCGACAACCGTTTATGAAACTGCCGCCGGTACAGCAGTCCCCGCACTTCTCCGTTTACTGCCGAGAGAAACTCCGACAGATGCAGGCATTCTCTGGTGAAATGCCGCGGCAAATCCTCTTCGATCAGCTTTCCTCGATCAAGCATCGCCGGGGTCGCGTCGTTGAGCAAACTCAGCATATCACTGAAATTCTGCTGCCAGCAAACCTCTTTCCGCTTGCAGGCAATACAGACCGCATCGGCTGCCCGGTCAAATACTTTTGCAACATCGCCGTCATTCTCCTCTGCATCCATCGTTTCAGAAACCATATCATACAGTGAGCGAAAGCTTTGTCCCATATGCGCCGCCTTCTGCGCGGCATAACGCCGCATACCCGACTCGCTGCTGCCTTCGGCCGGTTGCAGCAGGAACTCTCCGACACGGTTGATAACAAGAACCGGCAACATGGCAAAGATGACAGATGCCACAAAGACCTCAAACAGCGCGCTCATCCGAAGGCCGCCACTGCCCCAGGTCCAAATCACAGAGACGGCATTTGAGAGAACATAACCGATAATAAACAACAGCTTGTCCTGTTTGGTAAAAATGCCGGCTAGTAGGCCGGAAAAGGCATAGGACATGGTATAAAACGGACTTCCGACTGTTACCATATCCATCGCCATTCCCAATGCCGCACCGGCTGTACTGCCCGCCATAAAGCCGTTTCGATAGGCCACAATCATAACCAACAGTACCGCCGCAATTCGCCCCAGAGACAGCACGCCGAACAGCGTCAAGTTCGACAGGGCAATCAGGAAGCATCCCAACAGAACCATCACGCTGACTGTATGTAAAATTTCTGCCTGTTCGGTCATGCGCTCCTTTTCCGATAACGCAATTCGAAAAAAAACCGTACTCGCCCCCACCAGTACCGTTTCCGTTGCGGCATAGGTCACAGCAGCGGCCGTCATACTCCCCGCAACATTCAAAAAGCCGGTCAACATCGCGCCCATGGAAGCCATCAGTGGCATAAACCAGCTTGTCCGACTCAGTCGGATCTCCTTAAACACAAATGCAATCGTGAATACAATCATGGTCGTGGCAATATATTTGATTCCATGGCTGAGACCAAGCACCAGGAGATATCCGATGCCGGCACCAATCATACAAAACAGACCGGGCAGTCCGGCACCAGCCTGCGCCACCATACCAATTCCAAATGGACTGCAACTCTGAAAGATTACCGCTGATCCAGCGATCAATCCCAGTATCAGATTCATACCGAGAACGATACACTTCTCTATAATCGATCCGTGTTCCAAATTTTGTAAATCCCGCAGGTATTTACTTGCTGTTGCACCTCTTACCACCATGCCGCTCCCTCCCGATTATGCGTTTTTGTCAAGTTGAATCTATTATAAAAATCTGTGGACAAGGAGTCTGTCGAAGGTGGTCATCACTTTCGTGTTTTTGCACAAAACACACGGTCCCATAAAAACCAACACCCTGCTGGAAATCAGCAGGGCGTAAAGTTGACACGCGGTATGCTTTATTTAAAATCCTGTACTATTTTGCAACCAGGCGCTCCCCAATTTTATAGATGTCACCAGCGCCAACAGTGATGATGAGATCACCCGGTGAAGCGGTCCATCTCAAGCTCTTTTCCAATTCGTCAAAATTGGAAAAATACATCGAGTTTGGAATCTCCTTTGCAAGATTCTGTGAGGAAATACCGAGCGTATTTTTCTCGCGGGCAGCATAGATTTCGGCCAAAAATGTCAGATCGGGACGGCGCAGCTGCTCAACAAACTCGCCGAACAATGCAGCAGTACGGGAATAGGTGTGAGGCTGAAATACCAGAATAGTACGCTTATAGCCAAGCGGTTTTATCGCATCAATCAGCGCCTTCAGCTCTCCGGGATGGTGGGCATAATCATCGTAAACATCTGCACCGTTAAACTTCCCCTTGAACTCAAACCGACGCTCGGTTCCGGCAAAACCCGCCAGACCATATTTGACTGCATTGGGCGAAATGCCGAGGAAAATCGCCGCGGCGGCGGCCGCAAGGGCATTTTTCACATTGTGAATACCGGGAACCCGCAAGCCAACATGCGCGTACAGCGTTCCCCGATGCATGATGTCAAACTCCGTCGTCGCACCCATTGGGCGAATATTTTCCGCATAGACATCGGCAGGCTGCTCCAGACCGAAGGTCATAACAGGACGATCCATTCCTGTCATAGCCGCCACAGTGTTGGCATCATCGGCATTGAGGATAACACAGCCATCGGACGGGACAAGCTCCGCAAACTTGCGGAAGGAGCGCTTGATATCCTCAATATCATGGAAGAAATCCAGATGGTCGGCATCAATGTTCAGAACAATGGCAATGGTTGGATAAAAACTGTGAAAGGAGTTGTAATACTCACAGGACTCCATAATAATGGTGTCACCGTGTCCAACTCTGTGCCCGGCCTTCAGCAACGGCAGCGTACCGCCCACCATAACTGTCGGATCCTGTTCCGCGGCCATGAAGATATGCGTGCACATGGAAGTTGTCGTGGTTTTGCCGTGTGTGCCGGAAATACAAATAGCATTTTTATAATCCCGCATAATGGCGCCCCAGGCCTGTGTACGCTCAAATACAGGGATACCCATGGCATGCGCCGCCACGATTTCTGGATTGTCGTCATGTACCGCCGCTGTACGGACGATGAACTCAATTTCCCGTGTGATATTGCCGCTGCTGTGTCCGATATTAACAGAGATCCCAAGACCGCGCAGATATGCAACCTTTTCGCTTTCATTCATATCGGAACCACTTATATGCAAACCCATACCGGAAAGAACCTCTGCCAACGGAGACATGGAGACGCCGCCGATGCCGATCAGATATCCTCTCTTACCAGGCGTTAAAAACTTTTCAAATTCTATCATGATAGACCTTGCCTTTCCATAACGAAATTGCCAGCCAGTTTGGCTGTGGACATTATCCGGTCAGTGTTATATTATAATACCAAACGTAGGATATTACAAGAGGAACCAAATCATGATTACCCTTTCAATCCCCCAATATATCAGCGATATCTTGCAAAAACTGGAAACCCATGGACATCTTGCCTACCTTGTTGGCGGCTGTGTCCGGGATCTTCTCCTTTCGCAGTTTCCAAACGATTGGGATATTTGCACTTCAGCGCTGCCGGAGCAGGTTCTGACCATCTTTCCGGACGCCATTCCGACTGGACTGCAACACGGCACCGTCACAGTCAAGGGTGGACAACACCAGCTTGCAGAGGTTACAACCTTTCGTACCGAGACAACGTACTCCGATCACCGGCGACCGGATCAGGTACAATATATTTCCGATCTGGCTGGGGATCTCAGTCGCCGGGATTTCACCATGAACGCCATCGCTCTGGCCAAAGACGGCAGTCTGATTGACCCGTTCGGCGGCCAACGCGACATTCAACAAGGCTGCATCCGCTGTGTGCGGGAACCGGATGCCCGGTTTCAGGAAGATGCGCTGCGGATGTTCCGCGCACTGCGGTTTTCTGCGACCCTTGGTTTTTCGATCGAACCCAAAACACTTGCTGCAATCACGCGGCATGCATCGCTGACTTCATTCCTGGCAGCAGAACGGATTCGGGAGGAATTGGAAAAAACGCTCTGTTCACCGCATCCACAGGTTGTCTCCCAGATACTGCATTTCGGCTTGCTTAACCATTTGCTTGCTGTTCCACATCCACAACTCGATCTTGCCGCTCTGGCGCAGTTGTCGACCGATCGGCTGCTCCGTTGGGCTGGGTTCTGTGCACGGTTACAGGCTGCTGACTGTATTGTATCTGCGGAACAGTTTTTAACGGCGCTTCGATTGGACAGCGCGACAGTTCGTGCTTGCAGCTGTGGGCTGATTGCACAGCAGTCTATGCCGCTGGTCTCTGCGCTCGACTGCAAACGCCTGCTTGCAGCTGTGGGACAGTCTGCCGCGTACTGCGCTGCAGCAGCTGCCTTGACGCTTTCCGGTACAGATACGCTGGAACAGCTGTCCCAAATTCTTGCCAGCGGCGATTGCTGTTCCTTAAAAGCCCTGGCAATAACCGGACACGATCTTACCGCTCTGGGCCTGAAAGGGCCGGCAATTGGTACAATGCTTGCCAGATTGCTCGACTATGTTCTGATGCACCCGGAAAAAAACGAACTGAAACAGCTCATTGCTTTGGCCCAATCACTGCAAAAGGAGGATTCTGTACTGTGATCACGTTTCAGGAATCTCATCTGCCTTCTTCTGACCGCAAAACCATGCTGTATCTTCGCACGGCGCTACCGGAATCCACACCACGCGGTGCTGTGCAGATCATCCATGGCATTTCCGAACACATCGGACGCTATGAGGAATTTATGACGTTTCTCGCCAACCACGGTTTTGTAGCAATCGGTCACGACCACATTGGCCATGGCCACAGTATTTCCCCAGAAGGCACGCCCTCCTGGTTTGCGGAGGAATGCGGCTGGACATTTGCGACGGCAGATGTTCGCCATGTCCACCAACTCATCTGTGATATGTATCCCCAACTCCCCTGTTTCTCGCTCGGTCACAGCATGGGCAGTTTTTTGCTGCGCAGCTATCTGGCACAAAAACCGTCGCACCTCTGTGGAGCCATTTTGATTGGCACCGGTCATCAGGCCAAAGTATTGCTCAAGACCGGTGAATTTTTGACGGACTCTGGTTGCCGTCTCCACGGCACCACCTGTGACAAGCTATTAAACGGGAGTACCTCGATCAGCAAAGCGGCAAGACGCTTGATCCGTGCGCAGATCAGCCGGGATGAAACACGCAAAACCAGCTACGACAACGATCCCCTCTGTGGTATCGCTCCGACCTACGGACTGCTGCGCGATATGATCGGGGGTTTGGATCGCATCACTAACCCGGATACCATTGAACACATGGATCCTGCACTTCCTGTTTTACTGCTGTCTGGCAGCCGTGACCCGGTAGGAGAATATGGTCTCGGCGTGCGCCGCGCATTTCGAGCCTTTCTCGAAGCTGGTTTGCAGGATGTAACCATGAAACTGTATCATGGCGCGCGTCATGAGATCCTAAGCGAACGCAATCGGTATGAGGTCTATTACGATATTCTGCACTGGATGGAAGCACACAAAAACCATCCGTCCAGCAAAACACCCGCTCCATGACTCCCAAGTCCCGAAGCGGGTGTTTTGTCTAAATCAGTTTGTTTTGCAATGCTGTCAGACGAGAACGCAAACCACTATACCGTCTGGTCTGCCGATAATTGTCAATCATATGATCGACGATCCGGTCATCGCCGACAACAACAAGCAGTTCTCTCGCCCGGGTCACACCGGTGTAGAGAACCCCGCGATGCATGAGCATCGGCGCCCCCCGCCCGGCGCAAAGAATGACCACACGGAATTCGCTGCCCTGGGATTTATGGATGGTCATGGCAAAGGCGTGTTCCAGTTCCCCCAGCATCTCCACGCTGTAGACCGCCAGTTTCCCGTCGAAATCCACGGCAAGCAGCTCTTCCTCCTGATTGATGGCAACAATTTTCCCAATGTCCCCGTTAAAGATTCCCATACCCGCGCTTTCATCGTCCTTAGACCACAAAATATCATAGTTATTTCGTACCTGCATCACACGGTCACCCACGCGGAAAATCTTATCTCCAAACCGTCGTTCTGCCTTTTCAGGTGACGGCGGATTGAGCGCTGCCTGCAACCGCATATTGAGTTTCTGGGTTCCACTGGTGTAACGGCGGGTGGGTGTCAGTACCTGAATTTCTTCCGGTGGAATTCCCATGTTGTTGGGCAGACGGGTCGCACACAGTTCCACAACGGTTTTTACAATATCATCGGACTCCCTACGGCGTAAAAAGAAAAAGTCACCCCCGTTGCGAAAGTCGGGATGGATTCCCTGGTTGATAAGGTGCGCATTCTCTACAATCCGGCTCTGTGCCGTCTGTCGAAAAATCTCTGTAATCTGCACGGTTTCGACAATCTTACTGCGAATGATGTCAGAAAATACGTTGCCAGGTCCAACCGCTGGAAGCTGATCGGCATCTCCCACCATCACCAGGCGGCAATCCTCACCCATCGCATCCAACAGTGCATACATCAATGGGATATCAATCATGGAGCTTTCATCCAAAATAATCGCATCACAGGAGAGCCGCTCTTTGTGATTCTTTCGAAACACCAGTTCCCGCTCATCGCCCGAAAACCCGCATTCCAGCAGACGATGGACGGTTACAGCTTCCCGCCCGGTCAATTCGCTCATACGCTGGGCAGCGCGGCCAGTCGGTGCCGCAAGCTGCGTTTCCAGACCAAGTACATCAAACAGCGCCAAAATTCCGCGGACCGTTGTAGTTTTTCCGGTACCCGGTCCGCCTGTAATGACCATCAGTTTGCGCCGTGCTGCAACGCGTAGACACTCCCGCTGCATTGGTGCATACGTAATATCATTTTCCCGCTCAATGCGGTCAATTAGGGTCTCAATATCTAACTCTGTATGCAGAATTTCTGCGGATCGTTCGGCCAGATACCGTGCTGTCTCCTCTTCTGCTGTATGCAGACGCTGCAAATAGCAGCCTTCCGTATTGGCGACCGGTTCACAGACCACTTCACCAGTCTCAATCAGGACATCCACTCCCTCAGAAACGGCTTCCTCAGAGACGCCAATCAGCTGGGAAGTCGCCGCAATCAGTTTATGCCGCGGGATAAAACAGTGCCCGTTGCTACTGTTATAGACCAGCTCAAAGATCACGGCCGCCGCAATCCGCTGGGGGGAATCATCCTCAAATCCTAGATGAATGGCAAGGTTGTCCGCTTCATTGAAGTCTGCACCGATGTGATCTGCGGCAAGGAGATAGGGATTTTCCTTCAGGACATCCAATGCGGCATCCCCATAAAACTGGTACAACCGCATTGCAAGCTGTGGACGCAATTCATAATGGTTGAGAAACTCCATCAGGCGGCGCAGCCCCATTTGTCGGCGATACTGTTCCGAGATCTCCATTGCCTTCTTCGTACTGATGCCTCGCAGCTGCGCCAGCTTTTCCGGATGGTGCTCCAACACTTCTAGCGTATCATCTCCAAATGCTTCCACCAGAATTGCCGCCGTAGCCGGCCCCACACCTTTTACCACGCGAGATGCGAGATAAGTATAAATCGCCTCTTTTCCACTTGGGATTACGCGGTCAGCCCAAACAACTTGGAACTGCTCACCATGGGATGGATGCCGTGTCCAGTTGCCGCTGATAATCAGCTGTTCCCCAAGCGCTGCAAATGGCAGACAGCCGACTACCGTCACCTGTCCGCCATCTCCAGTTTCCAAACGCAGTACTGTATAGCCATTTTCTTCGTTCTGATAGACAATGGCACTGACCGTACCGGAAAGCTCTACCAGATTCTCTTTTGCTCCCATACTGTCTCTCCCGCAGTCAGAGCAGCTCCATCGCCTCTTCTGGTCTACACAGGGTGATACCCAGATCCGCAACGATAATCTCTGCTGCCTTTCTCGTCTCCTCATCCATCCCATCGTCCATCAAAATCAAGTGCGCCGGGATGGTTCCGTTTTGAATCAGCCATGCAAGGCCATCCACTGTATGTTCCAATTCCTTCGCGTTTCCCGTCACGCGCAAAACCAGCGTAATCTGTTGGTTTTGCCCGGTCCGAACCGGCGTCAGCATGATGCCACGGAGCAGCCAGATCAGAACTGCCAGCGCCACGGCGATTGCTAACGCTAGGACCACTTGAACAATCATATCTCTGCGCCCTCCTTTTTACCCCATAGTATGAGGCCGCAGTCCGGATTGTTAACGATCGCGTGCAAGAATCGGTTTCAGGAACTGACCGGTATGACTTGCCTCGCACAGCACACATTCCTCCGGTGTTCCTTCAAAGACAAGTTCTCCGCCCTGGTCACCGCCCTCCGGTCCAAGATCAATAATATGGTCCGCCGTCTTGATGACATCCAGATTGTGCTCGATGACCACAACGGTGCTGCCGGACTCGACCAGACGGTTTAAAATCTGTAACAAACGGTCCACATCGGCAGTATGCAAACCGGTCGTCGGTTCGTCCAGAACATAGATGGTTCGCCCCGTGTTGCGCCTGCTCAGTTCCGTGGCCAGCTTGACGCGCTGTGCTTCGCCGCCCGACAGGGTCGTAGAAGCCTGTCCCAGACGGAGGTATCCAAGGCCAACATCAATCAGTGTCTGCAAACGATCACGGATTTTTGGAATACTCTGAAAGAACTCCATTGCCTCTTCCACAGTCATTTCCAGAACATCCGCAATATTTTTTCCCTTATAATACACTTCCAGTGTCTCACGGTTATAGCGTTTTCCCTTACAGATATCACAGGGCACGTAGACATCCGGCAGAAAATGCATTTCAATCTTCAACAGGCCGTCACCGGCACAGGCTTCACAGCGTCCGCCACGGACATTGAATGAGAAACGCCCTGGGGTATAGCCGCGCAGCTTCGCATCCTGTGTGGAGGCAAACAGCTCCCGGATATCGGTAAACAGACCTGTATAAGTTGCGGGATTTGAACGGGGCGTTCGGCCAATCGGGCTCTGATCGATGGCAATGACCTTATCCAGATGCTCCAATCCCTCCAAATGGTCATAGTGTCCGGGACGCACTTTGACGCGGTTGAGTTCTGCCGCCAATGTTTTATAGAGCAGTTCATTCACCAGCGTGGATTTTCCGCTGCCGGAAACGCCGGTCACGCAGACCAGCTTTCCCAAAGGAATCTCTACGGTAATATTCTTCAGATTGTTTTCACAGGCGCCGACCAGCCGCAGACAGTGGCCGTTTCCCTCCCGTCGCTTCTGGGGTACCGGTATCTTTTTCCGACCGCTGAGATAGTCCGCAGTCAAAGATCCTTCGCACGCCATCACTTCTTCCGGTGTTCCAGCACAGATGACTTCCCCGCCGTGTACGCCCGCGCCGGGTCCAATGTCGACCACATAGTCCGCCGCGCGCATGGTATCCTCATCGTGTTCCACCACAATCAGCGTATTGCCGAGATCCCGCAGCCGCTTCATTGTCTCCAACAGTTTCTCATTGTCCCGCTGGTGCAGACCGATACTCGGTTCGTCCAGAATATAGAGGACGCCGGTCAACGACGACCCAATCTGCGTTGCCAGACGAATCCGCTGTGCCTCGCCGCCCGACAGAGTGCCCGCTGCACGGGAAAGGGTCAGATACTGTAAACCGACCCGCTCCAAAAATTGCAGTCGGTCACGGATCTCCTTCAAAATCCGTCTGGCAATGGCAAATTCCTTTTCCGTCAATTGCAACTGATCCAGAAACGCCAGTTCCTCGACCACCGACAAATCGGTAAACTCGCTGATATTCAGACCCCCAACTGTCACCGCCAGCACCTCTTTTTTCAGACGGCGTCCATGGCATACGGGACAGGGGTGCTCATCCATACACTGCTCCAGTTCCGCGCGCATGGCCGGGCTCTGTGTCTCACGATAACGGCGTTCCAGGTTGTTGATAATGCCTTCAAACGGTTGCCGCAGCACGCCCTTTCCATTTTCTCGTTCATAGTTAAGTACCAGATTTTCACCCTTGGTACCGTACATCAACACATTCAGCACCTCATTGCTCAGTTCTCCAATGGGCGTGTGCAAGTTGAAATGGTATTTTTTTGCAATGGCATCGTAGTACATCCGACAGATGGTGTCCCCTTTGGCATTGCCCCAGCCGCTTGCTGTAATACCGCCTTCCAAAATCGACAGCGTTGGGTTGGGAATAATCAGCTTCGGATCAATTTGCAGCTGACTTCCCAAACCACTGCAGCTCGGACAGGCGCCATAGCTGTTGTTAAAAGAGAACATGCGAGGCGTCATCTCCTCCATAGAGATCCCGCAGTCCTCACAGGCATAGTTTTGGGAAAACAACAATTCCCGCTCTTCACCCACAACATCGACCATCACAATTCCGTCTGCAAGCGAAGAAGCCGTCTCAACTGATCCGGTCAAACGACTCGTAATATCATCCCGAATCACCAGACGATCCACAATGATCCCAATGTTATGCTTTTTGTTCTTGTCCAGCTGAATCTCTTCACTGAGATCATACAAGCTGCCGTCCACCAGAACACGGACATATCCACTGCGTCTGGCGTCCTCGAACACCTTGACATACTCACCCTTCCTGGCGCGGACAACCGGGGCTATGATCTGAATCCGGGTCCCCTCCGGCAACGACAAGATCTGATCTACAATCTGATCGATGCTCTGCTTCCGGATTTCCTTGCCGCACTTCGGGCAGTGGGGGATTCCAATGCGAGCCCAGAGCAGACGAAGATAATCATAGATTTCTGTTACCGTGCCAACCGTGGAACGGGGATTGCGGGAGGTCGTTTTCTGATCGATTGAGATTGCCGGCGACAGACCTTCAATAAAATCCACATCCGGTTTCTCCAATTGGCCAAGAAACTGTCTCGCATAGGAGGAAAGGGATTCCACATAACGACGTTGCCCTTCTGCATAGATGGTATCAAATGCCAACGAGGACTTACCGCTGCCGGAGATGCCGGTAAACACAATCAGCTTTTCCCGCGGAATTTCAAGATCAATATTTTTTAAATTGTTTTGCCTTGCGCCCTTAATACGGATACTTTCCTGCATCGCACATGCCTCCCTTGTCCAATTGAAATTTGCAAACTTGTTTTCTATTTAGTATACCCCATATTTCCTCTTTTTTCAAGCAATCCACCCCGTTGCCTCTGTTCAACGGTAATAAGTCATTTCCATTTTGTTGCTGTTATCAGGTGTCTTGATGCGTACAAAATGATATGATAAAATAAGAGGGTAACTACGGATTTGAGGAGATGGTCGGCCGTATGGATTGGGTAAACGAAGTACACAAAAAATGGAAACGAAAAAATCAAATTCTGTTCTCTAAAGAGAGTGATTTTTTGCAAGATCTCATTCTTGTCATCAACAAACAAAATCACCAGGCATTGGTATTGTGGGCATTTGATCTTGCGGAAGAAACTGTAAAAAAACTGGAAGCCACCTATCCCAATGAAACTCGGCCAAGAACAGCATTGGAAACAGCGAAATTTTGGGCACATGGCAAGGTGAAAATGCCAATAGCCAAAAGGGAGATTCTGAACTGTCATGCATTTGCCAAAGAGATATCGTCTTTGGAGGATATTGCGTTGTGTCACGCAGTAGGGCAAGCCTGTAGTGTAGTACATACGACTGGGCATTCGATCGGTTTTCCGATTTATGATTTGACAGCCATTGTCCGGAAATATGGGATTGACAATTGTCGGGAAGCAATCGAAAAACGCAAACAGGAATATATTGAAAAACTTCTGTACTGGAGTGAACATTATAAAGACCATACGGAAGAATGGGCAAATTTTATGCTCAAATAGTAAGTATCATATCCCCTGCTTGGCGCAAAGAGCTGTTTTTCCACTTTGTCTCATAAACGGTATATAAATTGATTCTTTCTTCATAAAAACACTCTATCTAATAATACAAAAAGACTCCCCGGTTCAACCGGGGAGTCATCATTCTTATTTTTCATTCGCATGTCTGCGTACATAGTCCTTGATTTTCTCAAAGGTCTGATCACTGAGATCATGCTCAATACGGCAGGCATCATTCTTCGCTGTTTCTTCATCGACACCAAGGCGGATCAGAATTTCAGTCAACAGCTGATGCCGTTCATAAATCCGCTCGGCAATCTCCTGTCCAGCATCCGTCAATGTAATATAGCCATCCGTATCCATATGGATGTACCCATTTTCACGGAAGTTTTTCATTGCAACGCTGACACTCGGTTTGGAAAATTGCAATGCATTTACAATATCGATGGATCGAACCGCTCCCTTTGCCTGGTATAGCATCAAAATGGTTTCCAGATAATTTTCCGCAGATTCCTGAATTCGCACAGTATCACACCCTTTTTTGGTCTCTATCTGCCAAAGGAAAACTATTTGACAGAGTAGCACATTTCTCTGGCTTTTTCAAGTCCTTCTTCCAATAAACGGAAACTTGCGAACAACCCGTCAACAGCAGATAAACGGAATTCCAAAAAACCGACACAGAATATTCGCCGCAACAATTCCAAGGCAGAATCGGGTCGAAGTTCCCATGTTCATAGAAAACGCCTGATTAAAATTGCTATACATATTGCCGCCATTTTGAATCTGGGCAAGCACACGCTGATATTCCGGATTGTTTGGTTCCATGGAAACGGCGCGCTGAATATGTTCCAAACCCGTGATCCGGTTTCCCAGGTTATGATTGGCAATGGCGCTGAGATAATACCATTCGGCATCGCGTGTCTGCGCGCCGTTTAACGCAACCAATGCCTGCTGGTAATATCCAATCTGGATATAATGCCGTGCCGCCTGCAAAGCAGATGCTGTGCTGTCTCCATCATAGCTTTGCCCGCCATAGCTCTGTCCGGCAGCGCCGCTATAACTTTCATACGTTGTATTCTGTTTGGGACTTTTGATCTGGTCATAGGCCGCATTGATCTCATTCATTTTCTGCGCTGCGGCTGCATCCCCGGGATTCAGGTCAGGATGATATTTTTTCGCCAGATTTCGGTACGCCGCCTTGATCTCATCATCCGATGCATCACGGGAAACGCCCAGAACCTGATAGGGATCTTTGATCATGGTTCCATATTGCCTTTCTTTTCATTGTTTTTCTGCGCCATCCGGTACTGCGTCCAAACACCGGAATACAGAATGTTTCGCAAAATATCAAGATCCTGCACCAATGGAAGTTTTTCAAACTCCAACGCACAGTCTCCAATCAGCATGGTCAGAATCGATTCGAATTCCGTCGTATCTTTTCCGGCCATCGGATTATATCTGCTGTGTTTCCGGTCGGACTCCAGATCCATGCAGGCATCCATAATATAAATAAAACGCCCCAGCGCACAACCTGTCTCATATAAGATATCCGCCCAGCGATCCTGTTTCCAGACAAACAGACTTCCCAGCAATTGACCAAAGCAATTGGCACCGTCATCCGGTGCTGGAATACCTGCCTGTTCAATCGCTGTCAATGCGTGGAGTTGCTTTTCAATCTCTTCGCAACGCGCTGGATGACGGTTCTGAACAGCACGATAATAGGACAGAAACAATCTGGAACCCAGCCAGCTGCTTGCCTTTTTCTCGTCATACCAATCGTCCATCTGTTTACAGTATGCCAGGGCAATGCTCATATCTGCAACATAATCGGTCAGTTCTGTAGTCCAATACCCATGCACCTTGATGGGATGGGCGATACAGCGCTCAGATCCGTTCTGCTCTTCCGGCTCATAAAGGGAACCCAATACCAACAGCAAGAACACCATATCATAGGTCAACGCCATACGACCGATGCTGCCATACCGCACCTTCAACGCACGGCACAAGCCGCAGTAAGCCCCTTTATACCGCGCAAACTGCGACTCGGAAAGCGATTCTTGATTTGCAATGACATACCCGAACATACTCGTCCCCTGTGTGCAACAGCATTTTATGATACTATTTAGTTTACCATTGATTTCCAACGATCACAAGTGCCGACAGAGACTTTTTAAAAATTAAGTTTTCCGTTCAAAGCCTTCCCCGCACTTGGGGCAGCGAATAAAGATTTTCCCCTTTCCTTTTGGTACACGAAGATTGGTATGACAGGCTGGACAGCGGTAAAAACGATGGGTTTTTCGCTGACGGAAGCGCTCTGTCAGTTGGTGTTTCCAATGCAAAAAGGAATTTTGATACCGCAGATATCGCTGATTCTCCGCCCCACGCTTTGCCAGGTTCCGAGAAAAGATTCGAAAGTAGACCAGAATCAGAAGCAGATATCCGAGAATACTGAAAACAGCCGATCGAAGAAACAGGTTGAACAGCACAACGACAATACAAACACCCAGCAAAAAACGGTTCAGTGAATCCAGACCATTGCGTCCTGCCATAAACCGCATCAAACGATACCGCATAAGTATGCTCCCTTTCTTGTTACAATCCCCGCCATGGTATGCAATGTAACAATCTTTTTTGTTTAATAATTCTTAATATATCCAAAAATCCCACCTTGTCAACCGATGTCAGAATTCGTTTACATTAAAGTTACAAACACAACCCGTAAAGTACGGCTGGTACACTTGACAGGGCGGGTTTTTCCATATATTCTGGTTTTATTCTGAAATAAAGGCTATTTTTATGAAACTCTATCTCAAAAATCACAATTACCGCTATGCTGCGGAACAAATCTTATTAATGATGTTCCCGGATCAGCGGCCTGAATACCCAACAGAACCGCCGGAAGGGGATTTTGTTCTAATCCGCCTGTCCCGTGGAAAACAGCTTGTAACGGCAACCTGTAAGCTCTGTCTCAACGGCAATGCGTACCACGGCCGCACTGCGGTTCCCGTTGCCAGTCTTACGGATCAACTGGTTGAAGACCGTTTATTACAGCGTGCAGTCAAACTCTGTTTTTATCGGGCTGCGCGCCGTTCTACTACAAAAAAACCGGTCTGGGGTGCATTAACCGGCATCCGTCCCGGTAAGATTCTCAGCAACTATCTGGAAGAGGGTCTGTCGGAAGCTGCGGCAATCTCTACAATGTGCCAAGTTTACGATGTCTCGCGTACGCGCGCATTGCTCTGCCGCGACACCGCAATCGCCGGGTTGCAGGTAAAAAAGAGCCTGTCTCCAAAAGACATTTGTCTCTATATTGGTATCCCGTTTTGTCCTACACGCTGCGCTTACTGTAGTTTTGTCAGCCAGAGTGTAGAAAAGAGCATGGCGCTTATTCCGGACTTTCTGTCCGCACTTTCCAGAGACCTCGCTGCAACCGCAGAGGTCGTGCGGGAGCTGGGTTTGCACGTTGTCTCGATTTATATCGGCGGCGGTACGCCTACAACTCTGTCCCCTGCACAGCTTGATACGCTTTGTGCACAGTTGGAAACGCAGTTTGATCTCTCCGCTCTGCGCGATTATACAGTAGAGGCCGGTCGGCCGGATACCATTACACCCGAAAAACTAGCGGTTCTGCACCGTTACGATGTCCGCCGTATCAGTGTCAATCCACAGACAATGGAAGACCCCGTACTCGAAACCATTGGCAGAAAACATACAGCGGCCGATGTTTTACGGGCACTGGATATGGTTCGCGATCTTCCAGGCTGTTCGGTCAATATGGATCTGATTGCCGGCCTTCCCTCTGATTCTCCCGCAGGATTTGACCGCACATTGGATACTGTACTTGCGCTGCGGCCGGAAAACATCACGGTTCATACTTTGTCCTTAAAAAAGGGATCCCGCATTCTGTTGGAAGGTACAGAAATTCCGGACGCCGAACAGGTCGGAACCATGCTTGACAGTGCTGCTTCCCGTTTGCGGGCAGCCGGTTATGTGCCGTACTATCTCTATCGTCAAAAATTCATGTCCGGTGGATTCGAAAATGTCGGCTGGACACTGCCAGGACAGGAAAATCTATACAATATTTGCATTATGGAAGAGCTTTCCACCATCCTCGCGGTGGGCGGCGGCGCTTCCACCAAACTCGTGACAGGAACCGGCCGGATCGAACGGATCTTCACTCCAAAATATCCACGCGAATACATTGACGGTATCGAAAAGGTTCTCTCACAAAAATCCATCATTAAGGAGTTTTATCATGGCTTACAGTCTGAACAGCATCAATGAACGTGCAGCGCGCGATCCCGCTTCCTTTATTGCGGCGTGCGACGCAGATTATAACCGAAAACTTGGCAAAGCAGCGGATCAGATCATCGCCAATCTTGAAAAAAGTCCCATTGTTTTGCTCTCCGGCCCCTCCGGCAGCGGTAAGACAACAACCGCATTAAAAATTGAGGAAGAATTGAACCGCCGCGGCATCCGTACCCATGCGATCTCCATGGACAACTATTTTAAGACTTATGTCCCTGGTATGGTTCCACTGACAAAAGACGGACAGCCGGACTTTGAATCTCCGCTTTGCATGGATATGGATCTGCTTAACGAGCACTTTGCCATGTTGAGCCGCGGGGAACGCATTTATGTGCCAAAATTTGAGTTTACCCGGCAGATTCGGGTCGTCAAACCCGCCAAGTCCCTAAAACTCGGAAAAAATGAAGTTGCAATTTTTGAGGGAATCCATGCGCTGAACGATGATATTACGACTCAGAATCCCAATGCCTTCAAGCTCTATATCAGCGCTTATTCCAATGTCGTAGATGAAAACAACCAGATCTGCTTTACGGGTGCCTGGATGCGGCTGGCTCGCCGTACGGTTCGGGATCATTTATTCCGCGGCGCTGACGCAAAAGAAACCTTGACGATGTGGCCCAATGTCTGCCGTGGGGAACGTCGCTATATTACACCATTTATCGACAAGGCAGACTTCAAATTTGATTCCTCTTTTCCTTATGAAATCTGTGTCATGAAAAATCTTGCACCACCTCTGTTTCAGGAAATTCCCGAAACAGAGGCTCATCATGAGGAACTCGATGGAATCTTACCCGCCTATGAAAAGTTCGTCTCCATTGATCCAGATCTTCTGTTGCCCAGTTCTCTTCTGCGTGAATTTATTGGCGGCGGAATTTATAAATATTGATCCTGCTTTTTACCAAAACAAAGCGCCTTTGTATCCCGCGGTGATACAAAGGCGCTTTATTTTTACCGTCTTTAAAGAATCGTACGGATTTGATCTCTTACCGCTCCAATGCCTGTCTGAATGTCCCCCACCATTCAAGAAGCCGAAATTTTACTGCATACTTCGTATCGGCCTGTGTAATCAGTTGGACATCCTCGGGATCCAATTCTGTTGCCGTTTCCACTGCGGTGGTACACAGTGGCGGATAGACTACACACCACCAGTTATGGCCTTTTCCGTTTCCCAGAATAATACGCAAAGACAAATAGCTGCCCGCTGGAAGCGCAAAATCCTCATACTCCCGGGTCGGATAAGATTCTGTACCCAGGCTGACGGAAACGCTACACGGCATTCCCGCAGCTTCCGTGGTTTCTTCTGCAATCCGCTGTAGATTGACCTGTTCTGCAGTCAGAATTTTCCGTGCTGTCCCAGTGTCTTTGACGCCGTCCAGCAGTGGAGCCATATAAGTTAAAACCGCATCCCGAACCTCCAGTTTCAGTACCTGATCTTCTTCACTGTCGGACTCCGCAATCACGTGAAGCCGGATGAGTTTTTCAGACAGGTTCTGCTCTGCCGCCTGTGCCCAGGTTCCAACACAGAAACTGATGCACAGGGCAAGCATCAGTGCAAGTTCCCAGCGATGCAGTTGATGTGGACTATTCCGTTTTTTGTTCATTTTCATAATAAAAACCGCCTTGCTATGTAATGTTTGTGTACATAGCATCGGCGGTTTTTCCACATTTTAAACCGATTTTGTTAAAAATTTTGAATTTCCGGTGTCACCACAGTATGACAACAGAAAGGATATTGCATAGAAAGCTGCATATAAGCGCGCTGTGCGGCAGTTGTAGAATCAAACAGGCCAAAGACCGCAGACCCCGTACCGGTCATAACTGCCCCCATTGCCCCCGCGTCCAAGAGCTTGCGACGAATGCGGTGAATTTCCGTAAACTCTTCCGGCAGCACCTCCGTAAAAACATTCGAGAGCAGGGACGCAATACCCGACAAGTTTCCTGCCGTTAATACTGTTATCATACCGTCGATATCCGGTCGGCATCGCAGGGACCGACCGTCGATTGTTCGGAACAGCATCGGTGTGGCAATCGCAGAATCCGGCTTGCAGATTACCACATCACAGGCGGGCATTGCGGGCAAAACAGTCAGTCGTTCTCCCTTTCCCTCTGCCAGCTGGGTTCCTCCGGCAATACAAAACGGAAGATCCGCACCAATTTGAAAGCCCAAATCCTGTAGCTGCTGCCTAGAAAGTCCTGCGCCGGTCAACTGGTTCAGTCCGCGCAAAACCGCTGCCCCATCTGAGGAACCTCCGCCCATCCCTGCACAAACCGGAATTCGCTTGGTCAGGTGAATGTTTGCCCCCAGCTGCGCCTGCCCCGTCTGCTGAAAAAACAGTCTGGCGGCACGAACTACAATATTTCCATCATCGGTCGGCAACTGAGGATCGTCTGTGCTGGCACGAATTACGCCATCTTCACGCAAAACGATCTGAACATCATCACAAAGGCCCACGCTTTGCATCACCATACGCATCGCATGGTAACCGTCCTCCAGTTTGGACAACACATCCAGCGCCAAATTGAGTTTTGCAAAGGCTTTGACAGAAATCTCATTCATTTTACTTGGAAAACAGTCGTGGCATGAGATCAGTACCCGCGCCGACATATGGCCCCTTCCGGCCGTTTGCCTCGGTATAACCCATTCCTGCTTCGGTATCCACCGTACTGTCATAGAGGATATAAGGCACTGGATCGCCGTCGTGCTGCAGGCTTTCCATCAAGGTCTTGTGATCGCTGAGGATCAGCATCCGGAAATCGGTGCCTTTGGACTCCAGATCCTCCACAATTGGAGCAATGATACGGCTGTCCAGCCACTCGATGGCCTGTAGCTTTCCCGGCAGGTCATTGTTGTGGGTGCACTCATCCGGTGCTTCCAGATGTACGGCAACAAAGTCATAGCGGTTGATGGCATCTATTGCCGCGGCAACCTTTCCCTCAAAATTGGTATCCAATTCGCCGGTCGCACCGTCTACATAGATGACATCCAGTCCGGTTAGGGTTGCGATGCCGTGGCAGAGCGGCACCGCACTGATAACGGCACCATGGTGGCCGTACTGCTCGTAGAAATTGGGCAGAGCAGCAACCGTCCCTTCCGCCCAGAACCAGATAGCGTTGGCCGGCAGCTTGCCTTCCTTGCGTCTCTGCTCATTCACGGGATGGTGGTCCAGCAGTTCATTGGCCTTGCGCATCAGTTCCATCAGAACATCCGCATCCGTGCAGCCGGTCGGACGGGTTTCTGCGACGGTTTTACCGATGTTGTCATGGGGTGGATTCAGTCGCAAACCGGTAATATCCACTGCAGACTGCACGGCAATGTGGCGATAGGATTCCGTGGTGTTAACGCACATACCCGCCTTGTCTGCCAGCACCTTAAATTCCGGCTGTGTAAACAGCCAGTCAACCAGTTTCTGAGATTCTGTTCCTTCGATCTGCCCACCGCTGTGGGAGAGCAGTTTTTTCTCTTCAAACGGGCAATCTTCATCAGAAACCGAGATGTTGTTGCAGCGGAACGCAGCGTCTCCCGGTTTGAGCGCAATGCCCTGTGCAGCCGCTTCCAAGGGAGCACGGCCGGAATAGCACTTTGCCGGCGCACAGCCAAAAATAGATAGAATGGCGGTATCGCTTCCAGGTGGAAAGTCTGCGGGAACTGTGAGGACGCTGCCCAGTTCCCCATGAGAAGCCAGACGGTCAATGGTCGGAATATTCGCCTTTTCCAGCGGTGTCAGCCCACCGAGTGCCTGGACAGGATTATCGGCCATGCCATCGCCAATTACAAGGATATATTTCATCTTCTGTCCTTTCTAATCTAAGATACAAAAAACATTTATGCGCAGTTTGCGCATCCAATATCAAAAAATGGAATCCGGTTTACCGGGTACTTTGTTCACATGATAGCCCATTTTATTCCTATTTTCAAGTGTGAGTTCCCGCCTTCCGCTCTGAAGTTTGGCCAAAACTTCCAGCGTTGTCTCAGCATGGACATTTTAGAATATTTGTCCATCAATTGTCATACACTGAAAACACCAGGAACTGTCGGGAGGCTTGAAATGAAACGGATCTTCTGTCTGCTGCTTTTCGCAGCATTATTGATCACCGGTGTTTCCGCCGTGGAAACACTGGAAGGCGACGCCATCAACATCGCTGTTCCCAGTGCAATATTGATGGAAAAAACCACCGGCGAAATACTGTACGAAAAAAATGCCCACGAACGCCTTGCGCCCGCAAGCGTGACCAAGGTTATGACTATGCTGCTCATTGCAGAAGCAATCGACGGCGGCACTTTGTCAACAGAAGAACTGGTAACCTGTTCTGCCAATGCGGCTTCCATGGGTGGCAGCCAGGTCTATCTGGAAGAGGGAGAACAGATGTCAGTCCATGAGATGTTCAAAGCTTTGGTTGTTTCCTCCGGCAACGATGCCGCTGTTGCGCTTGCCGAACACATTGCCGGTTCTGAAGATGCCTTTGTCTCCAAAATGAACAGCCGGGCGGAAGAACTCGGTCTCAAGGACACACATTTCACAAATTGTACTGGTCTGTTCGACGACGATGACCACTACACCTCTGCCTATGACATTGCCGTAATCTCGCGCGAACTCATTTTACACAGCATGATCCGCGAGTACACAACTATCTGGATGGACACCATCCGCGACGGCACCTTTGGACTCGCCAATACCAACAAACTGATTTATTACTACAGCGGCGCCACCGGACTGAAAACGGGATTCACGGAGAAGGCCATGTATTGTCTCTCTGCTACAGCAGAACGGGACGGCGTGGAGTACATCGCAGTTGTCATGCACGGTGAAACCTCTACAGAGCGCTTTGACAGTGCCAAAACGCTGTTAAACTACGCGTTTGCCAACTATGCGCTGGTTTCTCTGAAAACCGAAGAGCTGCTGCCCACAATTCAGGTAGAGCTGGGGGCACAGGATACTGTTCAAACCATTTGTAATGCAAACAGCAACATTCTTTTGCCAAAAGCAGAAGCTGCCGATGTTCAGTACGATGTGGAGTATACCGATCCAATTGAGGCGCCAGTCAAGGCCGGACAGGAACTCGGCACCCTCACGGTTCGCTCTGGTGATACGGTTCTGGCAGAGCTGTCCCTGACAGCCGCTGAGGACATTGCCAGGTTGACTGCCCCACAGTTGTTTGTCAATATGCTCCGCTCCTTCTGTGCTTAATACCACTACAATTTTGAGAAAGCGAGGATCCAAATTGCTGAATGTAGACCTCTCTGGAATCCGGAATTTCTGTGATCCCGCCGCATTGGATTTTTCCGCAGCGGCAAACGCACATCGCACCTTATCCAATCGCACCGGCCCTGGCAGCGCCTTTACCGGCTGGCTGGACCTGCCAGCACGGGTAGCAGATCGCGATCTTCCGGCTCTGCAAACCTGTGCTGCCACCATTCGCAATCACTCTGACGCACTGGTGGTCATTGGTACCGGCGGCTCCTATCTCGGTGCACGCGCCGCCATTGAGCTGCTGCGTTCTCCACAGCATAACGCTCTGCACAATGACCCCCGGATCTTCTTTGTCGGCAATACATTGTCCCCTTCTGCCCTGCTGGAAACCATTGATCTGCTGGACGGTTTGGATTTCTCAATCAATATGATTTCCAAATCCGGCGGCACAATGGAACCCGCGCTGTCTTTCCGTGTATTCCGGCAACTGCTGGAACGGAAATATGGCAGTACCGAAGCGAAAAAACGCATTGTCATTACAACCGATCCCGAACGTGGACCGCTGCGCACATTGGCAAATCAGATGGGGTATCCCACCTTCTCTCTGTACCCGGATGTCGGCGGTCGATTCAGCGTTCTCTCAGCAGTCGGCCTGCTGCCCATGGCAGTCGCTGGAATTGACATCACTGCTGTTTTAGAAAGTGCGATTTTTTCTCTGCGAAAATTGAATCTGCGCACATCTGAAAATCCCGCATGGCAGTATGCCACCGCAAGACAGGAGCTCTACCATCTTGGCAAGAGCATCGAAATCCTAGCCTGCTATGAGCCGTCTTTCCGGTACATGGCGGAGTGGTGGAAACAGCTGTTTGGCGAAAGCGAGGGCAAGAATGGGGTCGGCATTTTCCCCGCCTCTGTCGAGTATACAGCGGATCTGCACTCGATGGGCCAGTATATCCAGGACGGTCCCCGGCACTTGCTGGAAACTGTGGTAGAGTTTGCACACGGCAGCCAGCTTCTGATTCCCGAAGCTCCAGACGGAACCGATGCCTTCGCACAGCTTGCCGGTATGGAGTTCGGCAGCGTCAATCACACCGTTTCCAGAGCCGTTGCAGCCTCTCACATCGAAGGCGGCGTACCAAATCTTCGCATCACAGTCTCCAGCAGAGATGAAAGCGGCTTTGCGGAATTGGTTTGCTTTTTTGAACTCGCGTGTGCAATCAGTGGCTATATGCTGCATGTCAATCCCTTCGATCAGCCGGGCGTTGAGGCATATAAATCCAAAATGCACCATTTTCTGGAACAAAAACTGTAAAACTTTTTCCGTTTTCTGAATAATTTATGAATTCTGCTCCTCTTAACGTTGAAGTAAAAAGGAAAAGATGGTATGATACAAATACCGTAAAAGCAACTAAGAGTTTATGATCCCCTATCATTGATATTATTTCAACACAAAGGAGTGTGCCTATCATGGTGAAATTAATCATGGGTCTGAAAGGCTCAGGAAAAACCAAAACACTGGTAGAACTTGTCAAACAGGCAGTCGAGGTAGAAAGTGGTAATGTTGTATGTATTGAGAAAAATAAGGCCTTGACTTACGATATTCCCTATACCGTTCGCTTAATCAACGGCGGAGACTACGCTATCAACTCATTTGAGCTGATGAAGGGATTTTTATGCGGCCTCCACGCCGGAAACTATGATATCACCCATATCTTTATCGACAACTTCTTCAAAATGGTCGAAGATGACAACGAAAAGGTTGCTGCTTTCCTCGCATGGCTTGATGAGTTCAGCACCAGAGAGAATGTCAGCTTTACAATTTCTGCAACAAAGGACCCCGCAACCGTACCCGACTCGATCAAAAAATTCTTCTAACCTGTTTTTGAAATATCATAACGAAAAGCATTCAATAAAATGCAAACCGCCGAAGAATCTTCTTCGGCGGTTTTTTCAATGTAAACACTCAAACGACTTCCCGATACATAGCCGTCGCATCCGCTTTGGTCGCATGTTCATTCACGGAAACAACTTCCACCTTCAAAGCACGCTGCCCAAACTGGATCTCGATCACATCCCCAACTTTTACCTGATAGGATGCCTTAGCCTGTTTGCCGTTGACGCAGATGCGCTCTCCATCACAGGCTTCATTTGCGACAGTGCGGCGCTTAATTAGCCGGGACACTTTCAAATATTTATCAAGTCTCATAAAAACACCCCTGCGTTAGTATACCAAACGCAGGGGTGAAATACCAGACCTTTTCAGAAACAGATCCTATACTTTGGCCAGAAAATCGCGGACATATGCAATCTGATACTCCACAGAAGTTTTGGACGTGCCACCCTCTGAGATGCGGGTCTGGACACAGGTTTCCAAACTGATCGCCTCGTAAATATCCTCTTCAAAGAGATCGCTGAGTTCCTGATACTGCTCCAGCGGCAAGGTCTCCAGCGTCTGTCCCTCTGCAATGCACTTTGCAACCAGGCGGCCCATAATCTTATAGGCTGCACGGAACGGAAGCCCTTTTCTGACGAGATAGTCGGCACCGTCTGTCGCGTTGATAAAGCCGCCGGACGCTGCCTTACGCATATTGTCTTTGCGGACGGTCATAGTCGCAATCATGGGGGCAAAAATACGCAAGCACTGCTTTACAGTATCCACTGTGTCAAAGATCGCCTCTTTGTCCTCCTGCATATCCTTGTTATATGCCAGGGGAATTCCCTTTAAGGTGGTGTAAAGCGCCATCAGGTTTCCATATACACGACCGGTCTTACCGCGAACCAGCTCCGCCATATCGGGGTTTTTCTTCTGCGGCATGATGCTGGAACCGGTGGAATAAGCATCAGAAAGCTCGACAAATTTGAATTCCCAGGAAGACCATAAAATAATCTCCTCGGAGAATCGGGACAGATGCATCATCATGGTTGCAAAGGCGGAACTGAGTTCCAGACAGAAGTCCCGGTCTGAAACGCCGTCAATACTGTTAAGCATAATGCCGTCAAAGCCGAGCGCCTTTGCAGTCATCTCTCGGTCAGTATGATATGTGGTACCGGCAAGGGCACAGCTGCCGAGCGGAGAGTAATTCATACGGCGCAACGCATCTTTCATACGGCCGATGTCCCGCGTCAGCATCATGGCATAGGCCATCAGGTGGTGACCAAATGTGATCGGCTGGGCACGCTGCAGGTGCGTGTAGCCCGGCATAATGGTTTCAACATGCTGTGCCGCCTGATCCGTAATGTCTGCAATCAGCTGTTTGGTAAGTTCCAGAATTTCATTGGTCTCATCGCGGAGCCAAAGCCGGATATCCAGTGCAACCTGGTCGTTTCTGCTGCGTGCAGTGTGCAACCGCTTGCCAATATCACCGATGCGCTGGGTCAGTTCTGCCTCAATAAACATATGAATATCCTCACAGTTCATATCGAAGGTCAGTTCCCCACTGTTAAGATCATCGAGAATGCACTGTAATCCATCAATAATGGTATCCGCGTCATTCTGAGAGATGATCCCCCTTGCCCCAAGCATGGCAGCATGTTCAATGGATCCCCGGATATCCTGCTGGAACATACGCTTGTCAAAGCGAATCGAAGAATTGAAGTCATCAGCTTCCTGGTTCAGAGCTTCAGTAAATCTGCCTGCCCACATTTTATCCATATCTCTATTCTCCAATCTGGTCGTTCAAAACGGCACAGGGTTACATTTTTCGCTCTGTGCCGTCCGTTGTTTTTCTTCTATTAGCCTATATATTTTTACACTTGCATCTTCTACTTGTCAAGCGCTTTCCCGGAATTGCTGCAATTCTCCCGGACATCCCCACAAATTTTCCAACCGCCTGTTGGCATTGTGCGGCTCCTGTGCTATAGTATATGGTATCTATTTTTCTTATTTATTCTATTTCATTCTTTATCAGGAGGATCCCCATGGAGCAAGTTCTGGCCGTCAAAACCGACCTTCTCTCCGCATGCATTTACAAAAATGGAATCATTACTGAGAACTGCGACCGTATCATCGCGCAGATCCGCCAAAATGCCGTTTTTCTTCCACGGCCTGAGGCAGAGGCCGATCCCGCATATAAACAAATCATCTCCTATGTCATCATCCGACGGGGAAAGGACGTCTTTTCTACCTGTCGTTTGAACAAAGGCGGAGAGTCTCGTCTGCACGGCTTGATCTCACTCGGCATTGGCGGGCATATCAATCCCGTCGATGCATGCAATGACATTTTGGAACATGGTATGCGCCGGGAATTGGAAGAGGAAGTGGCACTCAGTACCGAACCGCTCTCGCTTACCCCCATCGGCTTCATCAACGATGACGGAAACGATGTCGGCAAGGTGCATCTGGGTATGCTCTCTGTGATGGATGTCCCCTTGCACTGTACGGTTACCGTCCGTGAGGTCGAAAAACTGGCAGGTCGTTGGCTGCCCATTGCATCGCTGTCCTCACATCTCGCCGAAATGGAAACCTGGTCACAGATCGCCTGTACTGCGCTTGGTATCTGATTGTTTTTCTTATTGTCTCGGTCCATTTCGACGGGTTCGATGCGCAATCCACCGTATACTGCTGAACACCACCATTCTATTTTCAAAGGAGGCCATACAGAATATGCATACCATGCAAGCGCTTCAAACCGCCTGTAGCAACTGTGACAACTGTTTTCTGCATGAAACACGTACCAATCTGGTATTTGGCGTTGGCAATCCACACGCAGACCTTATGTTTGTCGGGGAGGGTCCCGGAGAACAGGAGGACAAGCAGGGAAAACCGTTTGTAGGACGTGCCGGCAAGCTGCTGGATACCATGCTTGAAATCCTTTATCTTAACCGCAATGATATCTATATTACAAATATCGTCAAATGTCGTCCCCCCAAGAATCGTGACCCGCTCAACGTCGAACGCGAGGCCTGCCGTGACTGGTTGGATCAGCAAATGCAGATCGTCCAGCCCAAAATCGTAGTCTGCCTTGGACGGATTGCTGCCACATCTCTGATTCGCGAGGATTTTAAAATCACCCGCGAACACGGACAGTGGTTCGATATCGACGGTGTGAAATACATGGCCCTTTATCACCCCGCAGCGTTGCTGCGCGATCAAAACAAACTGCCGGAAACATTTGTTGACTTGAAAGAGCTGCAACATGCGATTTCAGAACTCTGCCCAGATCTCTATCATCATGAATCACTATAACACTTCTATTCAAACACATCCAAAACTTCACCTTCACGCGCTGTCTCTGACGGATCGAGACTGGATTACGCGCCTGGTACGCATAGAAAATTCCAAAAGCGCTGACTTTAATTTTGGCAATCTCTTCTTATGGGATCAGACCTATTGTCCGAAAGTTGCACAATTTGATGATCGTCTCATCATTGAATACCAAAAAGACGATACGCTCTATTTTTCCTGCCCGATCGGAGAAGGTCCATTGGACTCCGCCGTTATTGCGCTACAGACTTACGCCGACTCCCACGGTTTTCCGCTCCTGCTTCGTGGTATTACCACAGATTATAAAGAGGAATTGGAACAGCTATTTCCTGACTGCTTTACTTTCACACCGGATACGGACTTTTTCGACTATGTTTATGAGGCTGAAAAGCTCGCTACACTACAAGGAAAAAAATTGCATGGCAAACGCAATCATGTCAACCGCTTTGAGGCGGAACATGACTGGCAGTTTGTCCCTTTGACCCAAGCATACTTGCCGGTCTGCCGCGCATTCCTGCAACAGTGGATTGCACACCACGATATCGATGCCAAAGAGGAACGAATGGCACTTGAACGTGCGTTTCTACATTTTAATGATCTTGGACTCGAAGGCGGCGCCCTACTTATCGGTGAGGAACTCGTCGGCTTTACCATTGGAGAACCAATTGCAGATGATACCTTTGACGTCCACTTTGAAAAAGCACGCAGCGATATCAACGGCGCTTATTCCATGGTCAATCGAGAATTTGTCCGTCAGATTTTGGAGCGGCATCCAGAGATCGTCTATATTAACCGAGAAGAGGATATGGGATTGGAAAACCTGCGGCTTGCCAAACAATCTTATCATCCCGCATTTCTGGTGGAAAAATATACTGCCCGGCTCAATGACGGCAGTTCTCTGCTATAAGTCTGTACTCTTCAGCAGATATTTTGAAAACTTTACAGTTTCGCCATAATTTCTCTTTGATTTCTTCATAATTATCTGGTATCTTACAATTGCAGAGCAGAAGATAATAAATCGATACGATTCCACTAAATAATTTTTATTGGTTTTCTCCTTTTTCCTCTATCTAAAACAACAGCACCCCGATCAATTGATCGGGGTGCTGTTGTTTTTCTCTGTTATGATTCCAAAATTCCTCTAGAATCCAAGATTTAATCCGCCGGTGAGCTTTGCCATGCTTTCGTTGGCTGTGGACTCTGCGGTTCTGAGTGCTTCATTGACTGCGGCAACAATCATATCCTGCAGCATTTCAACATCTTCTGGATCAACAACATCAGGATCAATGGTAACGGACATGATCTCGCGCTTGCCGCTTGCCACTGCGGTCACGGCGCCGCCGCCCGCTGTTGCGGTAAAGGTACGGCTCTCTATCTCCTGCTGCATTTTGAGCAAATCCTGCTGCATTTTCTGCGCCTGCCGGATCATATTCATATTCATGCCGCCACCGGGCATACCGCCTCTATAACCACCTTTTGCCATAATCAAACGCCTCCTATTTCATAATTACATTGGGAAATCGCTCCAATGCATTCAATTTTTCCGTATTTACTGCCTGTCTGGTTTTCGCCTCTACAACACGAATCGGAATTGCATGCCCATTGACCCGAACAAGCGCTTCTCGGATCTGCTCCTGCACCTCTGGGTCTTTGACACGATCTGTGCAAAACTTATCCTTTGTCCGAATCACCAGTTCTTCCCCAACAACGTCGCCACACACATTGTAGTCATCGCTGATGACAATAAACGTTCCGATATCCACTTTTCCCTGCAAATCGTCCACAAGCTTTTCCCAGAGCTCCGACTTTGCCACAGTATGCTGTTCGGGCTTAGTTACATTTTCTATAATCGGCCGCTCTCCTGTCTCCTGTTTCGGAATGGATGGAATCTCCAGCACTTCTTCCGGTTCCTCTAAATCAAATGGCGGAACATCCTTCATTACAGTTGGCTCTTCCAAATCAAATGGCGGAACATCTTCTTCCACCACAGCCCGCTCCTCTATATCAAACGGGGGAATATCCGCTTCCATTGTAGCGGGTCCTTCTATATCAAATGGCGGAGTATCTGCCTCCGGTTCTTCTGTTTCCATCGTCCGTACCGGTACGGGCTCTGTACTGTGGACTGGAATACCCGCTTCAAGCTGCGCTTCCAGTCGGGCAAGACGGGCTTCAAACGCCTCGAAGCTTTCACCCAGCTCCGGCTCGCATAGACGGATCAGACACAGTTCTGCCGCAGTCCGGACATTGCGGTTGTCCCCTATACCACGCATGGCATTCTGAATGGTGGACAGATTATACATCAGCTCTTCCGCGGTCAGTTTTTTTCCGAGCGGCTTTAAAAGCTGTTCATCATACATTCCGGAGAGCAAACCGACTCCCCCTTTGGCCGCCACTTTCAGCATCAACAAATCACGCTGTAATGTGGAAAGCTCATGCATCAGGGTCGCAGGATCTTTGCCATCCTGCCACATGGCTTGAAATTTCGTCAATGCTGTGGCACAATCATGATCCACAATGGCTGTCAACAATTCTGCTATCCGGAAACTTCCGGCAAGTCCCATAACGGACAATACGGTATTCACATCAATGTGTTCTCTTCCGGAACATTGATCCAGCAACGACAATCCATCCCGCATGGAACCGTCAGCCAGACGACCCAACAGCTTGGCTGCATCGGATTCCAGCTGCAGGCCTTCCTTCTGGGCTATGTCGTACAGACGATTTGCAGCCGTTGTACTGTCAATCCGCCGGAAGCTGTGACGCTGACACCGGGAGACAATGGTTGCAGGAACCTTGTTTAATTCCGTTGTTGCCAAGATAAACATCAGGTGCTCGGGCGGCTCCTCCAAAATCTTCAGCAGAGCGTTAAACGCGGAAATGGACAGCATATGCACCTCATCGATGATGTACACACGCTTTTTCACCGCAGCAGGAGAAAAGATTGCCTCGTCCCGCAGCTCCCGCACATTGTCAACACCGTTATTGGACGCCGCATCCAGCTCCACAACATCCAGAATTGACCCGCTTTCAATACCGCGGCAGGCAGGACAACAGTTGCAGGGATTGCCGTTGACCGGATGCTCGCAGTTGACGGCACGCGCCAGGATTTTTGCACAGGTGGTCTTTCCCGTCCCCCTGGTACCAATGAAAAGATACGCATGGGACAGCCGACCGGTCTGCACCTGATTTTTCAAAGTGTCCGTAATATGCTCCTGACCGACCACATCATCAAAGGTACGTGGACGCCATTTGCGATAAAGCGCCTGATACATAGATAGAACTCCTATTATTCAAAAGCCGTGAAGTAAAAAGAAATCCTGATTGAAAAAGCCCGTTTGAAAAACGGGCAAAAATGCGGCCCATGGCAAGACTGCACACCCGCCTTTGAATATACGATATATCCGTTACCGAGGCAGTTAACTCAAATCCGGCACCCTCACGGCACACGGGATAACCTGCTTAATGCTGCTCGGTTCCCCGCCTGACATGGTTCACAGGCTCTCGTTGCGCAAGACCGGACTCTCATCGCCACTTACCGCGGTCAGACAATACATCGAATACCCGGGGGCGGGAATTCATCCCTGCTATAGCGGATTGCAGATACAGGGCACCGCTAGCTCCCCGACTAGTGCAGCCATGCCACAGGCCGCTGTTATTTATTTTACTATATTTTTTTCATTTATTCAATATCTAAATCCAATTTATTTCTAATCTCTCATCTTTCTGAAATCTTCTACAGGAAATCCTATTTACATTTGAAAATTTCGTGCTATAATAATTTACAGCTTTTAGAAACCATATATTTGGGCTCGTAGCGCAGTTGGGAGCGCACTACATTCGCATTGTAGGGGTCGGGAGTTCGAATCTCCTCGGGTCCACCAAGTCGATATAATCCGAACTCAATCTTCAAAATTGGAGATGGGTTCGGATTTATTGTTTTAATTAAAGATATTGAGCTATAATTTTGAAAAAGAACATATTATCCCGTTAGCTTTGGGCGGCAATAATAATTTTACAATTGATGTTGGAAGAAAAATCAATAATTATTTAGGAAGTTGTATAGATGGCAAATTTTCAAACGATCCCATAGTTAAGTTACATCTTCTTCCTCATAACAATAAAGGGCATTCAAATAAAGCGCCAGTTTTACGTCTAAGTAAATGCCGGATTAATAATCACCCAGCGACATGGACTTTAACAAAAAGCGGTTCATCCGTTTACGACCATATAGAGCAAAAAAAGTATGACAAGTTTTCAAAATTGGATGTCAGCTTTAGCGTTGACATTGATATTAGATTGCGATTTATGTGTAAAGTGGCATTAGCGACTGGTTTTTATTTGTTTGGCGAACAGTTTGAAAAAAGTGCTGATACTGCAACACTACGAAAAGCAATGTTGAGTGAAAATTTAGATAAAGAAAATCTTGATTTGAAAATGTATGATAATTTACATAAAATTGAGGACAAAGATAACGGGCAAATAAACACTGAACAGCTATTATTTCGTTATATCGGCAAATCGGCAGTTCTTTTTGGGCACGCTAAAGGCAGAATTATTGTTTCTGTTTCGATAAACGGAAAATATATTGGAATGGTTAACTTTAAAGCGGACATTAACACCCTTCGGCTTGATGACGATCATAGATGTGGTTGCATGTTAATTTGTAATAACACAGTAATCAAGAAATCTTTTTGGCAATGCATTTATGATATGAACTCGGAACTTAAATTGGTGGATTTTGACCAATAACTAAAAACAGGACGGTATGCTGCAAATTTAGCAACATACCGTCTTTACTGTTAATGTCATTTTATGAATTCCAAGTGTATCCACACGATTGACATACACAAATGGATTTGTGTATGTTAATCACTCGTTGTTTCTTGTATCCGAATATCTTAAACAATAAAGCAGGTAAAGTAAGAAACAACCATTTAAAAGGGATCCACCAGCATCCGATGCAAAGCCACCACAAACATCCGTGATGTTTATTTTTTAGATGTATTTCATTGACAATCTGCACTTCTACATCTTCACTGCTGCATCTGGGACAAGTCATTTAATCCACCTCTTGATGTGTTGTTGAATTATTGCTGTTCAAACTCGAAAACAGAAGGTTCTGCAATTTTGATATGCTGTCCGGCACTAACAGTAATAGTATCAGACTTGCCAACATCAAGCAGTTTAACGCCTAAAGATTCTGCTTCTTCCCAACCGTCTTCTGTGATATGAGTTTCATCACTGTAAACATTTACTTGGCTCATATATTCGCCTTTATTCGTTACAGTATATGTACCTTCTGGAATATAGAAAGCATAAAAATTTTCTTCAAATTTGGTGCCTTTGTTATAGGTGATGAGTTTGCCATATTCGCCAGCCTCGCCTGCTGTTAACACAAATTTTAGGGGCCCTACAACGGGTTCAGAGGAATTGTCTGTGGTGTCAGATACAACTGAACTAGCAAAACTTTTCCTTTCAGAGTGAACGGAGTGATAGAAACATCCTCGTTTTTGGTGGAAACCGACAAGGTTTCCAAAAGCGCATCCTGAATTTGTACTGTTATTTTACGAACATCCGCAGTTGCTTTTCCTCCGGTAAAATTCGTCCATTGTTTATCATTGGCGGATGCCATAGTATGGAAGTACCAAGCCCAGGTCTTTATCGGTGAATAGAAGATAATTGATGCCTAGATTCCTTTTGTCCACAAAATGATATACCCTTTACGATAGAGCGAACCTTCTTTTGCCGTTCGAAAGCACAAGGGGGTTACTTGTTCAGTCTATCGCCAAACCAAAACCGCATACCTGATACGCACTGTATCAGGTGTGTGGTTTTCATCTTTTCTCTCTACGATCATATAGAATTCAACTTTTCTGCAGTTGGCCCCAAAAAGCAACCATCAGGTACGACCTCAAATTGGTCATAGGCCATACCCATCTATTTTCAACCGCCCAACGCTATCATACGGTTGATGCATCGGCTGGCACCGGCTATAACGCTGTCCGGGAGAACAATCTCCTCTCCACCGGTACCCTGAATACAGTTATAGACGTCCATCAATGTGGTGATCCGCATATCCACACAGGTCAATCCGGTAGATAGGGAATAGAATCTTTTGTTCGGGTAATCGTATTGCAGATGTTCCACAATGCTGTTTTCCGTACCGATGATGAACTCCTCTGCCTCGGATATTTTCGCATACTCCATAATCCCAGTGGTGGAACCGACATAATCCGCTGCGGAGACGACTTCTGCCCGACACTCCGGGTGGACAAGCAGAAGCGCACCGGGATGTGCGGACTTCATACGTTCTACATCCGCTTTTCCAGCCCGCATATGATACGGACAGCCTCCACTGTAAAAGGCAAACTGTTTTTCGGGCAGCTGAGATGCTACATACTGTCCCAGATTGGGGTCCGGAATAAACAGAATTTTGTCTGAATCTATCGTTCGGCAGATCTGCACCGCAGAGGAAGAAGTCACGCACACATCACAGGCGGTCTTGATTTCGGAGGTAGTGTTGATATAAACCACTACTGCATAACCCGGATACTGCCGCTTGAGATCCTCCAGCGTTTTCAAATCCAGCTGTTCCGCCATGGGACAGCTCGCAACGGGATTGGCAAGATATACATGTTTGTCCGAACACAGAACTTTGCAGGTTTCGGCCATAAACCGGACGCCGCACATCAGAATATTTTGGTGTGTACTCTTGCCGGCCTGTATGCTGAGTCCATAGGAATCGCCTACATAATCCGCGACCTCCAGAATCGGCTGACTCTGATAGGTATGCGCCAGAATACAAATATCATTCTCCTTCTTTAATCGCAGAATTTCTTTTTGTAATTCTTGAACCTTCATTGATTGCTTTCTCCCTCTGTTTCTTTTTCCCACGGGGTGAGCGGAGCCAAAAATCCCGCCTCTTCGAGTCGTGCAGCGATCAGATCCAACCGCTCTTCACTTGCGGCTTCGACCAAATGGTAGTGATATCCCGCAGCTGCATTCGCAAGCAGTGTGGATTTTCCCGATTGCAACAGTTCGAGGAACTCCTCCACATCCTGACGGGAGCTGATATCCATTTCTACCATAATTCGCCCATATATCCGATGTTTGATGCTGACATTTTTTATTGCACCTCCGCAATCGACAATCAGGTTCAGCTCTCTGGCAGCCTCCTCGGCGGTGTGGCAAACTTTAAACTCGCGGCTATAACAGCAACTCTGTTTGCTTATGGTATAGCCCCGACAAGTGGAAACAATACCGGGAAACGTTGCTCGAATCACTGCGATGTCCTGCACAATAACCTGACGGCTGACATGAAAATGCGCGGCCAAGTCTTTTGCTGCAATTGGAACATCCCTATGTTGCAGTATGTTCAAAATTTCTGCCCGGCGCTCTGCTGATTTCAAGTGAACACCTCTTTCTTCATTAGATTGCATGGAGATTCTTCATGGAGATGTCGAGGATGGGAGAAGAATGGGTCAAAGCTCCACTGGAAATATAGTCGACACCCAGGTCGATGAGCTGCTCAACATTCTCTCGAGTCACATTTCCAGAGCACTCGGTTTCCGCACGCCCATCGATAATAGAGACTGCTTCCGCCATCTGATCGGCAGTCATATTGTCCAGCATGATAATATCTGCACCGGCGGCAACGGCTTCCTTCACCTGCTCTATTGTTTCTACCTCGACTTCAATCTTGCGTACAAAGGGGGCATACTCTCTGGCCATCCGCACAGCATTGGTAATTCCGCCGGCGGCAGCAACGTGATTATCCTTGAGTAGAATACCATCAGACAGATTGTAGCGATGGTTACAGCCGCCACCTACACGAACGGCGTATTTTTCAAAAATACGGCAGTTCGGCGTAGTTTTCCGGGTATCCAGCAGTGTGGTCTTGCTCCCCTCAAGCATCTGAGCTACTTGGGAAGTATACGTTGCAATGCCGCTCATACGCTGCAGGTAATTCAAAGCGACCCGCTCACCGGAGAGCAAAACACGGATGTCTCCATGGACGACAGCAAGCACTTGCCCATCTTTCACAAGATCGCCGTCCTTGCAGTGTAAATCCACCACAGTCTTATCATCCAACAGGTGGAACACACGGGCATAAACATCCAGACCGGCGATCACGCCGTCCTCCTTACAAATCAGCTGTACCTCACCCTGCCGGGCACTCGGCATCACTGCGTTTGTAGAAACATCCTCACTGGTAATATCCTCTTGCAGAGCCATCAGAAGCAGTCGATCAACATTCAGCTTCATAGTAACTTCAGTCATTGTGATTTTCTAACCTTTCTATCGTTTGCAGTACAAGATCACGGTAATTTGCAAACAGTGCATCCAGATCCTCATACTGTGTAAGATCCACGTCACAGAAAATGGGAGTTGCTCTTTTCGGGCCAAATATGATATCGTTCGCCGCCCGCTGGGCAAAGACCATGGCCTCCAGCAGAGAATTGCTGGCAAGCCGGTTCTTGCCATGGATACCGTTACAACTGGTTTCCCCGCAGGCGTAAAGGCCAGACATGGAGGTGCGGCTGGCAAGATCCACCTTGATGCCGCCCATTAAATAATGCTGTGCCGGAACGACCGGTACGGGCTCATATCGTGCGTCAAATCCTTCCTCCAGACATTGCTGGTAGATGTTGGGAAAATGGTTTAAGATCATTGTTTCGCTGAGAGGACGCATATCCTCCCAAACGTGTTCAGTCCCGTCAATCTCCATCTGTTTCCAGATGGCCTTGCTTACCACATCACGGGGCTGCAGCTCGTCGGTAAATCTATTGCCGTGCTTGTCCAACAGCAGGGCACCTTCACCCCGGACGGATTCCGAAATCAGAAATCTCCGGCCGGCTTTATGGGAAAATAACGTAGTCGGATGAATCTGGATGTAATTCAGATGTTCTATTTCCACCTGATGCCGCAATGCAATCGCCAGAGCGTCGCCGGTAATGTGCGGAAAGCTGGTGGAGTTTTTATAAAGACCGCCGAGACCGCCGCATGCAAGCACAACATGATTGGCTGAGATGGTATACAACTGCTTATCCGGGCCCGATACGACCACACCTCCACAGACATTGTCCCTGGAGATAATATCTATCATTGTGGTGTATTCATCAACTGTAATATTGGGCCGCTTCCGCACCTGTTCCAACAGTGTACTTGTAATTTCGTTTCCAGTCACATCCTGATGAAACAGAATACGAGGCCGCGAATGCGCGCCCTCTTTGGTATAGTCAAGTGTTCCTTCCGGGGTACGGTTAAACCGGACGCCGAGCCGCAAAAGGTCTAAAATAATGCTGTTTGAGCTGCGGAGCACCAGTTCCACAGTCCGGGGATTATTTTCATAGTGCCCCGCACGCATAGTATCTTCATAATAGTCGTTATAATCGTCTTCACCACGCAAAACACAGATTCCGCCCTGTGCCAGAAAAGAGTTCGCGTTATCTGCTTCGTGTTTGGTGATGATACGGATATGAAACCGCTCCGGCAAATTGAGTGCACAGTATAATCCTGCAACCCCAGTACCTACGATTACGACATCACAGGTTTGGTTCATTTTATCTCCTAATCTTGTATGGAATACACTTCTCAATGGAACAAAGAAGTTTATGATATTTTAGTTCCAGTCTACTTATCTGTCAAGATACATGTATAGTATTTTTGATTTTTCTGTAAACATTCCAGGAGTCAGCTGTACACTTCTTATAACTTTTCATTGCCCGTATCCATAAGATTACACAGAAAAGTAATTTCACGTAAATCAATATTGGCATGTATCTCATGGATTTTTAATCCTATATCATCCAGATGTTTACCTGCCAAATGAAAGCAATTAAAAAGGTGGCAACCGCTTATTTTGCAGTTGCCACCTTTTCAATTGCTTATCTGCTATTCTGATCCGGAAGCTTGTGAATATGATCCAACGCGTAATCAATACACTGATTAATAAACGCACTTCTGCTCATATCAAATTCTTCTGCGGCTTGATCAATCATTCTCAGTTTCTCAACACTAATCCGAATTGTAATCGGCTCTTTCTTATATTGCTTTGGAATAAAATCTGACATTTTTCACCTCACCTCTTGTTTTATTGTATTCTCTATTGTATGCTTAATATAGATTCATTTTTCACATACAAATTAGATTACAAAACGAGGTAATTTCTATGGAATATCGGGAAAAACAACCCCTGCCTCAAATCTGTCTGGACTGTCCGGAACGAAAAGAGGCAGAATGTCAGGGTCTTGGTGCGGATGCCTGTTGCTATAACTGTGAGTATGCCCTGGATCGCTTTGAGATTATAATCCTTCAATAAAAAATGCCCCTGATTCTTATCTGCCTTCTCAATACGGATGGCAACATGGCTTCCATGCAGTCTCATTTTGACATATTAACGTATAAAAAATTCCCTGATCTCACAGAATCAGGGAATTTTTTGTGGATTTCTGGTTTTTCACGCAGTATAATCAAAAAAACAACCGACGGGTTTGGATACTGGAGGGATCTAGATGAAATCGATAATTGGTCTGATTCCATTGGTGGACGAAGAGAAAAACAGCTACTGGATGCTTCCCGGCTATATGGAAGGCATCGCACAGGCCGGAGGCATTCCTGTCATGCTGCCTCTGACTGACAACCCCGACACCATCCAGCAGCTGGTGAACACCTGTGACGGATTTTTACTCACAGGCGGACAGGATGTCACACCCACGCTGTACGGTGAGACGGCAATTGCTCTGTGCGGGGTATGCTGTTCAGAACGGGATCGCATGGAACAGGCACTTCTGACCGCAGCGCTTGCACAGGACAAGTCTATCCTCGGAATCTGTCGTGGTATCCAGTTTCTCAATGTGGCACTGGGCGGGACACTCTATCAGGACATTCCCACACAAACGGCATCCGAAGTAAAACACCAGCAGAAGCCTCCTTACCATATTCCGTCGCATAGTGTAGCCATTGCTCCTGCATCTCCACTGTATCGCGTGCTGAAAAAAGAGCAACTTGCGGTCAACAGCTACCATCACCAGGGAATCCGGGCACTCGCCTCAAGCTTGAGGCCAATGGCCTGGGCCCCCGACGGTCTTGTTGAAGCTGTTTCTATGCCAGACAGGCGGTTTGTCTGGGCTGTACAGTGGCATCCTGAATTTTCTTATTTGCAGGAACAGGACAGCCGCGCTCTGTTCGCCACTTTCGTGGCCTCCACAAAACGCTCAAACATCTGATTCAGGTAAAAACGGCAAAGTTTTGCATTGCTTTTGTACGTTTATTTCAAATAAAATCCCTGTTTTTGCATATTTTGAACATCCACAATTCGTTTATTTTCTGATTTTTCAATTTTCACCTTGTAGCGCGCTCTACTTTCGCGCTCTACTTTTTTGTTTTTTCTTCCAAATTCAACAAGAATTTGTCAATAAACTTTGTATTTTTTCTTGACCAAAGTATAAAAGCATTTTATAATGAACCTGACTCTAGGATTTGCGGCTGAAAGTTTTCTCCCGCTTTCCTGCAAAATATGAAAGGAATTGATTACAATGAAAAAGTCTCTCGCGCTTCTGCTGAGCCTTGGAATCATGGCTTGTATATTGCTTACCGGCTGCGGTGGTGATGCAAAAGACTCCAAAACAAAGGATGACACTGCCGATAAGTCCGAAACCTCCACTTCTGATAAAAAGTGGGTTATCGCAACAGACACTGTTTTTAAGCCCTTTGAATACACCGACGAAAACGGCGAGTTTGTCGGCATCGATGTTGACATTCTGAAGGCAATTGCAGAGGATCAGGGGTTTGAGTATGAACTGAAGAGCCTCGGTTGGGATGCTTCCATCGCAGCTTGTCAGGCTGGCCAGGCAGATGGCATGATCGCTGGTGCCTCCATCACCGATGAGCGCAAAGAATCTGGCTGGATCTTCTCCGATGGTTATTACACTGCTACTCAGTGCATGGCAGTTGCTGAGGATTCTGAAATTGCCTCCTTTGAGGACCTGAACGGTAAGACCGTCGCCGTTAAGACCGGTACCCAGGGCGCTACTTACGCAGAAAGCCTGAAGGATGAATACGGCTTTACAATCGTATACTTCGAGGATTCTCCCACCATGTATCAGGCTGTTATCGGCGGCCAGACCGTTGCCTGCTTCGAGGATACCCCCATTATGTCCGCCTCCATCAAGGAAGGCGACCTTGCTCTGAAGATTGTGGAAGGCTCTGAAAATGAAGGTTCTCCCTATGGCTTTGCCATCTTCAATTCTGACAATCAGGAACTGCTCGACCTCTTTAACGCCGGCCTTGCCAACATCAAGGAAAACGGCACCTATGATGAAATCATCAGCAGCTACCTCGGCTAATTCAGAACATTGAACTTCAGGCGGGGCACCGCATAGGTGCCCCGCTTTTTTAAAGGAGCACTCCCTATGATACAAATTCTCTCTGTCTATGGCAGAATCTTGCTGCTGGCAATGGGACAAACGCTGCTTTTGGCGTTATGCGGCCTGTTTTTTGCGTGCATTCTGGGTCTGATTTTCGGCTTGATGAGCGTCGTCAAAAACCGTGTCTGCAACATCATCTCCCGTATTTTCATCGACGTCATCCGCGGCGTACCCATGATCGTTTTGGCGTACTTCGTATTCTTTGGCGTCCCATTTGCATGTAACAACATTCTGGGCGTTCGATTCACATTGACTGCATTGCAGGCCGGTACCATCTGCCTGGCTCTGAACTGTGGTGCTTATATGGCGGAGATCATCCGTGCCGGTATCCAGTCTGTTGACAAAGGACAGATGGAAGCCGCTCGAAGCCTTGGCCTGTCTTACTGGCGTTCCATGTACCGTATCGTACTGCCGCAGGCCATTCGTACCATGATCCCCAGCATCATTAACCAGTTTATCATCACGTTAAAGGATACCTCGATTCTGTCCATCATCGGCTTCCCCGAGCTGGTCAACTCGGCAAAGAACGTGGTTGCTATCACGTTCCAGTCTTTCCAGGTCTGGGGCATTGTCGCCATCATGTACCTGATCGTCATTACCATTCTGTCCAAAGTGGCAAAGCGTCTTGAGAGGAGGCTAAACCGTGGCCGTGAATAAAGAAAATACAAAAATCCATGTGTCGCATCTTCAGAAGAGCTTTGGAAAGCTGGAGGTTTTAAAGGACATCTCCACAGATATCTACGAAGGCGAAGTTGTCGTTATCCTCGGCCCGTCTGGCAGCGGAAAATCTACGTTTCTGCGCTGCCTGAACCGCTTGGAGGACATCACTGGCGGTACAGTTATCGTCGACGGCAATCACATAGATGACAAACACATCAACATCAACAAAGTGCGTGAAAATATCGGTATGGTATTCCAGCACTTTAATCTGTTTAACAATTTGAACGTCATTCAAAACCTGATGCTGGCACCGGTCGATCTAAAAAAGGCTGATAAAAAGACCGCACATGAACAGGCTATGATGATGCTTGGCAAAGTTGGTTTAATGGACAAGGCAGACGCCTATCCTTCTCAACTCTCCGGTGGTCAGAAACAGCGCGTTGCCATCGCCCGCGCTCTGTGCATGAACCCCGATATCATGCTGTTCGATGAACCCACTTCAGCTCTGGATCCGGAAATGGTCGGTGAAGTGCTGCAAGTCATGAAGCAGCTTGCCGCGGAAGGCATGACCATGGTGATTGTCTCTCATGAAATCGGCTTTGCGCGTGAGGTTGCAGACCGTGTCATCTTCATGGACGGTGGCTACATTGTTGAGGAAGGCACCCCACAGGAGGTCATTCTCAACCCGCAAAATCCCCGCACCATTGATTTCTTTAACAAAGTGCTTTAAATAGTAGATCAATCCATACGGAATCCAAGGGAATATCCCTTGGAATTTCCGCTATAACAATTAAAAGTCGCCAATTGGCGACTTTTTCTTTTTGGACTCTTGCAAACAGATTCCACTTATAAGCTTTTTAGCAAAGGTACAAGCTCTGAAAGATGACGAATCTCAAATCCCGGTTTCACATCGGAATCGTTAACCACACCTTTTGGATTGTACCAAATGGTTGTAATCCCGGCAGCATTTCCGCCTTTGATATCCGAACTCAGGCTGTCCCCGACAATGACGGTTTCTTCTTTGCAAAACCCATCGATCTGCGCAAAGCAACGGCGAAAAAAATCCAAGCTCGGCTTATTGTAGCCAATCTCCTGTGAGATAAACAAACCGGTTAAATATCGTTCAATTCCTGCGCTCTCGATTCGGCTCCGTTGCACTTTTGCAGTGCCATTGGACACGATGAACAAACGATACTCTTTCGAAAACATCTCCAGAATTTCTTCTGCACCTTCCATGAAATAGTGTCCGATACCAAGCAAATTCTCATAGTATGCAGCAGCCTCTTCAGCAGAACAGCTCACACCGATTTCATCAAAAAGCAATTGATAACGCCGCACTTTCACCTGTGGCCGTGTGATCTTTTCCTGCTCCAACAGCTTCCACTGTGCCAGATTGAGTTCGCTGTACCTTGTAAGAATTTCCTCTTTTGGTGCAATCCCAAGATGAAGCAATGTTTTTTCCAGTGCGATTCTTTCCGCCATGTGAAAGTCAAATATCGTATCGTCCAAATCAAATAAAATCGTTTTTATCATAACTTCGACTTCTCCAAAAATCTGTCATTTTGTTTTGATGAGGCAATGATACCATATTTTCCACAGCACTTCCACCTGGCATTCATTTTGTTCCCTCTCGCCAGTGCGCATATTCTCGATAAAATTTCTTCCTGCACGATCTAAGGGGTCTAAAACGAAAAGCATAGATTCTACGGATCAACTCCCTTATCATTCTTCCACAAATATTATTGCAGAAAATAGATGAAATTTTACTGTATCCGAATTGCATCTGAACGAGGGAAGGGCTATAATCGTCTTTAACGATTTGAACATAAAAAGGAGATATCTATTATGGCAAACAATCGATTGGAACTGAACAAAAATCTGGCGCAGATGTTAAAGGGCGGCGTCATCATGGACGTCACCACACCCGAACAGGCAAAGATCGCAGAAGCAGCCGGTGCCTGCGCTGTTATGGCACTAGAACGTATCCCGGCAGATATCCGCGCAGCCGGCGGTGTTTCCCGTATGAGCGATCCCAAAATGATCAAGGGTATTCAGGAAGCTGTCTCCATCCCTGTTATGGCAAAGTGCCGGATCGGCCATTTTGCTGAGGCACAGATTCTACAGGCCATCGAAATCGACTACATCGATGAAAGCGAAGTGCTCTCTCCCGCTGACGACAAATATCATATCGACAAGACCGCTTTTGACGTCCCCTTCGTCTGCGGTGCAAAAGACCTTAGTGAAGCGTTGAGAAGAATCAACGAAGGCGCCGCCATGATCCGTACCAAAGGTGAACCCGGCACCGGTGACATTGTGCAGGCCGTCCGGCACATGCGTATGATGCAGTCCGAAATTCGCCGGCTCGGCTCTTTGAGCAAAGATGAGCTGTTTGACGCCGCAAAAGAGCTACAGGTTCCCTACGATCTCGTTCTGTATGTCCACGAAAACAAAAAGTTGCCCGTCGTCAACTTTGCAGCCGGCGGTGTTGCAACGCCTGCAGATGCAGCTCTGATGATGCAGCTCGGTGCAGAAGGGGTATTTGTCGGCTCTGGTATCTTCAAATCCGGCAATCCGGAAAAGCGCGCCGCGGCCATCGTCAAAGCTGTCACCAACTTCACCGATGCAAAATTACTGGCAGAGCTTTCTGAGGATCTGGGAGAGGCAATGGTCGGCATCAATGAACAGGAAATTGCGATCTTGATGGCAGAAAGAGGAAAATAATCATGCAAATCGGCGTACTCGCCTTACAGGGAGCCTTTATTGAGCACGAACAGATGCTCAACCGGCTCGGTGTCTCCTCTTTCGAGATTCGTCAAAAACGAGATCTTGAAATGCCGTTTGACGGCCTCATTATTCCTGGCGGCGAAAGTACCGTACAGGGAAAACTGCTTCGGGAACTTGATCTGTTTACACCGTTGCGCGACAGAATTGAGGCCGGTCTGCCGGTGTTTGGCACTTGTGCAGGATTGTTGCTGCTGGCAAAGGAAATTGAAAACGACGGCCGGCTACACTTTGCCACAATGGATATCACTGCGGTACGCAATGCTTACGGCAGGCAACTCGGTAGTTTTTATACTGAAGCGGATTGTAAGGGAATCGGTCTCATTCCGATGACCTTTATCCGGGCGCCGTATATCGCCGCAGTCCATAGCGACACGGAGATCCTTGCACAGGTCGACGGGCATATTGTCGCAGCACGGCAAAAAAACCAGCTGGTTACAGCCTTTCATCCAGAACTTTCAGATGATCTCTCCGTTCATCGCTACTTCATAGAACTGGTCAAACAGGCAGCAATTTCTAAACAAAATATCTGAAATTCTTTTCCGTTCATCCAAGCAAAAATAGAGCTGTTCAGATTAAACAGCTCTATTTTTCTTTGCTCCGATTCATACGTTTCACAGCAAAACAATTGAAAAACCTCCCTGTCCCATGTACAATGCAATAAATACCATCAAACGGCACAGCAAAGGAATAACAGCCATGAAAAAGACCTATGTAACCCATATGGACGACCACGTCGGCGCCTTTTTACTGGCCTGCAAGCGCATCTCTGCACTTGGGGTCAATATCACCCGCGTAAGCTATAACAAATCCATTGATATGCACATGCTCTTTATTGAGGTAGAGGGCACAGAGCAACAGATTTCCGTCGTAACGAAAAAACTGGAGGAAATCGGATATTTACAGGACAACTATCGTACCAAAAAGATTATGCTTCTGGAGTTTCGGATCCAGGATCAGCCCGGCATGGTCTTGCCAATTCTGGAATTGATCAACCAATACCAGTTTAATATTTCCTATATCAGCTCACAGGAAAATGGCAGCGGGTACCAGAGCTTTAAAATGGGACTTCTTGTGGAACATTCGGACGATATTACGGCATTTATCCAAGAAAGCTCCAAGCTGTGCGACGTCTGCATTCTTGGTTATGACAAGACGGAACGAAACCTGGACAACACCGTATTTTATCTCTCGTTTGCCAATGAAATTGCCGATCGGATCTCTCTATCCGAGCAGGAACAAACCGAATTGGTCATCAATTCCAATCTTGTAATGCAAAATCTGGACGAGCGAAACAGTCAGCCCTATAAAACCTTTGAATATATCGGAAGATTTGCAGACAATCTACAGAAATACAAAGGAAAGCAGTTTCATCCGCGCATGTCAATTCACAAAACCCGTGCAGGATTGATCTTCTATCTGATTGAACCGCCCTGTGGCAGCAACACCTATATTCTGAACTGCGGGGACCGGTATCTGTTCATCGACTGCGGATTTGCCTGCTATCGAGAGGAACAGCTCGCCACAATTTGTGATATTCTGCCCGATTTCAAGCAGCGCCCATGTGACGCCGCAATCACACACGCCGACGTGGATCACTGCGGTGTTTTGGACTGGTTTGAAACCGTTTATCTCAGTCAAAAGTGCTTTGACAATTTCCAAAGGGAACAGATCGGACAGCCCAATCTGCGAGAGGAAAATTCTCTGCATCTGCCCTATGTAAAAATCAGTAAAATTCTCTCGGCCTATCGTCCGCCAGATCTCGGCAGATTGCAGGTAATCGGTGGAGTTTCCACACCGCAGGATGTGGCTTTGGCGCGAATTGGTACACTGGATTATTCCCCTTTACAGTTTGAAGTCTATGAGGGTATGGGTGGACATGTCGCCGGTGAAACCATCTTTTTGGAACGCACACACCGCATTGTCTTTACCGGAGATATCTTTGTCAATCTCAAAGATTTTTCCATGGAACAGGCCGCCTTTAATCGTCTAGCGCCCTATCTTATGACCTCGGTGGACAGCAACCCGGCCATGGCCGCACAAGTGCGGCAGGCCGTATTCGATCTGCTTGACGAAGGGGACTGGATCATTGCCGGCGGGCATGGAGCCATTTTGCGGTATAATAAGTAGGAGGTACTGCATGAAAAAGAAATTGTTGGGATTTCTGCCCATTCTGATTTACCTTTTGACTGGCGGCTGCATTGGCTTTGTTTGTGGATATCAAATTGAAAATTGGTTTTTCCCTTCCCCTTCGCCGGAAAAAGGCCTATTACTGATAATTATCGTCGTGTTTTTTATCTATCTGGCCATTCTGCTGCAGCTCATTCTGCACGAAGTGGGGCATCTTCTGTTTGGCCTTGCCAGCGGATACCGCTTTTCTTCCTTCCGAATCGGAAGTTTCCTCTGGTTAAAAGAAAACGGTCGCCTGCGATGCAAACGCTATTCCCTAGCTGGAACCGGTGGACAGTGCCTGATGGAACCGCCGGAGCCGGTTGACGGCAGCATCCCATATGTGCTGTATAATCTGGGCGGCGTGTTTTTGAACGGTATTGCCTCTGCACTCTTTGCCATCCTGTATATGTTAGCAAAACCCATTCCCCTGCTGGCGCTCTTTTATTTTATCGTATCGGCCTTTGGAATTGCATTGGCGCTGATAAATGGCATTCCTCTCCACATGGGTACAGTCAACAACGATGGGCACAACGCAATCAGTATGGGAAAAAGTCCGGAGGCACTCCACTGCTTTTGGTTGCAAATGAAAGTCAACGCTGAAATCACCCGCGGGCTTCGACTGAAAGATATGCCAGATGCATGGTTCCCACGCCCGTCTGAATGTGAATTGGACAACAGCATAGTGGCCGCCGCCTGCACGCTGTCGTTCAGCCGTGCCATGGATCAGATGAATTTCTCTCTTGCAGAACAAATTGGGCAAACTCTGTTGCAACAAGGTACCAGCCTGGTACCCCTGCATCGTGCTCTGTTACAGCTGGAACTGGTTTATTGTGAGCTGGTCGGTGCAAACCGATCAGATCGGCTGGCAGAACTGCAAACCAAACCATATAAAAATTTAATGAAGGCCATGCGGACACATCCTTCCATTCCCCGCATACAGTACACCTGTGCGCTGCTACAGGATAGTGATCCGGTTGCCGCTGAAAAATGCTACAGGCGATTTGAACAGGCTTGCAAACGTCACCCCTATCCGGGTGAAATTGAAAACGAACAGGATTTGATTTCTCATGTACAGCACGTTGCCGCACAACGGACAAACAAAACAGAAACAATGTAAGGAGGACTCGTTATGATCGGTGCAATTTTGGGCGATATCGTCGGAAGCCCCTATGAATTCGATATGTACAATATCAAAACCAAAGATTTTCCGCTGTTCTCTGCACACTCTATGATTACAGACGACAGCATCATGACGCTTGCAGTGGCGCAGGCCCTCATGAACGGATTTGGAGACAAGGAACGCAGCCGACAGGAGCTGATCGAGTGCATGCAGCGGCTCGGACATCAGTACCCTGACGCGGGCTATGGCAGCCGGTTTCTGGGCTGGCTGTATGAAGATCACCCTGAACCCTATTCCAGTTTCGGCAACGGCGCTGCCATGCGCGTCTCTTCCGTGGCATGGCTTTACAACACTCTACCCGAAGTCCTCGATTATGCCGCACTTACCGCCGAGGTAACGCACAACCACCCCGAGGGAATCAAAGGTGCACAGGCCACGGCTGCAGCGATCTTTCTCGCCAGAACCGGTGCAACCAAGGAAGAAATCAAACATTACATTGAAACTTCGTTTGGCTATGCACTGAACCGCAGCTGTGACGAAATTCGTCCGACATACCACCATGTGGAAAGCTGTCAGGAAACTGTTCCCGAAGCCATTACGGCCTTCCTGGAGGGCAACAGCTTTGAGGATGTTCTCCGTACAGCGGTTTCTCTGGGCGGCGACAGCGACACTCTGGCCGCCATCGCCGGCAGCATTGCGGAAGGATTCTATGACATCCCTCAAACGCTGCGTATGGAAGCTGTCAATCGTATGGACGATACCCTGCGTGGTATCTTTATCATCTATCATCAGTTTCTTTTTGAACATCTGCAAATACCAGAAAAACCTCAATTGATCTGATAAACGCCACTGCACCCTGCTGCGGATTGAATCCGCAGCAGGGTGCAGTTATCTTATAACATTACTCTACAATTCTGCCATCTGTAGAGATGGTTACAACCTGCCAGGGCAAAAATTTCCCACTATTTTTGAGTGCTGTCACCGCTGCGTGCTCCAGCCAGCCGCAGCAAGGCACTTCCATCCGTACCACTGTTAGACTCTTGATCTCATTTTCCCGGATGATCTCTGTCAGTTTTTCCGTGTAATCCACGGCATCCAGCTTCGGACATCCAATCAGGGTGATCCGATTTTTGATAAACCGGTTGTGGAAGTCACCGTAGGCATAGGCAGTGCAGTCCGCAGCAACCAACAAATTCGCGCCCTGAAAATATGGTGCCTTTACCGGAACCAGTTTGATCTGAACCGGCCATTGGGAGAGCTGACTGGAAATTGGAGACACCATCTCGCCGGTTTCATTGGAGGTCCGCTGCATAGTTTTGGTCTGAGACCCCGGACAGCCATGGAACGCGGCCTTCGTTTGCTTCGCCTGCTGATTTCTTCGTACAGCCTCTGCATCATAGTCCGCCGCTTCCCGCTCTACAAAGGTAATTGCGCCGGTCGGACAGGTGGGCAGACAATCTCCCAGGCCATCACAATAATCGTCTCGCAACAGCTTTGCTTTTCCGTTGACCATGCCAATCGCCCCCTCATGACAGGCCGCTGCACAGGCACCGCAGCCATTGCATGCCGCTTCATCAATCTGAATGACTCTTCGAATCATATTTTATTCCTCCCATTTTTCTTGTACGATATCTGATAATCGACTCTGTTCAATATTTGTAAAAATCTTAGTTTCTGATTGCTCTTATCATACGGTACGAAAACCAATAAATCTGTTGTAAATACAACAAATTATCTGCTATTTTAAAAAACAGTGGATACGGTTGTTCAAATCTCCATACAAGTGTATCCACTGTCCTTTTCTCATTTAAAAATATATATTATATTACAATGCTTCGCTCTCCCAGTACTTTGCACGGGACACCGCTTTTTCCCAATTATGTAGCAGCTTTTCCCGTACTTCCTGCGGCATCTGCGGAACAAAGCCGCGATCCTGTGTCCAGGCCTCGCGAATCTCATCCAGAGACTCCCAAAACCCGACAGCAAGTCCGGCAAGATAGGCTGCACCCAATGCCGTTGTTTCCCGGATAACCGGACGTCCTGTTTTCAGGTTCAGAATGTCCGCCTGGAACTGCATCAGGAAATTATTGGCACTGGCGCCGCCGTCTACTTTCAAAACATTCAACGTGATGCCGGTATCCTGCTGCATTGCCCGCATCACATCTGCGGTCTGATATGCAATGGACTCCAACGCCGCACGAATGATATGGTTGCAGTTGCTGCCGCGGCTGAGACCGACAATGACACCACGAGCGTACATATCCCAATGGGGCGCTCCCAATCCCGTAAATGCCGGAACCAGATAAACACCGCCGTTATCATCCACCTTTTGGGCAAAGTACTCGCTGTCCGCTGAACTGTCAATCAGACGCAGTTCATCACGCAGCCACTGAATCACTGCGCCGCCAACAAAAATACTCCCCTCCAATGCATACTGCACGCGATCGTTCAATCCAATCGCAATGGTGGTCAGCAGTCCGGACTGACTTTCCACAAAATCTGAACCAATGTTCATAAGCAGGAAACAGCCGGTACCATAAGTGTTCTTGGCATCGCCTTTGTCAAAACAGGCCTGTCCGAACAGCGCCGCCTGCTGATCCCCCGCCATGCCGGCAATGGGAATCTCGACCCCGTCCAGCACAGTATAGCCATAAATCTCGCTGCTGTTGCAGACTTTCGGTAACATACTGCGCGGAATATTGAGCGCCTTTAAGATGGTATCGTCCCAATCCAGAGCACGGATATTGTAAAGCATCGTACGGGAAGCATTGGTATAATCCGTAACATGGACTTTGCCGCCGGTCAGCTTCCAGACCAGCCAGGTATCCACTGTACCAAACAGCAAATCTCCACGCTCGGCCTGTTCCTGCGCACCGGGGACATGGTCAAGAATCCATCGGATCTTTGTTGCGCTGAAATAGGCGTCAATAATCAGTCCTGTATTTTGACGGATATAGTCTGCATAGTCGTTTGCCAACTCCTCGCAGAGCGCTGCGGTACGGCGGCACTGCCAGACGATCGCATGATAAATCGGCTCGCCTGTGTGCCGGTTCCAGACAATCGTGGTCTCCCGCTGATTGGTGATGCCAAGTGCAGCAATTTCCTGCGGATTGATGTCAAATTTTGCAAGAACTTCTGTCAGAACACTGTACTGTGAGGCGTAGATGTCCATTGGATCCTGTTCCACCCAGCCATTCTGCGGATAAAAAATGGGATATTCCTTTTGTGAGATTCCCACAATCTTCTGCTGTTTGTTGAAAACCACTGCCCGCGAGCTGGTGGTTCCCTGATCCAGCGCAATGATATACCGTTTCACACCGCCATTCCACCTTTCACATGTTGATTTAACCAGCTGAGCAGCTCATTGTAAAACAGCTCCCGATATTCCTGTAAATCGTTGTGAACTTCATGCCGGCAGCCAGGATACAGGTGCATCGTCACGTCTTTGACACCGGCCTGAACCAGCATATCCCGGACAGCCGTAACACCGTTCCCATAATCGCCAACCGGGTCGGCATCTCCGGAAAGCAGAAGAATCGGCAAATTTTTGGAAATACTCTCACTCCATTCCGGTTGGTTCACCCGCTGCAAAACTGTGATCAGATCCCGGTAGGCATCCAACGTAAACGCAAAGGTGCACTTGGGATCGGTAATATAAGCGGCAAGGCCATCGGGATCCCGCATTACCCATTCTTTTCCTGTCGCAGCATCCGGAATGTCCTTACAATAACCGCCGAACATGAGCTTTTCTACAAAGGGCGATCGATATTTTCCACCCTTAATTCGTCTCAACAACTTTACAAGTGCAAGACCCATCCCGCTCATCGGATTTGGCCCGCTGGTACCGCTGATAATCAGACCGTCCAGTTCCTCCGGATATACCGAAGCATACCAACGGGCAAAAAAGCTGCCCATGGAATGGCCAAACAGATAGCAGGGCAAACCCGGATATTGGACTTTTGCAATAGCCGTCATGCGGTGCAGGTCCTCCAGAACATAGCGATCTCCGCACCGCTCGGCAAACCAGCCGTCGTTTCCGCTGTCGCCAGAGGTCTGTCCATGTCCAAGATGGTCATTGCCGCAGACAATATATCCCTGTTCGGCCAGATAATACGCCAGTGAACGGTAACGCTGGATATACTCCTGCATCCCATGGGAGATCTGCACAATCGCTTTCGGTTCTCTCCCTTCCGGCACTGTATAAAAATAACCAAACACCGTTGTATGTCCATCCGCAGAACAATAAGTAACGGAGGTTTCCATTTTATTTTGATCTTTCATGATATTGTCATCATCCTTTTCCATGCGTTGAAAGCAATTTGCTCATAATTATGGTACTGTTCTGTCCCCCATTTGTCAAGTATGACAAGTTCAGATAAATAATAATATAGTTGGATAGAAAATTTGTGAAACTTTTTATCCCCTCACCGGGCTTGTATACCCCCCAGTATCTATGGTACCATGACATCGGATCCGATCAATCGGAGATTCTTCAATGTCAAACTCCAAAAGGCAAGGATGCCCTTCAATTCGGGCATCCTTGTAAGCAATCAAAACAGCAGCATAGTTGATTTCCAAACCCTCCTTCGCAAATACAACCGAAACAACATCAACAACATCGAAACGATTGTAAGTTGGGAGCAAAACAGTCGAATTCTCGTATTCGCGTGGGATGGCTCTATATTCCTCCTCCAAACAGGGCAGGCATGCAATCGCCTGTCCTGTTTTCCCTTTCGATACTCTGACAGAAATAAAGGGCGCATGATAAAAATCATGTGCCCTTTGTTTCTATTTTTTTCTACTTTGCTTCCAATGCAATAGAAAAGCAGAATGGAGAATTACCAGTACAGAACCGCCATTGTGTACCAATGCACCCGCTACGGGATTTAAAATTCCCAACACAGCAAGGACTGTCGCGAGCATGTTGATCGTCATAGCAAATATAATATTCCGCTGAATTGTTTTTAATGTACGTTTCGCAACTGCAAACAGATGCGGCAGCTTACTGATATCATCAGAAACCAGTACAATATCCGCCGCCTCCATGGCGATATCACTGCCAACACCACCCATGGCGATGCCTACATACGCGGCTTTCAGAGCCGGCGCGTCATTGATCCCATCTCCAATCATGCATACCCGTGCCCCGGCCTTCTGCCAATCCTCAACCGCGTTCAGTTTTTCTTCCGGTAAATACTCCGCCTGTATCTCTGTAATTCCGGCATGTTCTGCCATATAAGCCGCAGCTTCTCTTCGGTCGCCTGTCAAAAGGACGGGCGTCAACTGCTGCTCCCGCAGTGCCTGAACTGTCTGTGCGGCTGTATCACGCAGTACATCGGTCAGTACAACACAGCCGACCAACACATTTTCGACATGTACCCCTACCACAGTTTGTCCGTTGTTTTGGAAAGCCTGCAACTGTATCTGTTCATCTGATGTAGCTGACTCTATCTTCCCAACGGCCACACACTTTCCTGAGATCACGGCTTCAACACCCCGACCGGGAACAGCGGAAAATGTCTCCGGCTCTGCAATGCTGTTTCCTTCCTTCTGCCAGGATTGAACAATCGCTTTTCCCAATGGATGTTCAGACCGCAACTCTGCCTGTGCAGCAAGGGAAAAAATATCACGGTCAGAATACGCACTATGAAAGCTGTGAACTTCAGATACCTGCGGTTTCCCGTAAGTCAATGTACCGGTTTTATCAAAGGTAACGCGGTCAACCGTCGCCAGCCGTTCCAATGCATCGCCCGCCTTAACCAAAATACCATACTTTGACACATTGCCAATTGCCGCTACAATCGCGGTCGGCGTTGCAAGAACCAGTGCACAGGGACAAAACACACACAAAACCGTAACGGCCCGCAGCATCTCATGGGTAACCAGGTAAGTCACCACAGCTGTCGTAAACGCCAATATTACAATGACCGTTGCCCAACGATCCGCAGCAGTAACCACTTTCGCCCGGTTGGCATCAGCTGTCTGTACCAATTGGATCATGCGCTGAATTGCGCTGTCCTCGCCGACTTTCTCTGCCCGCATCGCAAAACTGCCATACTGGTTGACCGTACCGCTGGAAACAGAATCACCTTCCCGCTTATCCACTGGGATGGATTCCCCCGTCATGACAGATTGATCAATCGAAGTAACGCCTTCTGTGATGATGCCATCAACCGGAACTGTTTCGCCGGGATTGACACGAACCAGATCTCCCACCTTGACTTCTTCTGCCAAGATAATCTCTTCTACACCGTTCCGCACAACCCGAGCTGTACGGGGCGTGATGGAAATTAATTTTTCAAGTCCCTCCTTGGCTTTATTCACCGTTACATCCTCTAACAGTGCACCGATTTGCATGATAAATGCAACTTCACCGGCCGCAAAAATTTCCCCGATTGCGAGAGAGGAAATCAGCGCCATAGAAACCAGAACATCTGCTTTGATATCAAACTCTGTGACCAGACCAATGACCGCCTCTTTGACAATTGGAACACCACACAATACAACGGCGATCCAGGCCATGGAAAACGGTAAAAACGTACTGCCAAAAAAACCAAAAATCAGAGAGATGCCAGAGACAATCAACAGTAGAAGTTTTCTCCCCGTCTCTCCAAGCAATAATTTTTCTTTCATAAATTGACACTCCTTTCCATACCCCCATAGGGTATTTATACTATACCCTATGGGGGTATGGATTGTCAATAAAAAAGCGGCTGAATTTTCAGCCGCCCATAAAATCAAATCAACCCAGTCTGGAAAATTGCTCCACTGCCTTTGCGAAATTGGCAATGGTCTGCTCCGCATCCCCGTTTGCAATACCATCCTTCACACAGTGGTGCAGGTGTCCTTCCAGCACAATTTGGCCACACTTGTGCAGCGCGCTTTTGGCCGCATTGATCTGCACAATAACATCCTCACACGGGACATCCTCATCCACCATTTTATCAATCGCCCGCACCTGACCCATAATCTTGTTTAATCTACGATGCAAATTTTCCGCATCCATGCATTGCTTCATCCAGTCACCACCTTTCCATGTATATTGATTGGTTGTATTATAACGAAATCCCGCAGTATGGTCAAGCATGATGGACTCACTATCCTTCTTTCTTGCGGAAATCGTTTTGATATGTTATATTATTTTCTCGTATCATTGCAAAACGGAGGAATTTCCATGAAACCCTGTACCACTTCTCAGCTGGCCTGGATTTTTGCCGGCTGTTTTCTCGGCGCCGGTTTCGTCTCTGGTCAGGAGCTTTGGCAATTTTTCGGCTGTTTTGGACGATGGGCGTTGCCAGCCCTTCTGCTCTCAATCCTGCTCCTGTCAGGACTGGGTATTATTTTGCTTCGCCTGGCGCAATGCACCGGAATAGAAGAACTGGATCGCATTGTCATCCGGCAGGGGATCCCCTGGCTGCGTAATCTCGCTACTGCTCTGCAAATTGTCTTTCTACTTGGGATTGTCACCATTATGATTGCAGCTACGGGTGCTTTGATTTCTCAGCTCACTGGATTGCCAGCTTGGATCGGCGGACTGGCAATGACTGTTCTCGTCGCTGTTGTCGCCGGCTTTGGATTACAAGGCATCATTCGTGTATTCTCCGCACTGGTTCCCATCATTGTGACAGCAACTCTTGTCATCGGCATTGTTGCAGTCCGACAGTTTGGCATCGATACCTTCCAGCTCTCCACAGAAGGCTCCTCCAATCCTCTGCTGCCAAACTGGTTCGTTGCCGCGCTGACCTACACCGCTTATAATTTCTTCGGAACCATTGGTATTCTAACCCCATTCGGCAAACGTATCTCCAGCCGCAAAACCGTCTTTTCCGGTGTTCTTTTGGGTGGACTGGCGCTCCTGGTTATCGCTTGCAGTATTCTCGCTGCGCTTTGCGTTCACCCTACTGCTATCGATGCAGAATTGCCCATGCTGGCGCTCAGCTTTACCATCAATGTACCACTTGGATATGTCTATGGAAGTCTGCTTCTCTTTGGACTCTTCGGCACATCCTGCTCCTGTCTCGTCGCTGTTCTCACCTTCCTTGGTATTCGTTTCTCAGCCTTTGCCGTCCACAAAACCGCCGGAACTGTCGTCTTGGCCTTGCTTGCATTTGCTGCAAGTCTTGCAGGCTTTGGCAATCTGGTCAGTACAGTGTATCCAGTGTTCGGCTATGTCAGTGTTCTTTTCTTAGTTGGCATTGTTTCACACTTTCTATATACCAAACAAAGCTCTAACTGCTCCAGCCAATGACATACAAAAGGAACGCCTGCTCATTCTGAACAGGCGTTCCTTTTGTATTCAGCGGATATAATCCGTTTCTATTTTTTTGTTAAACGTACGGCCTTTCATGGGTGTAGCAGCTTTACCGACCGCCAGTGCGGAAACAGGAACGAAATCTGTGGGAAGATTGAGCTTGGCAACCAATTCCGGATGAAGGTTGAGCGCGTTGACAGAACCAAAAATATAGACGTTGCCAAGTCCGAGATCCGTGGCAGCCAGTGCCATATTCTCCACGATACAACCGGCATTGCAGTACGCCAACGTGGTACGCGGTGCTTCCGGCAAAATAGCAGAAACCAAAATTAGCGTCCTGGCACCGTACAGCGGATGCTTCTCAGGATCGCCAAAAAACTCTGCAGCGACACCGTCAATTTCGTTCAGCAGTTCCTCGTTTTGGATTACGGTAAGATGCACATTTTCATATCGCCCCATACCAACAGGCGCCGCATTGGCAGCTTTCAAAATGAGTTCCAGATCTGCCTCACCGATTTGTTCCGGCGTATAAGAACGACAGGACTGTCTAACTTCCATCGCTTTCATCGCTTCCATATTCAATCCCCCATATTTATTCAACGACATGGATAATATCATCATTTTAACGGATAAAAATTCATACGTCAAGGATAAAAACAGGAAATACAGTGCACTTTATCCGCCCGCTTCTCCTCCTATCACAGGCAGACTCGAAAAATATACCAAACAAACGATCATGCAATTTAAAAACGATCACTATACTGATTACGATGAGAGATTGTCTGTACAAATACACAAAAGGAGGTTGTATTATGACACCTACCGTTCTGCTCCTCGGAATCGGTCTGATTTTAATCATCAAGGGTGGAGATCTATTTGTAGATGCTGCGACCTGGATGGCCGAGGCATTTGGTATTCCCAAATTTATTATCGGCGCTACGGTAGTGAGTCTGGCAACCACATTGCCGGAGCTTCTGGTTTCTGCCATCGCCGCAATTGACGGAAAAGTGGACATGGCCATTGGCAATGCCGTTGGAAGTGTCACTGCAAATATTGGTCTCATCATGGCCATTGCGCTTCTGTGGATGCCGACAACAATTCGAAGAAGAGAATATTTTATGAAATGCGCCTTGATGCTTGGTGCGGCCTTTCTTATCGCTCTGTTCGGACGCCATGGTATGTTTGGCATTTTTCCAAGCATTTTACTTCTGATGCTCTTTCTCATTGCAGTCTGGGAGAATATCATCATAACCAAACAGACTCACTGCAATTCTCCGGAACCCGATGTGCCACCGGACAAACAGCGTAAAACCGTTGCTGTCAATATCCTGATTTTTCTCATTGGCGCTGTTGCTATCGTTTTTGGTGCAGATCTTCTGGTCGAAAATGGAAGTCAGATTGCATTACTGGTAGGCATCCCAGAGCGTGTCATCTCTGTCACTGTCATCGCAATCGGTACCTCTCTTCCGGAGCTGATTACAACCACGACCGCCATCGCCAAACGACAAGCCGCGTTATCTATCGGAAACATCGTCGGTGCCAATATCATCGATCTGACCCTCATTTTGCCCGTTTGCTCACTGCTCTATGGGAATGCCCTCCCCGTTTCTCCACAAGTGGCCGCAGTGGATCTGCCAGCCTGCCTGCTAATCTGTGCAATTGCAGTTGTTCCAACACTGCTGACACGACGATTTCATCGTTGGCAGGGCATTGTACTGCTCTTTGGATATTTTGGATATCTGTATATTACCGGCTTTCTTATGATATAAAAAGTGCAGCGTGTTATAACACGCTGCACTTTTTAAACAAATTTTCTTACTTACACTTTGCCATAGAGACCTCAAACTGATCGGTAACTTCCTTTGACGGCACAGAAGTTGCCAGACTGACCAGAACAAGAACAATGGTTGCAACAATAAACGCAGGCAGCAGTTCATAGATCGCAAATACACCGCCGAGCTTCGCAATGCCATACTTCCAGATAAAGATCATTGCGCCACCGGAAACCATACCGGCGAGAGCACCCCACTTGTTGCAGCGCTTCCAGAACAGAGAAGCAAGGACGACTGGGCCAAAGGAAGCACCAAAGCCAGCCCATGCGAAGGAAACGATTTCAAAAACGGAACTGTTTGGGTCTCTTGCCATTAGAATTGCAATCGCCGAAATGATAACAATCGTCAGACGGGCAATCCACATGGAAGCCTTTTGTGAAACTCTTACTTTAAAGAAGTTCTGCATCAGATCCTGGGTGATGCCGGAGGACGCTGCAATTAGCTGAGAGTCTGCGGTAGACATGGTCGCCGCCAGAATGCCGGCCAGAATCAAGCCCGCAACACAAGCTGGAATATAGCCGTAGGAGCTGATCAGCGCAGCAATCTTTACAATAATGGTTTCAGAATTGGAACCCGTCAGGACTTCAATGATACCGGCCTTGGACATACTGTAACCCACAACACCGATCAGGACTGCAACCGCCATGGAAATCACAACCCAAATAGAAGCAATTCGACGGGAAAGCTTCAGCTTGTTCTCATCTTCAATTGCCATGAAGCGGAGTAAAACATGGGGCATCCCAAAGTATCCAAGTCCCCAAGCCAGCATTGAGGCGATGGTAAGGCCGCCATAGGGTTTGGACGATGCTGTCTCTACCACATGGGTTTTTACAAGGCTGAGGTATCCTGGCAATTCCTTTGCATTGGCAAACACATTGCCAAAGCCGTGTACGATGCCCTCTCCAAAGCCCAGAATAACCAGCAGTGCAATGGTCATAATGACACTCTGCACGAAGTCTGTGGTACTTGCCGCGAGGAACCCCCCGAGCACACAATACAGTACAATGACAATCGCACTCACGATCATCGCAGTAACATAATCAATCCCAAAGAGGCTGTTGAACAGCTTGCCGCAGGCTGCAAAACCAGAAGCAGTGTAGGGAACGAAAAAAATGACAATAATCATTGCTGCAATACAGCTCAGAATGTGCTTATTATCACCAAAACGCTTGGAGAAAAACTCCGGAATTGTGATTGCCTGAATGTCGTGGGAATACACGCGCAGGCGCTTTGCAACAATCAGCCAGTTGATATATGTACCAAGTGCAAGACCGATTGCAGTCCAGGATGCATCGGCAAGACCGGTCAGATAAGCAACGCCAGGCAGACCCATGAGAAGCCAGCTTGACATATCCGATGCCTCCGCACTCATTGCGGTCACAAGCGGACTGAGCTGTCTTCCGCCAAGATAAAAGTCATCAACACTTTTGTTCTTATTCGAGCAAACAATACCAATGATCAGCATTCCAATCAGATAGACCGCGATGACGACCAGAATGCAGATCTGGGATGTAACCATAACCATAGTTTTCTTTCTCCTTGTTTCAAATTGTCAAACAAGAGAATTATACCATAACAAAAAGCGAACCAAAATATGAACTGTATAATAGAATATAGTTCATATTTAAATTCGTTTTTCTCCTATTTTTTCTTATAAGATTCATTTTTTTAATAGACTGAACACCATAATAATCTTGACTCTTTTTTACTGTTTTTTTCGATAAGAGGCCATAAAGACCGGCATCATGGTTCCGGCATACTGGTAAAGAGAATAATTACCGTTACAGATACACCAGTCATACAACAGGGCACGCTCGCAGAGCGCATAGGTTTTAACAATCTCATTGACCGAGACATCTTCCCGCAGTTCTCCCCGGCTCTGTCCTTCCTGTACAATCTGCCGCAACAGGCGGTAATACAGTCGATTATGATCCAACAAATGCTTTTCCCCGCGGGTAATCAGCTGCGTAGAATACATACGTGCCAACAATTCCAGAGAAATACTGTTTTCAATCATTAAAAATAGCTCGTGATTGAGATATATCAACTTGTCAAAGCTGTGCATATTGGCGTCCATTTTCTCCATGAGCTCTTTATATTTTTCGTCAAACAGATAAGACAAAGAGGTCAACAATGCATCCTTGCCCTCGAAATAATGATAGAAAGATCCCTTCGAGGTCTCTGATCGTTCTACAATATCGTCTATTGTGGTGTCACGGTATCCCTGTTCATAAAACAGTTCCCATGCCGCGGTTACAATGCGATTTTTTGTATTTCTGGTATCTTTTTTCCCCATGAACGGCCACTCCTTTTCCTTTGATTGCAGATATCGTCCAGACTATGGTACAGCATTTTCTCATGAGGCGCAAGAACTTTTTGAACCTTACAACATTTGACAGGCCTATTTCTCCTATGATATGGTATAATTGTTTTATTTTACTAGAAAATGAGTCAGCATTTTGTCTCTGGGCATACTAACTGTACTATACAAATGAAAATATGAAAAATTGGAGGATGTACTCTATGATCGATACAATTTACGATGTTGTCATTGTCGGCGGAGGTCCCGGCGGATATACCGCTGCACTGTACTGTACTAGGGCTGGACTTTCCACGTTAGTACTGGAGAAACTCGCGCCAGGCGGACAAATGGCCACTACTTCCAGAGTGGACAACTTTCCCGGTTTTGACGAAGGCATTGACGGTTTTGAACTGGCACTGAAAATGCAAAACGGTGCAGCGCGGTTCGGCGCTGTAACTGCGCCTGCTGAAGTGCTCTCACTGGATCTTACTGCACAACCAAAACAGGTGCACACTACAGACGGCACGTTCCAGGGCAAAACGATCATCTTGGCAACTGGTGCTTTCCCCAGAACATTGGGACTTCCGAGAGAAGAGGAATTGCGGGGCAAGGGTGTCTCCTACTGTGCAACCTGTGATGGTATGTTTTACCGTGGGAAAACGGTGGCAGTCGCCGGCGGCGGCAACTCCGCAGCTGCTGATGCGCTCACCCTTTCAAAGATCTGTGAGAAAGTCTACCTCATTCACCGGCGAGATACGCTGCGTGCCACAAAAGCTTACCTGGATCCACTACAGCAGGCCGACAACATCGAATTTATCTGGAATGCACAGGTGACAGATTTCCTCTATGACCAGCATTTTCAAGGTGTTACATTAACAGTGAACGGAACTGCTTCCTCCCTGTCCTGTGACGGCATATTTGTTGCCATCGGGCGCATACCCGACACGGCACTTGTCAAAGGCCAGTTGGAACTGGATGACTATGGTTATATTATTGCAGATGAAACCACAAAAACCAATATCCCCGGCGTATTTGCCGTCGGAGACGTTCGTACAAAACCGCTCCGTCAGATCGTCACGGCAGCAGCTGACGGTGCCGTTGCTTCCCGGTTTGCGGAAGAATATCTGCAAAATAGTACCATCCAATGATTTTAAAATAGAAAATGGAAAACCAATATATAAGTGCTCCCTATTTCTAATGCCAATTATCTTCCTTCATTTTCCCTAAACACATTGATTTACGGCTATACAAAGTGTTTCACCCGAGAGTGATAAGAAATGAATTCCAGTCTATCAACTGTCAGTTCCAGGTCCTGCACACAACAGTATCTAACTGCCATAAAACCGTCTGCTCATTGAACAAATGGGATTTTCAACGTACATTGACGGTCTTCATCAGGGTCCCATCATTACTACTTTCTTCTTTCCAACGGGTGTTTCTTTTCAGTTCTCCGATTTTTACAACTATATTAAGGAGCGAGGTTATGCGATCTACCCTGGTAAGCTGACGGATCCGGATACTTTCCGCATCGGCAACATTGGAGAGATTTACAAAGAAGATATTGAGAAAGTCACTGCCATTATTGCCGACTATCCGAAGGAGGTGGAGACATGCCAGAAGCCGTCATCCTTGCCTGGACTGGCACTACGCTACGGATGCTTTGCCCCTGTCCAGGCATTCCGTGAGGCATTTGCGCACTTTGACGTTTTCGTTACTATGGAAGAAACGCGCAAACCCATGGGTATGTTGAAACGAGAACATATTCGCACTATGCTAAACATGGAACGGATTGCATCTGAATGGAAGAAGGTAACCGGCCATGCCGTTACTCACGAGGATACAGATGCCGTATATGCCCAATTTGAGCCCAAGCTGTTCTCTATCCCGGATCTTCGCTGACCCCAAACCCTATGTGTTGGAAACTGTAAATACTCTGCCGGATATGGCACTGAAAATTGGCTCCACCACCGGTTATACGGATTCCATGATGAATATCGTAGTTTCCAAAGCTACCGAGCTGGGCTACACTCCCGACTGTTGGTTTAGCCCGGATGCCGTAAATGGCAAGTGCCGTCCCTACCCTTATATGATCTTCGAAAACCTGAAAGCTTTACAGGTCACTGATGTGAAACACGTCCTCAAGGTAGGCGATACTGTCTCCGATATCAAGGAAGGCGTTAATGCAGGTGTCTGGTCCGTTGGGGTAATTGAGGACAGTTCGGAACTGGGTTTGAGCCAGGAGGAATTTGAAAGCCTTCCCCCCGCCGAGCAGGATACTATCTGTCAAAAGGCCGAAACTATTTTTCGTACTGCCGGCGCTCACTTTGTAATTCGAAATTTTTCTGCTCTGCCACAGTTAATCTGCGCCTTTGGCATATAACAGGGCATGACTCAATGTCTGAAACAACAAATGAAAAAATGAAAAAACGCCATTCACCGCAACACCTGCGTCTGCATAATATTATATAGTTCCAATTATAGAAAGGAGCGTACAACATGGAATCTCACCACCCTATGAGGTGTAGCTGTGATGCTGGCAACACCGAACACGGACCTAAGCCATTTGTTACGAATATAACGCGCGAGGCGCAGAAAAATCATAATTTTCGCACGGCGTTTTGGACAGGGTGTCATTTGCAGATGACACTCGTGAGTATCCCTGCCTGCGGTGAGATCGGTGTGGAAATTCACCCTGACACGGATCAGTTCATTCGCGTGGAGGCCGGGCAGGCGCTTGTCTGCATGGGCGATTGCAGGGAAGAACTGGACTTCAAACGCCGCCTTAGTGCAGGGGATGCCGTCTTTGTGCCAAGCGGTACATGGCACAATGTTTTTAACGCCGGGAATTGTCCGCTGAAGCTCTCATCTATCTATGCACCGCCCCAACACCCTAGGGGAACCATACATCGCACGAAGGCAGATGCCGCAAATGAGAAATACTGATTGAACGGCATGAACATGCACGGGTCAGATAAGGAAATAATTTTGGGGAAACCGGTATGAAATTAGGGGAGCTGCCGACAACTAAATGCACGCCAACAGCGGTACAGCCCAGCTGCCTGCAAAACAGGCAGCTGGGCTGTACCGCTAACATAAATCAACCAAACGCAAAGAAGAAGTCCTGAAATCTAAGGATTTCAGGACTTCTTGGTGGAGATAAGCGGGATCGAACCGCTGACCTCTTGAATGCCATTCAAGCGCTCTCCCAGCTGAGCTATACCCCCAAATATCACATATGCAATCTCAATTGCAAGTGATATTTTAGCAGAAAGCTTTTGCCTTGTCAACATGAAGTTATAAAATTTCTACCCGTTCTAATTTTCCTTTTGTATGATCGCAGCCATCTCCTGCATGAGTTCCGAGATTTTAATTTTCTGCGGACAGTGTGCTTCACAGCTTTTGCATCCGGTACAGCGGCTGGGCTGTTTGGCAAACGGCAACATCCGAAGGTTACTGAAATCAAAATCGCTGCGTGACATTGCATAGTTTCCGTACAATTTCATCAGTTCAGCAATATCCAACCCCTGGCTGCAGGGATCACAGTAATGGCAACCGGTACAGGGAATCAGCACATCCTGCTTCATCAATGCCACAGCCTGCTCCAGAATTCGCCACTCTTTCTCTGTAATCGGCTCAAACTGCTGCATCGTATCTAAATTGTCTCGTACCTGCTCCAACGTGGTACAACCGCTCAACACGGTCTGTACCTGTGGAAAACTGGCAGCAAATCGCATTGCCCAGGAAGCAATGCTTTTCTGTGGTGCCTGGGATTGCAACAGCTGGTTTGCCGCCGGAGAAAGATCGGCAAGACGGCCGCCGCGAACCGGCTCCATGACCATGATGGGCAGATTCCGCGCACAGAGAATTTCATACTGCCGTTTTGCATTCTGATACTCCCAATCGAGGTAATTTAGCTGAATCTGCGCAAAATCCCAGGGATACAGGTCAGCAAATGTTTCCAGCATGTCCGGTTTTCCATGAGAAGAAAAACCGAGATAGCGAATAACGCCTTCTTCCTTCAGTTTCGTCAGCGTCTCAAGAACAAAAGCACGGGTATAGTATCCCATCATACTTTCACTGACACTGTGGCAGAGATAGAAATCAAAGTAGTCCACACCGTGCCAGTTGACGCTCTACAATTGCGCAGACATCGCGCTCAGAACGGCACTGCCATCCGGGCAATTTGGTGGCTAGATAAAAACGCTCTCTTGGATATTTGCTCAGAGCCTTCCCTGTAACCCGCTCCGAGTCCCCACGATTATAAACATAGGCTGTATCAAAATAGTTGACACCGGCCGCATAAACCGAATCAATGATTGCTTCCGCTTTCTTTTCATGAATTTCTTCTGTTTCCCCTGTCGTTGGAAATCGCATACATCCCAGTCCCATCAGAGAAGTCTGGATTCCGCTATCGCGAAACGGTCGATATAACATGGTAATCATTCCTCCAATACGGCAAAAGCCGATGCATTAAAGCATCGGCTTGCTCTTTTTCCCAAATTTAACCTTGGATTCCGTCCCGGCAATGAGACGAACAATGTTGCTTCTATGCTTCCAGAGAATGAGAAGGCAGTTTAACAAGGCAAGCACACCGGCCATACTTCCGTAGTGGAATGCCCATACATAGATTGGAAAACAGACGGCGCTGAGAATCGAACCAAGAGAGACATAGCGGGTAAAAATAATTGTCAGCAAAAACACTGCTATGCAGATCAAAGCGACTCTCCAGTCGATCAAGAGCACAGCAACACCGGTACACAGCGCTCCCTTTCCTCCACGGAAATTGTAAAAGACGGGATAATTGTGGCCGAGCGCCAGGCAGAATGTTGCAAAAAACTTACCAAGGGTCGGATAGCCAACGATACCGAGCAGAAGGCCACCGATTATAACCGCAAGAACAGATTTCAAAACATCGATCGCAAGCAGCAAAACCACACCCACAGGACCAAAATTACGCAGGAAGTTGGTTAAACCGGCATTTCCGCTGCCAAGTTCCCGGATATCCTTATGAAAAATATATTTGGAAGCAATAATTGCACCGTTTACACTGCCCAATACATAGGCAATGATTGCAATTAAAATAAGAAGCAAGGTTGCCATTATGATTCTTTATCCCCTTTCTGACGAATGACCATACGGATTGGTGTTCCTTCCAATCCAAATACCGCGCGGATCTGATTTTCTAAATACCGCTGGTAAGAAAAATGGAACAGCTCCCGGCTGTTGACAAATACAACAAAATTCGGCGGTTTAATTCCGGTTTGCGTCATATAGTAAATCTTCAGGCGACGTCCTTTGTCCGTCGGCGGCTGTACTCTTGCCTGGGCATCCGCCAGGACGTTATTCAGCATACCGGTGGTAATGCGCATAGAACTCTGATCGTTGACAAAGTTTACCAGCTCAAAGATGCGCTGGGTACGCTGTCCAGTCAATGCAGAAATAAACAGAATCGGTGCATAGGACATAAAGCTCAAATCCCGCATAATATTTTTCCGCATCTGATCCATGGTTCTGGAGTCTTTTTCCACAAGATCCCACTTATTGACAACAATAATGCAGGCTTTCCCGGACTCATGCGCCAGCCCCGCAATTTTGGTATCCTGATCGGTGACACCATCCCGACCATCCAGCATAATCAGGCATACATCGCTGCGGTCAATGGCAAGCTTTGCACGCATGACAGAAAACTTTTCGATTCTGTCATCCACCTTGGATTTCCGTCGAATGCCTGCCGTATCAATAAACCGGTATTTTCCATATTCATTTTCAAAATAGGAGTCCACTGCATCACGAGTGGTACCGGCAATGTTGCTGACAATCACACGGTTTTCTCCAAGGATCAGGTTGGTCAGCGAGGATTTGCCAACATTCGGCTTGCCGATAATGGCCACCTTGACGGTATCATCCTCTTCTTTCTCTTCCGTTTTCGGGGGGAAATTGGCCACACAGGCATCCAGAATATCACCGGTACCATGGCCATGCACTGCGGAAGTCGCAATGGGTTCGCCGATGCCAAGACTGTAAAACTCATAGATTCCGGGATCCGGTACACCGATGGAGTCCATCTTATTGACCGCAAGAACCACCGGTTTTTTTGACCGCAGAAGCATGTTTGCAACTTCCTGATCCGCGGCAGTGACACCGGTCCCAATTTCTGTTACCAGAACAATCACATCTGCTGCATCAATGGCAATCTGTGCCTGCTCCCGCATAAACAGCAAAATTTCACTATTGGTTGTGGGCTCAATTCCGCCAGTGTCCACAATATCAAAACGGCGACCGTTCCATTCACATTCCGCATACAAGCGGTCACGAGTTACGCCCGGCGTATCCTCCACGATGGAAAGGCGCTGCCCAACGAGTCGGTTGAACAGCATGGATTTGCCGACGTTCGGCCTGCCGACAATGGCTACCAGAGGTTTCGACATCTCGTTATCCTCCTCTTTTCAATTTATTCATTGGATTTCGCTGCTGTCCTCCCCAAGCATGGCAAGCAGCAGCTCATACCCATCCTGCATCACAGGGCGAACCGGAGCACCCAGTTCCCGCTCCACATCCTGCAACGTAATATCGTCCAAAAAGACACCCTCTCCATGGCGGAGCATGGTCTGCGGAATCAAAATCCGGTTCCCCAATGGTCTCCCACGGAGCTGACGAATCAAGTCACCACCTGTGATCAGACCTGCAACGTCAATGGTGTGTCCAAAAAAATCATTTTGAATGGCATAAACATATCCATGCACATTGTCGAAGCGTTCCATCGCCTGCTCCAGCAAGTCCTGCATAAAAGGAGCAGCTGCTACGCCGGTGGCAATACAAAACATCTGCTCTGTTTTCGGATTCTCTTCCAGCCGTAAGGCTAGCCGGAACTCCTCCTGCATGGAACGAAGCAGACCAACACCGTTTTCAATCTGCGGATATCCTTCATAGTATTCCTCATCGGGAAGCTCCTGTTTGGCCTTTAAATACAGCTCGTCCGCACAGAAAAAAATGCGGCTGCCATATTGTTCCAGACATTGCAATCCAAATGCATTGACGCGTGCAACAGTTTCTTCCGCTTTCTTCCGATCAAACGGCGTCAGCGGATACAACCCTTCCCGATACTTTGTCAGACCAACCGGAACCACAGAAACACTTCGAACCTTCGGATACAACACTGCAAGATCCTGCATGGTGCGGCTGAGCTGCTCTCCATCGTTCAGTCCAGGACAACAGACAATCTGGCAGTTCATCGTAATGCCCCCCGCTGCAAGCCGCTGCATCTGCGCATACCCCTCTGCGCCGCGGGGACAGCCGAGCAGCTTGGCGCGCAAGGCTGGCTCTGTCGCATGGACGGAAACATTGATGGGACTGATGCGCAAATCAATAATGCGTTGGAGCTCCCGCTCAGAAAGATTGGTCAGCGTGATATAATTGCCTGTCAAAAAACTGAGTCGGGCATCATCGTCCTTAAAATACATGGTCGGACGCATTCCCTGTGGGAGCTGATCTACAAAGCAGAACACACACCGATTGGCACAGGAACGTGCACGATCCATCAGATAGGTCTCAAACTCCAGACCGAGATCTTCTCCCTCACTTTTACGGACTCTGACGGCATGGATACCGCCATCTGGAGATTCCAGCTCGATGACGAGATTCCTGTCATAGGCATAATATTTATAATCCAACACATCATGGATGATGTGGCCATTGATCGAGACCAACCGTTCTCCGACCTTCGCCTTTCGGGAAATCGGGCTACCCCGTTCAACCGATTTGATGACAGACTTCAATGCTTTCTTCTCCTCATCTCAAAACGCCTGGATGGAAAAGAAGAGGAAGCTTCCGCCTCCTCTTCTCAAACATTATCATATTGCTAAGGTTATTCTTATTTTGCTTCTACTGCGATAACGTTACGACCTTTATATTGACCACAAGCCTTGCAAGCGCGATGGGGCAGGTGATAGGCACCGCAATTCGGGCATGCGACGATACCGGGGGTGCTGAGCTTCCAGTGAGCGTTACGTCTCTTATCTCTTCTAGCCTTAGAACCTTTTCTCTTGGGGACAGCCATGGTGATACCTCCTAATCATGAGCTGAGTTGAACAGCATCGTTATACAATTATGATTCTTTATCCAAAAGCTGTTCTAACACAGCGAATCTTGGATCCATTTTTCCCCGGCAGTTACAGGGGCCGAGGTTCAGATTGGCACCGCAACTTGCACAAAGCCCGGCACAATCCTCTTTACAGAGACACTTTGTCTCCATATCCAGTATAAAGCAGGTCTCAAGGACATCATCAAGATCCAGCCAGTCACCATCCAGCAGAAAGATATCAGGATTTTCCTCATCTTCCAGCTCCGCGGCCAGCAACACCTGCAGATCCTGTATTTTCTTCCACTCAAATTCCGACGCACAACGGTCGCAAATGCAGATCATATCGGCATGCAGCTTTCCGGTCAAGGTCAAAACACCTGCGCGGTTTTCAATCGTACCGGAAGCAGTCGGTGTAGACAGAAAACGGCGAATTGAGGGAAAGCAAAGGCGGTCTGTGTTCAATTCGCATGCAAATGGAACAACACCGCCGGGAACATCAATGATTTCATGGAGATTTATCCTCATGACACACCTCACACAGTTACTTCAGTATTATAGAGTATATCTTTTCTGTTGTCAACAAAATTTTACGAGAAACTCCCTGCGCTGTACACGGGTTTTCTACTTTATTTTGCACAGTTTTCGCATGAAATTTCCCTTGTATTTTAAACCTAAAAAAGTTCTCTGTCAATTCCAGTCGGTTTTTCCTTCAAAAACAGTGCAGTTCATGCTATAATGCCCCCGATGGTGCAAACCATACTGTAATTTGATTGTAACCAAAGAAAGGCCGAACCTATGCGCGAACTTACCATCAAACAAAACGATGCAAATCAGCGGCTGGACCGTTTTGTCGGCAAAGCTGTCCCCTTACTTCCGGAATCTCTGCTACAAAAATACATTCGTCTAAAACGCATCAAAGTCAACGGAAAAGGTGCAAAACGGGATACGCGTCTGGTAACCGGCGATGTACTGCAGCTGTACATCAACGACGAGTTTTTTGAAAAGCCATCGGAGGACAATGCTTATCTTAAAGTCGCCACACCAAAACTGGATATTGTCTACGAAGATGAGAATATCCTCCTTGTCAACAAGAAGCCCGGGATGCTCTGCCACAGTGCAGGCGAGTGGAGTTATGACACGTTGGTCGCCAATATTCAGGCATATGCCTACCAGAACCACCTCTGGAGTCCACGGGATGAAGCCAGCTTTGCGCCTGCACTCTGCAACCGGATTGACCGCAACACCGGCGGCATTGTCATTGCGGCCAAAACTGCCGAAGCACTCCGGATTCTCAATCAAAAAATCAAAGATCGCGAAATCAGCAAATACTATCTTTGTGTCGTGCTTGGCCGTCCCAGGCCTGCAGAAGCAAGACTGGAAGGTTATCTGTTCAAGGATGCTGTAAAAAATCAGGTCTATGTCAGCAAGCAATCCAAACCCGGCGCCAAAACCGCAATCACACAGTATCGTACAATGACAACGCGGGATTCCCTCTCTTTGGTCGAATGCCGCCTGTTTACCGGTCGTACCCACCAGATTCGTGCTCAAATGGCAGATGCCGGCTATCCCCTGCTCGGTGACGGAAAATACGGCAAAGAACGCATCAACCGGCGTTATGGGGAAAAACACCAGCTGCTGCATTCTTATAAGTTAACTTTTGATTTTCCAACGGATGCCGGTATTCTCAATTCCCTTCGAGGACAGACCATTTCTGTCTCTTCGGTGAATTTTGTAGAAAAATATTTTGCAGGGTATGAAATCTGATTGACTTTCCTGCATGTTTCCTGTATTTTATATAGTACTATTGGTTTTTCTGTCTTTCTTTGGATGAAAATGAAAAAACAATTGTATTCTCAGAGTTTTGATCTCTGAAAAAATTTCCTTATGGAATGGGGGAGGATACATGTCCAAAGAACTCATTCGCCTCACCGATTGCACGGTGGCGTTTGACGGCGATGTTGTTTTAAACAACCTGAATCTTACAATCAACGATAAAGAATTCCTCACACTTCTTGGACCGAGCGGCTGCGGAAAAACCACAACCCTTCGGATTATTGGCGGTTTCCTGGAGCCCACCTCGGGAGACGTATATCTTGATGGTGTGAGGATTAATCATGTTCCAGCATATAAGCGGCGCATTAATACAGTCTTTCAGAAATATGCGTTGTTTACACATCTGAATGTTTTTGAAAATATCGCATTTGGTTTGAAACTGGTTCGTCCCAAAATCAGCAAACAGGAAATCCACGATCGCGTCATGGAAATGCTGGAGGTCGTCAGTCTCAAGGGATTTGAACACCGTGATGTCACCTCCCTTTCGGGCGGTCAGCAACAGCGCGTTGCCATCGCCCGCGCACTGGTCAACCGGCCGGAGATCCTGTTGCTGGACGAACCGCTTGGTGCTCTGGATATGCGTTTGCGCAAGGATATGCAGCAGGAGCTGAAGCGTATCCAACAGGCAATGGGTATCACGTTTATCTATGTCACACACGATCAGGAAGAAGCGCTCGCCATGTCCGACACAGTCGTCGTTATGAATCACGGTATTGTACAGCAGATTGGCTCCCCGCAGGACATCTATAATGAACCGGAGAATGCATTTGTTGCGGACTTCATTGGGGAAAGCAATATTATCGATGGTATTATGCGTGCAGATAACGAAGTAGAAATTTTCTCACGCCGCTTTCGTTGTGTGGATGGTGGTTTTGAAAAGGATGAACCAGTCGATGTTGTCATCCGTCCGGAGGATGTCGATATTGTCGATGAAAAAGACGGTATGCTCTGTGGTACCATTACCAGCGTTACCTTTAAAGGGATTCATTATGATATTATTGTCGACTTCTATGGCTTCAAATGGTTGATTCAGACCACAGATTTCTCTCCTGTCGGGGCACGAATCGGCATCAAGATTGATCCAGATGGATTCCATATTATGAAAAAAAGTGAATATTCCGGTATGTTTGGTGACTATAGCTCCTATAGTGCAGAGTATGATGAAATCAGTGATGCAGAGGAGGTTGTTTTAGAAGAGGAGGCGTCCTATTATGAAGAATAAGGCAAAACTCCTAGCACTTCCCTATATTATATGGATGGCGCTTTTCATTATCGCTCCCATTATCATTGTTATTCTCTACTCGTTTCGAACAACCGGCGGTGGATTCACATTTGCAAATTTCGCCGGTATGCAGGACTATCTTCCGGTATTTCTTCGCTCTTTTCACCTTGCAATTCTTGCAACTGTGATCTGCCTGTTGCTTGGTTATCCTCTCGCGTATATCCTTTCACACATCCGGAAGCGCTTTCAGAAACTGGCGCTCATGCTGATTATCCTGCCCATGTGGATGAACTTCCTGCTCCGTACCTATGCCTGGATGTCCATTCTGGAAAATACGGGTTTGCTGAACCGGCTGCTCTCTGCTCTGGGTCTGGACACCATCAGCATTATTAACACGCAACCGGCCATCGTGCTCGGTATGGTGTACAACTTTCTTCCGTTTATGGTGTTGCCGGTCTATTCGGTCATCATTAAAATTGATCACTCGCTGATCGAAGCAGCACAGGATCTTGGCGCACATCCGGCACAGGTATTCAGTCGTGTGATTTTCCCCATCAGTCTGCCGGGTGTACTTTCCGGTGTTACCATGGTCTTTGTTCCCTCTGTCAGCACTTTTATTATTTCTCAGCTGCTCGGCGGTGGCAAATTCATGCTGCTTGGTGACTTGATTGAATCTCAGTTCCTTGGCGCAGCCTATAACCCATACCTTGGTTCCGCTATCTCCCTAGTTATGATGATTATTGTCACCTTCTGTATCTGGATGATGAACAAATTCGGTGACGGCGAAGGACAGGCGGTGATGTTATGAAAAAATTTACAACCTTCCTCAGTCGTGCCTATATGGCCATTATCTTACTGTTCCTCTATGCCCCAATTGCCGTTTTGGTGGTGTTCTCTTTCAACAGCTCAAACAGCCGTGCTGTCTGGAGCGGCTTTTCCACGGAGTGGTATGTCAAACTGTTCCATGACTCCGCTGTCATCAACGCCTTTTATACTACAATTCTCGTTTCGATTATCGCCGCCATTCTTGCAACGATCATCGGCACGGTTGCCGCAATCGGCTTTAACAATTTGAGTAACAAATGGCGGTCACCCCTCATGACCATCAATAACATTCCCATGACCAACGCGGATATTGTTACCGGTGTGTCGCTTTGTCTGCTGTTTGTTGCAGCTGGTTCCATTTTCGGTATCCGGCTTGGATTTGGCACACTGCTGATTGCGCACATCACCTTCAATATCCCCTATGTGGTTTTGTCTGTCATGCCAAAACTGCGACAGCTGGATCGCAATCTGGTAGATGCTGCCCTGGATCTTGGGTGTACCTGGTTCCAGGCTTTCTGGAAAGCCATCGTTCCAGAGATCAAATCCGGCATCGTCAACGGCATGTTAATCGCATTTACCATGTCTATTGATGATTTTATCATCAGTTATTTTACCGCTGGTTCTTCCGTGCAAACGCTGGCCATGACCATTTATTCGATGACCAGACGCCGTGTAACACCGGAGATCAACGCACTGTCTACCATCCTGTTTGCTACCGTTCTTACCCTGTTACTGATTGTGAACATCCGATCCAGCGTACAGGAGAAAAAATTACAGCAAATGCAAAAAAAATCGATTTAGTGGGGAGGAATTTTCTATGAAACATCGTCTGATTGCAGCGCTTGTCGTACTGACTATGGCGTTGGCGCTTTTCTGCACCGGTTGCGGAAAGGAAAAGAAGGAGATCACCGTTTACAACTGGGGCGAGTATATTGATCCCAGCGTCCTTGAAACCTTCGAGGAAGAAACCGGTATTCACGTCAATTACACCACCTTTGAAACCAATGAGAGCCTGTACTCCACATTGAGCACCGGTGGCTACGATATCGATGTAATCATTATATCGGACTATATGGTTTCCCGTCTTGCCTCCGAAAACAAACTGGCAAAGCTTGACTTCTCCAACATTCCAAACTTTGACCTGATCGGTGACGACTACAAAAATCTCAGCTATGACCCGGAAAACCTGTATTCTGTTCCCTACATGTGGGGTACCGTTGGCCTGATCTATAACAGCGCTATGATTGATGAGGAACTCACAAGCTGGGGCGCAATGTTCGATGAGAAATATAAGGATCAGATTGTCATGATTAACAACTCCCGCGATGCCTTTGCCATTGCATTGCAATACCTCGGGTATGACATCAACACCACTGACAAGGCGCAGTTGCAGGAAGCCTATGATTTGCTGGAAGAACAGAGCAAGATCGTACAGTCCTACGCCATGGATCAGATTTTTGACAAGCTGGAAAGCGGCGAGGCAGCGCTCGGTGTTTACTATGCAGGGGACTATCTGACTATGCTCGAAAACAATCCGGATCTGAAATTCGTCGTTCCGGAAGAGGGTTCCAACTGGTTTGTTGATGCCATGTGTATTCCCTCAGAATCCACAAAGCAGGAGATGGCAGAGACCTTTATCAACTTTATGAGCAGCACGGAAATCTCCACGTTGAATATGGAAGCAATCGGTTATTCCAGCCCGAACACAGAAGCCGCAGAAACTTATTCTGCTGATCTGGATGATCTCTCCAAGAGTGTCATGTTCCCCAGCAGCGAGATACTGGGAAACTGCGAGATCTTCACCAATCTTCCCCAGGACATTCTTGAGCTTTATGACAGTCTCTGGACCAAACTAAAATCTTAGTTCTGACAATCCCAACAGGACAAAAGGACACCGAATTCCCGCAAAAGTGGGATCGGTGTCCTTTTTTATCTTATATGCCAGTCCCTTAAAAATATTGGGATATTATGATCACTACCCCCTTGAACACGAGGCAATTTTGTCCTATAATTTAATCGAGGTGAGAGACTATGAATGATTATAAAATCCCTTATTATATCCTTTTTAACGGCATATCCGATGCATTGCACGAACTGGAGAACCTCAACATCAGCAAAGCGTTGGAGCTTCTTGTTACTGCACAGCAAAAAGCAGAAGAAGAGTTCATAAAGGACTAGGACTTTAATTCCGCGGAATAATCTATAGATACTTTAAAACAAAACGGCATGGCCAAAGATTGCAGGCCATGCCGTTTTCGTATTTAAAATTCAAACAGGCTGATCTGGCTGGTTTCCGGCAGATCTCCAAGCGCACCCAGTGTTTTTAACTGGTCCATATGCGACTGGCTCACTTTGGGACAGGCACTGAGCACCTCTTCCGTAGAGACAAATTTTCGTCCGCCTGCTCTGCAACTGACCAGATCATGGGCAGCGGTTCCGCCCAATCCAGAAATCGCAACAAACGGAGGACGCAGAGAATTGCCTTCTATCAGGAATTTGCTCTCGTCCGAGCGATAGAGGTCAATGGATGCAAACTGGAATCCACGCAGATAGAATTCATAGACTGCTTCCAGTGTTACCAACAAATCCTCTTCCTTCGCTGTATTTTTTGTACCGCGCTTGATCTCCTGAATTTTGTTGCGAACTGTTTCGATTCCACGGGTCATAATGGCCGCATCGAAGCTATCCTTCTGGCTGCGGCGGTAGAAATAAGCACTGTAAAATGCCAACGGTTCATGAACTTTAAACCAGGCAATACGAAACGCCATCATAACATAGGCAACCGCATGAGCCTTTGGGAACAAATACTTGATCTTTTTACAGGAATCAATGTACCACTGCGGCACCTGCAAATCCATCATATCCTGTTCCTGCTCCGGAGAAAGACTTCTTCCCTTTCGGACACCCTCCATAATTTTGAAAGCCTTCTGTTCATTCATACCCATGGAAATCAGATACAGCATGATGTCGTCACGGCAGCCAATGGTCTGATTGATGTTGGCCGTGCCGGAGAGAATCAGATCCTTTGCATTGCCGAGCCAAACGTCTGTACCGTGAGAAAAGCCGGACAGACGCACCAGGGTATCAAATCCCGTCGGCTGCGTGTCGACCAGCATCTGTCGCGTAAAACTGGTTCCGAACTCCGGAATACCAATCGAACCAGTTTTTCCGATGATTGGATCATCATCCGGCAATCCCAACGGTTCCGGTGAGCGGAAAATCCGCATGGTCTCCGGGTCATCCAACGGAATTGCACGGGCGTTGACACCGGTCAGGTCTTCCAACATTCGGATCATGGTTGGATCATCATGCCCCAGCTCATCCAGCTTCAGCAGGTTGGCCTCCATGCAGTGATATTCGAAGTGTGTCGTAATAATGTCAGAATCCTTGTCCTCGGCGGGATGCTGAACCGGACAAAAATCCGTCACGTCCATATCCTGTGGAATGATAACCAGTCCACCGGGGTGCTGGCCGGTGGTACGCTTGACGCCGACACAACCTTGGGACAACCGGTTTTCCTCCGCCTTGGTTACAACCAGGTTGCGCTCCGCCAGATATTTTTTGACATAACCATATGCTGTCTTATCTGCCAGTGTGCCAATGGTTCCGGCACGGAACACATGATCCCGGCCAAAGAGCTCTTCTGTATACTTGTGCGCTCTTGCCTGATATTCGCCGGAGAAGTTCAAGTCGATATCCGGCACCTTATCCCCGCCAAAACCAAGGAATGTCTCAAAGGGAATATCAAAGCCCTCCTTCTTTAACGGCGCACCGCAGACCGGACAATGCTTGTCCGGCATGTCGGCACCACAGCCATAGTCCTTTCCGGATTCAAAATCGCTGTATTTACAATGTTCACAGCGGTAATGCGCTGGCAAGGAGTTTACCTCTGTAATCCCCGACATATAGGCAACAAGGGAGGATCCAACGCTGCCACGGGAACCAACCAGATACCCGGCAGCAAGCGAATTTGAGACCAGTTTTTGCGCACTCATATAGATGACGTCATACCGACAGGTGATGATGTCGTGCAGTTCTGTCTCAATCCGGGTGGTCACGATTTCCGGTGGAGTATCACCGTATAGCTCGTGCATCCGGTTATAGACCAACCGCTCCAGATCCTCTTTAGAGTTCTCAATTTTTGGTGTGAACAGATCCTTTGGAAGCAGTTCAAACTCCTCCACCTGTTCGGCAATTTGCGTTGGATTCCGCACAACAACCTCAAATGCCCGCTCTGATCCAAGATAGGAAAACTCCTGCAACATCTCATCGGTCGTCTTAAAATAGATTGGCAGTTCCCGATCCGCATCGGAGAACTTTCTGGCTGCCATTAAAATGTGGCGATAGATCTCATCCTGGGGGTCCAGAAAATGCACGTCACCGGTCGCGACAACCGGTTTTCCAAGAGCATCCGCCAGTCGGATCACCGTGCGGTTGAGCTCGCGCAGCGCTTCCGCATCTGCTGCTTTCCCCTCTGATACAAGAAATTCATTGTTGCAAAGCGGTTGAATTTCCAGATAATCATAAAAAGAAGCCAGTCGGCGGAGTTCAGATAGACTTCGATGCCGGACAATTGCAGAAAACACCTCTCCGGCTTCACAGGCGGACCCGATAATCAGACCCTCACGGTACTGCATCAGCAAGCTCTTCGGAATGATGGGATTCTTTCGGAAATGCTCCAGATGTGAGAGGGAAATCAGCTTATAGAGATTCTTGAGTCCCACCTTATTTTTGACCAGCAAAATGATATGGTGGGTACGACGGCTGGGTTTTTGCGCTGCGCGCAGATTTTGAATATAGGGTTCTATTTCGTCAATGGTTTTGATTCCCTGTTTTTGCAGCATGGAAAGGAACTTGTCCATAATATAGGCAGCCGTTATGGCATCGTCCGCTGCGCGGTGATGACGGAACTCCGGCAGTCCCAGCCGGGATGCCACAATATCCAGCTTATGCTTTCGCATATCCGGCAGTAAGACCTGCGAAAGAACCAGCGTATCCAAAACCACAGGATGGAATACCAATCCTGCTGCCAGGCAACCGCATTCCACAAATCCCATATCAAAATCTGCATTGTGGGCGACAACCGGACGATCTCCTACAAAATCAACAAATGCCGCCAGCGCTGTTGCCGGATCGGGCGCATCCGCCACATCCTTGTCATAAATGCCGGTCAACTGGCTGACTACAGGTGGAATTGGTTTTCCCGGATTGACAAAGGTTTCAAATCGGTCAACCACCTCTCCATTTCGAAAAATCACCGCACCGATCTCTGTAATCGCCTCTTCGGCGTTGTTCAATCCTGTCGTCTCCAGATCAAAGGCTACAAATTCATCGGTCAGCGGTCGGTCAGAGCTGCCACAAACTGCAAGTTTGCCATCCACGTCGTTGATGTAATAGCCTTCCAGACCATAGATGACCTTGACGCCGTGTTTTTTACCGGCTTTCCAGACTTCAGGAAACGCCTGCGCGGTACCGTGGTCGGTAAAGGCGATGGCCGGATGCTTCCACATCGCTGCCCGCTCAATGGCTGCAGCCGGATTGGTCAATGCATCCAGGGTCGAATAACAGGTATGTAAGTGGAGTTCTACGCGCTTTTCCAGCGCCTTGTCCTGGCGGAGCTGCTTTTTCCCGACCATGATATTGCGCGGCTCCAGATTGATATCCTCGTCATAACGGTTATAGGTCACCGTACCTTCTATGGTCAGATAGGCACCCTTTTTGATTTTGCTGAGGACCTCCCGGTCCTCTCCTTCCCGCATAAACCGTGAGACATGAATCGAACTGGTGTAGTCTGTGATATCAAATCCCATCACCACCGCCTTCCGTTTCTGAATCTCCCGGTGTTCTACTGCGAAAACTTCCCCTTGAATCACGACAGAACCGGATTCCATTGTCAGGGTGGAGATGGGTACCGGCTGCTTTTTGATTGCCCGTCCATAAATCACATTGCCTGTTGGTACTTTTTTTGCTTTTTTCTTGTTCCCTTTCGGTTTGGGCTCCTGTGGTTTGATCTGGACAAGCTCCAGACCAAAGGCCTCCGCAATGCCGTCCTCCAACGTCCGCAGCTCTGCTGGTGCCGCTGTACGACCGAACTGCACAACCAAAGCCATGGAAGACTGCTCTTTCTCAATTAAGACGGAGAGTACCGCTGCATTTCTTAGCCCGCCACAGAGGCCATCCATGCCTGAAAGTTCAGGAAACATCTCTAAAAATGGAACTTTCTCCTTGTTCACCGTGTACACTCGCTTTCTATCAAATGAACCAGTGCATCTGCCAACTGTTCAGACGGAATTGTGGCCACAACTTCCCCACGCTTGAAGAGAATTCCTTTTCCCTTTCCGCCGGCGATGCCGTATTCTGCATTTTTTGCCTCTCCCGGGCCATTGACAATACAACCCATTACGGCAACGGTAATATCACAGTCCAAATGCTGCAAACGCGCTTCAACCTCGTTGGCTGTCCCGATCAGGTCATAGTCACAGCGGCCGCAGCTTGGACAGGAAACCAGCCGCACGCCGCTCCGCCGCAGACCTGCCGCTTTCAAAATGGAGATACCTGCGCGCACCTCTTCCACCGGGTCTGCGGTCAGAGAAACGCGAATCGTGTCCCCGATCCCGGTCATCAGCATTGCACCGATGCCCACCGCGGATTGTATCGTTCCCTGGTAGCTGGTTCCGGACTCCGTGATGCCCAGATGCAGCGGATAAGGAAAGCGTTCCGATGCCAGGCGATAGGCTTCTACCGTTGTCGATACGTCGGATGCTTTCAGAGAAATGCAGATGTCGGTAAAACCGCACTGCTCCAGCAGGGCAACATGCCTTGCTGCACTCTCCACCATTGCCGCTGGGGTCGGTCTCCCACCATAGCGCTGTAGAATCGCCGGTTCCAGGCTACCGCCGTTCACGCCAATCCGAATGGGTATCTGATGCATCTTACAAGCGTCGGCCACCGCTTTGACCCGTTCCGGTGCGCCGATATTGCCGGGATTGATCCGGATCTTGTCAAAACCTGCTTCCGCTGCCATTAAGGCTAGCTGGTAGTCAAAGTGGATATCTGCCACCAACGGTACAGTCGTTTCTGCACGGATGGCGGCCAGCGCGCACCCCGCCTTCTTATGTGGCACAGCAAGCCGTACGACATCGCAGCCCGCCTCTTGCAGGCGGGCTATCTGTTCCAGGGTGGCCTCAATTTCTTCTGTTTTGGTATTGGTCATAGACTGCACGGTGACGGGCGCACCGCCACCGATTGCCATTGTACCAACGTGAATCTGTTTTGTTTCCATTCTAAGCATAGATTACCCCGCAAAAATTTTCACAATGTCATTGAACATGACAAACACCATCAAGGCAAGTAAGAGGGCAAACCCGCCCAGATGCACATATCCTTCGTATTTTGGGTCGATCTTTCTGCCGATGACCTTCTGGATGATGGCTGTTACAAACAGAAAGAAAATTCGTCCGCCATCCAGCGCAGGGATAGGCAACAGGTTCATGACGGCCAGGTTGATGGCAATAAATGCCGCCAGATAGGTAATCATATACAACGCCTCGGACACTGTCTCTGAACTCTGTCCAACATCGTTCATCATACTGACAACGCCAACCGGTCCTGACAGATCCTTGACACCAACGCCACCCGAAATCAGATCGCCAAGACTCATCCAAATGAGCCGTACAAAATCCAACGAACAGTACCAGGAATACTTCAACGTATTCCAGACACCGGATTCTGCCGGAGCAAAATAGAAGCCGTAACGCTGTACAACCGTTCCGTCGATGTCGTAATCCTGCAACTGCAATTCGTAATTGTTCAGATAGACCTTTTCGCCATTGCGGAGCAGAACCACATCCACAACACCGTCATCATCCCGTTGCAGATAGGTGGTGACATTGTAGTTGAAATAGATTCTGTGACCGTTGATCTCATAGATCGTATCGCCCTTCTGGAAGCCGGTTTCCCCCTCATAAGGGCAGCCTTCCATAAAATCTGCAATGGTCGGACTGGCGAAACGGTCAGAAATAGAAAACAGCACAAGAATCAGAAGCAAACCGGTGAGAAAGTTCATCATGGTTCCTGCAACCAGAACCAACGCCCGCTTCCACACTGGTTGGCTGGTAAAAGCACGGGGATCCTCTGATTCCTCATCTTCGCCCTCCATGGCACAATAACCACCGATCGGCAGAATGCGGAAACTGTATTCCGTTTCCTTTCCCTGTTTTTTCCAGACTGCCGGTCCCATACCAATGGAGTACTCCAGTACGCGAATGCCGCAGAGCTTCGCCACAATAAAATGCCCCAATTCATGAGTTGCAATCAAAACACCAAAAATCAATATTGCCAGAATAATATACATGCGGAAATCCCTCGATTTTACTTGCAATAGTTCCTGTTGATCAATTGTCTTGCCTCCTGATCGGCAGCAAGGATGCATGCCAAATCCGGATTTTGTACTATCTTTATGCGCTGTACCGCTTCCGCAACACAGTCATATATCTGATTATACCCGATTTGATGCCGTAGAAACAGCGCAACTGCCTCTTCGTTGGCCGCATTCATGACTGCCGGCGCCGTACCGCCAGCCCGTGCGCAATCCATGGCAAGCCGTAAACAGGGCGTATGATCCAGATTTGGCCGCTCAAACGTCAGCTTTGCCAGTGTGGCAAAGTCGGGTGCGGAGACATGGGAAGGGTGGCGTTCGGGATATGTCAAAGCATATTGGATCGGCAGTCCCATATCCGGTACACCGAGCTGTGCCACAACAACGCCGTCCTGAAACGCAACCATAGAATGGACAATGCTCTCTGGATGAATCAGAACTTCAATGTCATCCGGTCTCACATCAAACAGATGCATGGCCTCAATAAATTCCAATCCCTTGTTCATCATGGTGGAAGAATCAATGCTGATTTTCACACCCATATTCCAGTTGGGGTGACAAACAGCCTGCTCCGGCGTAACATTCTCCAACTCCGCTCTGCTCCGGCCATGAAATGTTCCGCCAGAGGCTGTCAGCAAAAGTTTTTGAATCTCACGCGGTTGGCCCGCGGAAAGGCATTGAAAAATGGCAGAATGCTCGGAATCGACCGGAACAATCTCAGCCCCGGATACCCGCGCCTTCTGCATCACAATCGCACCAGCACAGACCAACGTCTCTTTGTTCGCCAACCCGATTCGTTTGCCCTGTTCAATTGCCGCCAAAGTGGGGCGCAATCCCACAGAGCCGGAAACCGCGGTAATCACAGCCTCTGCTTCTTCCAGAACGGCTGCTTCTATTAAACCGCTCAGTCCGCTTCCGACCCGGATATCCGTATCCGCAAGCGCAAACCGCAGCATATTGGCCGCCGTTTCGTCGTAAAGCGCCACAAAAGCAGGATGGAGCAGGCGTGCCTGCTCCTCCAGCAATTTTGCATTTGAGTTTGCGGTCAAAGCAAGAATACGAATCCCCAGGCGCTGTGCCACTGCGATGGTTTGCCGGCCCACAGAGCCGGTCGAACCCAGTATGGAAATTGCATGTATCATATCTCAAACATCCTATTTCAGAATGGCAGGTACCCAAAGCACCAAAATTTCAATCATGGGTGCAGTAAAGAACATGCTGTCAAATCGATCCAGCATACCGCCGTGCCCCGGGATCAGATTGCCATAGTCTTTGATCCCACAAATTCGTTTAATCGCAGAGAAACTGAGATCGCCAAGCTGACAGGCAAGGCTGCCAAAAAATCCATAGATGGCCAGAACCAGGAAATTGACCTGATACCCCAGAAATTGCAGTACAATTCCATAGATAATCATATCGATGACGGAAAAAATGAAACCGCCGGCTGCACCCTCAATGGTCTTATTGGGGCTGAGATGGGGCGTCATTTTGGTTTTTCCAAAAAATGTTCCGATAAAATAAGCGCCGCTGTCACTGGAAAAAGCCGCAATAAACGGGAGCAGAATATATTGCGGAGAATTTTTATGCAACCCAAGCCGAACCAGTGACGAAAGCATCAACGGAAGGACAATGCCGCCCATCAAAACCAGCATAATAACGTCCAGCTCCAAACGGTTCTCTTTTTGGAAACTCCACATCAGTTCCCCAAAAATGAGCAACATCAGCAGAAACATCGCCGCAAGAACGACGGCGTTCCAGCCGCTAAGAACACTGCCAAGCGGAATAATGGCAGCACAAACGCTGGTATACAGTTGATAGCGGCGGTTGATGTCCGGCTTGACACAACGAAGCAGTTCCCAGGCTGCAAAGGAAGCAATCACAGCGACAACCAATCCAAAAACAACCAGGGGTGTGAAAAAGATGACTGCAATTAAAAGCGGAATCGCAATCACAGCGACAATGATTCTTGTTAACATCTTATCTTACATCTCCAAATCTACGTTTGCGCTTCTGAAATGCCACAATGGCCTCACGAAACTTTTCCTCATCAAAATCCGGCCAGAGTACATCACAAAAATAAAACTCCGTATACGCAGCCTGCCAAAGCAAGAAATTGGAAAGTCGAAGCTCTCCGCTGGGACGAAGAATCAGGTCCGGATCCGGAATATCCGCGGTATAAAGATAGCGCGAAAATTCCTCTTCTGTCAGTGTGCTCGGATCCGCATGCCCGGCAGCAACCGCTTCTGCATATCGTTTGGCCGCTTTTACAATTTCATCCCGTCCGCCATAATTCAAACAGATATTTACCTGAAAACAGGTGTCTCCCAGCTCTTCGCTGATCTCTTCCGTTCTGGCAATCAGCTGTTGCAGTTTCGGAGATAGGGACTCTGTATCGCCCAGAATTTTCATTCGAATCTGCTCTTTTTCCATCTTCGCGATGGCCTCCAGCAGATATTTTTCCAGCAAACCCATGATGGTTTCCACTTCGTTTTTGGGTCGCTTCCAGTTCTCTGTGGAAAATGCATAGACGGTGAGATAGTCCAGCCCAAGATTCTTACAGTAGGTCGCAATGCTTCGGAATGTTTCCGCCCCTGCGGCATGCCCAGCGGTCCGCGGTAGACCGCGATTGGACGCCCAGCGTCCATTTCCATCCATGATAATGGCAACATGGCGGGGGAGATGCGTAAGATCCATCTCCTCCGCCTGTTTTCCCTTTTTCTTTCTTTGAAACAGTCTCATAGCTCAACAACAATCCTCAGATCTGTTCGATATTTTTCGTACTATGTGTCTTGTCCCGACCGCAGTGCGGTCGGGACGGATGCACAGAACGCCATCAGATTTCGAAGAGTTCTTTTTCTTTCTTTTCCATAAGTTTGTCAACTTCCTTGATAAACTCGTCGGTCATCTTTTGCAGATCTTTTTCCATATCCTTCAAATCATCTTCTGTGATTTCGGATTTTTTCTTCATGGCCTTGAACTTATCCATGGCATCACGACGAATGTTGCGGATTGCAACCTTGGCTTCTTCCCCGTACTTTTTAACCTGCTTGGCAAGTTCTTTTCTGCGCTCCTCGGTCAGCTGGGGAAAGACCAGACGAATGACACGACCGTCGTTCTGGGGATTGATGCCCAGTTCAGAGGTCTGAAGCGCCTTTTCAATTGCCTTGAGCGCATTGGTATCCCAAGGCTGAATCATCAATGTGCGGGGATCGGGGGCAGAAACAGAGGCGATCTGCTGGATCGGGGTGGGTACACCGTAATAGTCTACCATGATCTGGTCAAGCACAGCAGCATTGGCCTTGCCTGCTCGGACAGATGCAAACTGTGCACTAAGAACCTCTGTGGTTTTTTGCATTTTGGCTTTGAATTCAGCATAATCGTTGGACATTGTAAATACCTCCTATGTGATTTGATTAATAAAATACTGTTATGCTTTGACGGTTGTTCCGATCGGTTCGCCATGCAGAACACGGATAATATTTTGCGGCTCCTTAACAGCGAATACAATAACCGGAATATGGTTATCCATGGCCATAGACGTTGCAGTGATATCCATCACAGCAAGGTGTTTTGCCAGAACCTCGTCGTATGTGATGCTGTCATAGCGCACTGCATCGGGGTCTTTTTTCGGATCGGCACTGTAGACACCGTCAATGTTCTTTGCGAGGAGGATGGCGTCGGCCTGAATCTCTGCTGCCCGCAGAACCGCACCAGTGTCCGTGGAGAAATAGGGGCAACCCGTACCGCAGCCGAAAATGACCACTTTACCGGCCTCCAGATGCGCAACGGCTTTTTTCTGAACATAGGGTTCTGCAACGGCCTTAATCTCCAATGCGGTCTGGACACGGGCATCCACACCCAGCTGGTTGAGCACGTCGGCAAGTGCGAGACTGTTCATCACCGTTGCCATCATACCCATATGATCCGCACGGACACGATCCATCTTTCCGCCGCCGTCTTTGACGCCACGCCAGAAATTGCCTCCGCCAACCACAATTCCCACCTCAACGCCCAGATCCACACATTCCTTGACTGTCTTGCAAACTTCACGAATCAACGCAAAATCCAATCCGGTTTTTTTCTCGCCAGCGAGTGCCTCGCCGCTTATCTTAAGAAGAACTCGCTTATACATCAGCTTTTTTTCTTCCACTTTACATTCCCTCCGGTCAATGTTTTCAATCCCTGCTATTCTGTAACTGCATAACTTCGGGACAAACCATACGACAAGTCCCGCTCTTTCTGCCTGAAAAACAGCACCGTAAAACCGTATTTTCACGGTAATCTGTTGAAAAAGGCAACATCCTGCCTATTCAGCAGAATTATCCTATCACAAAATTTATAGATTGACAATTGATAATTGACAATCTTTGCAATTCCTTCTCACTATAATCGCCTTATGAACGTCATTTACATAGACAGTTTTTTCCTGCTCAATTTGACAACCGATTATCTGATTCTGCTCGCAGCCGGACGCATCGCCTCTCTGCCTCTGATCCGCTGGCGTATTTTACTTGCCGCCTTGTTGGGCGGCCTCTATGCTGTAGCCTGTGTCCTCTGGAACCATACGCTGCTTCATCTTGCCACCGTTAAGCTGCTGCTTGCCGCAACCATGGTTCTCATTGCCTACGGATTTACCGGAAAACCGCTTCGGAATTTTGCTATTTTTCTGATTCTCTCCGCTGCATTTGGCGGTGCGGTATGGGCCTGTTCGTTCCTTGGCATCTCTTCTGCCAATAGTGGGATTTTTCTTCCAATTTCCATGAAAACACTTTTATTCTCTTTTATCGCCTGTTATGCCACCGTAACCTTGGTATTCCGCCATGCAGGAAGAAAAGCAGACCGAACGTTGTTTTCTATCACGCTGACACATAACGGAAAAACAGTTCAGTTCTCTGCCCTGCAAGACACTGGAAATGAGCTTCGGGATCCACTCAGCGGTTACCGCGTGATGGTGGTGGATGCTCCGATTTTGGCATCGCTCTTCCCAAGTGAACTGCAAACACAGTTCCGGACCGCTTCTCCCATGGAACTGGTCGAACTGCTTTCCTGCTGCGGTGGATGCAATACTGTCCGTCTGATCCCCTACTCTGCTGTTGGCATTTCTCAGAATTTGCTTGCAGCCTTTCGTCCGGACACCCTTTTGGTAAACGGTACTGTTGATCGTACGGTTCTGGTTGCCATTTCGCCTAGTCGGCTCTGTGCAGATGAAGAATTTTCGGCAGTTCTTTGAGTAGACCAGCTGCATTCTGAGGTATGATTATGAAACAATTTCCATCCAAAACACTGCAATTGCTTCGGCTCCGATGTTATGTGAAACTTCAGCGACTGTTGTCGTCACTGGGTATCCAAGCAGCACCACCACTGTTCTATATTGGCGGCAGCGATACCCTGCCGCCACCGTTGGACCGTGCAGACGAAGAAGCTACCATTGCCGCACTGGAACAAGGTGACAAACAGGCCAAGCAACGTCTGATTGAACACAATCTACGTCTGGTGGTTTATATCGCCCGCCGGTTTGAGAACACTGGTATCAATCTGGAAGATCTCATTTCCATCGGCACCATCGGTCTGATCAAGTCTGTCAACACCTTCCGCTCTGATAAAAACATCAAACTGGCCACTTACTCCTCTCGCTGCATCGAAAACGAAATCCTCATGTATCTGCGTAAGGTCAGCGGGCAACGCATTGAGATTTCTTTCGACGAACCGCTCAATACCGATTGGGACGGAAACGAATTGCTGCTCTCCGACGTCCTCGGCACCGATGAGGATATGGTGATGCGGCCGCTTGAGGACGACATTGACCGCCGGATTTTGATGGACGCCATCGATAAGTTGAGTGAGCGGGAGCGCACGATCATTTTGATGCGGTTCGGCTTGATGGGTCATTCAGAATATACCCAAAAAGAAGTCGCTGATTACATGGGGATCTCGCAATCTTACATCAGCCGGCTGGAAAAGCGGATCATTAACCGTCTGCGGCATGAAATGGCACGGCATATGTAATCGCTATATTTTACCAGAAACCGTCGGAAAAATCTGCATACACTAATAGCAGCATCAGAAGAAATGGAGTTGATTGTTTGCACCCAACTGTCAAACGCATCGGTATTCTGACTTCCGGCGGCGATGCGCCGGGCATGAACGCTGCAATTCGTGCCGTGGTTCGGACTGCCCACGCTTATGGCATCGAAAGCATTGGAATTCGCCGCGGTTATCATGGATTGATCCATAACGATTTGGTACCGCTCTCTGCACTGGATGTCAGCGGTATTACCGGCCTTGGCGGTACCATTCTTTACACAGCACGATCTTCCGAATTCTTAGAGGAAGCCGGTCAGCAACAGGCCGCTGATGTCTGCCGTGCACACGGTATTGACGCCTTGATTGCCATCGGCGGTGACGGTACATTCCGTGGAGCGCTGGATCTCTCCCGACACGGAATCGATGTTGTTGGCATCCCGGCGACCATCGACAACGACATCGCCTGTACCTCCTATACCATCGGATATGACACGGCCTGCAATACCGCCATCCAAATGACCGACAAACTGCACGATACCATGATGTCCCATGAACGCTGTTCTGTGGTTGAGGTTATGGGACACCGCTCCGGGTATCTTGCACTCTATGTAGGCATTGCAGTCGGCGCCACTGCCATCCTAGTCCCGGAACGGGAGGTCGATCTGGAGTATGATGTTCTTAGCCGTATTCGAACCGGCCGCGCGCGTGGACGCACACACTTTATGATTATCGTTGCAGAAGGTGCAGCTTCTGCCGCAGCCATTGGCGAGGTCATCGCAAATTCGACTGGCATGGATACCCGTGTTTCTGTCCTCGGCCATGTACAGCGCGGCGGTTCTCCCAATGTGCGGGATCGTGTCACTGCCTCCCGGATGGGATATCATGCCGTACAGATTTTATTGTCCGGTCGCAGCAACTGCATTGTGTGCACCCACTGCGATCGCTGTACAGACGTCGATATTGAAACGGCGCTGCAAATGAAAAAAGGTCTCGATATGGATATCTATGCAATTTCCGATGTCTTGATCTCCGGAGCTTAGTAACATCTAATAAAAAACAGTCCTATCGATAACGATAGGACTGTTTTTGTTTCGCGAGATACAGTCAATGACATTATACTACACTGCTGCAGCTAGTACTTAGGCTTAGTGCCGCACAGTCTGAAAAAGATACGCTTATCCTGATACAGGCATTTTAACTTCTCATTGTAATTGGATATGTCATTGACATCGTCCCAATGAACACTTTCATATCCAAGCTGTCTCATTGTTTCCGCATCCCACTCCGGTCTTGCTTCATAGGTCAGCTTTAGTTCCCGTTTCCAGCCTCTGGCGGCCTCATACTGATCTGCCTGGAAAGATATGGGGGGATCTTCTCCGAATTTTTCAAAATATGCTTTGTTTCTCCTGTTATGGTAATCCTCCTGAAAAGTCCCTTTTTCTCTCGCCGCATGACCGCCATCGAATACGATCACTCTGCCTCCGGGTTTCAGGCAGCGAAGCCAGCTGGCATATGCTTTTTCTGGTTCCTGCATGATCCAGACCACATTACGGCTGATAATCAAATCAAAGGTATTTTCTGGGAAATCAATTTCCTGCGTGTCCATTTCCAAATAGGTAGGACTTACTCCCATTCTGTAAGAGTTCTCCCTCGCTTCTTTTAACATATTAGGAGAAATATCAATTCCTGTTACCTGATGTCCCGCCATGGAAAGAATCGTTGCAAATACACCGGGACCAGTCCCCACATCCAGAATATTCAGTTTTCCTTCATAAGGAGCCTTCTCTAAAATCAGATTCGTCCATATCTCTCTTCCCGGCTGTTCAAACTCTTCTACAACTACTTTTTTACTATATCCTTCTGCAGAAATTTCCCAGCCGTTTTTAATCGTTTCCGATAAGTTCATGTTTTCCCCCTGTCAAATAGGTCCCAATGCCACAATGTGCGGCTGCTTCTTTTTGTCAAAGTAGAGTTCCGAATCAACCTTATATACTTCCCGGAGCATCTTGGTTGAAAAGACTTCTTCCGCTCTTCCAACCTGATAAACCTTTCCTTCATCCAAAACCACAACCTGATCAGAATACCGCGCCGCAATATCCAGATGATGAACGGTTACCAAAGTTGTATAGCCCTCTTCCTTTGTAATTTTCCGTACAAACTCCATCAGCATAAACTGCCTGTTCATATCCAAAGCGCTGGTTGGTTCATCCAGAATCAAAATTTTGGGCCTTTTAATCAAGGTCTGAGCAATAAAAACCAGTTGCCGCTGTCCACCGGACAGTTCGCTGATCTTACGATCTGCAAATTGGGAAATATTCAATAGCTTCATATATTTTTGCACGAGCGCCGTATCTTCCTCAGAAATCCTGAAGGATAATTGGTTTAATCTGCCCAGAAGAATCACTTCAAATACATTCAGTTCTGCACTGCAGTCGGTACTCTGCTCCAAATAGCCAATCAATTCTGAGATTTTCACTCTGGAAAGCTGTGTCAATTCTTCTCCCAGCACCTTTACAGTACCCTGTCCCTTTCTGAGTCCCGCAATACAACGAAGCATCGTCGTCTTACCGGTACCATTCGGGCCAATGATAGATGTAATCTCTCCTGGCTTTGCCTGAAAACTGATATCTTTAAAAACGGGGGTGTCCCCATATTGGAAGGACAAATGTTCTATTTCTATCATACGTCTATCCTTTCTTTTTGATAATCAGAGCAAAAAAGAAGGGAACACCTATCAGAGATGTCAGAATCCCGATCGGGAATACCGCTCCCGGTACAACAACTTTCGTTGCAATGGAGGCAATGGAAAGTATAGCCGAGCCACAGATGGCCGACATAGGCAAATAAAATCTTTGATCTTCTCCCAGAAGCATTCTGGCTATATGAGGACCGACAATTCCAATAAAACCGATGCTTCCTACAAAAGCAACCGCCGTTGCAGTCAGCAAAGAAATCAGAACAAAGATAACCATACGCAGTCGTTCCACGTCAATGCCCAGGCTTTTTGCTTTTTCATCGCCCAGTTTCATCGCAGTCAGCATCCAGCTGCGTCTGTAAATTGCCAGAAATACAACGACACAAACTGCCAATAAAATTGCGATATTTGTCCAGTCTGCCTTGTTCAGACTGCCAAAGGTCCAAAATACAATGCTCTGCAATGCTTCTGGAGAGGCCATATACTGCAAAAATGACTGAAGAGCCTGAAAGAAAAATACCATCCCGATACCGGTTAGTACCATAACCTCAGAAGTAAAATTTCTGATTCGGCTAACAACATAAATCCCAAGACATGCCAGTAGGGCAAATACAAACGCCGAGATAGGTACCAGATATTTCCCCACAAATGCCAGCGCTCCCAATCCGGTTAACATGGCAATGGCAGCACCCACACCCGCGCCGGCTGAAATCCCAAGCGTGTAAGGGCTGGCAAGCGGATTATTCAAGATCGTTTGCATGGCAGCTCCGGCAAGACCCAGAGCTGCGCCTACAAGCAATGCCATAATTGAGGTTGGCAGACGATATACCCAAACAATATTATGAACCAGAGCATCTACCTGATTTCTTTGAAATATTGCCTTCATTACATCTTTTATTGCCAGGTTGGACGACCCAATTGAAACATCCACTGTAAATGCAACAACACAGATGAGAAGTCCAATCAACATCATGATAATTTTTTTTGCGGTATAGGACTGATAGTGAAACTGTTTCTCAGATTCCTTTGTTTTCATTTAGTACTCCAGATACCACAAACCGCTGAATTCATAAGGTAGAAATGTCTCAAAGAATTCTCTCAGAGAAGCTTCCGGATCCAGATCTGCAAACTCTTCCGGCCAAATGGACTTCGCCATAGCTTCTACAGAGCAGTAGTCAAAGATTTCTCTTGCTGCACCATGATGCAGAACATATACTTCACCGTTTTTTACTGCATCCAGCTCACTCCAGCCGGGACGTTCCAGATATGCAGCAACCAGTTCTCTTGTGGTATCCTCATCCGCCTGGAACCCCATTCGAATTGATGTTTCATTTGCGGGCCAGTAAGAACCGGAAAAAATGATCTTATCCGGGTTTGTGGAAATAATATATTCCGCTTCCAGGGCACCAGTGTTCTGCAGGACCCCGTCGCCGATGCTGGTACCGCCGCAGTTATAGGCTATAGCGCCCCACATATAGCTATTGGTTGCAGAATTGCCATACTCATCCGGTCCACCCATACCAACTTCAGTATAAACGGTTGGACGTTCATTTGTCTTCAGTAGTTCCTCTACACGGTCATACACATTGGTTACATGTGAGACATAAGTATCAATCATCTGCTGTGCAATTTCTTCTTTGCCAAACAGCTGCCCTAAGAGTTCTGTTGATTTTGTGTGATTTTCAATCGTTTCAGAATGATAATCAACGTAAATGACCGGGATACCTGCTTCTTCCAGCTTTGGCTGAATACTGTCCTGAATACTTGCTTTCATGCCAATGGGGGTGATAACTGCATCCGCGCCGCAGGAAAGAGCCAGTTCAACATTACACTCGTCAGAATCCAGACCGCCGACTACAGGAAGATCAGCCAGCTCCGGAACTGTTTTTAAATAATTTTCCCACATATCGGCTCGGTTGTCCTGGAGTGTATTGTCCATTGCCGCAATATGTTTGTAAACATCTTTGCCAAAGAATGCAGACATGGGGATAAACGGACCACCTGCACCGGACCACTGTACAATAACCTTATCCAGCGGCTCGTCAAAGGTATAGGTTTTTCCGTCCAGATCCGTCACAGTGATGGCACTTTCTGTATCTTCTATCTTGTTCTCTTTCTCCGCATCTTTTTCGGTTCCAGAATTGCCACAGCCGCACAGGCACGCGGCCAGCATTGCCACAATCATAAACCACGCAAAAACTCTTTTCATCCACTTTTTCTCCTTTGTAAAATATTCAAACGAGACTCGCTGTTATAAGCTTAAAACATTTGTGTTCTTTTTCGCAAGCCCCTAAGGGGGTAGTTTTTTAAAACTGTAATCCTGTGGTTTTTCAGCGGCTATGTATCAAATCTCCACTATGGGAAATACTGTTTCTATCTTGGATTTCAATCCGGAGGTACAAACAGTATGCAAGGCAAAGTTGAGATCTGCGGTATCAGCACGTCAAAACTCAAGGTCCTGAAAAACGAAGAGACTCAGGATTTGCTATACCGTGCAAAGCAGGGTGATGCCCATGCACGAGAAACACTCATCTCCGGCAACCTCCGGCTGGTATTATCGGTCTTACAACGATTTTCCAGCCGCGGCGAAAATGTAGACGATCTGTTCCAGGTTGGCTGTATCGGCCTGATTAAAGCCATCGACAACTTTGATATTTCTCAAAGTGTCCGCTTTTCTACCTATGGCGTTCCAATGATCGCCGGAGAGATCCGACGCTATCTCCGCGACAACAGCGCCATCCGTGTCAGCCGCAGTACCCGCGATACCGCCTACCGTGTCTTACAGGCCAAGGAATCTTTGATGCGAGAAAGTCAAAGAGAACCCACAGTGGATGAAATTGCCGCATTGCTTGGTATCCATCGTTCCGAAGTCGTTTTTTCTATGGACGCCATCTGTGATCCCGTCTCTCTATATGAACCAATCTATACCGATGGGGGAGAAAGTTTGTGCGTCATGGATCAAGTCAGCGACTCCAAAAATACAGATGACAGCTGGCTGGAACAAATCGCACTGAGTGAGGCCATTTCCCGTCTTGGAAATCGAGAAAAACACATTCTTGCACTCCGTTATTATGACGGCAAAACCCAGATGGAAGTCGCCAGTGAAATTGGCATCAGCCAGGCACAGGTTTCTCGTCTGGAAAAAAATGCAATCTCCCAGATCAAACGTAATATCTCCACCAGTAGTTGACAATTCTTACCATCATTGCCGCACCATATCCCTATAATTTTTGTGAAACATGGGGAAGTTTTTTTGCCTATAAAAAAAGATGATTGACAGGATATTTGTTTTTGCCTATAATGAAAATCACAATATCACAAATGCTTTGATGGAATTCCGTGATATCCAAAGATGTGTTTCAGAGAGCTGGCGGTTGCTGCAAGTCAGTACACATGGATTTCGCGATCTCGTTCCGGAGCAGAGTCTCTGAAGCCGTATTGCGTGGTAGGGGATTCCGGTCGCCCCGTTATCTTGGCACAGGACTTGTTGGAGTCCGTTGAGTGGTCGCAGTATTGCGGCAAGATGGGTGGTACCGCGATGTTTGTCGTCCCTGAGTTTTGACTCATGGGCGATTTTTTTATATCCAAAAAAGGAGTATTTCAAGCATGAAACGAATTCAAATCGCTGATGTTACGCTTCATGAAGAAGCAACCAATCCTCATTTCTCTCTGAGCTTTAAGGAAAAAATTGAACTCGCAAAAGAACTGGACAAGATGGGTGTCGATGTCATCGAAACCGCTGCCATCGGGGATCTGAAATCCGAGGCCCTGCTGGTGCGCACCATTTCTACGCTGGTAAAACGAAGCACTATTTCCTGTCCGACCGGCCTGACTGTTGAATCGGTTGCGGAAACCTGGAATAACGTACAAAACGCAGTCTCTCCCCGTCTGCTGGTATCTGTTCCCGTCTCTACTGTACAGATGGAATACATCTGTCACCGCAAAGCGCCCAACATGCTGGAATTGATTGAAACGCTGGTTTCTGCCGCGGCAGGCTGCTGTGATAATGTGGAGTTTGCCGCAGAAGATGCAACCCGCGCCGATCACAGCTTCTTGTGTGATGCCATCACTGCTGCAATTTCCAAAGGTGCCAAAACCATCACCATCTGCGATACCGCCGGAACCATGATGCCTGAGGAATTTATTGATTTCATCGGCGCACTGTATCGGGATATTCCCTCGTTGGAAACTGTAACGCTCGCTGTTCGTGCCTGCAATGAACTCGGTATGGCTGTTGCCTCTGCTTTTTCCTGCGTTCGCGCCGGCGTGATGCAGATTGATGCTGCGGCATCTGCCCGCAACTGCGCCGCGCTGGATGCTGTCGCCCATGTATTCCACAACCGTGGCGATTCCATCGGCATTGTCTGTGGACTGGACATGACCAATCTCAACCGCGCTATGAAACGGCTCGGCTGGATCAGCCGCAATGAGGATTCGAAACCGTCCGCTGATCTCTCCGGGATGATGCTTGACGAAACGCTGCTGCTTGACAGCAGCGCCGATATCAGCACCGTTGCCGCTGCCCTGGCCCGTCAGGGCTATGAGCTGTCCGATGAGGATCTGGCACTTGTCTACGATGCGTTCTGCCGCATTGCCGCCAAGAAGCCGGTTGGCGCCAAAGAGCTCGATGCCATTGTCGCCAGTACGGCAATGCAGGTTCCTCCTACCTATACAATGACCAGCTATGTCATCAACAGCGGTAACGTCATCTCTGCAACTGCGCAAATTGACCTGCTGAAAAACGGCAGTCAGATCCGCGGTCTCTCCGTCGGGGACGGCCCCATTGACGCCGCGTTTCTCTCCATTGAACAGGCCATTGGACACCATTATGAACTGGATGACTTCCAAATTCAGTCAGTCACCGAAGGTCGTGAGGCCATGGGCAGTGCATTGATTAAGCTGCGTAGCAATGGCAGACTGTTTTCCGGTCAGGGCATTTCTACCGATATCATCGGCGCAAGTATTCTAGCCTATTTGGACGCACTGAACAAAATCGTTTATGAGGAGAATATCTAATGAAACTCTCTTTTTCCACCAAAGGATGGACCGGCTACTCCTGGTCCGATTACTGTGATATGGCCATTGATATGGGATTTGATGGCATTGAATTACACGATATCCATGCTGATGTATTTTGCTGCGCAGACGGTCCGCTGCATCCTGCAGCGTCCGCTGCTACCATCCGACAGTTGCTGCATAACGGCCTTTCCATCCCCTGTCTTGACACACTCTGCAACATCTGTGATCCCACTATACTGGAATCCTGCACAGCGGAAATCCGCGAGGCCATCGCATCTGCAGCTCGTCTCGGCATCCCCTATGTCCGAATGCACGCAACCGGCTGCGACGGTTTGACCCCAGAAGAAGAGGACGATACTTCTGCTGCCTGCATTGCAGAAGTTTTGGCCGAAGCAAAGTCAACAAAGGTAATTCTGCTTGTGGAAACCTGCGGCATCTATGCCGATACCGCCCGTCTCTGTAATCTGTTGAATCGTTTTGCCAGCGGCAGTTTGTGCGCATTGTGGGATCTGAACCATCCCTACCGCTTCCATGATGAGTCCGCGGAGACTACCATTCAGAATCTGGGCGCCTATATCAAGCATGTTCATGTGAAGGATTCTATGATCACAGATGGTGAACTGGAATACTGTCTCATCCGCGAGGGCACTTTACCACTGGTAGAAATGTTTGACGCTCTGCGCTCTGTCAACTACGACGGCTTTTTCTCTCTGGAACTGGATCCGGCAGACCTTGGTGACCTCGGCATTGCAGACATTGTGTTTTCACATTATGTAAACTGTATTGAACAGCTAGACCGCAACACTCGCAGCCAGAACCATCTCCTCTGGAATGAAACCAGTACCGGCCGCTATGTCTGGAAAAAGGACATCGTTATCGAGCACACTTTCCCCGAAGTGCTGGATCGTATGGTCGCCGAATTCCCCGATCAATATGCCTTTAAATATACCACGCTCGACTACACCCGTACTTATAGTGAATTCCGTGATGATGTTGACACCTTCGCTCGCTCCCTGATTTCCATGGGTGTCAAGCCCGGCGATAAAGTCGCAATTTGGGCCACCAACGTGCCCCAGTGGTTCATTACCTTCTGGGCTACCACCAAAATCGGCGCCATCCTTGTCACAGTCAACACCGCCTATAAAATTCATGAGGCCGAATATCTTCTGCGTCAGTCCGATACCCACACACTGGTTATGACAGAGGGTTGGCGTGACTCCAACTACTCTGCAATCATCGCAGAGCTCTGTCCTGAACTGGAGAACACACCAACCGGCAACACACTGCATGCCAGACAACTGCCTTTCCTGCGTAATGTCATTACAGTTGGCTTCCGTCAAAAAGGCTGCATGACCTGGGAAGAAGCACTTGCACGTGCAGACCGTGTCCCCATCGAAGAGGTTCATCGCCGCGCCGCTGCGGTTGATATCCACGATGTCTGCAATATGCAGTACACCTCTGGTACTACCGGCTTCCCCAAGGGCGTTATGCTGACCCATTACAATGTTGTCAACAATGGCAAGTATATCGGCGATCACATGGATCTCTCTACGGCAGACCGTATGATGGTACAGGTTCCGATGTTCCATTGCTTCGGTATGGTACTGTCTATGACTGCTTCGATGACCCATGGTGCAACGCTTTGTCCACTACCCTATTTCTCTCCAAAATCCTCTCTGGCCTGTATCAATCAGGAACGTATCACCTGCTTCAATGGCGTTCCCACAATGTTCATTGCCATGATGCAGCATGATGACTTTGCAAAAACAGATTTTTCCTATATCCGTACCGGCATTATGGCCGGCTCCAACTGCCCGCCGGAACTCATGAGGAAAGCCGCAGATATCATGAATATGCAGCAGATCGTCAGCGTCTACGGTCAAACAGAGGCCTCTCCCGGCTGTACTATGTCCAGTTATTATGATTCTCTTGACGTTCGTACCAACACAGTCGGCAGCGCGTTTGCTAACGTCGAGTGCAAGATTGTCGATCCCGAAACCGGTCTGGATTGCCCTGACAATGTCACCGGCGAATTTGTTGCCCGCGGCTACAATATCATGAAGGGCTATTACAAAATGCCGCAGGCCACCGCAAGCACTATTGATGCCGACGGTTGGCTTCACAGCGGAGATCTCGCATGCCGTGATAAAAACGGAAACTATCATATCACTGGCCGTCTGAAAGATATGATCATCCGCGGCGGTGAAAACATTTATCCGAGAGAAATCGAAGAGTTCATCTTCACACACCCCAGCGTCAAAGACGTGCAGGTCATCGGTGTCCCTGACAAACGATACGGAGAAGAGATTATGGCCTGTATCATTCTGCACGACGGTTGTGAGATGACCGTGGAAGAGATGAAAACCTATATTACAGAGCATATGGCACGCCATAAAGTGCCCCGTTACATCGACTTTGTTCATAGCTTCCCCATGAATGCGGCTGGTAAAATTCTTAAGTACAAAATGCGTGAGGATGCCATCGCACAGCTCAATCTAGAAGGATAACTTCTAACAGAAAACAGCTCGGAACTCGAATGATGCGTTCCGGGCTACTTTGAAAAAGATGGAGTTGCATCCATCTTGCCCGGACGATAGACATATGATAAGATGACATCAAAAAATGAATCTGCGGGAGGTTATAGGATGCGGCAATTTGGTTCATACAGGATTGGCTTTGACATCTGTGGGCTTGTATTGTTTTTGTTGGTGATGATCCCCAATCTTCTCTGGTTCGCCGTTCCTGCTCCTAATGACATCCTGCGAAGCGCGTCCGCAACGCCCAACATCGACGTCATCGCGTCAGTCTTGCAGGCACTTCTGGTTGCAACGCTGTGCTTTGTCATCCCCATCGATAGGCCAACGAATCGGCGCTTTACCGTGGGGATTGCGGTACTGGTTTTCGCCTATTTCGTGGGCTGGGTCACGTACTATCTTGGCTTTACCCACGCGGTTATCATTTTGGATCTTTGCATTGCCCCGTGTCTGGCGTTCCTTCTGTTTTCCGTTGCAAGACAAAATTGGATTGCTGCCCTATTCACAATCGGATTTCTGATTTTCCACACCTTGTATGGAATCATCAATTTCCTATAAGCAAAGCGTCCTGAGAGATCTCTCAGGACGCTCGTTTTATTTTAGGATAAAAAAACAACCCCACCCGACCCGGAATGGAGCTGCATAGGAATTCAGTTGTGTCAGAACCCTGTTCAGTTAAGCAATAATGCGACGTGCACCGCAATAACGGGTATTGAAATACTCTGTGCTCAGATCCGCAACTGCGATGGCATTTTGCGAAGATGAGGCATGGATCATTTTCCCGTTGCCGATGTAAATTCCGGTATGTCCAATATAGGGCCCACCGGGTGCACTGTAGAAGCAAAGAACATCACCGATCTGAAGATTCGCCCGATCAACATAAGTACCATTGCTGTACAGTGTCTCTGCTGTGCGGTTGACGGCATAGCCATTTTGTTGATACACATAGTAGACAAGACCAGAACAGTCAAATCCGCTTGGGGAAGTGCCGCCCCAGACATAGGGAACACCGAGATACTGCAGCGCTGTTTCTACAATCCGTTCACCGGACGTGCTGTACTCACCAGACGAACAACTGGTATAATCAGACGCGGCAACAGCTTCTACGGCCGTACCAACAGACACCTCCTGATCTGTTCCTGTATTGTTATCCTCTGTACTGTCGGCGATTGCCGCATCCGTTGCAGAAGCCATAGCAGAAACTGCAGGTGCTGTCATCGTAAGATAGTTGCTGTGAATATACCCTTCTGTTTCATCAAAAACAATTCGGTACCAGGGACCATCAATCCCGGTCACGGTGAACTTTGCCCCTGTATTGCAGTATGTAAGAACATTGCTGGTCAAACTCGGACCAGAACGAATTCGGACACCACTGCCGTTGACTATTCCAACGCCGAATTGCCCCTCCAGTTCTCCGGTATAGTCGACGTAATCTGCAGGGACATACCCGGCATATCCGTTATAATAGACCCCGTACCACCCGTTCGACTGCGTGGTAATAATCGCAGTGGAACCGCGCGGTGCAACGGTCAAAACGGATGCGCTGGCATCCGCAGCATTGCGGATGTTCAGTTTGCTTGCAGTGACTGTGCCGCCGCCCATGCTGCTTGCAAAGGCGGAAAGCACAAACAGAATAGAAAATGCTGTGGAAAGCAGACATACTCTCAAGAAGTATTTTCTCATACCAAATAATAGATTCCTTTCGTTCGATGATTCGAAATCCTATTTGGAGGCAAGAGCACGATCAAGCCATACCGAGGCAACATCCATTGCCGCGTAAAGGCTTCCTTTCTCTGTTTTTTTCACGACTCTGTCTCTGGATTTCAGTTCAGGGTCGGTCAGCTGAAGTTGAATGGAAACTCTGGTTGCAACATCGAGATCCTTGACTTTCTTTGTATCAAGAATCTGGAGCATGATAATATATTTGTCACTCATACTACCGAAGTATATGATGTTGTCCTTCCGTTGGAGCGCATGCCCTTTGTATTCCAGGGCAGCAGATTTATTGGCCAAAACAATCACCTCTGTAAAAGAATGTAACCAAATTGTAACATGTTGTTTCCTAAATGTCAACTATGATGAATCGACCGGACAATTTGCTCCATCTTTTTTCTGTAAAATTATGGAAAAAAAGATGGAAAAAATGACGCCCATTCAATGAACAGGCGTCATTTCTGTTATAATTTGTCGCAAACTTTTTATATCAGTTTGGGTATTAAGTCCCGTCAATCGGCTCTCCGCCACCCGTCGTACCACCTCCGGGATCGGGCGTCGGCGTCGGATCGGGTGTCGGCGTCGGCGTCGGATCGGGCGTCGGCGTCGGCGTCGGATCGGGTGTCGGCGTCGGCTCGGGATCCGGCGTTGGTTCAGGATCGGGCGTCGGCGTTGGCTGGGGGTCGTCTACTTCCGGTTCATCTTCGGTTTTGTTGCCCTCTTCTTCCTTTACATCTTTGTCATCCTCGTCATCTTCCTGTTGGATCACGATCGTATTGTTGAAGACTCCAGTGGGCGAACCAATCGTGGGATCGGGGAATCCCTTATCCTCCAGCCCCTCATGCACCATGGTCATAACCTTTTTCCAGATCTGCGCTGCTGGGTTGCCACTGAATCGCATTGCCGCAGGCGTATCATATCCGGTCCAAACCGCGGCAATGTAGTACGGTGTATAGCCGACAAACCAACGGTCTTTATCGTCCGTAGTCGTACCGGTTTTACCTGCTGTGGACATACCGCTCAGCTTCGCTTCTGTACCAGTACCATAGGAAACAGCCGCACTTAACATATCCGTGATGTTCCATGCCGTGTTTGCGGAGAAGGCCACGCTGCTTTTGCTCTCATTGTCAATGACAACATTGCCGTCCATATCGGTAACCAGCGTATAGGTCCGGGACTCTGTATAAATACCGTCATTGACCAACGCCGTATAGGCCTGTGCCATTTCCCGTACCGTAGCGCCATTGGTCAGCTGTCCCAGTGCCAGCGGCGCATAGTTGCAGTCATCTTCAATTAACGTGGTCATTCCCAGCTTTTCCGTCAGGAATTCATAGGAGGTTTTTGGCGTCAGCTTATCCATAATCTGTGCGGCAACGGTATTCAGAGAACTGATTAACGCCTGTCGAATGGTAATGACGCCTCTGTATCCGCCGCCCGCATTGTTCGGATACCAGCTGGTGCCGGAAAGACGGATGTTGGGCGAATCATTTACCGAGGTATTCTGGGTAATCAATCCCAGTTCCATCGCCGGACCATAGACGGCAATGGGCTTGATCGAAGATCCGGGCGGTCTTGTGGTGTCGGTCGCTCTGTTCAGAATAAAGTTTGCGTCCTTCTCTCCGGTGCCGCCGGACAGTGCCACCAGGTCTCCCGTATACGGATCAACAATGACAATGGCAGACTGCAACTGCGGAGCCGAAGCGCTGTAAGACTGCGGAAGAGCTGTCAAGTCTGTATAGACACTGTCTACCATATTCTGAATCTTCATATCCAGACAGGTATAAATCTGATAGCCGCCGGTATAAAGCAAACGCTGTGCCGCGCTATAGGACAATCCTTTTTCCTCCATCAGCCCCTGGATGACATCTTCGATTACTGCCTCTTCATAGTAGCTGTAAATCTCATATTCATAGCTGTCATCCTCACTGCGGACAAAGGCCAGCTCTTCTTCCTTGGCAGCTTTATACTCATCCTGACCAATCAGCCCCTGATTGTACATCTCTTTCAGAATGATCTCCTGCCGCTCTTTGTTGTTCGCCGTGCTGATAAACGGATCATACAGAGAAGGGTTATTGGTAATTGCAATGATACTTGCACACTCTGCCAGAGAAAGGTCCTTCAACTCTTTATTGAAGTATGTCTCCGCGGCAGTGTAGACACCGTAACAGCCCTCTCCAAGATAGATGGTATTGAGATACCACGCCATAATCTCGTCTTTGGAATAGTTCTTTTCCAGTTCCAGTGCGCGGAAAATTTCCAGCAGTTTTCTCTGCACCGTAACCTCGTCCTGATCGGTCAGATTCTTAATCAGCTGCTGGGTAATCGTGGAACCACCGAACGTGCTGTTGTTGCTGATAAACATATTGCGGAACGCCGCAATGGTACGATACCAGTCAACACCGTTATGTTCTTTGAATCGCTTGTCCTCAATGGCAATCGCGGCGTCCTCCATATACTGAGGAATCTCTTCGCCGTCCACCCAGATTCGGTTTTCCGTCCCGTACAGCGTAGACAGCTCTTGATACTCGCCATTTTCATCTGTATACCAGAGCGTACTGGTCTGGTTCAGCGTGAAATCAGACAGACTGATATCAATATCCATAGACAGGTTATTTTTGACGTAGAAGGCAAAAATACAGGCAAACAGTACACCCGTCGTAAGAAGAATCAGAAAGATGGTTAAGATAACCTTGAGTACAAGTCGTGTTGTCGTCCTGACAGTCGATGCAGTTGCATCCGCAGCACGCTTGGCTTTTTTAGACTTCACTGTTATCAAACACCTCCTTGATAAAGGTTTATAATTCTAAAGGAACAATCTGCCGCTTTATTAGTATAACACAGTTTGTCAATTCTCTCTTTAAACTTTTCTTAATTTTTCATGAATTTTAAGGAAAGCAGCGTATTTTTTTTCAAATTGGTGGAATACTATGCCTGAATTGGATGAAAAGGAGCGTTTGCGATGCATTGGAAAACCAAGTTTCGAATCAGTTTGTGCATGCTGATCGCGGCAACCGGCAGCGTTTTACTCGCCGGACTTGTCCCCTCCGACCGCGCCTCTGCCGACAATGCTGTTGAACAGCAACATCCCATTGCACAGACAGAGACCGTGGACAACCGTTACTGCCTGCGCAATTGCAACGGCTGGATTGGCATCTATCAGGGGGAAGAACTGCTTCGCTGTACGGAAATCCCTGTCAACAGTCTACGGAACAACGATCAGCTTATGCTGGAAAAGGGCATCCATACCGACTCCTGGGATGACCTGCTCATGCTTCTGGAGGATTTTGGATCCTAACTATCTACAGTTTATTTCATGCAAACCACAAATTAGAATTGATTTCTTGCGCGCTGTACGGTACAATACAAGTCGGACAGATCATTTCGGTCTCTCTAATCCAGAATAGGAGGTCCCAGCATGAGTGAGGCGTTCGGCAATGATTTTATTACACTGACCGATGACGAAGGCAACAGTTTTGAACTGGAGCATCTCGACACGCTCGAGGTCGATGGCGAAACATATATGGCATTTCTGCCCGCTGATATGAGCGAGGATGATGAGGACTATGGCATCATCATTCTGAAAGTAATCGAAGAAGATGGCGAAGAAATCTTTGGCTCTGTGGATGACGAGGAAGAACTCAATCGCGTCTATGACAGATTTATGGAAATTTTATTTGACGACGAGGAAGAAGTCGAAGAGTAATTCAAAAAGTCGAAGTAAATTTTCCACCTTTTTGACAACTTTTCCTGTTGAATCGCATATAGTTATGTGGTAATATTACAGCAGAAGAACAAAGGACACTCTGTGTCCGCTGCCTGCTGTGTTCGTGAGAGTTTCTTTTAAACCCACACTTCTCATAAGGGACGCCGGATCAACTCCTGTTGTGAATTGCAGGCCTCCCGGAGCGGCCTTGACCGTTTCTGGATGTTGGAAGCAGAGAAGCAACGGGGAGGCGACCCACCTGCCATTTGTGCAGGTTCTAAACGAACTCCACGGCACAAGCGGGTAACAAAAGCTGATACCAATGGTATCGGCTTTTCTTTTTGCTTATTTTTTGGATACCAGCTTCTGATACCGCTTCATCAGCTCTGCCACGCAGGTTGTCTCGGTCATGGTCTTGACGTCAAACCCATACGTCTGCATGACGGCGCGGTCATTCTGCTGGTGCGCCTTCCGCAGCTCCGGCGGCATGGTAACTTCATCATAGAGATCGGCAAGGCTACAATCCGGATAGAGGGCGCGGGCATCCAGAATGGCCTGGGCGGTTTGTTCGATTTTCGCTTTCTGGTCATCGGTCGGTTCCGGCCATGGGAAGTTATTGTAGACCACAGTATTAGAATACTGATACCGCATTTCAAGCCGCCCTGCAACTGTCCGCATCCATGCGTTGTGAACATTGGAGCAAAGTATACCAAAATGATATAGAGTAGCATCTGGCACAAATTTGATTGTGTTATTGCAAATTACATCATGTGTTAAAAATCCCAGCGGAATATAGCGCCGGTTTTCTGAGGACACCTTGGGAATAACAATGTAATTTCCTTCCGGCTGGCGTATTTCAGTAAATAGGGTTGGGATATTAGCTTGTTTGCGAGTGGCTTCTTTTGGACTAGATAGGCGATATTGGCGAACCTTTTGCACCCGTTCCATAACAGAAGGTATTTTCCTTAAATCCGCTGGGGAAACACCCACAAGCCAAAGGCAGTATTGATATTTTCCGTTGATAAACCCTTGGCTATTATATGCCTTTCTCAAATATTGTACGGCTTGTGGTTCATTCGCTACAAAACTATTGTACTCATCTGCCTGTATATAAAAGTTGCCATCATCTGTGGCTTGATTTCCTGTAATAATTTCCGGAACATCGCAAAGTGGCTTATTTCTACTTGAAATTAAAATTGTGGGTGCATCCATTAAATAGGGATTTATCATACTAACGGTTTTACAAACACCATCTGTATAAAGCACATATTTCCCGTCTATTGTTACGCTAAACCCGATAATAACACAGTGGACAGCAGCTTTTTCATTTGCCTCACTCTCCCACTTAAAAGTACGATGTGCGAAGTTAATACGAATCCCATATTTTTCAATCAAAATTCCCCACAGCAAAGATACTTGTTCCCCTTGTGTAATACTATTTGTTGACACAAATGCTGCATGTATTGAAGTGTCTTGGATAAACATCGCTGTCTTAATATACCATCCCGAAACATAATCAAGATTTCCAACACCTTTTTTTTCATTTTTATCAAATAAATCCGTTAGCTCCTGCTTTTGCTCTTTGGATTGTTCTTTCTTCCCAACAAATGGCGGATTGCCCATGATATAATCCAACTCGCTCTTTGGTACCACACGTTCCCAGTCAATCCGCAGTGCGTTCTCCTCCACGATATTGGCATAGGATTTCAGCGGCAGAAAATCAAGGCTCATATGAACCACGTCCTCTGTCTCCTTCATCATCTGGCTTTCCGCAATCCAGAGCGCGGTTTTTGCAACGGTCACGGCAAAATCGTTGATTTCGATGCCGTAAAACTGCCCAATGGAAACCTGAATGGGATTGCCGAGATCCAGCACGATCTGGCCCCGATGCAGAAGAGAAATGACCTCGTTCTCCAACCGCCGCAGGGACAGATAGGTCTCTGTCAAAAAGTTACCGGAGCCGCAGGCGGGGTCTATGTTCCTACTGATTTTGATACAAAAGAAAAAGCCCTCTTCGGAGCAAAAGCCGCAGAAAAAGGCTTGAAATAAGGGCTTCCGAGGTCATGCGCTGACTTCGGAAGCC
>JBMNQH010000005.1:0-144792 GCA_050944035.1 Oscillospiraceae bacterium | reverse complement strand
GGTACAGTCTTTATTGTTTTCGATCGGTCTGCTCCGCCAAACCCACAAGATTGACAACAGAACAAGCTAAACCATTTTCTAGTGTCACTGTTCCACTGTAGTGACCGTAGACACGGCGTACCTTCTCCTTGCCAATCCGTTCTGTCACATCCAACAGGGGAACAAATTTCAGATCCAGCCCCGCATTCTGGATACACCAAGGCATCGTTTTATTTCGCCCCCTTGGCCTGGTAAAGGAAATTTCCTCCAGAGGATACCCTTTTCCATCCAAAAACACCATATTTTCCAGCACACCACCCTGTGCTTCTGAGGAAAGATGCATTCCAAATGGTCTTCCATCATCTGTAACGCCAGATCCACTACAAATCCACCCGGTAGAGTAGGGTTTCCAAGTACCGCGCTCCCAGGTCAGTGTCGCAAAACTGTCAGACGGATTGAGTACCCAGACTTCACTTCCATAGCAAATCTGCCCTTGGACGCGCATCCAGTTCTGGTGCTGGGCAAAGCGAAATCCTGCTTCCCCACAAGGACTTGCCGTGACCAGAGATTCTTCGGGCGGCTCTGATAACTCTGCACGAAGATAGAAGGAACCCTCCTGACCAAACTGCTCCACCTGTGCAACCAGCGTGCGGAGTCCATGGTTATTTTTGAAATAGATGCTGTGGTGTTTTCCAAAACTGGAGGTATCTCCGTTTTCCGCCTGTTCGGACATGGTTACACTTTTATTGAAAAATCGCCGCCGTTTGGTACAGGTTTCCACTGAAACAGCCTCAAAATCTGCCAAAGAAATTGAATTGACACTGCTGTTCCCGCTCAGGGAAACAGAAAGCAACACCGCAAACCGGGGATTTCCAATAAAATAACATTCCCGTTCCCGGATCATTCTGCTTTTCGCCCGAATATCCTGACGCCGGTAGGCAGGGAGCAGCCTCCTGGCAAACCCGATTTGTGTCAGCTTTCCCTCCTCGTCCAAAAGTGGGATACGTCTTGTAATCTCATGTTGCACATCGATCACCTCTCCTATCAGGGAATGCCGCGCTCTTTTTTCAGAACACGGATGTCACGTCCGGCAAACAGCAGGCTGAAATATTCCCCCTCCAGACGGGAAAGGATCTGCGGAGTATAAACTCTGCGAAGTTCTTCCATCGTCAGGTTTGTGCTGATGATTGTTTTTTTTCCGCTGGTTAATCGGCTGTTAATCAGGGTATACAATGCACTGGTGGAAAATGCCGTCACCATCTCTGTCCCCAGATCATCCAAAATCATCAAATCACAATGGAGATACCGGCGGGTTCTGCTTTCCGCTTGGTTGCTTTCCTCTGGATCGCGGGAAAACTTGCGGACCTCAAATGCTTCCAAAGCTGCAACTGCTGTCTCATAAACCACAGAGTGCCCTTGCGAAGCAACTATGCGGGCAATACAGGAGGACAAAAACGTCTTTCCCAAACCAGTCCCCCCCTGAAACAGCAGATTCGGGGAATCGCTGCCGAATCCGGCGGCATATCCCTTTGCCAGAGTCAAAGCGCGCTCCATACGCCGACGAGGGGAAATGCCCGTTGCCGGGTCAGGAGCTGTATCGTAATAGCTAAGATCAAAGGTTTCAAACGATGCCGTTCCCAGTCCGGGAAGGCTGCTGAGTCCTTTTGCCGCACGGGCATCATACAATGTCCGCAGGCAGGCACAGAGTTTACCGTCCACATAGCCGCTGTCGTGGCACTTCTGACACTGCACAATTTCTTCCAGATAGTCGGCAGGATAGCCATGCTCTACCAGGCACTCGGCAGACCGGGTCTGCAGATCCAGACTCTCCTGCTCCAGTGCTGCGATTTGCTCGGCGTCTCCTTTCAGGGTTGCAGCAATCACTTCACTCATCATCATGCGCAACCTGCGGTCAATCTGTCGCAGCTCCGGCAGTTTCCCAAACACTTCATCACGCCGACGGGACAATTCTGTTCTGTTTTTCTCTCGGATTTGCTCCAAATCCTCTCTGGCTTCTGCCAGCAACTTGCCATCCAGCGCCATGTTTTCACCTCAATCTCACGGTTTTTTTCCCGAAAAACCGCCCAGGATACGCGCTTCCATCAAATCCAGATCGTCCTGCTGCGGCACAGACGGTGCGAACGCGCCATTCCGCCGTTCCGATGCAGTTCGAGCGGGTAAAACATCGCCCTGCTCGATTTCTTCGGGTGTATGTAAATTCTTCTCATGCCAGTTTTCTACAATAGAATTCATATATTTCCATTGCAGCCGTCCAGTTTTTACGACAGTACGATCGTAGGCGATGGCAAGCGCTTCTACTCCAAACCCTTTATCCAGCCAATCACTGACGTATTTCCGCTCTGTAGCGGAAAGATCGCGCCCACGGATTTGCAGAACCTGCTTCACCTGCATCACTGCATCCTGTTTTTCCTTTTCATTGCGGATATATGCTTCCGCACGCTCCATGGTATAAATTTCCCGATCCACCCATCTCCGCGCCTCTTTCTCGATGTACCGCATAGAGGGTATTCGGCCGGAGCCATATTTCTCAGCAAATTCTTCACAACAAAAATGAATCAGCATCAAGATGATTTCACCTGAGAGGCCAAGAAAATCATAGAGTCCAAACAGCCGTTTCAGATCCGGTGCCGACAGAATATGTCCAAAAATACGCTGCGCATCTTCCACCACTGCACCGAACTCGCTATCCGTCGCAGAGCGCCGAACCACATCTTCTGTGGTATACTCGGGAATCTCATCCGGTTGCAATGCGATTGCGCGGGCACTGGGCGCCGCAATCAATCCCATGGAGGCAAGTTTTTCTACCGCAGCGGAAAGCTCCCGTTCTGTCCGCCGCAACTCGACAGAGGCTTTTTCCACAGAAAGTTCTCCGTTGTGGCGCAGAATATAAAGATAGACCAGCGCACAGGTACCGTCTGCTGTTGACAGCAGCTTGTCCACTGTCTCAGGCGGGATTGATAGACAAAATCCTCCTGCAAAACTGTATTTTCTGGTCTCCATATTCTCCATTCCTCCGCTTGATTCGTGCCGGTTCAAAAAACTGTGCTATGGTTGGTATTATAACATCAAATTGCACTTGTAGCAATATGACATTCTGTGTTATAATAACTCAGTACGACCATAGGTTCGTCGAATTCACACAAATTTCAGGGATCAAACCCTTTTGTGCCAACGAAAGCAGGAGATCAACAAATATGTTAGAACTTCTTTCCCCCGCTGGTTCCCCGGAGGCTGTTGTCGCCGCGGTGCAGAGCGGGGCGGATGCCATATACATGGGCTTTGGCCCGTTTAACGCGCGTAGAGAAGCCCATAATTTTACAGAGGAAGAATTTGAAGCTGCGGTACAGTACTGCCGGGTCCGGGGCTGCAAGGTGTATGTCACACTCAACACACTAGCCAGCGACCGCGAACTGGCTGAAGTGGCAAAACTGGCCATCCGTGCCAGCGAACTCGGAGCAGATGCCATCCTCGTACAGGATTTTGGCCTGATGAAGGTGTTAAAAACTGTCGTTCCCGACATTCCGCTTCATGCCAGCACTCAGATGAGTGTCCACAGCCTGGCCGGTGCGGAAGCCGCCGCTGCACTCGGCGCTTCCCGTGTCGTCCTTGCCCGTGAACTCAACATTGAACAAATCCGATACATCGCACAGAATTCCCCCATTGAAACCGAAGTGTTTGTCCATGGCGCACTGTGTTACTGTCATTCCGGTCAATGCTATATGAGTTCTCTGATCGGTCGCCGCAGCGGCAATCGCGGCCTGTGCGCACAGCCCTGCCGTCTGAAGTACAGCACCGGCGGGCGTAGCACGGAATATCCGCTCAGTCTGAAGGACAATTGCCTGATCCAGCACTTGCAGGAACTGGAAGCAGCCGGTGTCTCCTGCGTAAAAATTGAAGGGCGAAAAAAACGTCCGGAATATACCGCTGTTGTAACAGAAATCTATGCCCGCGCAATCAAAACCAAATTGCCGCCTACCAGCGCTGATTTGCAGCAATTGGATCTGGCGTTCTCCCGTCAGGGTTTCACAGATGGCTACTACACCGGAAACAAAGGTCTGGATATGCTCGGCGTACGGGAAGAACCGGACGGTGACAGCAGGCGTCTGTTCGCCGCTGCAAGACGGGAATATTCCAACACCGAACGCCAGCGCGTACCGGTCAACTTCTATGCGGTCATGGCAGCCAATGTTCCGGTGCAGATTGCAATCGAAGATCTGGATGGCAACCATGCCACCGTGCAGGGGCCGGTTCCGGAAACTGCAACAGGTGCCGGACTCACCGCCGAAACCTTTGAAAAGCAACTGGTAAAAACCGGTGGTTCCCCTTACGTCTGCGTCAAGGTGGCCTCTTCTGTGCAACCGGGACTGTTTATCCCGACCTCCACACTGAATGATATGCGGCGGCAGCTGATCGCACAGCTGACCGTTTTACGCAAACAACTCTGTAATCGGCGGCATCAGGACTTCCCTCCGCATCCCCTCAACGCCCCTGGTTACAGCAAGCCCTATCTGAACTTCCAGGTTCTCAATGCAAAACAGTTGACGCCCAAGCTCGCTTCTTTGAAGCCGCACTGTCTCTATGTCCCGCTGGAAGTTATGGCAGAGCACTTCAATCGTTTGAAACTATTTCTCGATGCTGGCTCTATCCCTGTTGTTGTGCTGCCCCGCATCATTGCGGACAGTGAACTGGTGAAGGTGGGGCTGCTGCTCAAAAAAGTGCGGGATTTCGGTGTCCGCCAGGCACTGATTGGCAACATCGGCCATATCAAACTGGCACGTATGGCAGGATTTGAGATCCGTGCGGACTTTGGTATGAATTTGTTTAACTCCTATTCCATGGGCACAATGCAGGAACTGGGATTTCTCTCCGCAACTGCATCCTTTGAACTGCGGCTGTCCCAGATTCGGGATCTGATCAAACCACTGGATACCGAATTGATTGTCTATGGCCGTCTCCCGCTCATGGTTTCCGACCAATGCGTAATTCAAAACACCTATGGTAAGTGCATGTGCGACAAAAACATTATGCTGAGCGACCGAAAAGGTTCCCGGCTCCCTGTGGTCCGCGAATTTGGATGCCGCAATGTAATTCTCAATGCACACAGGCTGTATTTGGCCGACAAACACACAGCCTATGAACACATGGGTCTTTGGGGTGTGCGTCTGATGTTTACTACTGAGAGCCCGCACGAGTGTGAGGACATTGCAGAAAGCTACCTCGGTTTCTCCAGCTACAAACCCAATGATGCAACCCGCGGGCTCTATTATCGCGGTGTTGAATAGCATCGCGTTCCTGAAGAAAGGATCAAAATTATGGATATCATATTGGCGTCGGCTTCTCCGCGCCGCCGTTTGCTACTGGAAATGCTGGGTGTGCGCAACCTGCACGTCATTCCGGCACAGGGGGAAGAAGCGCCCTGTGCAGGTATGTCTCCATCGGAGACAGTGTCTGTCCTCTCCCGTGCCAAAGCGGAAGAAGTGTCTGAACACTGCCGCAAAACCGGCCTTGACGGGGTCATTATCGCCGCGGATACGGTTGTCGCTACAGAGGGCTGTATCCTCGGCAAACCGCGCGATGTTCAACACGCGGCAGATATGCTCCGTCAGCTGTCCGGCCATACCCATACGGTATTTACCGGTGTCACTGTGATTGCAGGAAAGCAGCAGTTGACGACCGTGGAAGAAACCGCTGTCACATTCCGTAACCTGACAGAGCGGGAGATTGCCGCATACATTGCGACTGGCGAACCAATGGACAAAGCCGGTGCCTATGGAATTCAGGGAATTGCAAGTCTGTTTGTGGAAAAACTGGACGGTGACTTCTTCAATGTCGTGGGACTGCCGCTGTGCCAGCTTTCACAAATGCTCAGTGAGGTAGGTGTATATCTGATTTGAAAACGATTAAGAAATTCATCAAGAATAATACGAAAAAACTGATTGTTATGGCGGTTATCCTTGTATTCATCGTCACGATGAGTCTGATTTTCACCAGAAAAAAGGCTTCATTCGGCGCAAACTCCGCGGAAGCCCTCAGTGCTTCCTCACAGCGTACCAGCAACGCTCTGATCTCCTGGCTGGAGGAACTCTATGGCAGCATCTACCGTTATGATAAGGTCGTTGCCGAAAACGAAGCGCTGAAGGATGACCTGGTCGAAGCAGAATATGATTCTATTGAGCTTGCTGACACACAGGCAGAAAACGAACGGTTGCGTCAGCTCCTGGAATTCGGAGAAGAACACACTGATTTCACATTTGAGTCGGCAAAAATCATCGCTTGGACTTCCTCCAACTGGTCTTCTACATTTATGATCAGTAAGGGTACGGACAATGACATCAATGTAGGCGACTGTATTGTTACCGAAAGTGGCGTACTGGTTGGTCAGGTCATTGAGGCCGGAAAAACCTGGGCTTCTGTCCGCACTGTTATTGACGTGGATACCAACATCGGCGCGCTCGTCGGCGCTTCCAGCACCCCCGGCATGACCATGGGCAACTTCCAGCTGATGCAGAAAGGCTGTACGATGTTGACATATCTGTCTGACTCCTCCAAGATGAAAGTCGGTAACAATGTCGTAACCTCCGGTTCCGTCGATACCATTCCACCCGGTCTGTTAATTGGAAAGGTCAGTGATATTGTCAGCGAAGCAGGTGGACAAAACGTCTATGGCGTTGTGGAGCCCAGCTGTGACCTTGACAGTCTGACACAGGTCTTTGCCATCACAGATTTTGAAATTGTAGAATAGAGGCTTGTCATGTTTCTTGATTTTATTGACATTGATAAAATACGCCGGGCAATTCTTTATCTGCTTCTGCTCGTTGTACTCTATACCCTCCAAAACTCCTACCTCTCCCACATCCGTCCGTTTGGCGTGACTGCGTTGATTGTCCCGGCGGCAATTATTACGATCAGCATGTTTGAGGGCGGTATCTGGGGTGCAGTATTTGGCCTGATCTCCGGCTTTTTTGGGGATCTCTACTACAGTGAGAACCTGATTTTGTTCACACTTCTGTTTACCGCTATCGGTATTTTGGCCGGACTCATGGCAGATCACGTTGTGGACAAAAGCTTTCTGGCCTTCCTGTTTTTGGACATTCTCGTTTTGTTTGTCATCACCTTTTGCCAGATGATTCAGCCCTGGATTGGTGGCGGCGGATTTGTCCCAACCGGCAAGATTGCTCTGCTCCAGGTTCTCTGGTCTCTGCCGTTTACCATCCCGATTTATTTTATTGGTCGTGAACTGGCAGCTCGCAATTTTGGCTGATTGAGACAGAGAAAGGAAAAAAATGGACAGACTCATTAAACCCGCTCGCATTGTGGCCTGTTGCGTTCTCACAATTGCACTGCTCATCACTTATGTGTTTACGCTGTACAAAGTGCAGATCCGTGACAGCGATAAATATTCTAACAGTCTGGATGCCGATCTCATCGCAACCACAACCCGTGTCACAGCGGCACGCGGCAACATTCTTGATCGCAATGGACGCCTTCTGGTTTCCAGCAAGGAATATAACAGCCTGGCAATCAATTCCAAAGAGCTGTTCGCTCTGGATGATCCGAATGCCGCTATTTTGAACCTGATCAATGCCATTACCACCTATGGTTCGGACTATGTCGATACCCTTCCCATTACGAAGGAATCCCCGTTCAAATACGTGAAAGACATGACCAACCTCCAGGAAATGATGTTAAATGCTTTTCTGGAATATTACGAATTGGATGAGGACACCTCTGCGGTGGAGCTTCTTGCCTTTATGCGAGAAACTTTTGAAATTGACGGCAACTACAATGCAGAAGAAGCACGTATCATTGCCGGAATTCGTTATGAGATCAAAATCCGCTCCATCATCAGCACCTCTCAATATTTCCTCGTAGAGAATGTGGACACAGACCTGATCCTTTACTTGAGTGAGCGTAACCTTCCCGGCTTCTACGTTGATACCTCCTATACCCGGGAATACGATACCCCTTATGCCTGTCACCTTCTTGGCTACATCGGTTCTATGAGCCCGGAAGAGTACGAGATATATTCGGAAGATGGGTATAATATGAATGCCGATGTCGGTAAAATCGGTGTAGAAAAGGCTTTTGAATCCTATTTACATGGTTCTGACGGCGTTCGTACAAGCATTACGACCACAACGTCCGGCGCTTTGATCGATTCGGAATATGACGTACAACCAGAGCCTGGTAACAACGTTTACCTGACCATTGATATCGACTTACAGGCAGAGGCGGAAAATGCACTGAACTCCTACATCACAAATGAGAATACACGGCGAGAAGAACAAAATGCCACACTTGGGGAGGACGCCGAAGAAAGCGATGGCTACAAGCAGCTGATCACCGGCGGTGCTGTCGCAATCGTTGATGTCAAAACCGGTGAGCCACTGACACTGGCCAGTTATCCCAACTACGATATTACAACCTTTTTGGATAATTATAATGAACTGTTAGAAGATCCCAATACGCCGTTGGTAAACCGTGCCCTGCAGGGTACGTACGCACCCGGTTCCACATTCAAGCCGGTCACCGCACTGGCTGCGTTGAACGAAGGCTTTATTACAGGTGATACCACAATTTTTGACGCTGGTATTTTCACAAAGTACGCCTACGCCGGCTACAGTCCAACCTGTTGGGCATACAGCTCGGGCGGCGGTCACGGAACCATCAATGTTGTGGATGCTTTGAAGTATTCCTGCAACTATTTCTTCTACACAGTCGGCGATATGATCGGCATCGAAAACATTTCGAAGTACGCCACAATGTTTGGTCTGGGTCAAGCCACCGGCATTGAATTGATGGAATCTACAGGCGTTGTTGCAACACCGGAATACAAGAAAGACACCCTAGATGAAGAATGGTATGCCGGTAACACGCTCCAGGCTGCCATTGGTCAGTCCTATAACCTGTTTACCCCGCTGCAGTTGGCTTCTTATACTGCCACCCTGGCAAACAATGGCACACGGTATTCTTCTTCCATTTTGAAAGAGGTCAAATCCTTTGATTATTCATCCACAGTATATACCCGAAGTACGGAAATTCTGGATGAGTTGGAAATCGATGATTCTTATTTTGATCTCGTTCATGAAGGTATGATCGCTGTTTGTAACGCGTCTGACGGTACTGCAAGTTCTGTTTTTGCCGATGCCCCGGTCACTGTTGCAGGTAAAACCGGTACGGCACAGACCGGTGAAAACACCGACAACGCCGTATTCGTCTGCTATGCCCCTGCGGAGGATCCGGAAATTGCCATGGCTGTCGTCGTCGAAAAGGGTGCCGGCGGTTCTACCGTTTCCCCTATCGCCCGCGATATTATTGATTACTATTTCACCTCCGGTACAACGACCGCTTCCGCATCATTACAGACAGAGAATACGCTGCTTCGATAATTTTTCGTCAAAAGGACGAAAATAAGCGTTGAACTCTTTCAAAAATCCATGTATACTGTATTGTGTAGCGATATTTTTATTACTTTATGAGAGGGAGTGGACTTATGAACATCGCCTTAATGGCTCACGACGGGAAAAAAGAACTGATGGTGCAGTTCTGTATTGCCTATTGTGGCATCTTGTCCAATCACAACATCTGCGCAACCAACACCACCGGCAGTCTGGTCTCTGAGGCGACGGGTCTTCCTATCGATCTCTATCTTGGCGCTGCACAGGGTGGCTGTCAGCAAATTGGTGCACGCATTGTTTACAATGAAATTGATCTTGTCCTCTATTTCTGTGATCCTTCCGGTCGTGAGGATTATACATTTGTCAATGAGATTGCCCGCCTTTGTGATCAACACAGCGTTCCCTTTGCTTCTAACATTGCAACCGCTGAAGTTTTGATTCAGGGTTTGAAGCGTGGCGACTTGGATTGGCGCGACATTGTAAATCCCAAGCACAAATAATTTCAATAATCCGTTATCTTCGCTTTGACAGAGAAAGAGTACCCGGAATAATCGGCCTGCAGAGAATGGCGCCTTTGGCTGTAAGCGCCAGGTCCGGTTCCCGGCTAAGACATCTCTCGAGCATGCGTATAAGGTGTAGGTGTTTACCGAAATCGCAGTTTCTCCGCTTTAAGGAGCTTTGAGGGCGCACTGCGCCAAATTTGGGTGGTACCACGAAAGTTTTTTACTCTCGTCCCATAGCACGGGACGAGAGTATTCTTTTTTCCCTATCCATTGCAAATTTCCTATGATCTGCTCCAGTCAATCACAATATAAAAATCCAAAGTATGGAGGATTCCAATCATGAATAAAATCAAACCCCGCACGTTATCCGGCTTTATGGAACTGCTCCCCAGCCGCCAGATTCAAATGGAACGCATGATGCAGGTGCTGCGTGAAACCTATGCACTTTACGGTTTCACTCCACTGGACACCCCCATCATTGAATCCGCCGAGGTTCTTCTGGCAAAGGGCGGCGGCGAAACAGAAAAACAGATCTACCGCTTTACCAAGGGTGACAGTGATCTCGCACTTCGTTTCGATCTCACCGTTCCGCTGGCAAAATATGTGGCGCTCCACTATGGCCAGCTCAGCTTCCCCTTCCGCCGGTTCCAGATCGGCAAGGTCTACCGTGGAGAGCGTGCCCAGCGCGGACGCTTCCGTGAATTCTATCAGGCCGATATCGATATTATCGGTGATGGCAATCTGGATATCATCAATGAAGCAGAAATCCCGTCCATCATCTACCGTACATTCAGCAAGCTCGGTCTGACACGTTTCAAAATCCGTGTCAACAACCGCAAAGTTTTAAATGGCTTCTTCGCCAAGTTGGGTCTGGCTGAGCAGACCGGTGACGTCATGCGTACCATTGACAAGCTTGATAAAATCGGTGGGGAAAAAGTTCACGCTCTACTGGTGGACGAGGGCGTTTCCACCGAACAGGCCGACGAAATTCTACGCTTCATCACTTTTGAAGGCTCCAGTATGGAAAAAGTGGCCTTCCTGGAAACCTACCGCGGTCAGAATGAAATGTTCGACCTTGGTCTCGATGAGCTGATTGCCGTCACGGCATACCTGCCCAACTTTGGTGTCCCCGAAGAAAACTTTGAAATCGATCTGACCATCGCCCGCGGTCTGGATTACTATACTGGCACCGTCTATGAGACCACGATGCTTGACCATCCCGAAATCGGTTCGGTCTGCTCCGGCGGCCGCTATGACAACCTTGCAGAATATTACACCGATAAGAAATTGCCCGGCGTTGGCATCTCCATTGGTCTGACCCGACTGTTCTACGTTCTGGAGGAACAGGGAATGTTGTCCGACGAAATGATTACGGCTCCGGCCGATGTCCTCATTCTGCCGATGGCCGACGATCTTGCTTTTGCCATCAGTGCCGCAACCGAGCTGCGCAGCCATGGCATCCGTACCCAGCTCCACTGTGAAAAGAAAAAGTTCAAATCCAAGCTCAGCTATGCGGACAAGCAGGGCATCCCCTTTGCTGTATTCATCGGTGAAGATGAAATCAGCGAGGGCGTAATTGCCGTAAAAAATCTGAAAACCGGTGACCAGGTCAAGCTGGCGCCTGCAAAGGCAGCGGCTCATGTTCAGCAGGCATTGGCAGAGCGCAATACCTGCACTGTAATTCAAGAGTCCTAAAATATTCCACATAGAATGGAGAGTCACATTACCATGAAAACTGTTATGCGCACCAATTATTGCGGCGAGTTCCGGCAGACAGACTGCAGCAAGGAAGTCACTGTCTGCGGATGGGTACAGCGTCAGCGTGATCTGGGACAGCTAATCTTTATCGATCTACGCGACCGCACCGGTCTTGTCCAGCTTGCCTTTGACGACGGCACCAGCCATGAGGTATTCGAGCTTGCTGCCCGCTGCCGTTCTGAATATGTCCTGCAGGCCAGAGGCACAGTCCGGGAACGCTCCTCCAAAAATCCGGACATTCCCACCGGAGACATTGAAATCGAAGTGTCTGCTCTGAACATTTTGGCCGAGTCGGAAACGCCTCCCTTCGCCATTGAAGAGGACAGTAACGTCAACGATACCTTGCGCCTGAAGTACCGCTATCTCGACCTGCGCCGTCCCGATATGCAGCGGCAGATCGCACTGCGCCACCGGGTTGCAAAGATTGCCCGTGACTACTTCGACGAAAACGGTTTCCTGGAAATCGAAACCCCAATGCTCACCAAGTCTACCCCTGAAGGTGCCCGCGACTACCTGGTTCCCAGCCGCGTTCATCCCGGCAAGTTCTATGCACTGCCGCAGAGTCCACAGCAGTACAAGCAGCTACTGATGCTTTCCGGTTTCGATCGCTATATGCAGATCGTCCGCTGCTTCCGCGACGAGGATCTGCGCGCTGACCGTCAGCCGGAATTTACCCAGATCGATTTGGAGATGTCCTTCGTGGATCAGGACGACGTGATTATCATCCAGGAAGGTTTTATCCAGCGCGTATTCAAAGAAGTACTGGACATTGACGTTGAGACACCGTTCCTTCGTATGCCCTACGCCGAGGCCATGGACCGGTTTGGCTCTGACAAACCTGACCTTCGCTTTGGCTACGAAATTCGTAATATCTCCGATCTCGTCGCAAACTGCGGCTTTGGCGTTTTCTCCACGCCGGTTGCAGCGGGCGGTTCGGTCCGTCTGATTAACGTCAAGGGCGGCGCTGCCGGCTTCCCCAGAAAGAAGATTGACAAGCTGGTAGACTTTGTCAAAACCTATAAGGCCAAAGGTCTGGCATGGGCCAGACTGCACGAGGGAAAACTAACTTCCAGCTTTGCAAAATTCCTGACCGAAGAAGAAATGCAGTCCATTTTGACCCGTGCAGAAGCCGAGGACGGCGACCTGCTGCTTGTCGTTGGCGATGCCAAAAATGAAATCGTCTTTGCCGCATTGGGTGCGCTGCGCTGCGAATGTGCCAAGCAGCTCGATGTGATTGAAAAAGGTGTTTATAAATTCCTGTGGGTCACCGAGTTCCCCATGTTCGAATACTCCGAAGAAGAAGATCGTTACGTTGCCATGCATCACCCGTTCACCGCACCCATGGATGAAGATGTGGAACTGCTTGAAACCGATAAGGCAAAATGCCGTGCCAAAGCCTATGACATCGTCCTGAACGGCTGTGAGCTCGGCGGCGGTTCCATTCGTATCAACACACCGGAAATGCAGGAAACCATGTTCCGCGCATTGGGCTTCTCCAAAGAGGCCGCAGAAGAACAGTTTGGCCACCTGATCCACGCTTTCCAGTTCGGCGCTCCCCCGCACGGCGGACTTGCCTACGGCCTTGACCGCCTCGTCATGCTGATGAGCGGTGTCGATTCGATCCGCGATGTGATCGCCTTCCCCAAGGTTCAGAACGCCAGCGATCTGATGATGAGCTGTCCTGATGTCGTGGATGAAAAGCAGCTGGACGAGCTTTCCATTGCAATCACCCGCCAGGAAGAAGCCGAATAATCTTATCATGACAACAGCGTGATATACATTGCCACGCTGTCCTGCCAAACCGGAGGAACACAAATGGTCTCTAGAGTTCGCTCTCTCGGTCTCCAGGGAATTGGAGGATATGAAGTATCCGTGGAGTGCTTTCTCTCCAACGGTCTGCCCGCTTTCGATGTGGTCGGCCTGCCGGATGCCGCTGTGAAAGAGGCACGGGATCGCGTCCGCGCCGCAATCAAAACCAGCGGTCTGGCTTTTCCGGTCAGCCGTCTGACCATCAATCTTGCACCTGCGGACACAAAAAAAGCCGGCACAGTCTATGACCTGCCGCTCCTGCTCGGTATTCTTGCTGCAAGCGGAAATATTGCTCCCTTACCAGAAGATGCCGCTTTCTTCGGTGAATTGAGCCTATCAGGTACGTTGCGTCCGGTCCGCGGTGCATTGCCGATGGCACTGGCCGCCGGCCGGGCCGGTATTGCCAAGCTGTTTGTTCCGGCGGATAACGCCGTAGAAGCTGCATTTGCAGACGGAGTAACGGTCTATCCCGTGCAGACCGTGGAGACGCTGCTGGATCATCTAAACGGACGAAAGCAGATTGTCCCGGTTCAGGCACCGTCGCTGGAAACCGTCGTGCAGCCACTGCCGGATTTTGCCGATGTCAAGGGTCAGGAAAATGTCAAGCGAGCGCTGGAAATCGCCGCAGCGGGTGGACACAATGTCCTGATGGTCGGCCCACCCGGCGCGGGTAAATCCATGCTGGCAAAGCGCCTTCCCTCCATCCTGCCGGATATGTCCCGCAAGGAAATGATCGCGGCCACAGAGCTCCATTCTATCATGGGGCTGACCGATCAGGCACATCCTCTGCTGGCCACGCGCCCCTTCCGTGCACCCCATCATACGGTTTCCACGGCGGCCATGGCCGGTGGCGGTACAGCACTGCACCCCGGTGAGATTTCACTGGCACACAACGGCGTGCTGTTTCTGGATGAGCTGCCGGAATTCAACCGCAACGTCCTGGAAGTCCTCCGCCAGCCCTTGGAGGACGGCTGTGTAACCATTTCCCGCATCTCCGGCAGTGTCACCTATCCCAGCCAGTTTATGCTGGTCTGCGCGATGAATCCCTGCAAATGCGGCTGGTACGGCCACCCTTCTGGACGCTGTACCTGTACGGAAGCTGCAGTCAAGCGTTATCATGACCGCATTTCCGGTCCACTGCTTGACCGCATCGACATCATCGTCGAGGTACCGGCACTCACGTTTGATGAATTGGCAACCCGAACCACCTCGGAATCCTCCGCAGAGATCAAAGCCCGTGTCGATGCTGCACACACGGTCCAGCGCGATCGCTTTGCCCACACAACTGTAGGCTGTAACCGGCAAATGGGACAGGTAGAACTGGCCGCCCATTGTGTGCTGGATGCGGACTGTGAGGCGTTAATGCGCATGGCGTTCGACCGGATGGGGCTGACTGCAAGAAGCTATGACCGCATTCTTCGCGTTGCCCGTACCATTGCCGACCTGGACGGTGCATTGTCTATTACAACTGCCCATCTTGCCGAGGCCATCCAATACCGCACCTATGATTTTCGCAGCGGAACCCGCTGAGTTCCGCACAACCCCATTTAAAATAAGGAAGTATCATAACGAATGAACGATATTATTTTGCTCAAGCAGGGCGAAATCGTCCTGAAAGGGTTAAACAAACGTTATTTTGAACAAAAGCTCCTCTCCAATGTCAAACGCAGACTCAAGCTGCTAGGCGAGTTTCATGTCTACTGTGTACAGTCTACAGTCTACATTGAACCGCTGAATGAAGAGGCCGATATGGACGCCGCCTATGAGGCCATGCAAAAGGTTTTCGGTGTTGTTTCCGTCTCCCGCGCCGCGGCCTGTGAAAAGGACAAAGACGCCATTTTTGAGCTGGCCAAGATTTATCTTGCGGACGCCATGGAGTCCGCAGAGAGCTTCAAGGTGGAGACCAAACGCGCAGATAAGCGCTTTCCAATGACCAGTATCGAGCTGTCCCAGTATGTCGGCGGTCTGCTGGCCGAGGCCTTTCCCGATACCAAAGTGGACGTCCACTATCCGGAGCTGACAGTCAATCTGGAAATCCGCGACTATGCGGCCTATGTTCACGCTGCGCCGGCGCCCGGTGCCGGCGGTATGCCAGTCGGTTCCAACGGCCGTGCGGTCACGCTGCTCTCCGGCGGCATTGACAGCCCGGTTTCCACCTATATGATTGCAAAACGTGGCGTCTCTTTGATCCCGGTCCACTTCTTCTCCTTCCCCTACACCTCAGAACAGGCAAAGCAGAAGGTGCTGGATCTCGCAAAGCTTCTGACTGCCTACTGTGGCCGTCTGACTGTCGAAGTGGTGCCCTTCACACACATTCAGGAGGAAATCCGCAACCATTGCCCGGAAGAGTTCTTTACGCTGATTATGCGCCGCTTCATGATGCGCATCGCACAAAAGATCGCGGATTATAATGGCTGCAAGGCGCTTGTTACCGGAGAAAACCTCGGACAGGTTGCAAGCCAGACCATGGAGGCCATGGCCGTCACCGAGGCCTGTGTCAATGTTCCGGTACTCCGCCCGCTGATCGGGATGGACAAGGAAGAGATCGTCCAGATCGCCCGCAAGATCGGCACCTTTGACACCTCCATTTTGCCGTATGAGGATTGCTGTACGGTCTTTACCCCCCGCCACCCCCGTACCAAGCCCAAGCTGGATGAGATTGTCGAAGTCGAACAGGCATTGGATATCGAAGGTCTGGTCGAAGATGCCTTCCAGGGAATTGAAAGGGTGAGAATTGAGCTGTGAGCAATATTCATACTGCTGAAATTCTTTCGGTTGGAACCGAATTGTTGTTGGGCAACATTGTCAACACCGATGCAAGAGACATCTCGGAAAAGCTCTCTGAACTCGGCATCAATGTTTTTTATCATACGGTCGTCGGTGACAACCCCGAACGCCTGACGCAGGCACTGGAGACGGCCAAACAACGCGCCGATATCATCATCACCACAGGCGGACTCGGCCCCACCTGTGACGACCTTACCAAACAGGTTCTGGCAAAATCGTTCGGACTCGAACTCTATTTTGACGAGGAAGAGGCAGAAAGCATCCGGCACTTTTTCCACACCTGTCATGCAGGCCGCCCCATTCCGGAAAATAACATGCAGCAGGCTTATCTCCCCGTAGGCTGTACCAAATTCCACAACCTCTGGGGTACGGCTCCCGGCTGCGCATTTGAGGCTGACGGCGTACATGTTCTGATGTTACCCGGTCCTCCCCGCGAGTGCAATGCAATGCTCAATCACTGCGCCATTCCCTACCTGCGCAAACTGTCCGACGAAGAAATTTTCTCCCACACCATTCATATTTTTGGTGCCGGTGAAAGCGCCGTAGAAGAACAGCTGCACCGGCAGATGACAGAACTTGCAAATCCTACACTGGCTCCATATGCCAAGGAGGGCGAGGTTATGCTCCGCGCCACTGCCAAGGCCAAAAGCCATGCGGAAGCAGAGGCCATGCTGCAACCTTTGTTGGCAGAGGTGGAAACTGCGCTCGGTGACTTGATCTATGCCTATGATGTTGCTTCCTTTGAGGCGTCTATCGTTGGGCTTTTGAAAGAAAAACAGTGTACGCTTTCTGCCGCAGAAAGCTGCACCGGCGGCCTGCTTGCCCAGCGTATGACCAGCATTCCCGGCGCCTCGGCTGTGTTCCGCGGCGGTGTTACGGTTTACTCAAACGAGAGCAAGTCCCGATTACTGGGCATCGACCCCACCCTGATCGCCGAACACGGCGCTGTGAGTGAACTTGTCGCGCGGGAAATGGCAACCCATATGCGTGAGACGCTGGAAACTGATCTCAGTGTCGGCATTACCGGTCTGGCCGGTCCGGACGGAGACGGCAGTAATACCTCTGTCGGCACGGTGTTTGTCTCTCTGGCATCCGCAACAGATTGCTTTGTCCGAGAACTGCACCTCGGTACCGGTCGTACCCGACTTCGTACCGCTGCCGTCAACCATGCTTTTGATATGGTTCGCCGCTATTTGACTGGCAAACCCGTGCTTGCAGAGTATCAAGTATAGATTGGAGGATCTCATTGACTATGACATACCGTATCAATATTGCCGGTATGGAACGCGACTTACCACTGTGTCCCGTAACGGAAGATCTCTATATCGGCGCTTTTGTTATTTTTGGCGATGTTGCGTTGACCAAACACTGTGCCGCCGAATTATTAAAACGTGCACCGGACTATGACTATCTGATTGCCCCCGAAGCAAAAAGCATTCCCCTGCTGTATGAAATGGCACGCCAGAGCAATGCCAAAGAATATTTTCTGGCGCGCAAAGGGCCAAAGCTCTATATGAACGGCGTATTTGAAGTGGAAGTCCAGTCCATCACAACCGAAACGGTGCAAAAACTCGTTATCGACACGGCGGATGCGGAAAAACTCCGCGGCAAACGCTGTCTGATTCTGGACGATGTCATCTCCACCGGGGAATCGCTCCATGCAATGGAAACACTGGTAGAACGTGCCGGCGGTATTGTTGCCGGTCGGATGGCCATCCTGGCCGAGGGTGCGGCTGCTGACCGCGAGGATATTATTTATCTCGCCAAACTCCCTCTTTTTCATGCAGATGGTTCTATTCAGGAAGCATGACAATAAAAATATGCCGTCCCACCAAATCGTGGACGGCATATTTTATCCGCGCAAGCGTTGAAAAAAAGCGGTCAGTAAATCGGAACACTCCGGTTGTAAAACCCCGCCATATACTGCGGGCTTGTGCCCATAGCGTTCTTCAAATAAATTGATGACGCTGCCGCAGGAACCGGTTGCCGCATCCTTCGCTCCATAGACCACGCTGGGAATCCGGGCATTGATGATTGCACCGGTGCACATGGGACAGGGCTCGAGCGTGACATAAATCGTACAGTCATCCAAGCGCCAGTCTCCAACTGCGCGGCACGCGGCCGCAATGGCTTCAATCTCCGCGTGAGCCAAGGCATTTCTGTCTGTCTCCCTGCGGTTTCTCCCGGTTCCAATGATGGTACCGCTTCTGTCTACAATCACACAGCCGACCGGCACTTCTCCGGCTTCGGCTGCTTCCTGTGCCAAAGCGAGCGCGGCTTTCATATACGCTTCTCTTTCTATTTTACACACCCCAAACCATTCCGGAGGAATTTTATTTTTATGCTTTCCATTGTTCTGATCGGCGTCAGTCTCGCTATGGATGCTTTCGCCATTTCTCTTACCTATGGCCTGACCATTCGGGAGTTTCGTCTGCGTCACGCCCTGTATCTTTCTGCTTACTTTGCGGTATTCCAATTTCTTATGCCGCTGATCGGCTGCTTTCTTGCCGGTACAGTCAGCGACTATATCAGCAAATTGGGTCCATACATCAGTTTCTTCCTTCTGGCCTTCATCGGCGGCAAGATGCTGGTCGAAGCACTACACGGGGAATCCGAAGAAGGCGATACATGCGGGGAATCGATCACCGCAAAAATGCACCCCAAACGCCTGATTGCGTTGGCAGTCGCCACCAGCATCGATGCGCTGGCAGTTGGTGTCAGCTTCGCCTTTATGGACGTTGCACTGCTCCCCTCCTGCCTGATAATCGGCGGTGTGACGTTTGTGATCTGCGTCGGCGGCGGAATGCTGGGCCGCTATATCCCCTGGCTGACTGGCAAACGTGCCGAAATTTTTGGAGGCCTGATTCTCATCGGAATCGGCATTAAATTGCTGATTGAAGGCATATTTCTATGAAAACAGGGCTGTTTCTTGAGAAACAGCCCTGTTTTTAAACACAACGGAACCTGCTTATGCAAGTGCTGCCGTAATAATTGCCATCTTATAAACTTCGTCTGCATTGCAGCCGCGGGACAGATCATTGATCGGCGCATTCAGCCCCTGCAGGATGGGACCATATGCTTCATAGCCGCCCAGTCTCTGTGCAATCTTGTAACCGATGTTACCTGCTTCAATATTGGGGAAAATAAAGGTGTTTGCATATCCTGCAACTTTGGAGCCGGGGAACTTCAGCTGACCGACAACGGGAGAAACCGCTGCGTCAAACTGCATCTCGCCGTCGATTGCGAATTCGGGAGCCATTTGCTGTGCCAGAACAGTAGCGTCGCGGGAGAGCTGTACCGTGCTGCCCTTGCCGGAACCCTTTGTGGAGAAGGAGAGCATGGCAACCTTGGGTTCTATGCCAAATACAGCTGCGGTCTTTGCGGTCTCAACAGCAACCTCTGCCAGCTTCTGTGCAGCGGAAACCTTGACTTCGCCGGTAGCCTTGTCCAGTGTATCTTCATAGGAGATATTGATTGCGCAGTCACCCATTGCAAGTTTCTCATCACCACGAACCATGATGAAGCAGGAAGATACCAGATGTGCGCCCTTCTTGGTTTTGACCAGCTGCAGAGCGGGACGAACGGTATCTGCGGTGGAATAGGTTGCGCCGCCCAGCAGTGCATCTGCATAGCCCATTTTGACAAGCATTGTACCGAAATAGTTGCCCTTTGCCAGTGCATCACGGCACTCTTCTTCGGTCATCTTGCCCTTGCGGAGCTCGACCATGGTCTTGACCATTTCGTCCATACCGGCATAGGTAGCGGGATCGATGATTTCGACGCCTTCGATGTCGAACTGACCGGCAACAGCCGCAGCCTTGACCTCGTCAACGACGCCCACAAGAATGGGGGTGAGGAATCCCTCTGCCTTCAGCTTTGCAGCTGCTTCCAGAATCCGTGCATCAGGACCTTCTGTGAATACGATTTTGCGGGGATTTGCCTTCAGAATCTCAATCAGTTTTGTAAACATAATGTTGTGCCTCCATATTGCTTCCGGGCAGTTGTTGACCGGTTCATTCTTACAGTGATAATTTACCACTTAATTCTGGTTGTTGCAATAGTCTTTCTCCTGATTCCTCTGGAAAAAGCACGGTTTCGGCTATTTACAAACGTCTGGACACCGATTATAATATACAAGCTGTAATCAAAAACTGCAAAGGAGGAATTTACCCAATGACTCCAAGCTTTTGCCATAATATGTCGGCGCTTCGTAAAAGCCGTGGACTCAGTCAGCGGCAGGCGGCAGCCGATCTGGACATCAGTCAGGCACTACTGTCCCATTATGAAAACGGTGCGCGCGAGCCGGGTCTTGCGTTTGTCTGTCGTGCCTGTGACTATTATGGTGTCACCGCAGATTTCATACTCGGACGTACAGAAGAGGAACAGTATACCAAAGAGGCCGCAGCGCTGCGGGAACTTGCCGATGAATTGCACCGCCTCTCCGCGCGGGCAGATCAAATTCTCCTGGATCTATACGACTGAGTTTATTTTTCTGGCGTACAACGGTTGTTGTGAATGCTTCTTTTTACTATACTATGCCGCACAGAGTTTGTGTTGCTCTGCCATGAATCGATCAATCATCTACGGATCTTTATGGACGAATTACATGAGGTGAATTTATGATCAAGCAGAAAAATATTCGAAACTTCTCCATTATCGCCCACATTGACCACGGCAAGTCCACACTTGCTGACCGTCTCCTAGAACAGTGCAACGCGGTTGACCAGCGTGAGATGGAAAACCAGCTGCTCGATAACATGGAGCTTGAGCGGGAACGCGGTATCACCATCAAGGCCCGTGCCGTCGGTCTGCACTACCATGCACAGGATGGTGAGGACTACGTCCTGAATCTTATCGACACACCGGGTCACGTTGACTTCAACTATGAGGTCTCCCGCAGTCTGGCCGCCTGTGAGAGCGCGCTTCTCGTTGTCGACGCCTCCCAGGGCGTGGAAGCACAGACTTTGGCCAACACGTATCTGGCGCTGGATCACGACCTGGAAGTATTGCCGGTCTTTAATAAAATTGATCTGCCGGGCGCCGATCCTCAGCGGGTCAAAGCCGAAGTAGAGGATATCATTGGCATTCCCGCAATGGACGCGCCCGAAATCAGCGCCAAAAACGGCATCAACATCGAGGCCGTATTGGAAGATATTGTCCAAAACACACCAGCTCCTTCCGGCGACCCGGACGCACCGCTTCGCGCACTGATCTTTGACAGTCAGTACGACAGTTACCGTGGCGTTATCGTCTATATGCGCATCTTCGATGGTGAGATCCGCAAAGACATGGATGTTCTGATGATGGCTTCCGGCGCACAATATAAAGTCGTCGAGGTCGGTCATATGCGCGCCATGGGTCTCGACCCCTGTGATTGTCTGCGTGCCGGTGATGTCGGTTACTTTACCGCCAGCATCAAAACCGTATCCGACACCGAGGTTGGTGATACCGTTACCGGTGCAGACCGGCCTGCTGCGGAACCCATGCCCGGCTACCGTCCAGCGCAGCCCATGGTATTCTCCGGCGTTTATACCTCCGACGGTGCTAAATATCCCGACCTGCGTGATGCACTGGAAAAATTGAAGCTCAACGATGCCGCCCTGACCTTTGAACCGGAATCCTCCGCGGCTCTTGGCTTCGGCTTCCGCTGTGGCTTCCTCGGTCTGCTGCACATGGAAATCATTCAAGAACGCTTGGAGCGCGAGTACAATCTAGATCTTATTACCACTGCCCCCAGCGTTATCTATCGCGTCACCAAAACAGATGGTACCGTGCTCATGGTCGACAACCCTTTGAACTATCCGGATCCCGCCGTGATTGAGATGGCAGAAGAACCGTTTGTTAATGCATCCATTATGTGTCCCACTGAATATGTCGGGAATATTATGGATCTCTGCCAGGATCGCCGCGGCATCTTTCAGGACATGAAATACCTGGATGAAACCCGTGTAGAGCTGCTCTATCACTTGCCGCTCAATGAGATCATCTACGACTTTTTCGACGCACTGAAATCCCGCAGCCGTGGCTATGCAAGTCTGGATTATGAGTTCCTCGGCTATCAGCAATCCGATCTTGTCAAGCTTGATATCCTCCTCAACGGCGATGTCGTTGACGCCCTCAGTTTTATCGTCCACAAGGACAAAGCTTACCCCCGTGGACGAAAAATCGCGGAGAAATTGAAGGACAATATCCCAAGGCAGCTGTTTGAGGTACCTGTACAGGCCGCTGTCGGCGGGAAGATCATTGCCCGTGAAACAATCAAAGCTCTTCGTAAAGACGTTCTGGCGAAGTGTTACGGCGGCGATATCACACGAAAGAAAAAGTTGCTGGAGAAGCAGAAGGAAGGAAAAAAGCGCATGCGTTCCCTTGGCAACGTCTCGGTTCCGCAAGAAGCTTTCATGGCCGTTCTCAAATTGGACGAGTAAAATTGTGGAATATCTCTGGTGGATCGCATATTTCTACTGTCCTAATTTCGATTAAAACAAAAAAGTTTTCCACAATTCCATTTTGAATTGTGGAAAACTTTTTTGTTGTTCTCTTTTTCATATCATTCACTTAAATTGCATAAAAATCCAACTCCGTGAATATCACACAAGAAAACAGGCAGGCCGGACAGCCTGCTTGTTTTTATAACGGTTGCTGTTTTATCTTTGCAAAGCGCCGCGGATACTTCGCCGGTGTCGGCTTCTGCTTTTCAATCATCACAATACTGTGCTGAACCTCTGTGCCGGGAATGGTATAGCGATGGATCACAGGTTCCATACCGCCAAGCAGCTGGATCGCACGTCGTGCATGTTGCACTTCGTCTGCACAATCCGGCCCCTTCATCGCCAGGAATACACCGCCGACAGACACAAATGGTAGACACAGCTCACACAAAACATTCAATTGCGCTACCGCGCGGGACACGGCAATATCAAACCCTTCACGATACTCCTTCGGCGCCTCTTCTGCGCGGGCATGAACACAGGAAATACCATGCAAGTCAAGGAGTGTACAGGTTTCCTTTAGAAATGCAATGCGCTTATTCAAACTGTCAAGCAACGTCACATCCGCAGAAGGCACTGCAATTTTGACCGGCAGCCCGGGAAAACCTGCACCGGTTCCCACATCAATGACACGCTTGTTTTCAAAATCTGTCACTGTCAGTACGGCGGCACAATCGAGAAAATGCAGCTGCGCAACATCAGTCTCTCCGTGGATGGCTGTTAAGTTCATCACCTGATTGCAAGTCTCCAGGTGTTCAAAATATCGATAAAACTGATCGGCAGCCGGAGCGGTCAATTCCAGGCCAAAGGCTGCAAACCCCTGCTTGAGCAAGTGTTTCATGTTGTTCTCCATTTGCACTTAGGTTTTCCCACCAAACCGCTGACCACAACGTGGACAGGTAATCTGAATCTTTCCTTTCCCTCGTGGAACACGCAAGCGATTCTTGCAGCTTGGACAGGTAAAAAATTTATATTGTCTGGATTGTTCCCGGCGGGCTTTGTGATCAGCATGCCGCGTACGCAGATTGTCCAACGTCCGGGTCAGCCAATAGTTTTCTTCTCGACGCTTAGCCACATTTCGAGAAAGTACACGAAATGCCGTGTATCCAAACAAAGTCAGAGCCAGCAGATTTGCCGCACCATAGAGCCAACCACGGAAAAACCACGCAATATTTTTTATCACAATGGAAGCGATAAGGGAAATGATGCCAAGACGGTCAAATCCATTCCGCCCTGCCATAAACGCATACAGTCTGTTGAACAAGCCAAAACGCCTCCTGTCCGGCCATCAGGATTCATCAAATCGAATAAAAAACAGGAGATACTGATGATCAGTATCTCCTGTAGTTTACCATAGATCGGCTAGAAAGTCTACACTATGCGTAGAATTCGTGGTCGGCAATGGTCGTGACATAGGTCAGAGCACTCTGGAACCAAGAATTGTCACTGATTTGCGGATTCAGGAAAGCAATGCTGTTTGCGACAGTATTGCTGCCGTTCAGACACATCTTTGCTGCCTGCACAGCTTCTTCCGATGGGGTGTTGTAGATCGATCCATCGCTGGTCACGCTAAACTGAACACCATACTTGGTATCGAAAATCACATCGTAGATCGTGTTGGGGAAATCAGGACTTGCAACACGGTTCAGTACCACATTGCCAACACCAATCTTGCCGTCCAAAGGCTGGTTTCCTGCCTCAGCATAGATAAGGCGAGAGAGCCAGTAGAGATCATCCTGGGTATACGAAACGTCACCGGTCGAAACATCGCTGTCCGAAACGTCACCGGTCGATCCGGCGGGACCATAGGTCAGAGCACTCAGATCAATTCCGATGCACCAATTTGCATCATTCCAATAGATACCGGCATTAAAGACCTTTGCAATATCCCGAATCGGAAGGATAACTGTTCCGTTCATGTTGATGATTTCTCTGGAAGGAACAATGGTTGTGCCATTTGCAACAATATTGCCTGCTACAGTGACTCGCATGGAGAGCCCATTCAATTCAACACCAACTGTCTGATTGGTCTGATCCCAGCTGATATTCGCAGTGCTGCTGGATACAATGTTGCAAAATGCACGGATACCCACGTAAGTAGTCGTGTCAATCTTCATCCCGTTGCCGACGTAAGTACCGTCAACGTACATAGGAATGTCTGTATACGTGATCGACGCTTGCTTTTCATCTGCTAAGGCCGCGCCAGCCAGTAAACAAACTGTCAGGCAGACTACGCATACCAAGGCAATGATTCGCTTTAGTTTACTCGTCATAATTCGCTCCTTGTTCAAATAATGAAAGTTTGCTGTCATTTTCCGTTCACACAGCATGGTCATTATATTGAATTTTTAAGCTTCAATTCAATGGGTATTATAACTAAAACAAGCTATCATTTTTTGTCTATTTTAACACACATCCACAACATAGAGTCCTATAAGCTGTTATTTATTTTTCAAAAAACACTATATATTGTGGTTTCGTCTTTTTGCCAAAAATTCATTTTTTAAGATTTTTGATTGGTTTCTTACAGAATTCCCCAAAAAAACTTAAGATTTTCGATTATTATGTAAACCATTTTTGCAAGTTAGGCCGCACTTACAGGAAGGCTTCCAGAGCTTTTGCAAGCTGATCTGGGCAAGAAGTAGGGCGTCCGCCACAATGAATCCCCTTCATTTTCGCAATCACATCCTCCACACGCATTCCTTCTATTAACTTGGAAATTCCCTGGAGGTTGCCATTGCACCCGCCAAAGATCTGAACGTGCTGAATGATCCCGTTTTCCACCTCAATCTCCATCAACTGGGAGCACACACCCTTTGGTCTGTAAACACGCTTCATACTTTTTTATTCCTTTCTTCACACATCTGGGACAGAATCTATAAAAAGGTAATCTGATTCCCGCGTCATTCCAGTGTTTTTAAGCCTAGGTAGTATACCACGATTTCCACAAAATGAAAACCTGATATTTGTAAATTGTATCCCCTGTCATTTTGCCGATTCTTTTTGTGACACACCCGGCTCGTCCTAACATATTTTTATCGCTGTACGCATAGGCTCTGTTGATTACAACAAAGGAGGAATTCGGGTGAAACGAAGCATTCTCTGTGCTGCCGGCATCACACTGATTTTACGGCTTGCTGTGCTCGCAGCTTCCATCTCTGACAGTACCATTCTGTCCCATATTCAAAAAGGCCTTTCCAGCGGAAGTCTGCAATCCTCTGCTGTTATGCTGGAACTCGGTGCCAAACCAACCGCCTTATCCACCCCCCCTTCCGGTTCCTCAGCTTCGTCCTCTGCCGAACAAAATACCGAGGATTCGCAGCCGAATATCACCGCCCCAACACAGGAAAATCCTGCAGAATCTGCTGAAAAGACCACTGATTTATCAGCCTATGACGCCCAGATCATGGAAACAACTTTCACCTCTGACACCAATCTTGCCGTTGACAACCATACCAGTTATGAGCTGAATCCAGAGGCTCTGCTTGGAGAAGGCCTAACCCAGTCCCTATCCTCCGATGGACCGCAAATTCTGATTATCCATACCCATGGAAGCGAGGCATATACCCCGGACGGAGAGGACATTTACACCAGCAGTGACAATTATCGGACAGAAGATACCAATTATAATGTTGTACGCATCGGCGATATTCTGACCGAAATATGGGACAGTTATGGTTTAAATGTAATCCATGACCGTCAACTTCACGATTATCCAAGCTATACAGGTTCCTATACCCGAACAGCGGAATCCATCCAATCTTATCTGGAACAATACCCGACCATCTCTATCGTGATTGACCTGCACCGCGATGCCCTTGGTACGGATGATCTCATGTACAAAACCGTCGCGGATATTGAAGGTCACAACTCCGCACAAATTATGATTATCGCCGGAACGGGGGAACTTGGCCTGTACCATCCTTACTGGCAGGAAAATCTGAAACTGGCGCTCGGTCTGGAGTCTGCGATGAACACCAGCTACCCGACTCTTGCCCGTCCGGTCTCTGTTGTCTCTGAACGCTACAATCAACATCTGACAACCGGTTCCCTGATTATTGAGGTCGGAAGCTGTGGCAATACCCTACAGGAAGCAATCTCTGCAATTCAGCTATTTGGAGAATCCACTGCCCCGCTGCTTCTCTCTCTGGCAGAATAATACAGCCTGAAACCATCGTGCCACTCATATACTATATTATATAATGTATCCAGACCATCCGATCTAGTATAAACTGCTGCGAACCGGTCGATACTATCTCTATAATTCATAAAGGAGGTAGTTTCTATGAAGATCAGTGAACTGATGACCGATCAGGTTGTCACGGTCTCCCAGGATGAAGCAGTTACAACCGCCGCCCGCCTGTTAAAACGGCACAATGTCGGTGCCCTTCCCGTTTGCGATGGGAATGGGAAACTGCGCGGTATCGTGACCGACCGCGACATTGTACTCCGCTGTATTGCAGCCGGAGAAAACCCACATGAAACCCGTATCAGCGAAATCATGTCCCGCAGTGTTGTCACCGCCTCAACAGACGACTCCATCGACAAAGCCGCCCGTTTGATGTCCGAGGATCAAATTCGCAGGTTGCCTATCATGGACAATGGCAAAGTGGTCGGGATGGTCGCACTCGGCGACATGGCACGCAACTGCACCTGTGGAATGGAAGCCGCAAGTGCACTTTCTGAAATCTCCTCAAACATTCGACGGAGATAACAACCGTTTCCTGTTTTTCAGATTTCTCCCTGATACAATATAAAATATAGTCTCCCTCCTGTTCACTATGCCAACAGTATGCCCAGGAGGGAATTTCTTTTAAAAATTTTTCAAAAAAGACTTTACAAACGGAAAAAGATATGTTATCTTATAGCCAGATAAATCAATAATAATTATCATTATTAAAAGAGATTTCTATGAAAACAACCCATAAACACAGTAAAAAACGCGAGGCCATTCTAGAAGCCCTTCGCGCTACAACCGATCATCCCAGTGCAGAATGGATTTATACCCGTCTGAAACCGCAATACCCCAACCTCAGCCTTGGAACAGTTTACCGAAATCTTGCACTCTTCCTCAAAGAAGGCGACATCATTCTCGTCGGCAATTTTAACGGACAGGATCGGTACGATGCCTGCACTACCCCGCACCTTCACTTTTGTTGCGATCATTGTGGTCGCGTTCTGGATCTGAATATCCCAGACGACAGTGAAAAACTGTATCATGCGATTGCACAGAAACATCACTGTAAAGTCTCATATCACAATTTGGTCTTTCACGGTCTGTGCGAACATTGTAATCCCTAGGGGAAGGTTCCCCTGTATTGATATATGACATTATGCTATACTAATTAAATTGGAGGAACAACATGATGAAAAAGTTTGTATGTCCCGTATGTGGTTATGTTCATGAGGGTGACACCCCTCCCGAATTCTGCCCCCAGTGCAAGGTTCCCGGCTCCAAGTTCACCGAGGTAACCGGTGAAATGACTTGGGCTGCTGAGCATGTTGTCGGCGTCGCGCAGGGTTCTTCCGACGATATTATGGCTGATCTGCGTGCAAACTTCGAAGGCGAATGCACCGAAGTTGGTATGTACCTCGCAATGGCTCGCGTTGCACACCGAGAAGGCTATCCCGAAATCGGTCTGTATTGGGAAAAGGCCGCTCTGGAAGAAGCAGAACATGCTGCAAAGTTTGCAGAACTCTTGGGCGAGGTCATCACCGACTCCACCAAGAAGAATCTCGAACTGCGCGTAGAAGCTGAGAACGGTGCAACCGCAGGCAAGTTTGACCTTGCAAAGCGCGCAAAGGCTGCCGGTCTCGATGCAATCCATGACACCGTTCATGAAATGGCACGCGACGAAGCCCGCCATGGCAAGGCTTTTGCTGGGCTGCTGGCTCGTTACTTCGGTTAATCATTATAGGGGGAAATGAATATGAAGTACGTTTGCGATGTATGCGGCTATGTCTATGATCCCGCAATTGGCGATCCTGATAACGGCGTTGCCCCCGGCACCCCTTGGGAAGAAGTTCCTGAAGGTTGGGTTTGCCCGCTTTGCAGCGTTGGCAAAGACGAATTTTCTGCAGAATAACCATTGTCAATAAAATGAAAACGAGCTGCCACCCTTGGGTGGCAGCTCGTTACATATATGACGTTCTCTCTTTTAAAAACTTACTATATTACATAGCCATATAATTATCGAATCACTCTGATATTCTCTCACGGCAATTTTTACTTACAGATCTTTCTTAAAAAAATTGATTTCTTTAGGGAAACTGTGCTATAGTAAACGAAGCATAAGATTTCAATTCAGAAGAGGTTGATAACTATATGGAAAGAAGAATTGGTACTGTTTCAAGAGGTGTACGTTGCCCGATTATCCGTGAGGGAGATAACCTTGTTGAAATCGTCGTAAATAGTGTTGTAGAAGCTGCAAAGAGCGAAGGATTTGAACTCAGAAACCGTGATGTTGTTGGTATCACGGAATCCATCGTAGCCCGCGCGCAGGGCAACTATGTCTCTGTTGAGGATATTGCCACCGATGTAAAGGCGAAAATGGGTGGAGAAACCGTGGGTGTTATTTTTCCGATCCTTTCCAGAAACCGCTTCGCGATCAACTTAAAGGGCATCGCCATGGGCTGCAAAAAAGTAGTCCTAATGCTAAGCTATCCGAGTGACGAAGTAGGCAACGCGCTGCTGACCTACGATCAGTTGGATGAGGCCGGTGTTAATCCTTATTCGGATGTGCTGTCCCTGGAAAAATACCGCGAGCTTTTCGGCGAAAATAAGCACGAATTTACGGGTGTAGACTATGTAGATTATTACGGAAGCATTATCCGTAAAGCAGGCGCTGATGTGGAAATCGTATTTGCAAATCAGGCAAAGACGATCCTGAACTACACAGACTGCGTGATCAACTGTGACATTCATACAAGAGCGCGTACAAAACGTATTCTGAAGGCTGCCGGTGCAAAGGTCGTCTGCGGTCTTGACGATATTATGACTTCTTCCATAAACGGAAGCGGCTATAATACACAGTACGGTCTTTTGGGTTCTAATAAGGCTACTGAAAACACGATTAAGCTTTTCCCAAAAGATTGCAAAGAACTTGTAAAAGCCATTCAGGCATCTTTTCTTGAAAAAACAGGAAAGCATGTTGAAGTTATGATATACGGTGACGGCGCTTTCAAAGATCCTCAGGGAAAAATCTGGGAGCTTGCAGACCCGGTAGTTTCTCCTGCCTTTACTGATGGCCTGACTGGTACACCAAACGAGCTGAAGCTTAAATATCTTGCTGACAATGATTTTGCTGCATTGAGCGGTGCAGAACTAAAAGAAGCAATTTCTAACAGTATCAAAGAAAAACAGGATAACCTCGTGGGTAATATGGCTTCTCAGGGTACAACTCCGAGACAGCTTACAGACCTGATCGGTTCTCTCTGCGATTTGACTTCCGGTTCCGGTGATAAAGGAACACCCATTATCCTGATTCAGGGATATTTTGACAACTTTGCAACAGACTAAATAGAAAATGATTGGGACAGACAATCCTTTTCTGTCGAGCGGAAATAAGAATGCTAACGAGGGTCGGTTATTTTAACCGACCCTTGTTTTTACTGCCTTCTGAATCTCCCGTTTCCGCAGAGGCTTTCCCAATTTGGAAGGCTTTTTTGTTTTTTGGGAAATTCTAAAGTCCGAAACAGCTGATACGGTTGCAGTCTAAAGTGCCAGCAAATATGAATATCACATTGATTCTAAGTCTTGGCGGCATTATCATCTGTTCGATTTTTGTCAGAGTCTGCTTATTGACACCGCAGATCTTTGCCATTCTCTCCTTGCTATATCCATACTTTTTCCGCAGAAGTCGAACATTTTCGCAAAATACAGTGAGTTCGTTGATTTCTGTCTTATTCATTTTTATTACCTCCTCTTAAAATTTTTATTTAATAACATTTTAACCGTTATAACGGTCATATGGTATGGCCATTATTTGGCCATGTTCACTTGATATAGCTGCTATATCGGAGAACATTATTTATGAAAGAGATTGTCACGAAGAACATGAAATGCTTTGCGAATACAAGGATAAAGTTGATACTGTAATTGATCTGCTCAAAGAATGGGATCTCTCTCGGTTGTTTGTTATGCTTTTTCAGGTTCCACAATCCTGCTTGACTTCCTCCCTGGTATTTTTTACAATAGAAAAACAGAAACACCAGCATATCAATTTTGTCAGGAGGTTTTTCGCATGGCATATCTTTGGACCACATATTCTGTATATGATGCAGAACAAACCGCCGCATTTTTTGAACAGCTTCTTGGGCTGCGTGTCCTCCGCCGACAGGAAACGCCCGGCCACAAGATGCTCTTTCTCGGCTTTGGAGAAACACAGGAAACCCTGCTGGAGCTGATGCAGACCACCCCTGACGCGGTGGATGTCTGTCGGAGTCTTTCGATGGGATTTGGAGTCCCCAGTCTGGAGACCGCAATGGAAACTGCAACCGCCATGGGCATATCGTGCAGTGAAATTCTTTCCCCTGCTCCCGGCGTCCGGTTTTGTTTTGTCTCGGATCCTAACGGTATTCGGATTCAACTGTTTGAACAAAATTAAAGACGTCACTTCAGCAACACAAATCTTCTCATAAAAACAGACAAGCGGACAGAATATTCTGTCCGCTTGTCTGGCAATTGGATTGCTATTTTGCTGAAATCCATTTATAATGAATAAAACTGGTTGCTCTTTACTGAAAATGATGTGGGAAGGATGGTAAAAATTGAAAAAAGGTCCGATTTACGTTGCATTGTGTTATGTTTTGTGGGGAATTCTACCTGTATTCTGGAAATTATTTGGGGAAGTCAGCTCGCTGTATATTCTGGCCTGCCGTGTTGTATTCTCTCTGATTTTTTGTTTTGTGGTTGTCGTGCTGGAGGGTAAACTGGATACACTGCGTTTGGTACTCCACGATAAAAAACAATGTCTCCTGCTTTGCGCCTGCGGCATTATGATTACCATCAATTGGGGATCGTTTATTCTGTCCGTCAGTATTGGTCACGTCATGGAAAGCAGCCTTGCCTATTATATGAATCCCATCATGGCAATTGTCCTGGGCTTCTTTGTATTCCATGAACGGCTCAAACCCATCCAGTGGGTCGCGGTCGGTCTGGCTTTCATCGGCATTCTGATTCCTCTGATCAGCTATGGTAAAATTCCCTGGCTGGCGCTTGTGATCGGCATCACAATGGCAGTGTACAGCGCCATGAAAAAGTATGTCAAGGCAGACAGCGAAATCTCCATTTTCATGGAAACACTGTTTGTCTCCCCCTTCGCATTAGTTTACATAATTTATGCCGAACGCACCGGAATTGGGGCAAGTGATCTGCTGCACGGCTGGCAGTGGCTGCTACTCCCTGCGGCGGGTATTGTCACCTCTGTTCCGCTCGCCATGCTTTCGTTTGGAATTAAGACGACGCCGCTGTCTCTGTCCGGCATTATGATGTATATCAATCCAACCTTACAGCTTCTGGTCAGCGTTCTGCTCTTCCATGAGAAATTTACGATTATCAACGGTATCACGTTCGCCTTTGTCTGGGTTGCCCTGATTCTGTTTGTCTATGGCAATACCAAAACACTGCGTGCAAAAGAGACCGCTTCCCACACCGCAGTAGAATAGAAAAAATCGGAATACAAAGTCTCAAAAACTTTGTATTCCGATTTCTGTATTTATGGATGAGTTGTTCTAGTACGGCGGGCTTTCTTAACGGAGCGTTCCGTCAACTTTGCACGAAACTGTAAAATATAGTTTTCCAGATCAAAAGGTTCCAGCGGTTGATCTTTCTTTAAGTACAACGGATGGTGTGGGTGCCCCAGCACAGAAATTTTTCCAGCAGAAAAGCAACGGCAACCGTGGCGCTGAATCATATTTACAATATCAAACAGACAGGGCGCGAGATACTCACGTTTTTCAATCAGATTTCCCCATGCAACCCAGACATCTGGCGCACGATATCGAGTTAACATAATATTTAACCACCGCAGATTTTCCTGGTGCAGTTGCGCGTCAATTTCCCCGTGCAGACCATCGGGATCGGTGCTGCGCTGGGGATAGATGTTGAACATAATCCAGCCGTCGTACCCGTTCGCGATACTGATGCGCTCCACCGACTTCAGGGTATTGTCGAGGTCATTTGGTTTTGCAGTGCTCGGATTGATACCGAAACACAGCAGGGGATGACTGCCTTTAACCCCTAACACATATCGGCTCTCCAAATCGCGATATTCATAAATCCATTCCAGTAAGGTTTCCTGCATCTCTGTATCTCCTGTCTTTGCAGATTAACGACAGGATATCACAATTTTCTAAAAAGAACAACCGCCTACAATATAGTAGACGGTTGTTCTGGTTATCCACTTTTTTATGGCACAGTAAGATCCATCACATGGATTCTGTTTCCTTCACACAAGAAAAGGAGCAGAAATCATCCTGCAATTTCTCTTCTGTCAGCACAAATCTGTTTTGGCAGGAAGATTATCGCGCCAGACTCATACCAAGTCTGCGGCAGGCTCTCGCCGCCGCCTCATCGGGCGCTTCATTGCAAATAATGCCTTCGTGGGTAAGATCGGCACCAATATCACGGCATTCCTGTTCCCATTTACGCATCCACGCACCATCACCCCAGCCAAAGGAACCGAAGAGCCCAATCGGTTTTCCCTTCAGCTTCGGACGGCACGCATCAAACATGGGTTGAAACTCCATATCCTCAAGCTCTTCATTGCCCATAGAGGGACAGCCAAAGGCCACGGTGCTCACGTTATCCAGTTCTTCCACCGGAAACTCGTCCGCAGTATAAAGTTGTGCTTCTCCGCCAGCTGACATTGCGCCTTCGAGTACATAGTTTGCCATTTCTTCGGTATTACCGGTACCACTCCAGTAAACAATTGCAAGTTTCCCCATTGCTCTACACTCCTGTATTTTCAAGATTCCACTGCTGTTAATTCTACCACATCAGCACCTTCTGCATAGCATCTGCAAAGCAATTCCGTACAAACACGGTAGGCAGAAAACTGCCGTTTTGCTGAGGAGCTGTCATCATAGACCTTCCAATATCCATTATACTGAAAGTTTTGTCCTTCATTTTGAATAAATCCACAAACATCCTTCAAAGGATATCCGAGAAACAGGCCAATCTCATGTGGAAAGCCGGCATGTTCTGACAATCGTCTCTGCAATTGTCGAAGATCCGCATCCAAAGATTTGCCGGTATACCCAAATTCCCGTAAAAAACTGTTCACGGTTTCATCCTGCAAATACTGCTGCAACAGGATCGGACGGTAGACATAGATCAGGGAGAATGTCGGCTGTTCCTGTAATCGCCGAATACGGACACCCGCCGTTTGCAATCTTTGATTCCAGTGTTTTAATTCCACCAACAGACGCTTGTGTTCGGCATGCCAGCGAAATAAACTTGCCGGTTTCAATCCAGCCAACGTCGGTGCGCACTGGCTGACCAACAGACATTCCAATCACAGTCTCCCCTTTCTTCTTCTGCAGTATTCCCGAAAGATCGGATTTCACACAATCCATATCCATACAGGAAAACAAGATTTTCAAGCTGAATCACCATAAAAGGGAGTTCACCTGCCATATGTTTCAAACACATAGTGAATTCACTGATTCCTGTCCGTGTGGGTCCAAGAGATCAAATCCGCTTGCGTCGTTCACACATGACGAGCTTATTGTACCCGCGCATTCCTGCTTTATGACAACACAGAGGGCACCAATTTTTGTTAGTTTTAAAATATAGAATCCAAAAAAGAAATCTGCCTCTCGGATAGAAAGACAGATTTGTTTCTATCATAATAAAATGGGCTGAATCTGAACACCTCGCATGGCCGCTTCCACGGTTTCCTCAATCCTGCGAAAATCCGCCACCAAGGATGTAGGTTTTCCTACCGGGTCATCCTGACCAAACGGGACAAAATAGTATTGTTTTCGGTTGAGCAGTTTCCCAATGTTGGCGGCATTTCCGCTCAGGCCATCATTGGTAGACACTGCGACAATCACCGGCCGGTTGTTGCGCAGATGCGCCTTTACTGCCAGTGTCACACTGGTATCTGCGATGCCCGCGGCCAGCTTTGCAATCGTGTTTCCGGTACAGGGCGCAATAATCAAGGCATCCAGCAATTTTCTGGGGCCGATCGGTTCTGCTGCTGTAATATCCTCAATCACCGGTTTTCCGGAAAATTGTTCCAGCTTTTCCCGAAATTCCTGTGCCTTTCCGAATCGGCTGTCTGTTGACGCCGCGTGTTCTGAAAGGATGGGAACTACATTATAGACCTCGCATAAGTGTTCTGCAGCCTCCATCATTTTGGCATAAGTACAGTACGAGCCGCACAAGGCCAGCCCGACAGTCAGCTTTTCCATTGGTTTTCCCTCTCCTGTTCTTCGATCATGTTATAGACCGTATCACGGATCGCGGCACCGGCACTCTGTGGCGCGACCTCTCCGGGCAGACTCAGCGCCCAGAGCGCACGCACGCCCAACCGGGAAGCCGCATCAAAATCCATGCCACCCGGACGCGATGCCAAATCCATGCACAGGGTATCCTTATGCAGTTCAGCCAGACGGCCTTCACCCAGGACACGCGCCGGCACGGTGTTAATTACGACATGAAAATCCGATAACTGCCCTTCCAGTCGGCTGGTATCGAGTACGCGATAGCCATACGCTGCCCCCCATGCACGGTCTGCACAGTTCCGTGCTGAAACCGTAACCTCTGCTCCCATGCCACGCAGACGATGAGACAACACTTTTCCAATGCGGCCAAATCCAATAACCAGTATACGGCTGTTCCAAAGCGTAATCGGCGTATGCTTTATAATCAGTTCCACGGCACCCTCTGCTGTCGCCACTGCATTATAAATGGCAAATTCTTCCCGCTGTAAATAGTCCTGAAGCTGAACGCCGGACTGTGCAGCCAGATCTTTTGCCCAGGGTTCGACTCGCCCGGCACAGAGCAGGGCTTTTTGCGGCAGCCGTGGAAATAACTTTGTCAGCGGATGTGTGCGCTCGGACAACGGCGCATTCAGATCGACACCGTTGCGGCTCAGCGGCAACGGTAAAATCACGCAGCCAGCCTGTTCCACTGCCTCCTCCACAGATGTGGTACAGATTGCAGCGGGCAACTGTGCAGTATCCAATGCGAAGGCTCGCACCGTGTGTCCATCCGTATGTAGTAGTTTACATAATATTTCAAATCGATGATCTCCGCCGAGAACGGCAAATTTCATGACAGTCCCTCCCTCCGATCAAGTTCATCCCAGTCTATTCCCAACCGTCCGGTTCTGTGCTTGGCAATTTGGACAAATCTACAGAAATTGTTCTTTTATTTCTCTGCTTCGACAGATAATGACATTGTTTCTGATTTATGATAAAATAAGTTAAAATAGATATTGACTTGTTTGACACACAAAGGAAGGTATTTTTATGAGCTATGCTGACCAAGTTTTTATACAGAATTGCAGAGATATTTTAGAAAACGGCTACTGGGACACCGAACAGGAAGTTCGTCCCCACTGGGAGGATGGCGCACCGGCACACACGGTGAAAAAGTTCGGCATTGTCAACCGGTATGATCTCTCAAAAGAGTTTCCCATTTTGACGCTCCGCCGCACTTATTTGAAGTCTGCAATCGACGAACTGCTTTGGATCTGGCAAGCAAAGTCAAACAAAGTGCAAGAGCTTCGTTCCCGTGTCTGGGACGCTTGGGCGGACGAGACCGGCTCCATCGGAAAAGCTTACGGCTATCAGCTTGGCATCAAACATCAGTATCCGGAGGGCGAATTCGACCAGGTGGATCGCGTTCTATACGATCTGAAGCACAATCCTGCAAGCCGTCGCATTCTGACCAACCTCTACAATTTTGCAGATCTGCATGAAATGGCACTGTATCCCTGCGCCTACTCCATGACGTTTAATGTCTCCGGCAACACATTAAACGCCATTCTCAACCAGAGAAGCCAGGATATGCTGGTCGCCAATAACTGGAACGTCTGCCAGTATGCCGTTCTTGTCCACATGATGGCACAGGTTTCTGGTCTGAAAGCTGGAACACTGATGCATGTCATCGCCGACGCACACATCTATGACCGACATATCCCTGTTGTTGAAGAACTGCTCTGCCGGGATTCCAAACCCGCACCGAAGTTCTGTATGGACAAAAGTATAACCGATTTCTATCAGTTCACACGGGACAGTTTTTGGCTGGAGGGCTATAAACCCCACGAATTTTCCACCAAAATTCCAGTCGCACTGTAAGGAGGCGGTTTTCATGGACTTAATCGCTGCTGTTTATGCGGATTGGGGTCTGGGATGCAATGGGACGCAGCCGCTTGTCATCCCGGCAGATCGCCGTCATTTCCGTGAGATCACCGGAACCAGCGCTATTATTGTTGGCCGTAAAACCCTGGAAGATTTCCCAGGCGGCGCACCGCTGAAAAACCGGACGAATATTGTACTGACACGGCAGGAGCTGGAAGTTCCTTCTGCCATCGTCGTGCACTCATTGGAAGAAGCGCGAAGTGCTGCGGCCTGCTATGATCGCTGTTTTGTGGTCGGCGGCGCCAGCATTTACAATGCGCTGCTCCCCGATTGTGACCGCGTCTATTTGACGAAAATTGATGTCCATCCGGAATCTGATGTTTTTCTTCCCAACCTCGACATTCTTCCTGGCTGGGTCTGTACCGATCCCGGTGAAACGCTGTACCATGAAACCATCCCGTACCGTTTTATGGTGTACGAACGCAAAAAAGAAAAAGAGGGAAACTGAAATAATATAAAAATACACGGCACAGGAAACAAGTGATCCTGTGCCGTGTATTTTTATGTAGCTCTATAAAATTTTCTTTAATTCCTCAAAATTGATAATTTCATAGTCATAGGGAATCTGCAATGGATTTTTCCTTGTATTCGGATGGTACCAACAGGTCGCAATCCCGACACGGTTACCACCTTCCATATCTGAAGTCAGTGAATCGCCGACAATCATCGTTCGTTTGAGGTCAAAATCTGGAATCTGTTCAAAGCAAAAACGGAAAAACTGCGGCATGGGCTTCTGAAATCCGACCAGATCCGGGGTAAAAATCCCCTGAATATAGGGTTCAATTCCACAGAGTCGAATGCGCTGAAATTGCGTCTCCGCCTCCGAGTTGCTGACGAGATAGATGCGATAACCCTTTCCATGCAGATACTGCATGATGTCCAAGGCTCCTGGTGTCATCTCGTGTTCTTCGGAAAGCAGCTGTCGGTAATCCCGTTCAAATTGTACGGCATCGACATCGGAATATCCCAATTCTTGAAACAATTCCACAAAGCGGGTATCCAGTACCGTTTGCTGGTTGAGATTTCCCAGCTCCATTTCTCGCCACAGTCGGTTGGAAATTGTAAGATATGCTGCAAAATCCGCATCGTGAAATTCCAACTCATGCCATGCAAAGGCACGCCGCAGCGCAGCCTTCCCACAAGCGTAAAAATCCAGCAGCGTGTCATCAATATCAAACAGTACTGTCTCATATTTTCTAAACATTGTTCTTCTCCAGCTTCTGAAATCCGCAACACCAGCGCTTATCTTCTATCAGTTCTTTTTCCGTTTTTTCTGTACCTTTACCACTTTGCCGTTTCCATAGTCGATATACGTGTTTTCCATCGTCTGTTCCACGCCGCGCCGCCATTCCGCGAGATATTCCTTGCGCAGCACATCGCGTTCCGCCAGCTCCTCTGGCGTCAGTTCCCGCTCTTTTGCAGCACGGGCCAAAGCATTCAGGCGATCCAGTTTTTCCTGTATCATATGTGTTATCCTCCTGTCGTTAAGGGGCTATTTCGTCCAGAGTCTGTTCAAATGCTGGTAGAAACTGCGTTAGAAAATACTGCACCTCCGGCAGTTCACTCTTTTCCAGCATGGCACGCAGCCCACGTTCCGCACTGATAAAATCATTGTTTCCAGCCTTGCGCTCTTCAATACATTTAATATAGGCAGAAAGCCGGTCAGCTGCCTTCAGCAGGGCATACTGGGGAGCCTCCTCTGAAAGATGCAACAGCGGTGCATAAGCGGTTTGCACCGAATCCGGCAATGTTTCCAGCAACTTCTGTGCGGCAAGCGCCTCCACTCGGTGATAGGCGTTCGCAATTTCCAGGCTGGAATATTTAACTGGTGTCGGCAAATCACCGGTAATAATCTCCGTTGCATCGTGGAACAGTGCATACACCGCATATTCATTGGGATCGCAGTCCATACCAAAGACATCACGGCGGATTACGGCAAGTCCATGAGCGAGCACCGCAACCATGTGGCTGTGTTCCTGGATGTTTTCCGGTTCACTGTTCCGCATCAATCCCCAGCGCGTGATATGGCGCATCCGGGAAATCAGCGCAAAAAAACTGCCATCCATCTGCATTCTCCCCCTCCGGATTGGATTTTTGTCGGTTCAGTTGTTTTATGATAGCACACAAATGTTGGAATGACAATCTCGAATCTCCGAGTTCTGTCAAAAAAGAATGGCTTTGGATTTTGATCCAAAGCCATTCTTTTTTGCGTGATAAAGCTGTTAATCCATAATGGCCTTTGCCATCTCATCCAGCCAATCCCCTTTGCAAACTTCGATTGCACCGCCATCCACTGCGGTTGCAATTGCGGGATCGATGGGCAGCTTTGCAATATGCTTGACCTGGTATTTCTGTGCCAGCTCCTCGATGTGGCTCTCACCATAGATATGATGCTCTTCTCCACAGCTTGGGCACTTGAAATAGGACATGTTCTCTACCAGACCCAGTACCGGAATATCCAGCATTGCAGCCATTTTGATGGCCTTTTCCACGACCATGGAAACGAGATCCTGGGGAGAGGTCACAACGATGATGCCGTCCACAGGAAGGGACTGGAATACAGTCAGAGGTACATCGCCGGTTCCGGGAGGCATATCGACAAACATATAGTCGACATCGCCCCAGATAACGTCGGTCCAGAACTGTTTGACTGTACCGCCGATGACAGGGCCACGCCAGATGACAGGATCGGTCTCATCTGGCAACAACAGGTTAATGGACATCATTTCAATCCCGGTAGATGTTCTGACCGGGAAAATTCCATCTTCACAGCCGGTCGCCTTTTCGCTGATACCGAACGCCTTCGGGATCGACGGTCCGGTGATATCCGCATCAAGAATTGCGGTCTGCTTGCCTGCGCGCTGGGACAGAACCGCCAACAGAGAGGTCACAAAGGACTTGCCGACGCCGCCCTTGCCGCTGACCACGGCGATTACCTTGCCAACTTTGGACTGACTATTTACAGGAGCCAGAAAGCTCTCTTTCGTGCGTTCACCGCAATCAGAGCTGCTGCAGCTTTCACAGTTGTGGGTACATTCTTCACTCATGATTTTGATCTCCTTTGTATGGTTATTCACCTGAATTTGATCTTCAGATGTTATAAACAGAAACTATTCTAATACTATACCCCATAATGGACATATGTCAATAAAATGATTGAAATTACATCCCTTATTTTTCTTACCGCAATTTTGGGCATTCCGGAGCAATCTGTCTTTTTTACCTAAATTTTCAGAATAAGATTGTAACATTTTGTCAGCACTCTTGCTTGCAAAACTGCCATCAGAGAAATATAATATAATATTGGTGTGGTGATATCAAGCAAAACAACAAAAATCTTTCTTTATTATCTGGAGGTATCGTGTGAATATGTGTCTTGTTGTGATTGTATTAAATCAAACGGAATGTTTGAACAACTTGTTGGAGGAGCTCAGTCGTGCAGGTATCATGGGTGCAACCATTCTTGACAGTCACGGCATGGCGCACAGTCTCTATGAATATGATGAGCTTCGTTTCTTCGGCAGTCTGCGCATCCTGCTGGATCCTGAACGCAACGAAAGCAAAACCATTCTGATGGTCTGCAAAGAGGACTGTGTTTCTGTTGTTTCTGAGGTTGTCAACAGAATCACCGGCGGACTGGATAAACCTGACACGGGTATTTTGTTCACCGTGCCTGTAAATTATGTAGAAGGGATCACAACACAAAATGATTAACAATGCGCTTCTCTCTCTCGCAATCATGATCTTTTCAGGCATGGCTTGCGGACGTCTTGGGAAAAGGTTCAAAATCCCCAATGTGACCGGTTATCTGGTCGCCGGTCTGCTTATCGGTCCCAGTGTGCTGGGTATCATTCCCGAAAATATTGTTTCCAGCTTTGGTCTGATCAACGATGTAGCGCTTGGTTTTATCGCCTTTTCCATCGGTAATGAATTTAAAATTTCCTATTTTAAACGTGTCGGTATTACACCGATTGTCATCGCAATTTTCGAGTCCCTGTTTGCTGTTCTCTTCGTCTTTTGCGCACTGATGATTGCCGGCTGCAGTACCCCGCGCTCTCTGATACTGGGCGCTACTGCTGCTGCTACTGCACCTGCTGCAACGATCATGGTTATCAACCAGTATAAAGCACGTGGTCCGGTTACCGAAACACTTCTATCTGTCGTTGCAATTGATGACGCTACGGCGTTGATCTTCTTCTCGATCTCCGTATCCATCGCACAGGCAATTTTGAATCCTGCTGGTGTTTCCTTTGCTTCCAGTGTGCTCTCTCCACTGTGGGAGGTCGGCGGTTCCATCCTGATCGGCGTCATACTTGGTCTGATTCTGAATATTCCGCTGCGCTGGTTCAAAAAACAGGGAAACCGTCTGGCGCTTGTGATTGCTTTCGTCTTCACAGGTATTGGTATTGCAAGTTCCTTTGGTGTTTCCTCTCTGCTGCTTTGCATGGCGCTGGGAGCCACATTCGCGAATCTCTCCCCGGAACTCAAACCAGTCATGAAGATTGTGGAAGGTTTTACGCCTCCGCTTTACATGCTGTTCTTCGTCTGCTCCGGTGCAGACTTAAAGCTTTCGGTATTATCCACAGTCGGTCTCATCGGCGCAATTTACATTATTGTCCGTGTTATTGGTAAAATCTGCGGTGCAGCTTTCGGCGCAGCAATCTGCAAAGCAGAACGGAATATCACGAAATATCTTGGCTATGCCCTGCTTCCGCAGGCCGGCGTTGCCATTGGTCTCTCGTTGGCCGCTACGCAGTCCTTTCCAGAATATGGGGCGCAGGTTCGTGCCATTGTTCTATGCGGCTCTTTGATTTACCAGTTAATCGGTCCCAGCGTTACAAAAACTGCTCTGACCAAGGCCGGCGAAATCAAGGAAGGTCTCCCCACCCCACAGCAAGCTCCTGTGTCAGCAACAAATGACGCAAAATAGATACAAAATAAGAAGAACAAAGCCCTGCTCCAGTTGTGCACTGGAGCAGGGCTTTTCTTTTACTTCTGATTTTTGATTGTACGAAGTTCATATCTAGCCTGCTCTTCTAACGTCTCTCCGTCCAGATGACAGACCGCATCCAGGATACGACTGCGATACGTTGCATTTCCCTCGCCTGGCTGCAAACGTGCAAACGCGATCTCTCCGCAAACACCCATCGCGCAAACTGCCGCAGCGGTTGCTGTCAACGGGTCGTTCGGATTGGCAGTCAAATAGGCCGCCGTCATTGCGGTCAGCATACAGCCGGTTCCTGTGATCTTGCCCATCTCCCGACGGCCGTTGTGGATCACAAAAGCTCGGTTGGAATCAGCAACCAGATCGATGCTGCCGGTTATGGCAATCACCGCACCGGTTTGGGCCGACAATCGCCCCACAAACGCAAGAATATTGTCGAGCGTTTCCTCGGTCACTGCATCCGCGACCGAAGCATCTACCCCCTGTGTATCGCTGTCAAGACCGACAAGCGCTTTGATCTCCGAAATATTGCCCCGGATGGCAGCAAATCGAATCTGCTGCACCAGCTTCCTTGCTGTCTCCGTACGCAGGTGCGAGGCTCCCGCACCGACAGGATCCAGGATAACAGGGTGCCCCAGCTTGTTGGCACGCCGTCCCGCCAACAGCATAGACGGTACGGTTCTGGTGTTCAGTGTCCCGATGTTGAGAGTCAGGCCACCGCAAATGCTTTGGATATCTTCAACCTCTTCCGGTTCGTCCGCCATAATTGGAGAGCCACCGCAGGCAAGCAGAATATTGGCGCAGTCGTTGACCGTCACATAGTTGGTGATATTGTGAATGAGCGGAACTGTTTCTCGAACCTGTTCCAGCATCTCCTTCAACATGGAAACTCCCTCCGATCAATTCACAAAGAAGGCATCCAATCCTTCAAATGTCTCAATATAGCAGTCTGCAAGCGCTGCAATCTCCTCACTGTGGTTGGCCGATGTCTTGTCGTAAACTGCAACCACGCCAAATCCCGCTCGCTTGGCAGTCTGAATCGCCAGATAGATGTCCTCAAAAACATAGGTGTTCTCCAATGCAGTCCCGAGATATTCTCTCGCATGCAGGAAAATATCCGGCTCGTTCTTGGCCTTGCCGAACTCCTCACAGGTGAAGATACGGTCTATGTATGGCAAAAGTCCTGTCCTCTGCAATGCCGCCTCAACCACATAGCGTTCAGACGCTGTGACAACACAGGTTTTGACCTTCTGCTGCTTGACCCATACCAGGAATTCCGGCACACCCGGCTTTGGCTGCACCACTTCAAAATAGTAGCGTTCCACCATGCGGTTGACGCCTGCTTTGATTTCCTCAATGCACAGCGTCACACCGTATTCTTCTACAAACAGGTGCGCCACCTGGTCCAGACTCATGGGTCGCAACTGTTCCTTCAGTCCCGGCTTGGGTGTTTTGCCAAGGGACAGCAGATAATCCACACCCAGGGTGTCCCAGATAAACATGGAGTCCAGCAATGTGCCGTCCAGATCAAAAATTGCACCCTGTAATTTCATCGACGGATCATCTCCGCGGACAGAACATGCAGTTCTTCGGTTGCTTTTCGGACATCCTCTGCGCCGAAAATAGCCGATACCACAGCAACACCATCAACACCAGAGCCCGCCAGTTGCATCAGATTGCTGCGGCCAATGCCACCGATTGCAACAACCGGAATGCTGACGGCTTCGCAGATGGCTTTCACGGTATCATAGGAGACAGTGCCGGCATCCAGCTTCGTGGAGGTGGCAAACACCGCTCCAACGCCCAGATAATCTGCACCGCTCTTCTCTGCGCGCAGCGCCTGTTCCACTGTTTTTGCCGAGACGCCGAGAATCATATCCGGACCAATTTTATCCCGTACACAAGAAGCTTCCATATCGCTTTGTCCAACATGGATTCCGTCAGCTTTGGAGACAATGGCAATTTCTACATTGTCATTGACAATAAACGGTACATTGTACTGCTTGCAAAGTGCCCGCATCTCGATTGCTTCCTGCAGGAAACTGGCCTCGTCCAGGTTCTTCTCACGCAGCTGCACGCAGGTTGCGCCGCCCTTGAGACAATCGGTCACCTGTTCCATCAGCGTCTGTTTTCCAACCCACGTACGATCAGTGACTGCATACAACAGCATTGCTTTTTTATCACATTTCATTTCTGTCACTACTTCCTTTTAATTCATTCTTATTTTTATATTTACAGATCAATGGTCTGATCCAATGAACCGCTCCAAAATATAAACAGGATTCCCTTCCGTACCTGAACAGCAGCGAGTGTTCCAACAAATTCGTTGCTGACACCTACAGGCATTGCAGAGGTTAAAACACTCTCATCCAGACGGTATTTCAAGCCGGAAATGGTCACACCTTCGCTGCGTTCTGTACTGCTGAACACCGAAATTGTCCCAGTGCAGGAAGAACGGAATGTCAACACGCCATCGGACAATGCGGCAATGTTCTGCCCCGGCCCAATCAAAAAAGCTCGCGCACCCTGCTCTGCCAAAAAGGCAAGCGTTTGCAGATTTGCAATGGAGTGATCCAATCGGCCGCCAAGGCCACCGTTCAACACAAAGGTCCGGTATCCCATATTCAGCCCGGTCTTCACTGCCAGCATCATATCCGTATCATCCTTCATCACCGGATGTTCGATGACATGCGGATGCACTGGGACACTGCCAAGGGAATCAAAATCCCCGACGACCAGATCAGGTGCAATGCCGCAGTCCGTCAGATACTGATAACCGCCATCTGCTGCGATAACAAAACTACCAGCCGGCGGCAAGTAAGAGTCCGTAAAATCTCCCGCTCCCACAATATAACAAAGTTTTTCAGCCATGATCCGTTCCTTTCCTCTTCCTCACGCAGGGATAGAGATCCATATACGCAAAAGTGCCAGTCCTTAGTTTACCCATAATTTCTACTTTCTGCAAGACCGGAACGGTAGAAACCAAAGAAAAGTTCCTATAACTTTTCTTCCGCGGGACTTACTATCTGAGCAAGCTGCGTTGCAGGATGACGGACATAGTACAAGATGCCGCCGATGATAATCACTGCACCAATGCCGGTTTGCAATGTCAGAACTTCCTGAAACAAAAACACAGCCATAATTGAGGAATAAACGGGTTCCAGCAGTTTAGCGGCTGAGATAAACGCGGCAGTTTCATATTTGAGCGCCCAGCTGAAGATGCTGTGCCCCAACAGCGTGCAGAACACTGCAAGTCCCAACCCGCACAGCAGGTTGCGGCTGCCATATCCAACGAGCGGAACCTGCTTCCACAGAGCCGCAATCAGAACGGTCAAGGTTCCCGCGGCATAGACAATGGTTGTGTATACCGTTGTGGACAGACGGCTTCGAACAATCTTGCCGAGCATCGTATAGCAGGCCACAAAGAAAGCGCCGACCAATGCCAGAAGATCCCCGCGCAGTGGATTGCTTCCTCCTCTGGCGCCGCCCAGCGTAATAATCACACTGCCAAAAAAGACCGCAACAATCCCGATCCAGCCCTTGCGGGAAATGTGCTCTCCCGTCAAAAACCGGGCGCCCAACGCCACAAAAAAGACTTCCATATCCACCAACGTTACCGAAGAAGCAACATCGGTATAGCGCAATGACTCGAAATAGGTAAGAAAGTGCAGTCCAAGAAAACAGCCGCTGCAAATGCACAGGAAAACATCCCACCGTGCCAGCCACTTTAATTCCTCGCGATGCTTCAGCAGCATGATCGGGAAAAGCACAACGACGGCAAACAGCATACGATACACGACCAGCACCACAGAAGGCGCCGTCGCAAAGCGTACAAAAATAGCAGAAAATGAGGCGCCGAGTACGCCAAGTACAACAATCAGTTTGGACAAAGAACCATCCTCTCTTCTTTAATGCAATTCCCTTAATGGGTATTAGCAGACGGCGATTGCACGGGCAATTTTGTATGTAAGCCCTGGCAACCGCCGTTTTTTCCTATTACAAACCGTTGTCTCTGACTCCAGCTATCGTTCCTCACGGAAATAAGCCTGTCCCAAACCAGCGGGCGGCTGATTTTCACGTTTCTGCTTCATACTCACAAGAATTAGCACGATGATAGTTACCACATAGGGCAAAATCTTATAAATTTCCGTCGGGATCCCCAATCCGGTAACACGCATGTACATAATCGTCAGCATACCAAACACGATTGAACCCCAGACCGCACGCATCGGTCTCCACAGAGCAAAGATAACCAGCGCAACCGCCAACCAGCCCTTGCCGTCCATTGCATCGGCTGACCAAGTCCCGCCGCCGGTGACCATGACAAAGTACAGACCGCCAAGCCCGCAGATTCCGCCGCCGATACAGGTTGCAAGATAGCGGTAGCGGATAACTGAGATCCCCGCTGCATCCGCAGTGGCAGGGTTTTCGCCCACAGCACGTAAATTTAATCCGACACGGGAGCGGTTAAAAAACCAGTGCAGGAAGATTGCAATGGCAATCCCCAGATAGACCATAAAGCTGTAGGAAAACAACAGCGGTCCAATCACCGGTATCTTGCTCATAAAGGCCGGAAACAGATTTCTCTGGAACAAATCCTTTGTTGCACTGGCAACGATCAAACGGCCGCCAACGGCCAAGCGTACATATTCGCCAAAGAATTTACCAAAGCCCGTACCGAAAATTGTCAGAGCCAGACCGGTTACATTTTGATTGGCGCGAAGCGTAATGGTCAAAAAGCTGAAGATTAAGCTGCCAAATACGGCGATCAGGAACGCAACCAGCATTGCAATGAGAACAGAGACAAAGGCACTGGGATTTGCACTGCCCGCCTCGTAGTAATATGCTGCAATGGTTCCGGAAGCGCCGCCCATAAACATCAGGCCTTCCACACCGAGGTTCATATTACCGGATTTTTCTGTCAAGATTTCGCCGAGGGTACCATACATCAGCGTGGTACCGGTTAAAACTGCCGCTGTAATAAATGTAATCAGAAAATTCCAAGTACCGCTCATGCCTTTTCGTCCCCCTTTTCTCTCTGTTCCGCAACCTGTTCGATCACAGTTGCAGTCTTCGGTTCCGGTTTCTTTTTGGATCTTCTAAAAATCAGACGGAAACGAATAAAGAACTCACTGCCCAACATACAGAACAGAATCATGCCCGTCAGCATCTCTGCGGCAGTCTCCGGAATGGCAAAGCGAGTCTGAATGGTGCTGGCACCTTTTTCCAAAACAGCGAGCAGCATGGAAATAACAATCATGCCAAAACTGTTGAGCTTTGCCAGCCATGCAACGGTGATTGCCGTAAAGCCAACCCCATTCGCCGTGGTATCTGAAAGCGTATAGTTGACGCCGGAAACCATGATAAATCCGACGATACCTGCGATGGCACCGGACAGAAGCATCGTGCGGATGACAATCTTAAATACGTTCATTCCCGCATACCGGGAGGTTCGCTCACTCTCGCCAACGACGGAAATTTCATAGCCGTGTTTGGTATATTTCAAGTAAAGGAACATGAAAACGGTCAAAGCCAGAACAATCACCCAACCAATGTTGACGCCAAGCAGATTGGGAATACGTGCCGCCTGGTCAAACATCCGGATTTGCTGTGTGCCCTTCGGATACTGTTCCCACGGTCCGCCCTGCAAATACTTGACAATCCCGATCGCAATATAGTTCAGCATCAGCGTAAACAAGGTTTCATTGGTTCCCCATTTTGCCTTAAATACAGCGGGAACCAAAGCCCAAATTGCACCGCCAACCACAGCCGCCACAAACATCACAAGCAACAGCACGGGATGCGAAAGTTTCTCATAGTAGTACAGCGCAAAATAGGTTGCAAACAAGGCACCCATTGTAATCTGTCCCTCTGCACCAATGTTCCAGAATTTCATACGGAACGCAGGTGCAATGGCGATGGCTGTCCCCAACAACGGGATGGCAATTTTGATGGTTTGTTTGATATAGATGGAACGCCCAAAACAGCCGTCAATCATCGCCGCATATACGGTAATGGGGTTGTAGCCCAGGGCGACAAAAATGATCGCACCGACCAGAAGCGCCAAAACAATGGAGAAAATTCGGGTCAGCCATACCTTCCAAACTGCAATATCTTCCCGTTTCGCCAAACGGATCAGAGGTTCGCTGTGCGCTTTATACTGTCGACTCATCCCTCTGCCTCCTGTTCCACATGCGTCATCATATATCCGATCTGCTCCTTGGTTGCCGTGCGTCCATCCACAATGCCGCTGACTTTTCCCCCGCAGAGAACCAGAATACGGTCACACAATTCCAATAAAACATCGAGATCCTCCCCGACATAGATAACGGCAACACCATTTGTCTTTTGCTTGTTAAACAGATCATAAATCGTATATGAAGTATTGATATCCAGGCCGCGCACGGCATAGGCGGACATCAACACGGCAGGACCAGCCGAAATCTCACGGCCGACCAGAATTTTCTGAACGTTGCCGCCGGAAAGACGGCTGACCGGTGTATTGATGCCAGGTGTTTTGACCTGTAACTGTCTAATCAGCTCCTCGGCAAACTGTTTTGGGGTCTTGCGGTCAACAAAGATCATCTTTCTCTGCCAGTAGTTTTTCAGCATCACGTTGTCGGTCATATCCATGCTGCCAACCAGCCCCATACCAAGGCGGTCCTCCGGAACAAAGGACAATTCAATGCCGGCTTTGCGGATCTCCAGAGGAGATTTCCCACACAGATTCATCGGTTCCCCATCCTTCGGCAAATAGGTAATCTCACCCGAAACCGTTTCCAGACCGGCAATGCCCTCCAGCAGTTCCTTTTGTCCGCTGCCGGCAATCCCCGCAATGCCAAGGATCTCACCACCATAAGCAGTAAAACTGACGTCATCGAGCTTGACCACGCCTTCTTTGTCCACAAAGCCGACGTGCTTGACAATTAGACGTTCCGTCGGATTGATCGGTTTTGGACGGTCAATATTCAATGTGACCGCCTGTCCGACCATCATATCTGTCAGCGCCTGCGGTGTGGTCTCCGCCGTGTTGACGGTACCGATATACTTGCCACCACGCAAAACGGAGACGCGGTTGGAAATTGCCATGACTTCATGGAGCTTATGGGTAATGATGATGATGGCCTTACCATCGTCGCGCATATTGCGTAGAATATGAAACAGTTTTTCCGTCTCCTGCGGGGTTAAAACCGCAGTAGGTTCATCCAAAATCAGAATATCCGCTCCACGGTACAATACTTTTACAATCTCTACTGTCTGTTTTTGCGAAACAGACATATCATAGATCTTCTGATCCGGGTCGATGTCGAACCCGTATTTCTCACTGATCTCCCGTACCCTTGCAACAATCTCCTTGCGCTTTAAGCGGCCCTCACGAAGTCCCAGTACAATGTTTTCCGCAGCTGTCAGAACATCTACCAGCTTAAAATGCTGATGGATCATACCAATGCCGAGATCAAATGCATCTTTCGGAGAGCGGATGGTTACTGCCTTTCCATTGACAAAAATCTCACCGCTGTCCGGGAAATAGATGCCGGACAGCATGTTCATCAACGTAGTTTTGCCGCTGCCATTTTCTCCAAGCAGAGACAAAATCTCGCCGCGCCGAACTTCCAGATTGATTTTATCGTTCGCCACCACATGATCAAAGGTTTTGGTAATGTCTTTCAGCTGGATCGCGTTGACCAATTCCAACTGCATATCCTCCCTTTTCTCTTTTAATTTTCTTATCTATTTTATTTCCATGTGTTTTATACAACAATCAGTTGCAATAATATCACACTTTCCCCTTATTCCACAAGGGAAAAAAGATGCGAATCCGACGGAATACCTGACAGATTCGCATAAAACGCACAACGGTCTTTTTCTACACTCTACCGAACAGCGCATAAAAAAGGCGCGGAGCCGTTATTTTACGGCTCCGCGAAAAGGAATCACTTCGAACTTATTCGACGACTGTAATCACATCATCCAGAACATAGTCAAATGTGGGAGAACTCTGTGTTGCGTTCTCAACATACGGTGTAGACAGATCAATGGTATCACCGTTGCTGTTGGTACCCGTATAGTCACCGGAGAATACAGACAGAGAACCATCCGCCAGTTTATCTTCCAGTTCCTTCAGCATATCGTTGGTACCTTCTGCAACCAGATCTTCGTTCATACCGACCAGGCTGACCCAACCATCAGCAGTGCCGCCCCAGTTGTCCTGGGCAATCTTTTTGCCGTCCAGTATTTTGCCAACCGTGTCGGTAACAAATACGCCCCAGTTGATGTGGCTGGAAACCAGCGTGGAAGTCGGCGCAACGTCCGTCATATCGGTATTGTAGCCGACATGGTATACACCTTCTACGGTTTCGCAGGCTGCTGCGGGACCAGTGGTGTCAGAGTGCTGGCTGACAATGACGCAACCGTCATCAATCAGAGACAGTGCACACTGATATTCGGTTTCATAGTCACCCCAGCTGTTTGCATAGACAACTTCCATGGTTGCTTCCGGGCATACAGAGGCAACGCCCAGATACCATGCGGTGTAACCGGAAATAACTTCTGCAAATGCGTAAGCGCCAACATAACCGACCTTTGCTTCTTCAGCAGTGATTTCGCCGCTTTCGATCAGCTCATTGAGCTTCAGACCGGCAACAACACCTGCGAGGTAACGGCCTTCATAGATCTCAGCAAAATAATTGCTGGTGTTGTCATAATCATCTGTTGCACACTGGTAACCAGAGCAGTGGCAGAAGGTAACTTCAGGATAATCGCTGACAACTTCTTCGATGAACTGCTCATAACCAAAGCTGGTTGCAAAGATCACAGTACAGCCATCGCCTACGAGTTCATCAATAGCATCGATGCAGGAAGAATCTTCCTTCACATTGTACTTGCAGATGGTTTCCACTGCATCGCCATAGGCTTCTTCCATTTCTTTCTGGCCTGCAATGTGGTTGTAGGTCCAGCCCTCATCGCTTTCATCGCCGATGTAGATGAAACCAACTTTCAGGACATCGTCTTTCTCGCCATCAGTGGATGCAGTCTTATCCTCTTTGGATTCGTCTGCTTTGGTGTCATCCTTGTCGGTTCCACCACAGGCAACCAGACAGAACACCATCAGAGCTGCAAGAAGGATTGCTAACAGTTTCTTCATGTTCTCCTCCAAAAATAACATTTATTTGCAATGTGCGGCAATGCCGCATATTACCACAGATTCAGAGCACCGCACTCAACAAAACGTCACACCGCTTTGGGGATCCATTGCCTTGACGCGGGCAAGCGATTCCACCCGCACACCCTGAGAACGGATCAAATCGCCACCGGGCTGAAATGCCTTTTCAATCGCGATACCAGCACCGACAAGGGTCGCGCCCGCATCCCTCACGAGCTGGATCAATCCGGAGAGCGCTGCACCATTTGCCAGAAAATCATCAATAATCAAGATCCTGTCATCAGAACCAAGAAAATCCTTGGACACAATAATATCGTAGACCTTACCGTGCGTAAAAGACGCAACTTTTGCCGTATAGACGTCACCAGCTATATTTTTCGTTTTGCTTTTCTTGGCAAAAATCACCGGACAACCAAATTCTTCTGCCACAATGCAGGCAATTCCAATACCAGACGCTTCAATGGTCAGAATTTTGTTCACCGCTTCCCCTGCAAACAGGCGTTTGAACTCCTTTCCCATCTCTCGGAATAGAACCACATCCATCTGATGGTTCAGAAAACTATCGACTTTTAAAACATTTCCATCTTTTACAATCCCATCTCGACGGATTCGATCTTCCAAAAGCTGCATGATATGATTGTCCTCTCTCTTCTGATAATTCTCTATAATTTTCAATCAAAGTCATTCAGCTTGAGTTTACAATAATTTCTTCTATTTTACAATACTCAATTTCAAATTCAGAACAATAACAAAGATTCTTTTTCTCTAATTTATAAAGGGAATGGAAATCAGCCCATTTTTTCATGAAACTGACCGAAAGCACAAAAGAAAATTTCAGTCTCCTTATTCATCTTTATAATTCTGAATTCCCGTTGCTGGAACAGGCTGAATTTTCTTGCATTTTGGCAGGACCAGTGATAAAATTCTGAGTCAATTGGTAGATTGAGTCTTTATATATCACAAGGAAGTGTTAAAAATGTCCGAATTGAGAAACATCGCTATCATTGCCCACGTCGATCACGGCAAAACTACACTGGTCGATGAAATGCTGAAGCAGGGTGGCGTATATCGCGAAAACCAGGAAATTGTGGAGCGCGTCATGGACTCCAATGATCTGGAGCGGGAACGCGGCATTACTATTCTCGCAAAAAACACCGCTGTTGAGTACGGCAACTGTAAAATTAATATTGTAGATACCCCAGGCCATGCCGACTTCGGTGGCGAGGTCGAACGCATCCTAAAAATGGTCAATGGCGTCATTCTGTTGGTCGATGCCGCAGAAGGTCCAATGCCGCAGACCCGTTTTGTTCTGAGCAAGGCACTGGAATTGGGTCACCGAGTTATCGTGGTAGTCAATAAAATCGATCGCCCGGATCAGCGAATTCACGAGGTCATCGATGAGGTTCTGGAATTGCTCATGGATCTGGATGCAACCGATGAACAACTGGATTCCCCTATGCTGTTCTGTTCCGGTCGTCAGGGTACCGCAAGTTATTCTCCCGATGTTCCCGGCACTGATCTGAAACCACTGTTTGATACCATTATTGATTATATTCCCCAGCCAAATGTCAATTTGGATGCGCCATTCCAAATGTTGGTTTCTTCTATTGATTACAACGAATTTGTTGGCCGTATCGCAATCGGCCGCATCGAACGCGGCGTTATCCATCAAAATCAGGAGATTTGCGTCTGCAATTTCCATACTCCAGACGCGCCCCCCAAAAAAGCAAAGGCGGTCTCTCTGTATCAGTTTGAGGGTCTGGGTCGCACACCGGTGACTGAGGCCGATGCCGGCAACATTATCGCGATGAGCGGCATTGGTGATGTTACAATCGGTGACACCATCTGCGCGGCCGGCGACCCTGAACCGCTGCCTTTCGTCAAGATCTCCGCTCCCACACTGGAAATGACCTTCTCAGTCAATGACAGCCCATTTGCCGGCCGAGAAGGCAAGTTTGTCACCTCCCGCCAGATCCGTGACCGTCTTTTCCGCGAGACGCTGAAGGACGTCTCACTCCGCGTTTCCGAGGTAGAAAATGCAACCGATTCCTTTAATGTCGCCGGCCGCGGTGAAATGTCTCTGTCGATTCTGATTGAGACCATGCGCCGGGAAGGCTACGAATTCCAGGTATCCCCTCCCCGTGTTCTGTATCAGGAAGTGGATGGCGTGCTCTGCGAGCCCATTGAGCGTCTGGTAGTAGACGCTCCTGCTGACTCCATTGGTTCCGTTATTGAAAAAATCGGTTCCCGTAAGGGTGAGATGTTGCAAATGACGCCCGTCGGCTCCCGCATGAAGGTGGAATTTCTGGTTCCATCCCGTGGTCTGTTCGGCTACCGCAATGAGTTTTTGACCGATACCAAGGGCGAAGGCATCATGGCTTCCGTCTTTGACGGCTATCAGCCGTTCAAGGGTGAGGTCAGCCGCCGCAATACCGGCTCTCTTGTAGCATTTGAGACTGGCGAATCGGTCACCTATGGTCTGTTCAACGCACAAGAACGCGGCGCACTGTTTATCGGTCCCGGCGTTCCGGTCTATGCCGGTATGATTGTCGGTGTCTCTCCCAAGGCGGAAGATATTTCCGTCAATGTCTGCAAGAAAAAACAGCTTACAAATATGCGCGCCTCCGGCAGTGATGAGGCGCTTCGCCTGATTCCGCACAGAAATCTCAGTCTGGAGCAATGTCTGGAATTTCTGGCAGACGATGAACTGCTGGAAGTCACCCCAAAAACATTGCGTCTGCGTAAGAGTATTTTGGATCACAGCCTACGTATGAAGGCGTTAAAGGGTGGAAAATAGAAAGTTCTTCCATAAAAATCCTTGTCAAATGCTTTACAACAGCCAAATGACATGGTATTATGGGCTAGATTGTGCCCCTATGCCAGGATTCGGGATACTGGCGGCAAGTGCCGTGCCTTTCCGCCCGATTCTTAGCACCCGGGTATTGTGAATTCTTGAAAGGAGATCCATAATTATGATTACAAAGGATCAGAAAAGCGTTGTTATTGAGTCTAACCGTACCCACGAAAGTGATACCGGTTCTCCCGAAGTCCAGATTGCAATTCTCACCGAGCGTATCCGTCAGCTGACTGCACATCTGAAGGTGCATCCGAAGGATAACCACAGCCGTCTCGGTATGTATAAGATGGTCGGTAAGCGTCGTCGTCTGCTCGACTACCTTGCAAAGAAGGACATCGAGCGCTATCGTGCCTGCATTGCAAAGCTCGGCATCAGAAAGTAATTGTTTGAACAAGGGGCTGTTTCGGCTTGACCGGAACAGCCCTTATGTCCATTGATTTCTTCTGTTTCCACAAGTTTCCGGCACCGTCGTGTGTTTATGACGGTTGATATTACGATACTATAAAATGAGAAGGAGCATCACCCTTTAGCAGTTGAAACTTGGTCCGAATATTCGGGCACGGTTTCAAGTGCTAAGCGGAAGGTGCTCCAAAAAAGGAAAGGAGTCCCTTTTTTATGATTATTACCAAAAAAGAATTCCCGAATGTCCATCGCTATGAAATGGAATATGCCGGGCGTCCGCTCGTCATGGAAGTCGGTAAGGTTGCTGAGCTCTGCAATGCAGCAGTCGTAACCAAATACGGCGATACCACTGTTCTGGTCACGGTTACCGCTTCTCCTCGCCCCAAGGAAGGCACCGACTTTTTCCCGCTTTCCATTGACTTCAACGAAAAACTCTATGCAGTCGGTCGTATCCCTGGCAGCTTCATGCGCCGTGAAGGCCGCGCCGGTCTGAATGCCATTCTGGCCAGCCGCCTCATTGACCGTCCCATGCGCCCCCTCTTCCCCACCGACCTCAGAAATGATGTTGTCATCGTCTGTGAAGTGCTCTCCGTTGACCGCGACTGCTCCCCGGAAATCACCGCGATGATCGGTGCTTCCGCAGCCGTTGCCATCTCCGATGTTCCCTGGGCTGGCCCCATCGGCGGCGTTGTACTGGGCTGGGACGGCGAGAAGTATCTCTTCAACCCCACCAAGGAAGAGCGTAAGAACAACCAGATGACCGTAACCGTCGCCGCAACGAAGGAAAAGGTCGTCATGATCGAGGCCTCTGCAAACCAGATCCCCGAAGATATCATGTATGAGGGAATCGTGCAGGCTCACGAAATGGTGCAGCCTGTCATTGATCTGATCAATCAGATGGTCGCTGAGATCGGCAAGCCCAAATTTGAGTACGAGCAGACCGGTTTTGATACTGCGCTGTTTGACACTCTGTGCGAAAACGAAATGTCCGGCATGGAATACTGCATGGACACTCCCGATAAAAATGTCCGCGAAGATCGCGTCAACGAGTGGATCGCTGCGGTTCACGAAAAGTACGAGGAACAGTTCCCCGAAATGGACAAGTACATGGAGGAAGTCCTCTATCGCATGCAGAAGAAGATTGTCAAACGCTGGCTGCTCTCCGGCAAGCGTGTCGACGGCCGCAAGATGAATGAAATTCGTCCGTTGTCCGCAGAAACCGGCATTCTTCCCGTTGTTCACGGTTCCGGTCTGTTCACCCGCGGTCAGACACAGGTTCTCACCGTGGCAACCCTTGCAACCCTTGCTAACTCTCAGAAACTGGACACCATTTGGGAGGAAGAAGAAAAGCGCTTCATGCACCACTACAACTTCCCCTCTTACTCCGTCGGTGAAGCCCGTGCCAGCCGCAGTACCAACCGCCGTGAATACGGCCACGGTGCACTGGCAGAAAAGGCCATCGAACCGGTCATCCCCGATGTTGCGGACTTCCCCTACTGTATCCGCCTGGTCTCCGAAGTTCTCTCCTCCAACGGTTCCACCTCGCAGGGCTCCATCTGCGGCAGCACACTGGCTCTGATGGACGCTGGCGTTCCCATCAAGGCACCCGTTGCCGGCATTTCCTGTGGTCTCATTCAGGACGGCGATGACTGGACCACCTTCATTGATATTCAGGGCGTGGAAGATTTCCACGGCGAGATGGACTTTAAGGTTGCCGGTACCAAGACCGGTATTACCGCAATCCAGATGGACCTCAAGAACGACGGTCTGAAGCACGAGATCATCAAAAAGGCCTTTGAAATGACCCGTGAAGCCCGCATCCAGATTTTGGACGAAGTAATGCTTCCCTGCATTTCTGAGCCCAAGACCGAACTGGCTGCCAGCGCACCGAAGATGATCAAAATGCAGATCAATCCCAACAAGATCCGTGACGTCATCGGCAGCGGCGGCAAAACCATTCAGAAGATCGTTGCTGACACTGGCGCAAAAGTCGACGTTGAAGATGACGGCACCGTATTCATCTCCAGTGAAGATATTGAGGCCTGCCGTGCAGCACGCCAGACCATTGAAAATATCGTATTCGAGCCCGAAGTCGGCGCTCTGTACTACGGTAAGGTTGTCCGTATCATCCCGATCGGCGCTTTCGTCGAAATGGTTCCCGGCAAGGACGGTATGGTTCATATCAAGGATCTGGAATTCAAACGCACCGAAAAAGTTGAAGATGTTCTCAATGTCGGCGATATGACCTGGGTCAAAGTTACAGAGATTGACGAGCGCGGTCGCGTGAACCTGTCCCGAAAAGATGCGCTCCGTGAGCGCGAAAAGATGGAAGAAAAGAACTAATCTCCTCTGCCCATCCCTCTTCGAATACAATCCGCTACAGTGGATGAGATAGTTGCTCTCATCCACTGTATTTTTTATCCGGAATTCGTTCTATTCATGTACTTTGTATATATTCATCTGATTATGAATATACGACCATCAATATTCACAAGAAGATCCGGGTTTTGGCAGATTCCTTTTATGGTTATGTTCCAAATCAACAAAATCAGAAAAATTTCTTCCGAAAACTGCTTGACTTTTTGAATATATAGTTGCATAATTATGCATATAATTTGAATAATTAAATGGAGGTTCTCTTCAATGAATAAACAGGATATTAAAAAAGTCGTTCTCGCCTATTCCGGCGGTCTGGATACATCCATTATCATTCCCTGGCTCAAGGAAAACTACAATAATTGTGAAGTCATCGCCGTATCCGCTGACGTTGGTCAGGGTGCAGAACTCGATGGTCTGGAAGAAAAGGCCATCAAGACCGGCGCTTCTAAACTTTACATTCTTGATCTCGTAGATGAGTTCATCGATGATTATGTATTCCCCACTATGAAGGCTGGCGCGGATTATGAAGGCTATCTGCTCGGTACTGCATTTGCACGTCCCGTCATTGCAAAGCACATCTGCGAAATCGCATTGCAGGAAGGCGCTGACGCCATCTGTCATGGCTGCACCGGTAAGGGCAACGATCAGGTTCGTTTTGAACTGGCCATCAAGGCATTTGCTCCTGACCTCGCCATCATCGCTCCCTGGCGTGAGTGGGATATCAAGTCCCGTGAGCAGGAAATTGAATATGCAGAAGCACACAACATTCCTCTCCGCATCAACCGGGAAACCAACTACTCCAAGGATAAAAACATCTGGCATCTGAGCCACGAAGGTCTGGATCTGGAAAACCCCGAAAACGAGCCCACCTATGAAAAGGAAGGCTTCCTGGAACTCGGCGTTTCCCCCATCGACGCACCGGATGCTCCGACCTATGTCACCATCGATTTCGTACAGGGTACACCTGTTTCTGTTGACGGCGTTGCAATGAAGGGCTCCGACATCGTCCGCAAGCTGAACGCACTGGGCGGTGCAAACGGCATCGGCATCTATGACGTTGTAGAAAACCGTCTCGTCGGTATGAAGAGCCGTGGCGTTTATGAGACTCCGGGCGGCACCATTCTCTACAAGGCACACGAAATGCTCGAAACCATCTGCCTGGACAAGCTCACCATGCACAAAAAGAGAGAGCTTGCCATCACCTTTGCCGATCTGGTTTACAACGGCCAGTGGTTCACCCCGCTGCGCGAAGCACTTTCCGCTTTCGTGGACAAAACCCAGGAAACCGTAACCGGCAAGGTCGTCCTGAAGCTCTACAAAGGCAATATCATCCTTTCCAGCGTTTCTTCTCCCTACACACTGTACAGTGAAGAAATCGCAACCTTCGACGAAGATGATGTTTACGATCAGTCCGAGGCCGGCGGCTTCATCGACCTCTTTGGTCTGCCTATCAAGGTTCAGGCACAAATGATGCAGAAGAATAAATAAGGATTGAATCAAACTTATGACACATCAGGTTTTTATAGACGGAAGAGAAGGGACCACCGGACTTCGGATCTATGACCGTCTTTCCGCACGGGACGACATTTCACTTGTCGTCCTGCCGGAACAGGATCGGAAGGATCTCGCAAAACGGAAAGAAGCGCTGAACAATTGCGATATCGCATTTCTCTGCCTTCCAGACGCAGCAGCAAGAGAAGCTGTTTCCATGGTGGAAAATCCCAATGTAAAATTGATCGACGCATCGACCGCCCACAGGACAGAGCCGGGCTGGGCTTATGGCTTTCCCGAGCTTTCACCGGAACATTTTGAGGCAGTGCGCAACTCCAAGCGCGTTGCAGTGCCCGGTTGTCACGCCGGCGGTTTTGTTGCTCTTGTATATCCTCTCCTAAAGGCTGGCATTCTGCCTGCTGACATCGACATCGCCTGTCATTCCATCACAGGGTACAGCGGCGGTGGCAAAAAGATGATTGCACAGTATGAGAATGCAAACCGCGATCCTCTGCTGGATGCTCCAAGACAGTACGGTCTGACCCAGCAGCACAAACATCTGAAAGAGATGCAGTATATTCCCGGGCTGGCTCAGCCCCCCATTTTCTGCCCCATCGTCTCCGATTTTTACAGCGGTATGGTGGTAACCGTTCCGGTATTCACCAAAAACCTGCTACATGGCGCAGGAATTGAGGAGATCAAAGCGGTATATCGGAATCTTTATCGTGGTCCCGTCGTCAGCTTCTGTGAGGAAATCGGCGAAAACGGTTTCATTTCTGGCTGCGGCGCGCTGAAAAGGGATTCCATGAAGATTTTTGTAGAAGGAAACGAGGACCGTGTCCTGTTACTCGCCCGGTTTGATAACCTGGGCAAAGGTGCTTCCGGCGCCGCTATGGAGTGCATGGACATTATGATCGGGAACACGCCCGATTACGGTCTTGTTCTCTAGGAGGAACCAACCATGATGTTTATTGACGGCGGTGTCTGTGCACCGGCTGGTTTTCAGGCCAACGGCATCCACTGTGGCATCCGTAAAAATAAATCCAAACGGGATTTGGCACTGATTGTCAGCGAGAAGCGGGCAGTCTGTGCGGCTACCTATACCACCAATCTGGTCAAAGGCGCGCCGCTTCTTGTGACCAAAGAACACGTTGCAGACGGCTATGCCACAGCCATTATCTGCAATAGCGGCAATGCCAACACCTGCAATGCAGATGGTCCTGCCGTTGCAAAAAAAACCTGTGAACTGCTTGCAGATGCACTGAACATTCCGGCTTCGGATGTTGTGGTAGCTTCCACTGGTGTAATCGGTCTGCCACTGGACATTACCCCGATTCAAAATGGCATTCCGGCACTGGTCTCCGGTCTCTCGACAGAAAACAGTACCGCAGCTGAAGAAGCCATTATGACTACGGACACAGTAGAAAAGGAAGTGGCCGTTCGCTTCATGCTGGGCGATGTGGAGTGCCACATCGGCGGCATTGCAAAAGGTTCCGGCATGATCCATCCCAATATGGCGACCATGCTCTCCTTCCTCACCACAGACGTTGCAATCAGCCATGCAATGCTGCAAAAGGCACTCTCTACTGATGTCTGCGACTCCTTTAACATGATCAGCATCGACGGTGATACCTCGACCAATGATATGGTTACGCTGCTGGCAAACGGTATGGCAAACAATGCGGAAATTACGGACGAAGGCGAAGCGTTCGATAGTTTCTGTGCAGCGTTGCATGCTGTCACCACCGATCTTTGTCGTAAGATCGCAGGAGACGGAGAGGGCGCTTCCAAGCTGCTCACCTGCATCGTAACCGGCGCCGCAGAAAAAGCAACTGCTGTCACGGTTTCCAAGTCCGTTATCTGCTCTTCCCTCGTCAAGGCCGCCATGTTCGGCTCGGATGCCAACTGGGGCAGAGTGCTGTGCGCGGTCGGTTACAGCGGTGCAGATGTAGATGTCAACCGCATCGACGTAGATTTCCGCTCCAACGTCGGAACAATTGCAGTTTGCCGGAACGGTGCCGGTGTGGATTTCTCGGAAGAACTGGCGCTGCAAATTTTACAGCAGAGCGAAGTGGAAATCCTGGTAGACCTGCACAGCGGCAACGTTGAGGCAACCGCCTGGGGCTGCGATCTCACCTATGATTATGTTAAGATCAATGGAGATTATCGCACCTGATTCTTTGTATTCCAGAATAATCGAAATACGATTCATCCAAAAAGCACAAATTTGTGCTTTTTGGATTGTTTTATAGGAGGCAATCCATGGAATTGGACAACAAGTTGAGAAGTGAAGTCCTGATTCAGGCACTTCCCTATATTCAAAAATACAACAACAAAATTATCGTTATCAAATACGGCGGCAATGCTATGATTAACGATGAATTAAAAAATGCAGTCATGGGTGACATTGTTTTGCTCTCTCTGATCGGCATCAAGGTCGTTCTGGTCCACGGCGGCGGCCCGGAAATTACCGATATGCTCAAGCGCGTTGGGAAGGAGACCCAGTTTGTTGACGGTCTGCGTGTTACCGACGCAGAAACCGCGGAAATCGTGCAGATGGTACTGGCCGGCAAGGTCAATAAGGGTCTTGTTAACCTGATCCAGTCCATCGGCGGCAAGGCCATCGGTCTGTCCGGTATGGATGGAAACCTGATTGAAGCACGCCAGCTCGATGAACGCCTTGGCTATGTTGGGGAAATCACCAGCGTCAACGTCCAGCCCATCATCGATCTGCTGGACAATGGCTATATTCCCGTTATTTCCACAGTCGGCTGTGACCGCTACGGCAACGCCTACAACATCAACGCAGATACCGCAGCGGCAAAAATTGCCGGCCAGCTCCACGCAGAAAGTCTGATTTCCATGACCGACATCGCTGGTATTCTGCGCGACAAAGACGATCCCAGTACCTTGATCTCCCGGATTCGCACCAGCGAAGCTCCTGCACTGATCCGCGACGGTACAATTTCCGGCGGCATGATTCCCAAGGTCCAGTGCTGCATTGACGCACTCAGCGACGGTGTCCGCAAGGTCTTTATCATCGACGGCAGAGTTATGCATTCCATCCTGATCGAGATTCTGACCAACGAGGGTCTTGGCACCATGTTTATAGGAGACTGATTATGGCATATACGATCAAGGAAATTGACAACTCTTACGTCGCACATACCTATGGCCGGTTCCCTGTTGCGCTGGTTCGCGGCAAGGGCGCAGAGGCCTTTGATGAAACCGGCAAACGGTACATCGATCTTGGTACCGGTATCGGTGTCAATGCCTTTGGCTACGCCGACGACGTATGGACAGCAACCGTCACTGCGCAACTTGGCACGTTACAGCACGCCTCTAACTTGTACTACACCGGCCCCTGTGCCGAGCTCGCCAGGCTGATTTGTGAAAAAACCGGCATGAAGCGTGTCTGTTATGGCAATTCCGGTGCAGAAGCCAATGAATGTGCGATAAAAACAGCGCGCCGCTGGGCATTTCAGAAATATGGCGATGAAAGTCACAGCACCATTATCACACTGAAGGACAGTTTCCACGGCCGAACTGTCACCACATTGTCCGCCACCGGACAGGACTGTTTCCACACTGAATTTGGACCCTTTACACCGGGTTTTGTCCATGCAGCCCCGGATGATATCGAAGATGTGAGACGTCTGGCAGAACAGTATGCGTGCTGTGCCATTATGATTGAGATGGTACAGGGCGAGGGTGGTATCCATGTACTCAGTCAGGCATTTGTCGACGGCATTCTGGCCATCGCAAAGGAAAAGGATCTGTTGGTCATCGTCGACGAAGTACAGACCGGCAACGGCCGTACCGGCAAGCTTTACGCCTACATGCACTACGGCTTCACACCGGACATTTTTACTACGGCAAAGGGCTTGGGCGGCGGTCTGCCCATCGGGGCCTGCGTTCTCGGAGAAGCTGTCTGTGACGTTCTGACGCCCGGAAGCCATGGTTCTACCTTCGGCGGCAATCCGGTTGCCTGTGCTGGCGGTTTGAGCATTTTGCAACGGCTGGATGACACGATGATGGAGGAAATCGCAAAGAAATCCCAGTATATCATCGATCAGCTCAGCAACGCCCCCGGTGTAAAAAGCGTCAGTGGTCTTGGTCTTATGCTCGGCATCGAATGTGAGAAACCGGCAAAAGAGATCGTAATGGCGTGTCTGGAACACGGTTTGCTGGTACTGACTGCAAAACAAAAAGTCCGTTTGCTGCCGCCGCTGAATATTCCTTTCCCTGTTCTTGAAGAAGCCATTGACATTCTCAAGGCAGCAATTGTAGAATAGAAGAACAAGCTGATCCTGCCGGAGGCAAAATAAAAAGTTCCGGCATAGTATAGCAAAAGCCGGCATGCCAAAGCGGTCTGCCGGCTTTTGTATCGTTCAATTGGAGGTATTTCCTTACTATGAAAGCCATTGTTACTGTCATCGGTCCTGACCGCGTCGGCATCATTGCCGAAGTTTGCAGCCTGCTCTCTTCCATGCACGTCAACATCCTGGATCTCAGTCAGACAATTATGCAGGATACTTTTACTATGACGATGCTGGTAGACACAGCGACAACTGACCGACCGTTTGAAGAGATCAAAAAGGCATTGAAAGAAAAGGGCGCTGCCATGGAGCTGGCAATCCGCATTCAGCGCGAAGATATTTTTCATGCGATGCACAGAATCTGAGGTGACCTGTCATGTTGAATCACTCCGACATTATGAAAACCATCGATATGATCGACCATCAGCACCTCGATATCCGCACTATCACCATGGGAATCTCCCTGCGTGACTGCGCACATCCGGATATTCAGACCTGTGCCGACCGTATCTATGATAAAATCACGCACCTGGCAGAACATCTTGTCGCAACCGGTGAGGCCATCGAAGCCGAGTACGGTATTCCCATTGTCAACAAACGGATTTCTGTCACCCCCATCGCCATGGTTGCCGAATCCTGTGATGCGCAGGATTTCACCCCCATTGCGGTGGCGCTGGATCGCGCAGCAGAGACCTGCGGCGTGAATTTTATCGGTGGGTTTTCCGCTCTCGTCCACAAGGGGTTTACCAGTGGTGACACCCGACTGATTCACTCCATCCCTTCTGCACTGGCACAGACCAGTAAAGTCTGCTCCAGCGTCAACGTCGCCACCACAAAAGCCGGTATCAATATGGATGCCGTCGCACTCATGGGTCGTATCATCAAGCAAACAGCAGGCTGTACGGCGGAACAGGGTGCGCTGGGCTGTGCAAAGCTTGTTGTCTTTGCCAACGCTGTGGAGGACAATCCCTTTATGGCCGGTGCGTTCCACGGCATCGGGGAACCGGAATGCGTCATCAATGTCGGGGTCTCGGGTCCGGGTGTTGTCCATCACGCTCTGCAATCCGTGAAGGGTCAGCCCTTCGACGTCGTTGCGGAAAAGATCAAACGGACTGCGTTTCGCATCACCAGAATGGGCCAGCTCGTCGCACAGGAGGCTTCCCGCCGTCTCGGTACCCCCTTTGGCGTCGTGGATCTCTCTCTTGCTCCCACTCCGGCCATTGGGGACAGTGTTGCCAGGATTTTGGAAGAAATTGGTCTGGAAACCTGCGGTACCCACGGCACAACAGCCGCGCTTGCCATGCTCAACGATGCCGTGAAAAAGGGTGGCGTTATGGCATCCAACCACGTCGGTGGTCTGTCCGGCGCTTTTATTCCGGTCAGTGAGGATGAGGGTATGATTGCCGCAGCACAAAGCGGCGTGCTCACACTGGATAAACTGGAAGCCATGACCTGTGTCTGTTCCGTCGGACTGGATATGATCGCAATCCCCGGTGATACCCCGGCAGAAACCATTTCCGCCATCATTGCGGATGAAGCTGCGATTGGTGTGGTCAACTGCAAAACCACGGCCGTCCGTCTGATCCCTGCTCCCGGCAAACAGGTCGGCGACATGGTCGAATTTGGCGGTCTGCTCGGCAGTGCCCCCATCATTCCGGTTCATACGGAGAGCGCAGCGGATTTCATCTCCCGCGGTGGTCGGATTCCCGCACCGATGCACAGTCTGAAAAACTAAAAATCTTCTATAAACCGTTACCCAATGTTACAATTGTGGTAACGGTTCTTTCGATTACATTTTGTAATTTTATTCTGTTTCATTCTAAATATCCTGAATATTCCAAAGTTTATTATAAATCTTATGGAACTTTTTCACAAGATGACTTTTATATAACTACATATGTCTTTATATTAAGGGCATTCTCTGAAAAACACTTCTGTTTTCCTCTGTCCAACCGCTTACATGCAATCTCTTTTCTAATAGTTATCAACATTTCCAACAGGGTTTTCAACATTACTGTTCCTTGATACAACAGGATATTGGATTTTGATTCCTTATTTTTTTTGATGAAATACCAAATATAGCAATGCACGGATTTTCCACAATTTTTCCGCAAAACTGTAAACAGAAAGAACCCGAAATTATGCAAATAATTCTGGGTTCTTTCTGTATATTCTCTGTCAAAGCAGTCCGCTTTCCGCCATAGAAACAAAATCGTCACCGCCTACAATAATGTGGTCGATCAGTTCAATGCCCACTAACCGCAGTGCACGTTTGATTTGATTCGTGGAAAGCTTATCCTCATCCGATGGCAGCGCAATGCCGCTGGTATGATTGTGCGCAACAATGACGCCGGCCGCATTGTTACCCAACGCAATTTCCACAATCCGCCGGATACTGACTTCCGCATAGTTGACAACACCGCGACCAATTTCTTTGCAACAGACCACGCGATGTTTGGCGTCCAGACAGGCAATATAGACTACTTCCGTCCGCTCATACATAAAACGCGGAACAAAATAGGCTCCAGCAATCTCCGCACTGTCCAAAATATTATCGTTCGTATATTTTTCCATCATATAGCGTCTACTGATCTGTGGAATCAGTTTCAGCAAAACAACAGAGTTTTCTCCCAATCCTTTGATCTGACGCAGTTCCTCTTCTTTTGCCTCAAATACTGCTTCCAGAGAACCAAAGTGGTCCAGAACCATATGTGCCAGAGGATTTGTATCTTTCCGCGGTTGGGAATAGAAAAGCAGCAGTTCCAACACCGTGTGATCGTCAAATGTATCCAATCCATGATTTAAAAACCGTTGCTTCATTCGCTCTCTGTGGCCGACATGGAGATTCTTTTCATCCGGATCAAACTGGTCAACCACGGTCAAGCTCCCTATTGGCATAGGCATTTAATGCCGTATCCCCGCGCGTCCCTGCGAGATATTCATAATATCCCTGACAGCCGATCATGGCAGCGTTATCCCCACACAGTCGGAGCGGCGGCATATAGAGCGTTGCCCCTTCCTGTTTTGCCGCAGCAATAAAATCTGCACGAATCCGGGAGTTTGCCGCAACCCCTCCGGCAACCGCAATTTTTTTATAGCCCAGCGCGCGCGCCGCCTCCATGGTACGCGGCACCAGGCTGTCACTGACCGCAGCCGTAAACGACGCTGCCAGAGACGCTTTGTCCAGCGCTTCCCCTTTTTGTTCCGCATTGTGCGCCAAGTTGACCACTGCGGTTTTCAATCCGGAGAAACTCATGTCATAAGGATGCCCTGCAACATGGGCACGCGGCAAACTGTATTTTTTATCGTCTCCTGTCTGAGAAAGCTTGTCCACCGCAGGCCCGCCGGGATAACCAAGCCCCAAAACACGCGCCGTCTTATCAAAGCATTCGCCGGCTGCATCGTCGCGGGTCGCCCCAATGATCTCCATATCCGTATACCCGCGGACATCCACCAGAATGGTGTTCCCGCCGGAAACAGCCAGACAGAGAAATGGCGGTTCCAGTTCCGGGTATGCAATATAATTTGCGGCAATATGGCCGCGGACATGGTGGACAGGAATCAATGGAATCCCCAGTGCCATTGCGATGGACTTGGCAAAATTGACGCCGACCAGCACGGCACCAATCAAGCCGGGCGCATAGGTCACAGCAATAGCATCCAGATCCTGTTTCTGAATGCCAGCGGCACAGATGGCCGCGTCGGCAAGCCGGCTGATCACTTCAACATGACCCCTGGATGCAATTTCCGGGACAACACCGCCATACAGGGCGTGCTGATCTGCCTGGGAGAAAATCTGGTCGGTCAAAACCTCCCTGCCGTCACGGGTAATCGCAACTGCGGTTTCATCGCAGGAAGATTCTACAGAAAGAATCAACATGGCAAAACGCCTCTCTTATCTCTTAGAATTTCACATGATATCCGCGTGATCGCGGAAAAATCTTGTCATTAGTATAGCATTTTCTGTCGGTTTATCATAGTAATTTTTTCGAATACCGACAACGGAAAAGCCATGGTTTTCATACAGCCTTTGTGCTGGCGTATTGCTCTCCCGCACTTCCAGTGTGAGAAAAGCAAGTTCCCGTTCCGTACCGTTTTGCAGCAGAGCCTGAATCAACGCCGTACCGATTCCCATTCTGCGGACAACTGGATGCACGGCTACATTTTCAATATAACCCTCGTCCATCACCGTCATAAGTCCCGCATACCCCAGCACCCGACCACGGACGTCTACCGCTGCCAGCAGTGTATAGAGCGGATCAGAAAGCTGGTGCCGCAATAGAGATTCCGTGATCGGTCGGGAAAAACACAGAGCCTCCAGTTCTACGATCTGCGGCAGCAGGGATTCTGTCACTGGCTGCAATTCATATCGTTCCATATTGCTTACTTGGCCTCATACCAGCTGCGGCCGCTGTGTGCGTCCACAAGCAGGGGAACAGAATAGGAAACCGCGTGTTCCATTTCCTCCGTCAGGATGTTGCGTACTGTCTCCGCCTCCTGTGCAGGACATTCGACAATCAATTCATCGTGCACCTGCATAATCAGTCTTGCCTGCAAGTTCTCTTTCTGTAACCGCTGATGAACATGAACCATGGCCAGTTTGATGACATCGGCCGCCGTCCCCTGAATTGGCATATTGAGCGCGACACGCTCCCCAAATGAGCGGAGATTGAAATTGGAAGCCTTCAGCTCCGGCAAATCGCGCCGCCGACCGAACAGGGTTGTCACATAGCCGTCCCTCTTGGCCTGCTCCACAATATCCTTCATATAGCTGCGAACCCCGCTGTAGTGCTGCAAATAAGCATCGATATAGGCCTTTGCTTCATTTTGGAATACGCCAATGTCCTGCGCCAGAGAAAAAGCGGAAATGCCATAGACAATACCGAAGTTAACGGCCTTTGCACGGCTTCTCTGCAATCCGGTTACCTCTTCAAGCGGCACACCAAAAACCTGGGATGCCGTCACAGCATGGATATCCTCTCCCTGTCGAAAAGCCTCCTGCATGGTCTTATCACCGGAGATGTGTGCCAGCAACCGCAATTCGATCTGACTATAGTCTGCATCGACCAGCACATTGCCCGGTCCTGCAACAAACATTTTTCTCATTTCCCGCCCGAGCTCTGTCCGAACCGGAATATTCTGCAAGTTGGGATCTGTCGACGACAACCGTCCGGTTGCTGTCACAGTCATATGGAAATTGGTATGGATTTTGCCATCCAGCGCAATGAGTTTCAGCAAGCCGTCGGCATAGGTCGACTTCAGCTTGGTCAGCTTGCGGTATTCCAAAATATCCGCCACAATGGGGTGTTTTCCAACCAGCTTCTCCAACACACCCGCGCCGGTGCTCCAGCCGGTTTTTGTCTTTTTCCCTGCTGGCAGCATCAGTTTCTCAAACAAAATTGTCCCCAGCTGCTTGGGAGAGTTGATGTTAAATTCCTCACCGGCTTGCTGCCAGATGTTCTGTTGCAACACCTCAATACCGGATTGCAGCATCGTGCCGAATGCACTGAGCGCCTTTCGATCAATGCCAAAACCGGCTTGCTCCATCCCTGCAAGAACGGTACAAAGCGGCAGTTCGATCTCAAAATACAGCTTCTCCATACCAAGTGTATGCAGTCGCTCCTTCAACATGGGGTACAGACGGTACAATGTCTCTGCCGGAGCAAACACACCGTCGAGATATTTTTGGGACAGGCGGCCGATGGTATAATCCCCTTCTGTGGCTTCCAGCAGATAGGCTGCCAGTGCGACATCAAACAGAAATCCTGCTGTGGAGCAGTTCTCATGCACCAACACCCCCATCAAGTCCTTGACATTATAGGACACTTTGGAAACACGTTCTGAGAACAGAACATCCAAAAACTGGTCATAGACTTCCATGGCTGCAATCCGAGACACTGTCCAAACCGTCTCCCCGTCACAGAGTTCCAACACATCCAGCCCCTCAACACAGTACACGGAAACCAGTGCTTTTTTCGGCAGCTGCTCCGCGACTTGTAGCAACGCATCAGCAGTCTCAACTGCACACACGGACAACCCGTTCTGCTCCGAAGCTGCGGAAGCATCTTCGCCCGGCTGTAACCCCCATTTTTCAATAAACCGCTGAAAATCGAGACGCTGGAACACGGCATAGGCGGTTTCCTGGAAGTTATGATCCCATTGGGCTTCCTCCGGTTCAAATTCCATGGGTACTGCGGTATCAATGGTCGCAAGGGCATAGGACAGTCTTGCGCTCTCCTCGCCCGCAGTTAACTTTTTTTTGATGCCGGGTTTGATTTCAGCTGTTTCAAGTACCTCATAAACGCCGTTCAGGGTACCAAATCGATGAATCAGATCCATCGCCGTTTTTTCTCCGATACCGGGCACGCCGGGGATATTATCCGAAGCATCGCCCATCAACGCTTTCAGGTCAATGAGAACTGGCGGCTCAAACCCGTATTCCTCCACAAAATGATCGTGGTCAAAATTTGTGGTCTCCGTTTGTCCCATGCGGCTTTTAATGAGCTTGACGCGGGTCTGGTTGGTAATCAGCTGTAAGCTGTCGCGATCTCCCGTAACAATACAGCAGTTCCAGCCGGCCGCTTCGCAGCGACGGCTGACTGTTCCAATCAAATCGTCCGCCTCATAGCCGTCCAGTTCATAGCAGCGGATGCCCATACTGTCCAGCACCTCGTGCAAAACCGGCATCTGCTGCGCCAATTCCTCCGGCATTCCCTTCCGCGTGGCCTTATAGCCGTCATACATCGTGTGGCGGAAGGTGGGCGCTCTGCGGTCAAAGGCAACGCAGAGACCATCCGGCTGCTCTTCCTCCAACAGGCGCTGTAAAATTGCCAAAAATCCATAAATTCCATTGGTCGGCGTTCCGTCCGGCGCCGTCAGCATCCGAATCCCGTAAAACGCCCGGTTGACAATGCTGTTGCCGTCCAATATCATCAATTTCTTCATACTATCCGTCCTTTTGGGACGTTTGTCCCATCGCTATAGCCCTTACGGCTATGCCTGCTTGTTCTCGCCGCGCAACGCGATGATGCGATCCCGCAGCATGGCGGCATATTCGAATTCCAACATCTGGGATGCCTTTTTCATCTCTTTTTCCAGCTTTACAATCTCGGCTCTGCGTTCCTTTTCGGTCATGGTAACGCCGCTTCTGCTCCTCTCGGCTGCCCCCTCTTCCGGCACACTGCCGGAAATCTCCAGAATGTCCCGAACATCCTTGATGATTGTTTTGGGCACAATGCCATGTGCCACATTGTAAGCGTTCTGGATTTCGCGCCTGCGCTCGGTTTCGTCGATCGCAACCCGCATCGACCGGGTAATGGTATCGGCGTACATGATGACCGTACCCTCCGCGTTTCGCGCCGCACGGCCAATGGTCTGGATCAAACTGGTCTCGCTGCGCAGGAATCCCTCCTTATCCGCATCCAAAATGGCAACCAGAGACACCTCCGGCAGATCCAGTCCTTCACGCAGCAGGTTGATTCCAATCAGCACGTCAAACTCTCCCAGACGCAGAGACCGGATAATTTCCATGCGCTCGATGGCATCCACACCATGGTGCATATAGCGGCATCGGATACCGGCGGCATCGAGATAGGCCGTCAGATCTTCAGCCATTTTTTTGGTCAGAGTCGTAACCAGAACACGCTCATGCCGCTCTGTTCTGGCATGAATTTCCGTAATCAGATCATCAATCTGTCCCTCAATGGGTCGAACCAGAATCTTCGGATCAAGCAGTCCGGTTGGCCGGATAATCTGTTCTGCAATCTGACCACAGCGCTCGGTCTCGTACTTTCCGGGCGTTGCGCTGACATAGACAGCCTGATGTACCCGCTCCTCAAACTCCTCGAACTTCAGGGGACGGTTGTCAAAAGCGGAAGGCAGACGAAAACCATACTGCACCAGACTCTCTTTTCGGGACCGGTCTCCTGCATACATGGCGCGTACCTGCGGCAATGTGACATGGCTTTCATCCACAAACAGAATAAAATCTTCCGGGAAATAGTCCAGCAAGGTCATCGGGGCAGATCCCGCAGGCCGGTCGCTGATAATACGGGAATAGTTCTCAATTCCGGAACAGTAGCCCAATTCCTGCATCATTTCGATGTCGTAATTGGTGCGCTGAGAAATGCGCTGGGCCTCAATGGCCTTGCCACGTTCCTCAAAATATCGTACACGCTCTTCGCATTCCGCCCGGATCTTCTGAATTGCAGCAGTCATCTTCTCATGCGTGGTGACATAGTGGGAAGCTGGATAAATGGCAACATGGTTTAAAATTCGCTCCGGTTTTCCGGTCACCGCATTGACCTCGCTGATCCGGTCAATTTCATCCCCAAAAAACTCCACGCGGATGGCATTGTCCGCCGCATAGACCGGAAAAATTTCGACTGTATCGCCCCGGACACGGAACATATTGCGCTCAAATGCGATATCGTTTCGCTCATACCGAATATCTATTAAGCGACGCAACAGCTCATCGCGATCCCCCTGCTGCCCGGGACGCAGAGAAATAACCATATTGGCGTAATCAATAGGGTCGCCCAAACCATAGATACAGGAGACAGACGCCACAACGATGACGTCCCGCCGTTCAAACAGAGAAGATGTTGCGCTGTGGCGCAGACGTTCAATCTCCTCATTGATTGCACTGTCCTTTTCAATGAAGGTGTCAGTGTGCGGAATATAGGCTTCCGGTTGGTAATAATCATAATAACTGACAAAGTACTCCACGGCATTTTCCGGAAAAAATTCCTTGAATTCTGCGCAGAGCTGCGCCGCCAGCGTCTTATTGTGTGCCAGCACCAGCGTGGGCCGATTCAGCTGCGCAATGACGTTGGCCATAGTAAAAGTCTTGCCTGAACCCGTGACGCCCAGCAGTACCTGCTCGTCGATTCCATTGCGCAGGCCATCCACCAAAGTTTGAATAGCCTCCGGCTGATCTCCGGTTGGCTGATACTGTGCATGCAATTTGAATTCCAAACAACTTCACCTCCATATAAGCTTTTTCCAAGTTTTGTCCCACATCTTACAATAATTTTTCATACTATTTAGTATAGCATGTACACACTGTGTCATGCAACTGAAAGTGCCGGTATCGCAAGCCGTTGCTTATGCATATACACAACAAGCGAATGGCTTTTACACCATTCGCTTGTTGCCTGCTGAAAATAAAAAAACGGCAGATCATCAGATCTGCCGTAACTTGGAGCGGGCAACGAGATTCGAACTCGCTACCTCCACCTTGGCAAGGTGGCGCTCTGCCAAATGAGCTATGCCCGCACGTCTTAACGCAAGAGTGATTATAGCAGATTCTTCCGAAAAGTCAACCCTATTTTTTATTTTTCCTACATTTCTCCTTGAAAACAGAAGAATATCTTTTTTCGGAGGAATCCTGAACGAACTTTTTGTGCAGGCGGTGTTACCGTCTGCACAAAAACAGGATCAATACCCAAGTTCCTGATCCACAATCACAATCTCGGTTTTTCCAACGCCCTTCAGCGGCTCCCACAGAACGACAAGCCCACGGCAAATGCGTTCTGGACTCCGGCAATCATAACAGCGATCACCCTTTTCCGCACAGGGTGTTTTTCGTCCCAGACGCTGTGCATTTTTAGGGGATGCAATGTTGCGGGCACGCCACAGCGCCTTGTCATAGTCCTCCGCAATCTTGTTGGTTCCAACGATGATATACACCACGTCTTTGTGAAACAGCGTCGAGGCAACCCGGTTTCCAGTGCCGTCGATGTTGATAATCTCGCCAGTCTCAGCAACGCCGTTTGCGCTTGTCAGATAGACGCTGGCATGCATGGCGTTCTCCAACGTCTCCCCATTCCAGTGCCAGAACACCTGGTTATGTGCTTCCAGTTTTGGAATCAGTCCGAGTTCCTGAACGGTCATGCTGCCGCCAACCCCCACGGTGGTATGGTCGATTTCCCGGTCGAGATAGGCAGCCGCCTCCTCTCCTGTGGAAAAATGGCTGACCACAAAGCCACGGTCTTTCAGATTTTTCATCAATCGTTCAAGCTGCATCATACTCCTCCTGTTCTACTCATCAGTCGATCCGATTTGATCCTCCGCTTTCAACAGCGCACCAGCAGCCGGAAGCGTTCGTACACTGTAGCGGGTAAGGTTTTGGATCCCTGTTTCCGCCAATGGTATTGCCGTAGTCAAAACGGCACGTTTTTTCAGCGCCATGACCTCGACACCGACAGTGGTTCGAGTCGTTTTTGCTGTCAGCAAACTGCTGTCAAACACCAGTGTCCGAGTATCGCTGGCCGTCACCGCAACCTTGCACTCCTCTTGCAACACCACAACAGACCGCAGCGGACTCTTATCGTTGAAGGCACCGGTCAGGCGGCGGCGGTTCGTCTTGGTTGCATAGACAGAAAGCGGCAGCTTTGCTGCCTTGCCATTCTCATAGAACAGCAAAATTCCACCGCTGTAATCTCCCGGGTCTGCAATGGCAACCACAGTTTCTCCTTCCTCCATACGCAGTTGGGCCGGCAGATAGACGCCCAATGCCGAGGCTTTGGTATCTTCAAAATCGGAAACACGGGTTTTGTAAATCTGCTGCTTGTCTGTAAACACCAAGAGTTCACTGCGGTTTTGAGCAAAAAGCTGCTGGAACGGTCCGTCCCCTTCTTTGTACTTCTGTTCACTGTTCATACGCAGAGACTGCGCAGTGATCTTTTTAAAGTAGCCTTCACGGGAAACAAACAGATAGACGGGGTAGTCTTCCACCGCGGTTTCCTCATGATAAATTACTTCCCCTGCCTGTAGCAGTCCAGTTTTTCGGGGGGCTCCATACTTTTTCGCGACCTGTTTGAGTTCAGATATGATAATATTGCGGATCTTCGCCGGACTTTTCATAATATCCGCCAGCTTCCCGACCTCTTTTTCCAGTTCCTCGGTCTCTGCCGTCCGCTTCAGAATATACTCCCGGTTGATATTGCGCAGACGAATTTCAGCGACATACTCCGCCTGTGCCTTATCAATGGAAAATGCGGCCATAAGATTGGGAATAACATCGGCTTCCAGCTCTGTGCCACGGATAATAGCAATGGCTTTGTCAATATCGAGCAGAATCCGCTTCAGGCCGTTCAGCAGGTGCAGCCGCTCCTGTTTACGCGCCAGATCATAGGACACACGGCGGCGGACACAATTGGTACGCCACTGCGTCCACTCCTGTAAAATTTCCCCCACACCCATGACGCGGGGATTGCTGGCAATCAGGATATTGAAATTACAGGAAAAGCTATCCTCCAATGTTGTCATACGGTATAGCTTCTGCATGAGCTTGTCCGGATCAACGCCACGTTTGAGGTCAATGGTCAACTTCAGGCCGCCCAGATCCGTCTCATCGCGCATATCCGAAACTTCCCGAACCTTACCGTTCTTAATCAGCTCTGCCACCTTATCCATAATGGCTTCCACAGTGGTGCTGTAGGGGATCTCGTAAATCTCGATAATATGATACTCTTTTATGTAGCGCCATCGCGCGCGCACCTTAAAGCTGCCCCGCCCGGTACGATAGATTTTTGCCATCTCCAACGGATCATAAATGATATCACCGCCGGTTGGAAAATCGGGTGCCGGCATGGTACTGAGAATGTCGTGTTCAGGATTGCGAATGCAGGCAATGGCTGTCTCACAGACTTCACGCAGGTTAAACCCGCAGATCTGACTTGCCATCCCAACTGCGATACCGGTGTTGGCCGATACCAGTACATTGGGAAATGTGGTGGGTAACAGCGTGGGTTCTTTCATGCTGCCGTCATAGTTATCAACAAAATCAACCGTTTCCTTGTCAATATCTGCAAACAGCTCCGCACAGATTGGAGACAGCTTTGCCTCGGTATAACGCGATGCAGCATATGCCATATCGCGGGAATAAACCTTGCCAAAATTACCCTTGGAATCGACAAACGGCAACAACAATGCCTCATATCCCCGGGAAAGCCGCACCATGGTTTCATAGATTGCGGCATCACCATGGGGATTGAGCCGCATGGTCTGCCCGACAATGTTGGCGGATTTTGTTCTGGCACCGTTGAGCAGATTCATGCGGTACATGGTATACAACAGCTTCCGGTGCGAGGGTTTGAACCCGTCAATTTCCGGAATGGCACGGGAGACGATGACACTCATGGCATACGGCATATAATTCTGTTCAATTGCTTCCGTAATCGGCTGCTCCAGAACGCTGGCATGCAGACCTTCCACTTTTGCATCCGTAGTCCGTTTTTTGGGACCGGGCTGCTTTTTCTTTGCCATCAGGGTTCGACCTCCTTTGGAATAAAATGGTTAGCGTTTTTTTCCTCCGCGGTTGTTGCGGCTCCAGACATGCTCTTTCAGTGTGTCATACTCCAATTTTTTTGCACCGGTGCTGAGATCCCGGTTGCAGTGGGGGCAATACTGGGCAGTCAGAACCTTGGAAAAGATAGTTTTACCGCAGTATGGGCACTTACAGAAGCGAATGCAGACCCAAAACGCAGCGGCAAGCAACGCCAGAGACAGAATGGTCATCATCAGCATCTGTGTACTGCCCTCCTCGCAGTACACGATGGAGAGAATGCAAACACCAATCGCAGCAGCAAGCAGTAGAATGGTTGCAAATTTCCCTCGAACGAATTTGCTGTTCTTGTTCATAACGATATTTCTCCTTTCGGGTCGGACAGTTGATTATGAGATATCTGCCATATCTAGATATTTATATCCGTTGACTGCAATATGAACTTTTCGTCCGCTTAAGTTGTCTCCAAGGAGCAGGTCAAACATTTCCGCCGTGCGTTCTACGTCCTCCGGCATCACACGGATCAACCGGCGCGTTTCCGGATTCATTGTGGTGAGCCACATCATTTCCGGGTCGTTTTCGCCAAGTCCCTTAGAGCGGTTAATGGTATATTTCACTGCGCCAATCTGCTTTAGAATCTCCGTCTTTTCCCTCTCGGAATAGGCGAAGTAGGTCGTTCCCTTGGCCGTGATCTCATACAGCGGGGACTCTGCGATGTAAATATACCCCTCCCGGATCAGCGTAGGCGTCAAACGATAGAGCATGGTCAAAATCAGTGTACGGATCTGGAAACCATCCACATCTGCATCGGTACAGATGACAATCTTGCTCCAGCGCAGATTGTTCAGATCGAACTGGGACAGATCCTTGTTCTTTTTATTTTCCACTTCCACACCGCAGCCCAACACTTTGAGCAGATCGGTAATAATCTCGCTGTTGAAAATTCGTCCATAGTCTGCCTTCAGACAGTTGAGAATTTTGCCGCGAACCGGCATAATTCCCTGAAATTCTGCATCGCGGCTCAGTTTACAGGAACCGAGCGCCGAGTCTCCCTCTACAATATACACTTCCCGGCGGCTGGCATCGCGGCTGCGGCAATCTACAAATTTTGCAACGCGGTTGGAGATATCCACATTGCCGGACAGTTTTTTCTTGATGTTCAGGCGGGCACGCTCTGCGGTCTCACGGCTGCGCTTATTAATCAAAATCTGTTCTGCGATCCGGTCGGCTTCCGCCCGGTGCTCAATAAAATAAATTTCAAGCTGTGTACGCAAAAATTCAGTCATCGCTTCCTGAATGAAGCGGTTTGTGATGGCCTTTTTGGTCTGATTTTCATAGGACGTCTGGGTAGAGAAGCAGTTTGTAACCAAAATCAAACTGTCCTGCACATCCTGAAACGCAATACGTCCTTCATTTTTCTGATATTTTCCAATTTTCTTTATGTAGGCATCAATGGCATACACAAAGGCGCTGCGGGTTGCTTTTTCCGGCGCGCCGCCATGTTCCAGCCAAGAAGAGTTATGATAGTACTCGATCACGCTGGTCTGATTGGAAAAACAAAATGCCGCACTCAGACGGACCTTATACTCTGGACGATCGGCACGGTCACGTCCGATCCGCTCCCCTTCCACATAAATCGGTGCGGTCAGCGGATGCTCTCCCGCAAGTTCGGCAACATATTGTGCAATTCCATTTTCGTAAAGATAATCCTGCTCTTCAAATCCCGCCTCCGTCTCCCAGCGGTAACGGAATGTCACACCGGCATTGACGATGGCCTGACGCCGGATGGTATCCACAAAATACTCGTCCGGAATATCAATATCCGTAAACACCGTAATATCCGGTTTCCATCGGATACAGGTACCCGTCTGCTGTTTTTTTCGGTCGGTTGGCGCTGTTTCCAGCCCGCCGACATTCTCGCCTTTTTCAAAATGTAAGCTGTACCGCTTACCATCCCGGCGGACAACAACATCCATATATTCCGAGGAGTATTGCGTCGCACAGGAACCCAGACCATTCAGGCCAAGGGAATACTCATAGTCTCCGCCCTCTTTGTTGTCATACTTTCCGCCGGCATACAGCTCACAGAATACCAGTTCCCAGTTATAGCGCTGTTCCGACTCGTTCCAGTCCACCGGACAACCGCGGCCAAAATCCTCTACTTCGATGCTCTTGTCCAAATAGCGCGTCAGGGTTATAATATTGCCATGTCCTTGCCTTGCCTCGTCGATTGCATTGGAAAGAATTTCAAATACTGCGTGCTCGCAGCCCTCCAGCCCATCGGATCCGAAAATGACCGCAGGCCGCTTTCGCACTCTGTCGGCTCCTTTCAGCTGATAGATACTCTCGTTGCCGTATTCCAGCGCCGTAGCTTTTTTCATTGTGGTATGTTCCTCCAGATTAACGGGGCGTCTGCCCCAGTTCCATTGTCCCTGTTTCCATCAGGGGAATAATACCTATATAATTACAAACATAGAACTTGTTTAGTATATCATACAAATCAAGCAAAAAGCAAGTCGGGTACCATTGTCTACTTTTGTCAGATGCACAAAGCGGGGACTGCTTTTGCAGTCCCCGCCGCACCAGGAGGTCACCAATGACTTCATCCGGTACTCGGCAATCCGTCCAAAGCTGTTTCTCTCTCTATCAGCCGGTTTCGAACTGCCTGTTTCCAGTATGCCGCAGCCGTTTCAAATTACAACAGGAAATTTCTCCCCATTTTTTGTTTAAATCCGTGTTTGATAGCGTACACTTTCCATAGAACGTACAAGCGCTGCGACCAGTGCAGCGAGACACTGCGGGAGGACGATCTCATGGCAAAACGGAAGAACCAAAGAAAAGAAGAACAAATTCTTGCCAGCAATGAGTTGCAAACAATTTTATCAGAGCTCAACAGCGCCTATATCCGTTTTAACACCACAGTCGATCCGGATTTGACCGACGCCTGCATTTTTGAAATCCACGCATTGCGATGCCATTACAACGCCGCACTGCAACACACAAAATCCTTATTTGAATAACGGAGGTTTTTACAACATGGAGCTTTTTTCTTCCATTGTCATCCTTGTCGCGGGGGTTCTGTTGATGATCCTGCTAATTCGGATTCTCAGCGTACCGCTCCGCTGGCTGTTCAAAGTTTTAATCAATGCCGCCATCGGTTACGTGGCACTCATGATTTTTAATTTCTTCGGTGGATTTATCGGCCTACAACTTGCCATCAACTGGGTAACCATTTTGGTCACTGGTTTTCTTGGGTTACCTGGCGTCGTTCTGCTGCTTCTCGCTCAGTATCTGCTGTAACGTCATAAAACTACATAAACGGCTCTCTCTGATGATTGTAACAGAGAGAGCCGTTCTGCTTTCTACTTATGGTTTCCCTGCACCAAGTACACGCTCCCAACCGGTCAGCGGCAGCCGCTGAATTGCACCAAACACCTTACTTTTGAGATCCGGATAGGTGGTTTCCAGATTGGAAATCAGCTGTTTGATCTCGTAGCGTTTGCTGCCCTTATCCTGCGGACAGGGATTTTCCACGATCGGCAATTGCAAATTTTCTGCCAAACGGACAATCCGCTCCTCCTGTGCATAGACCATTGGCCGAATCTGCCATACACCAGCCCGGCTCATCCATGTCATAGGTTTAAAACAGCTCATCCGTCCCTCGTAAAACAGCGACATGATAAAGGTTTCCACAGCATCGTCATAGTGATGCCCCAGAGCAAGCTTTTGAATTCCCCGTGCACGAATGGCATCATTGAGCGCCCCGCGCCGCATCTTCGCACAGAGTGAACAGGGATTTTCCTCCTTGCGGACATCAAAGACAATTTCTTTGATGTCTGTTTTTATACAGGTATAGGGAATATCATATTCTGCACACAAGGCAGCAACCGGCGCAAAGTCCATCCCCTCAAACCCAAGCTCCAACGTGATTCCCTCAACAGTGAACTGTTTGGGATAGTAATTTTGCAGATACCGCAGCGCAAGCAGCAGGACCAGGGAGTCCTTGCCGCCAGAGACACCAACCGCAATGCGATCGCCCTCTTCAATCATACTGTAATCGTCAATACATCGGCGAAGTATACCGGAAAACTGGTTCAAATCGTTCATTATTCAGACTCCAGAAATTTTAAAATAAAAACCGAGTATTTGAAAGTATACACGAGAAATTCAAAGAAAACAAGAGGTTAAAAAATGATCATGAAGAATATTCCAAATTTCTATTGACATGAAAAATTTTATATGTTATAAATAAATCAAAAAGAATAACAATCATTTATTTTTATTGATAGTGCACAATTTTTTGTAATTTCCCTCACCCAAGGCATCAAATAAATTGTTCGTGGAAACCTACCGTTTATTGAAAGGATGAGAGTAATGAAGTACAAAAGAATCCCGTGCGCTATTTTAGGTTTTGCGCTCCTTATGTCACAGGGTGTGTTTGCAGTGGAGACTGACACCGCAGACGAGTACACTCTAGAAGATGCGTACATCGAATTTACAGAAAGGATGGAAGATAGCGACACTGATGTATTGCTTTCTTATGATAGTTTTGTAGAAAACTATTCTCAGTTTTCTGAAGATGATCTAAAATCATATTTAGATGAAGTGATCGACGATGAACTTAACAATGACACATCGGAAGAAATCAGCGCGACAGATACGGCAAATCATCCTGATGATGAATACACGCTTGAGGCAGACGATATCGACAGCGATCAGGCTGCCTTAGAGGATGCCTATCAGGTATTGACAGAAACACATCCTGAACTCGACATGAGCTATGATGACTTTGTCAATGAATATGAACTTCTGAATGAACCAGATGTCGATACCTATCTCAACAGTTATGATGATGTTTTGGTTACACCCTTGGCCAGTCCTGATCCCAACGCATGGTATTACAATACCGGTACTAGTCTGCCGCGAAGAGCCACATACAGCAACTACGGGCTATTGCATTCAGCAAAAAAAGGCGACTTAATCTATGAGGGAAATGGAGGATTTGGCATTACAGGGCATATTGCGATGGTAGAAGGGATCTTCTACAGCACTACATATGATCAGTTCTATATAAGACTTATTGAGGCAACAAGTAAAGGTGTCTGTCGCGGTGTTTTGGATGACACACGTGTGGACGATAAAGATGTCTCTTTACTCTCAGTAAAAGCAAGTTCTGGTGTTACTGAGAAAATCAAAAACAGTGCTGTCGCATTTTGTATATCTCAGTTGGGAAAGGACTATCGTCTTGACCTTGCTCATGATACATCTGCTTCAGAGATGGATTGGTACTGTTCTGAACTCGTCTGGGCTGCATACAAGAGACAGGGAATTGATCTCGAAGTGATTCCTTGGCCATATGAGAATGAATCCGGTATCACACCCCATGATCTATTACACAGCGAACATGTTTCACGCGTGTACTTTAAAGATGCAAAAATTTCCTTTGGTGATATTGGCTCGCACTGGGCAAAGCCACAAATTCACTACGTAGCCCGCAATGGCTTAATGAACGGAATCACTACAACGGAATTCGGTCCTGACACTACTTTGTCCAGAGCCATGGCCATAACGGTACTATACCGACTTGCTGGTACACCGACAAATGCTGGAAGTGAACCTTTTTCAGATGTCAGTAATGCAGACTGGTATAGCGTGGCAGTATCCTGGGCCTACAGCAATGGTATTGTCTCTGGCGTTACTTCAACAACATTTTGCCCAAACAACGCCGTCACACGCGAGCAATTGGTTACCATGCTCTATCGCTATGCACAATATAAGGGTTTAAGTACGTCGTATTCCAACAGTCTGTCCGCATTCACAGATGCCGGATCTATCAGTAGTTATGCGGTTGTTCCAATGAAATGGGCGGTTTCCAAAGGCATCCTAGCCGGAACTACCAGCACGACACTATCTCCTCAGGAAACGTGTACCCGTGCGCAATACGCCGTATTTATTTATCGTGTTATTACAAAGCTGATGTGATGCCTTTATAGCATGTGAGGTGATATTATGACCAATTCTGAAAAAGTTGGCCGCGCCTGGCTGTGGACTTCCCTGCTTTTTGTGATCTGTTATATCATCGTATTGATCTATGGACTTTACTTTCTGTGTTCTGGAGATGAAATGGGCTACGCTTTCTTATATCTTATACTGCTTCCCATTTTGGCGTCAGTCAATGCGTTCTTCCTCGCAAGGCAGAAAGGGATGGGCATCTGCTGCATTGTCATCCTGCTTTACGCGGCGGCCAATATGTTGAGTCCTTATGTTGCATTTCATACCACAGGCTTTCTGGAGGCTGCATTCATACTTGTCCCCGGTATTGTCTGTATGCTCATTGGCAAGTCCAGTAATCCCTCGTAAAAAATTAAAATAAAAACCGCAAGGAGACGGCGATGCCGTCTCCTTCTTTTGATATTGGATTATACGGAAAAACAGGCCTTTATTCCCTGTCATTTTGTCTTTAAAAATTTTAAAATTGAAATCGAGTATTCATGAGCATTTAAGAGAAAAACAGAGAAAACAGGAGATTGTGAAGTGATAGTTAAAAAACTTCCAAAATACCTATTGACACCGGTTTTGGAGTGTGTTATAAAAGTTAGGCGTCAAGTGTTGTCCAAGCCCCGTTTTTACCTGCACTTTCATCATGACGTTATTGTAAATTGTCAAATTTTTAATTCTTATTTTTATATGGAGGCAGAAAACCATGTCCACTACTATGGTAACCAAGGACACCGTCGTCCGCAAGTGGTACGTCCTGGATGCAGCTGGCAAGCCCATGGGCAAAACTGCTGCTCTTGCTGCTGATCTTCTCCGCGGCAAGCTTAAGACCGATTATACCCCTCATGTTGACTGCGGTGATTACGTTGTCATCATCAACGCTGAACAGGCTGTTCTTACCGGCAAAAAGCTGGAGCAGAAGTACTATCGTACTCATTCTGGTTATGCTGGCGGTCTGAAGGAAGTACAGTATAAGCGTCTTATGCAGGAAAAGCCTGAACTCGCGATGCGTCTCGCTGTTCGCGGCATGCTGCAGAAGAATGCCATCGCAAAGTGGCAGCTTCGCCGTCTGAAGGTTTTCCGCGGCGCAGAGCATTGCCATCAGGCACAGAAGCCCGAGATCTGGGATCGCTAAACAGGAGGTAAGAGAGAATGTATCAGAGCAAAAAGCCCTACATGTATGGCACCGGCAGAAGAAAGTCCTCTGCAGCTAGAGTCCACCTCTTCCCCGGCGGAACCGGTAAAATCACCATCAACGGTCGAGACATCGATGATTATTTCGGTCTCGATACCCTGAAACTCATCGTTCGTCAGCCCCTGAACACCACCGGCACCATTGACAAGGTTGACATCGTAGCTACCGTTTCCGGCGGCGGCGTGACCGGTCAGGCTGGTGCAATCCGTCACGGCATCGCACGCGCCCTGTTGCAGGTCGACGAAAGCTATCGTCCCGCACTGAAGGCTGCCGGCTTCCTCACCCGTGACCCCAGAATGAAAGAGCGTAAGAAGTACGGCCTCAAAGCCGCCCGTCGCGCACCGCAGTTCTCCAAGAGATAAGTTTCTCGACAACAATTACAAAATCTGCAAAACCGTCCAGGGAGCTCTCTGGACGGTTTTTTCATTGAAAACAGCAAAGTTCCTATAAAACTCCGTCTGCAACAAACTGTTGCGTGACAATCTCTACCCTATATGGTATCTTGTAAGCAGAAATGAGGTGATTCCATGTCAACAGTCGGGAAAAATATCCAAGCACTGCGCAAGAAAAAGGGGTTGACACAGGAGACACTTGCCGATCAACTGCACGTCACTCGACAGGCTGTCTCCAATTGGGAGACCGGCAAGACAGAACCGGATCTCGAAACCTTGCAAACCGTTGCCGCCGCAGTAGACGCCGAGTTTTTGGAATTGATTTACGGACCTGGTCACTGCGGCAACACAGAAGTTTCGGTTTACCCCCGCTTTCAGCGTAAGCACGTAATCGCCTGTGTGTTGTTCGGCCTGGTTTCTCTGCTTTGCTTTGTGCTGCGTCTGACATGGATTCCGAAATTGAAGGAAACGATGGCTCAAACACTTATTGCTTTTCCCCTTCTCCGTGCACATCTCTTGACTGCCTGTCTGCTGGGATTTTGTGTCGCAGCGCTGTTTCCATCCTTCGTTTCTCTGTTGGCAGACATTCACGTTTGCAACCACCATATCCGTTATCTACTCCTGATTTCGGGTCTGGCCCTACTGGCCATACAAGTTCTTTATATCGCAGCAACTTTGTATCAACCGCTAGCAGAAACGGTCAATTTTCTGTTCTATCAGTGGATTCCGTCGCGAATCACATGGTTCTGCTTTTTCTCTTACCCTGTGGCACCGTTTTTTAGTGGTCTTTGCATCGGTTGGTGGAGCGCCTGAAGCCATTTTTCATCTGATAAAAGAAGCATCCGTTCTTTGGATGCTTCTTTTATTCTTTATATTTTAATTTTACAATTGTCCAGACTGTGATTTTATGCTATGATGAAGAAAAAACAGGAGGGTTTACTATGAGACGATTGCTTGCATTGCTGTTGACAGCCATTCTTATCTTAGGAATAACCAGCGGTTGTGGAAATCGCCAAAATTCGAAATCCGATAAAGACGAAACAAAACAATCTAATAAAACTGTTTCTGCTGATTCACAACAGGACACAAAAAAAGAAAATGATATGGCTGATTCCGACGAAGCACAACAAGATCTTAATTTAACTGAGTCTGCTCCGGCATCCAATGATTGGGACAGCATTTATGCCCCTATTTTATCGCAGTATCAGGCCGCAGTAGACAATCAATTTTATCAGGATATTTTAAACGGCAATTCCGATGAATGGGATACCATTGGCACCGATGTCAATTTCGAGCTGCTTTCTGCTTCCCGCAACTATGAACAGTTTTTCGTTTATTATGCACTTGCAGATATCGACCAGAACGGCAGTCCCGAACTAATCATCGGCGGGGCTGACAGCAGTGGAATCGTAACAAATTATGATATCTTCTGCGCCCAAAACGGTCAACCGGCACATTTGTTCCCCGAAATGCAATTTGGATACCGAACCAGTCTCCGCATTCTGTCTGACGGTACACTGATGGTTACCTGGAGCGACAGTGCATTTGAAAGCGGATACGATTTCTATCGGATTTCTTCTGAAGGATGCTTGCCTGAACTGATCGAAAGCATCTCCATACACGGCAATGTTGATGATGCAACCCTTCACTACTATCATGATACAGAAGGCGTTAATGAAATCACAGAAGAAGAATTCCAACAGGTTCTGGATGGGTATCAGACGATGGCCGATGCAGAAATCTCCTGGGTAGAAATCTCCGCCACTGCCTGAGTTTCTACCTGTTGACTATAAAAACAATTTTTTGATCAGCAATCAGATCACAGGCGTACAGTCTCTGTGGTCTGGTTGTTTTTTGAAATGGAGTATACTGATGCAACTTCGTACACAGCTTCTTCAATATCAGCCATATGACGATCAGGAAGCCGCCGATCAACAACTCATGCTGCGCTATCTTGACCAATTCAATGACTGCCTGCACCGTAGCAATCCGTTTGGGCATTTTACCGCCTCAGGTTGGGTTGTGAATCATCGTCACGATAAAATTCTGATGGTTTACCACACCATTTATGACTCCTGGTCCTGGATCGGCGGCCATGCGGATGGAGAAGGCGATTTGCTTGCAGTTGCCTGCCGAGAAGTGCAGGAAGAAACAGGAATAAAACACATCACGCCAGTGTCTGATTCGATTTTCTCGCTTGAAGTTCTGGGCGTCAACGGCCATAGAAAGCGTGGACAATATGTTTCTCCCCATGTCCACTTAAATATCACCTATCTGTTGGAAGCAGAAGAACATGAATCTCTACACAAAAAAGCGGATGAAAATCTGGGTATCGCCTGGTTTCCCATTGGCCGAACTGTTGCAGTCTCCAGCGAACCCTGGATGCGCTGTATCTATGAAAAACTAAACTGGAAACTCAAAGCTCTGGATTAAACAGGATTGCCTTAGCCTTCCTTTTTGTTGAATTTCTTGTAAAATTTTAAAACCTGTGGTATGATTTTTATACAATTTCGCAGAAATCTGTCCGCACAATTTTATGAATTTCTGCCGGAGGAAACCATATGCAACAGGTACAAGCTCCCAATAAAATGGCAGTTCAGCCCATTCAAAAGCTGGTATTATCCATGGCACTACCCATGATGCTCTCCATGCTGGTGCAAGCTTTCTATAATATCGTAGATAGTTTTTTCGTCGCCCGTATTGCGGATACGGCAACCATTTTGAATATGGGGGACAAGGCAGTTCAGGCGTTGACGCTGTCCTTTCCCATTCAGATGCTGCTCATCGCAATCAATGTCGGTACCGGCGTCGGTATCAATGCCTCTCTGTCAAAACATTTAGGGGAAAAAGACCGGGAATCCGCCAGCCAGGTTGCCGGCAACGCCCTGTTTCTGGCCGGCGTTGTCTATTGTTTCTTCCTGCTCTTCGGTCTCTTTGGTATCCGCGTCTATTTTTCTACACAGACGACTAACCCTATTGTTGCGGAAATGGGTAGTTCCTATCTGCGGATTATTTGTCTTGCCGCAATTGGTGGCATCGGTGCCACAACATTCGAGAAATTGTTGCAGGCAACCGGCCGAACCGTACATTCGATGATCGTCCAAATGAGCGGCGCCATTCTGAATATCATTCTGGACCCAATTATGATTTTTGGCTACTTCGGATTTCCTGCTATGGGTGTTGCAGGTGCCGCCATGGCAACTGTTATCGGGCAGTGTGCTGCCATGGTACTGGGCGCGCTGTTTCATTTTCGATGCAACAGCGATTTGAACCATGGACTTCGCTACTTTCTCCCACGCCTTCCCATCATTTGTCGGATTTACCAGGTCGGCGTACCGGCCATTGTCATGCAGGCACTGAATTCCGTTATGACCTACGGTCTGAATATCATCCTCGGTGGCATTTCTGCCGCGACTGTCACGGCCTATGGTATGTACTATAAACTGCAAAACTTTATCTTCATGCCCTCCTACGGACTCAACAATGCAGTGATCTCTATTGCCGCCTTCAACTATGGCGCAAAAAGCAAATCCCGCGTTCAGGAATCCATCCGATACGGACTGCTTTATGTTTTTATCATCATGGCAACGGGTATTTTGCTTCTGCAATTGTTTGCACCATCCATCGTCTCGATTTATGCGCTTTCTGCCTCGACGCAGCAGCTTTGTATCCGTGCACTTCGTATCATCACGATCGGTTATCTGTTTGCCGGCTGCAATATCATTTTGCAGGGTGTCTATCAGGCGCTGGGCAACGGTTTTTATTCCCTTTTGATCTCCCTGTTCCGATTGGTGATTGTCGTACTCCCACTTGCCTGGATACTTTCCGGGTTGGAAAATGCCGCCTCCTTTGTGTGGATCGTTTTTCCCGTCGCGGAGCTCTGTGCATTCTGTGTTGCCTTGTGGCTAATGCAACGAATACAGAGACAAAAAATCCGTCCCCTCGACGATATATAAAAACTGCTGGCATCCATCAGGATGTATCAGTGTGCCCTTGACAGCGCTCGTGCTGCATAATACTTTCCATACTGTCAATACAATAGAAATTATGGGTGAGATATATCATGAATTACTTAACAGGGATCAGACTGCGGGAAATGCCGGAAGCTTCTTCGTATCTTTCTGATCTGCCGGTTGTGCAGTATCTTCATTCCATTGATCGCCTTGAGTTTGTAGCCCCCGTCACCTTTTTTGTGGGCGAGAACGGCACTGGTAAGTCCACACTACTCGAAGCAATCGCAGTTGCAATGGGATTTAATCCGGAAGGCGGATCGCGGGATTTTTCGTTTTCAACAAAAGAATCTCATTCCACACTTTATCAATATTTAACCCCCATAAAGACCATTTCCCCAAGAGATGGTTTTTTCCTGCGTGCAGAAAGTTTCTACAATACCGCCAGCTATTTGGACAAAAACAGTTCCTTACTTCGATATGGCGGTCTTTCTTTTCATGAACAGTCCCATGGAGAGTCGTTTCTCTCTCTTGTTATCAATCGTTTTGAGGGAAATGGACTATATATATTGGATGAGCCAGAAGCCGCATTGTCACCACAAAGATTGATGGCACTAATTGTTGCAATTGACGATCTTGTAAAAAACAATTCACAACTGTTGATCGTTACCCATTCTCCAATTCTGATGGCGTACCCAAATGCAGAAATCTTTCAGTTGACGAAATTTGGCATTCAGAAGGTTCCTTACAAAGATACCGAGCACTATAAAATCACAAAGCAGTTTATAAACAATCCGGATCAAATGATCCGGTATTTGCTGGATTATTGAGTCTGCAGGGACTTCGGACATACCCGGCATACCAGTGAAAATCCAGCTTATTGTCGTTTTTCTATTACAAAACAAAAGCTTCAGAATTGGCTCATCGCCAATTCTGAAGCTTTCTTTGTCTTACGGACACCCTGTTAACGATCCTTCCGTTTTTCTATCGTTTATTTTTGAGATACTGCCTCTGTATCTTTTGGAATAGCACCGGATCGGCTTAACGCAAGTTTAGCACAGGCGGGTCCAATCAACTCATACAGGACGGCAGCTGCCAGAACAATAGAAAGCAACAACTCTCCAATTTCCGGCGGCAACAGTCGCTGTCCCAAGAAAGCCAAACCAATGGCAACACTCGCCTGCGGAATCAGTGCCAGACCAAGATAATTGCGCAGTGCCGCACTTTTATGCGTAACAGCACAGCCGAGATAAGCGCCTGCATATTTTCCGATGATACGGACAACAACATACACAATCCCAATCAAACCAAATGTACGAACCGCACCGAGATTCAGATTCATACCCGAGACAACAAAGAACACGGACATAATCGGTGGAGTAAAGTGCTTCATTTGGTAATAGATTGCATCGCTGTGGGATCTGTTAATATAAACTGCACCGAACATCATACAGGAGAGCAAAGGGGAAATATTCATAACCGCGCACAGGCCGGCGAGTCCACACAGCAGTCCCACTGTCAGAATCAAACGGTTTTCCGAAGTCCGCTTTGGCGTAATGATTGTGCAGAGCAACAAACCGCAGAGGGCGCCAAGGCCGATGGCAAGCAGATTGTATACCACTGGTAATACCACAGTCGCCACATCCAGGGTGCTTTTAGACCCCACCACTGCACTGACCACACTATAAATAAACAGGCAGATGATATTGTCAACTCCTATAATCTGTAGAAGCATATCGACAAAATCCCCGCTCGCTTTGTATTGATTGATGGTCATCAAGGTGCTGGTCGGCGCTGTTTCCGTTGCAATTGCACCCAGCAACAAAGAGAGATCCAGCGTCAAACCCAAAACAAAATGGCAGACCAGCGCAATGACTACTCCAGAGACCAAGGATTCGATCACTGTAATCAGAATGACACTTTTTCCTGTTTTCTCCAGCGATTCCCTTCGAAAAAATTTACCGGCGTCAAAGGCAATAAATGCCAAAGCAACATCGCTGAGGAACGCACAATTTTCAATGATATTGTCCGGCACCAGATGCAGCACACTCGGCCCGATCAGAATACCGGCAATGATATACCCACTTACATTGGGCAGTTTTAGCTTTTTTGTAATACGGGTTGCAAGAAACCCGGAAAACAGCATCACGGCAATGGAAAGCAGAATGGCTGTATTTGGATTAAATTTGCTGTACAGACTGGAAATGTTCAGCATATTGGATAAAACCTCCTATCATAAAATTCTCCCCCGATACCGCGTTTGCTGAGGTACCCCGTTTCTACAAATATGTATAGGGTATATTATACATAAAAACCCGTGGAAAATCAACTTCTATTTGTTTGAAATGAATAAATACCTTTCATTTCCTCTCATCGTTCGATTGAATTAGACCGTCCTTCCAATAGTGCAAGGCAACAAAAAATTCCCCTGCCGTTGATTCCGGCAGGGGAAAAAAGAGAGGTGCTCGCTTATCGGGCATGAATTCTTAAAAAGCCCTTTCCAAGCGGTGTAAACATGTGATCTTCCTTCATCTTCTCATCCTGAAGATTGAAGTATTGGAATCGAGGTCTGCCTTCTGAGAGATCATAGGTAATATCCACATGGTACCACTGTCCGCTCAGCTGCACCATATTCCAGGCGTGATTGACGCGGCCGCCCAAATCTCCGCCACCAAAAATGACTGCGGAATGGACACCCGCACGATCCAGCAAATACTTTGTCGCTTTGCTGATCCCCTCGCATACGGCACGCTGCTGAATAATCGGCCCCAGCGCAGAATGCGCATAAACCTGATCCAATCCGTCATAGGTGCAGTTTGTTGCGAGATACTCATAAATATAGCGTTCAATTTCCCATTCATCCAGATCATGCGGCATATTCCCCAGAATCTCTTCTGCTGTATATTCCATCTCCTGTAACAGCATGAAATGGGTCTCTGCATCGAAATGATATTCCATATGAAAGGTCATGCTCTGCGGACCTTCCGTATAGGTGCAGTTTTTATAAGAAAACAATTCTGGAATATCCATTTTCAAATAGAGCAGCACATTGAGAACCGATTTTCTATCCAGAGAAATCGTTACAATATCCGATTGATGCTCTAAAATGCCATCAGCCAGTCTTAGAAAAACAGTGCGTTCTTTTGGCTCCAGGGCAATATAATAATAATGTAAGTTCTGAAGAGAACGCCCACAGCAAAAATCACGCATATGATCCCTCCTAGCGGTCGGTAATCGTTCCGATCAAGTTGTCAATTCCGTTGACAACCTTTTTCCCTGTCTGCTCAATATCCGAAGTCACAGCGGACCGGGTTTCTTCTACGTCGTTGTTGGTACGTCCATAATGATAAGCCGTCAGACAAAGCAGTCCGACCAGTACAAGCATCAGAATTTTTTTCATCTCAGGAGTCCTCCTATCTGTGTTGTGACAGTATCATATCTCATCTTTTTCTCTATTTCCATCTCATTCATGCGAATTTTTTCTATCGAAAATTCGCATGAATTTCATTTTTTCACGCGAATGCCCTTTGCTATAATGAAGCCGCCAAACAACCTGCATCTGCTCGGCCGATTTGTTCTTTTTCTATTGCAGGAAATTCGCACCACCTACATTGTCTTCTTGGCATACGTTTGGTATAATACACACAGAATTTCATTTGATCTGTCTGCCCGATACGGGAAAGAAAGGGGCTCTCAATATGCAGGGAATCCAGGAATACGAAGATACATTACTCGCGGCCTTCTTTGAAGATTGCGCAGATACTCGCTGGGATATTTTTTTCACATGGTACAGAAACTGTATACCGAAATTCAGGAACAGGGTCGCTCTTCTTTTTATGAGCGTTGTCTCTCCTGTTATCACAACGGGATTACACCAGCCAATGTAAAAATCTCCCGTCCCGGTTGGTTCAGCCGCAACGCGCTGAACATTGTATTTGCAGTAAACTACCTGCTCATGGGTCAAAACCCCGGTCAGCTGCAAAGTGTCATGACCATACAATTGGGTTCACTCAACAATCTTTTGCGGGATAGCCAGGCACAACAAGACACACGTTATGCAATGATCTTCCGGGAGGCACAAAAACAATATGATACCATCCGTATGCATCACTTTGCGTCGGGTGCCGCAAGACCAACAGAAAAACAGGAGCAGTCCATCCATACTTCTTCTGATGAACCAGTGCAGTCTACGGAAGAAAAAGCAAACGACAAACAAAAAAACGATTCAAAAACCGAAAAATTGGAAACCCCTGTTGATCTTATAGATAAAGATCGCTCCTTCGACAAGGATTCTGATGTCACAGAAAAGAAACTGTCTTGTGAAGCACAAGTTGCCGCCACAAAGGAGGAAACTCCCACACAAGAGGTGCAACCGGATTCTGTCACGGAGGAGACTCCCGTACAGGAAGAACCGTTGTCTGATGAGCCTTCTGTCAAAGAGGATACCGGAACTGAGGAACCGGTATGCACATCAGAGGAAACGGCAATTCCTGCTCTGTTATTGCCGATTCTTTCTGCCAATCAAAAAGCGCTTAATGATGCCATTCAGGCACAAAAACAGTTGGATACACAAATCTCTTTTGCCCTTTCCAAGCTGAACAATCCGTTTTCTCAGGGCGCGGTGTTCCATCACCAGCTGCTTTCCTCACTCAATACCCTGATCGCTTATCAGGAGGAGTGTAACCGCATCCTTCTCAGCAACCTAGCAGACATGGAATCTGCACTCTGCACAGCACAGTGGCAGGGATTTGTCGAAGTCGCCGCGTTGTTTGATGCCTTCTTTGATCACTATACCAGCCCTGAACGCCGCCATCCCAATGCTATGTGGGGTGACATTCGGGCAATTCGACAGAAATATACCAACCAACTGCGTCGCCAGGGCATTGAACCCATCCTTCCGCAGCCCGGCGATGCCTTTGACGAAGAGCTGCATGAGCTCTCTGATGCCAGCGAAGTGGACATTGACCAGGCAGTCCGCATCACCGCCCTGCACACCTGCGGCTATCGAACAGAGGACACTGTACTTCTCCGTGCCGTGGTCGATGCAGACGAAACTGTACCGGACCGCTGAGTCTGTCCGAATCCAATGCACTATGATGATTGACTACAGGAGGAAACTATGAATATTATTGGTATCGATTTTGGCAACAGCAACAGCTTTTGTGCCATCCAGATTGATGACCGGATTGAACCTTTGATGGATCCCAATGACCAGTATGGACTTCCTTCCACCTTCTTCCATCGCCAAGACAAGTCCGGCCGAATCATCGAATTCATTGGCCGCGAGGCAGAACGCCGCGGCAAAGATCGCCCTGACGGCATGATCCGCTCTGTCAAGCGTATGCTTGCAAGCCCTGAAACCGCTGACCAAACCATCACCCTGAGTGGAGACAAGTTCACCCCTGTTGATATTATGGAAAAATTCTTCGAGCGCATCAAACGTGACGCAGACGACCAACTCGCAAAAAAGGGTCTGGAACCTGCAGAAGGCGCGGTTGTCGGTGTTCCGGTTAAATTCGGTGACAACCAGCGCAATGCCATCAAGCGTGCAGCCGAGCGAACCGGTCTGCAGCAGGTTCGTCTGATTGCAGAACCCGTTGCAGCTGCATTGGAAACCTATGGAAACGATCAGCTGAGCGGCGAAAAAATTCTAGTCTATGACCTTGGTGGCGGTACATTTGACGCGGCACTCGTCGTATCCGATCCCGACGGCGAATTTCCCTATCACGTGCTGGACAAAAGTGGGCTGATCCTTGGCGGTGACGACTGGGACGAAGCGCTGATGCAAAGCGCAGTCAAAACCTTCCTTAATGAGTACGCCGACAGCCACGTAGCATTGGATCTTGAGGATCGCAAACTCCGCAAAACCCTGCTGAATATGGCGCGCGATGCCAAGGAAAGTCTGACCCATGATGATTCCGCTTGGATCAACATCGGTGGTTGCAGTCGTATGAAGGGTTTCTCCGCAGACGAAAGCATTTGGGACGAGGATGATGAAATTGGTGTAGAGATCAGCCGCGGCATCTTTGAGGCTGCAACGCGTGACCTGCTCAACCAGACGCTCGACTGTACAGAGTCTCTGATTTCCGCAAACGGCATCTCTCGCAGTGATCGGTTCCATATTGTGCTGGTGGGCGGCAGCTCTAATATGCCGCAGATCAAAGCCGGCGTTTCTGCCCGCTTCCCCGCGGCAGACATCCGCATCCATGAACCGTCCCGTGCCATCGCCTTCGGCGCTGCCCGGTATGCCAGCGGTGTCAAAATTCAAAACGGCAGTGACTTCACCTTCGCCATCGCAACCCATCATAAAGGTGAGGAGCGCGAAAGTCTTTGCATCCTGATCCGCAAAGGCGATACCATCCCTGCCTCCAAACTGGAACATTTCTCTACATTGAACGATAACCAGACCGGTGCCTCCTTCCCCGTTTATGAAATCGACGATTTTTATGACTTTGAGTCCTACCCGGACATCAGCGTAGGGCGTAAAATCATGGACGTCACCCTCGGCTTCGGCAAAGAGGTACCCAAGGGAACGCCCGCCGATGCCGTATTGGAACTGGTCGATGCAGGTGTCCTGACCATCCGCGCCATCAATCCCAGAACCAGTGAAGAAAAAATCAACTATGTCAACGTACAGCGCAGCTGTGCAACCGAATCCCATTGATTCGGTTGCACAACCGGGAATGAGAGGAGAGAAAGAATATGGATGAAATTAACATACAGGCCATTATGGGAGAAGAAACGCGCAGCCTACTCAGCGCAATGGAAAGCAGTGCATTTGTAAGCTGCCGACCCGATCGCATCTTACTCTGCACTCCGGATGGACAGAAAAACAGCTTCCAACGTCTGACACGTTGGGACATGGTCACCGATCTGGTCGACAAGGTCAATCCCAAACACAAAGAAGCTGCCAGCCTGGTCGGCATTCCTGCCTCCTATTTTCCGGATGCCATGCGCGGCCAACGCACGCTGCCGCGCAATACCATTCTTTCACTTCTGCTGGTAACACAGAACATTGCAGAGGATGACCCAGACTGTCTCTCCTGTATGGTTTTGAATCTGGAACAAAGTGACGGCGATATCGAAGAAACCTGGACCCGCACCGCATCATCTTACACCCGTCCATGGAATGCAGACATCACCGAAGTCCAGCACACGTTGATGGTCGCACGGGTCGCCGGACTGTACCGCAACCAGAGTCTGGAGGATACGCGCCGCAATCTGGTTCTTCAACACCTGTTTTCCTGGAAGCGCGAACACCCGGAACTCTTCCAGGATCTCTCCTTTGCAGAGAATGTTTTAAAATACTGCGGCTGTGCCCCGCTCAAGCAGGGACGCAGCTATCCCGCTCCACAGATTCACAAAAAGATTGGACAGCAGCTAAAGCTTTTACGCGAAGATCTGAAGCTGGTCAAACGAGTTGACGCTTTCCGTCGCCGCAGTGCACTCTGCTGCGGCTATTTCGGCGTTTCCAGCCCGAAAGAGATTTCGGCCAATCAGCGCATTGTATTGGAGTTGGAAAATGAATGGGGAGACGATGCCGCCAAACTGGATCTGTTTCTGAAAGAGGACAAAGCCACCACCGTTCTGACGCCCCGCAATCGGGAAGCGCTGATTCATTATGCACTTGTCATGGGTGCCGGCTATGAGACTCTGCAACGGATGCTGATTGAAGCAGGCTGCCCCATTCTCTACCCCCGCTCCTATGAAGATCTGGATCTTGAATATCTCCGATGTGCAATGGAGAATGACAAAGAACAATAAAAGTGTTCGCAAAGATAACCGCGACAAAGTCGCGGCCTCCGTGCTATTCTGTCTACAGCCCTGAGAAAGGAGTGCAATTCCAACGATGGATACGTTTTATGGAAGATTTTATGGAAATGAAATCAAATTATATACCAACAACTGGGGAACAGAAATGATCGCCTATGTTGTAAAAAACTGTGATGAAAAGATGCGCGACTGGCTCATCGGCTATTTTCAGGAGCACCACCACGAAAACGAAGCCTATACATTGAAATTTCTGGACTGTCAAACCAATCCCGGTGGAGAGTGTATTTTCTGCTTTGATAAACCCCATGCAGCTTCTCTTCGAAGCTTTATCCAAACGCGGGGGCCAATGCCTTACGAAGAGGCAGATGTCATAATTGCCGCGCTGATTAAGGCGTTGACCAACGGTCGGGAAATCGCCTATCAGTGTTTGACACCGGATACCATTTTTTATGATACAGCGGAAAACCGCGTTCTGATCCTGCCGGTCTGTCCGGCCGGGCACAACTATGAGCTCTCCTGCGCCCCCATGGAAATTGCACCGGAGGCCTGGAAATCCGAAGCTTGGTTCGCCGACCATTCTGAGGTGCCGGCAAACTGGACACCAGACGCCTCCGCAGCAGATGTTTTTTCCATTGGTGTTCTCTATATGGAACTGGTGGCAGGTTCCACCGACTGGCCGCATCTCAACAAAATGCTCAGCCACCAGCGCAATTTCCCAGAAAAGATCATCCGTTGCTGCTGTCTTTTGCCCGCGCTCCGTCCCTATCTCTCGGAACTTTTGACCCGGACACCCACCAAGGCCACTGCAAAACGCTTTGCCTCTGTACAGTCCGCAATCCCCAAACAAACAGATTTTATTGACAGTCTGAAACAGAAGTTTTCCAGTATTCGTGACATTTTCAATGATGATGACGATGATTTCAGCAGTCGTCCCAAAGACGGCGGAGACTCTGAAACCCGTTAATTTCCCCGCAGAAAGCAGGATTTATTATGAAGATACTTGACCAGGCCAGTCTCTCCATTCAAAATGGCAGAGCTTCCAACGATGACCGCGCGATGAGCGTGATTCTGGACCGTGTTGGAGAAGCAGCGGATACCACAGCGCTGTTCGCGGTATTCGATGGTATGGGCGGCAACAATCAATATAACCGCGAAGCCGGCCGTGTCTCCAGCCGGTTCGCAGAGCAGAGCATCAGCAAGGTTTTGATTCCCACCCTTGCAGAACTTCATTATCAGGCAGAGCCGGTTTCGGAAAAAGCGATGCATAACGCGTTGGCCGGTGTACTCACGCTTTCCGATCAGAACCTGCACGCGCGCGGCTCTGGTTTTGGCACTACAGCCAGCCTTGCAGTGGTGGTCGGCGGTATGCTGTACTGCGCAAACACCGGCGATAGTCCGATTTGCCTGATCCGTCATCAGTCCGGTGACGGGACTGCAGATGTACTACGTCTTTATGAGCAGCAGAACAACGCCGGTTTCGGTATGCCGGACGGTTGGCCGGATGAAGCAGAATTTGCACGGCAGACACGCGTTGGCAGCAGCCATGTGCTCCGTCAGTTTATTGGTGGTGGTAATGTACAGAATATCCCCTTTTTCTCGGAAAAACTCTGTCAGGGCGACATTCTTCTGCTGGGTTCGGACGGTGGACTTGCGCATTTCACGCGCCAGGAATTGATTGATACCGTAGATTCGGCACTGGATATGCAAAATCTGACGGTTACACTCCGCAAAAAGGCCGCGGTTGAAAAACATGAGAACGATAATCTCACCTTGATCGCCGTCCAGTTCGGCGCATAATCAGCAATCCTACCAGGGGGGAGGAACAGGAAATGGAACGATTCTCCGGCAACACGATTCAGATAACCGTGGAAGGCCATCTGCTGTCGTTTGAAATCTGCTATGACTACATGAAAGCACGCGGTATGGCGGCACCCTACCCAAAATATGTGTACGGCGTCAAATTTCTGGGTGCGGAGCCGGTCACCATTCAACGCAACGGTACGACACTGGTGCCCGGTATGCGCTATACGCTCAAAGGCGTAAATCTCAAGCCTGACAACCAGCGCAATCCGGCGTATCGGGACTACAATGAACTGTTCCACTTCCGCAGAGATCATTTGCGGGAACTGGTCGCCGTCGACGATGACGGCTGGAACTACGTTACAACCGCAAAAATCACCAGTCCGGATAACTGGTGTATGCTGTTGGAACAGGAAATGGACTGCAATCTGCGCGACTGGCTTCAGAGATATCGGAGAAAAAGCAGCATTCGGGATCGTCTCGATCTCTTTTATCAGATCTGCTGTGGAGAACAGGAGCTGCTATACGGTCAGGCCGAACGCACTGGTCTCCCCAAAGTCAACGCACACCTGGACATTAAGGCAGAAAACGCACTCATGCAGCGAACACCAACCGGATGGCAGATCCGTCTCAGTGATTTTGCCACAATTCTGATCGAAGGATCCTATACGCTGAAAACAACCATCTCCTCTGTCATTTTGAGCATCAACAGTACGCCGCCTGAAATCGTTGACGGGCTCAACACTCTGACTGTCGCCTCGGATCTCTATGCGCTCGGCACGCTGTTGATCCAGTTGTTCTCCAATGAAAATCCCATTCAGGCCTGGATCCGCTGCAAAAGTGCGGAATGTCTGGACACCAAGGCAAACCGGCGCGAAACGCTTCGAAACGCCTTTTTGGAACTCTCCCAAATCCGTCCCACCGGAAGCGCCTGGCTGTTTGAGCCGCTGCGGGACTCCGAATGGTGCTGGGATGTTGATACGCCCAACAGCATCCGCCGCATCGCCGAACAGTTGGTGGAATATGATCCGGAACGTCGGACAAAATTCTTCTCAATCCCTACTCTGCTTGGAACACTGGAATCCATTTTGGACGATCTGCAAGAAAACGAGGTGGATTATGACACCGAAGAAGATATGGATGATTTCTTCGACTGGGGTGAGGCGTTGGAAGAGGACTGCCCAGAATCCACCCCAGCGGCCAGCGTCTATCTCATCAACGGCAGCTACAGTATGCAGCTGTACGGCAGATCAGAAGAACCATTGTATGGCCCGTTATACCGCGCTGTCACTCGGGCGATGGAACAGGATCGCTTGGATCGCGGAGAAGCTGTCCAGTGCTATGCAGTGGTCTATTATGCAGACGAGGGCGACGATACGGCAGCACCCCGTCCGCTGGGTGATAAATCCAGCGGTACGCTCCAGATCACCAATGACACGCAATTGCGGGAACGCCTGTGTCAGATTGAATACCGGGACGGTGGACTGGAACCGGAGGATAATGTCTGTGACGGCATCAGCTGGATCAATCAAAACACGGATCTGATTCCCAATCTGGATCGTGTCCACATTTTTACCGACTATTTTGCGCTTCAGGATCGCCAGCTGCGTCTGACCTCGGAAATTAAAACGCTGCGCGCCAACTACGGCGACGTGCCATTTTACTGTCACACACCACAGGAACCGGATCCCGGCAGCGGATTTGACATCATCAACCGCGAGGATCGGCCAACTGTCTACTACATTCCCATGCACTGCATCCCGCAGTTCGAGGAAATTCCGCCCAAAGACGGGTGGACGCCACCGGAAGAGGAAGAAATCGATCCCCGTGACTGCTTCATTCAGGGTAGCCGGATCCGTGAGATCTATGAAGAAACGGCTTTTTTCAAGAACATCGCCAAAATCAGCGGGCAGGCCTATCGCACCTTTGTCATTGACCGCCGCTTGACAACTGCCAACGGCAGCAACAGCATCGCCTACCTCTCCCACGAGGAGGACCGTCCCGGCACTGAGGTTATGCTGAAGGAATTGTATCCCCGTTCCCTCTCCCTGCACCGCAGTTCCAGAACGCATCTGCTGGAGATTGATAGTGATGATCCCACGGTCATGGAAACCATTCACAAGGTACAGCAAAAGTTTGAGACAGAAAAAACTTTGCTACAGGGTCTGCAAAGTGCCCGTATTCCCACAGCCAACTGTCTGATTGCGGACGGGGAAAATCGTTATCTGATTATGCAGTATTGCGCGGGTACCCAAACATTGAAAACAATCTGCCAGCGGCTGCGCAGCCGACTGCAGGCGCTTCCTATTGAGCACCGTCAACCCTCCCTCTTTTGGACCAAGTCTCTGCTTCAGATACTGTATATTCTCGCCGATGTGGTTGCACAGCTCCACACCTATGGCATTGCACACAACGATCTGGTACTGGATAACGCCCTTGTCTCTGACTCCTTCCCTGAGCTGGATGAAACCCTGCGCGTGTATCTGATCGATTTCTCCGAGGCGCGCCGCAGGGTACTGGACAGTGAATTTGAAACCGCTGTCATCCGTGACAACAGCAGCTTTTCCTGTCTGGTCAACGACTGTTTCCGGATTGCCTATGGCTGTATTCCAAACGGCTGGCAAACCAGCGGTATCTATGCCCGCCTGCTTGACGAGAGCACAGCGGCCACAACCATGGAAAATTGGCGCGATTTGCTTGGCGATCTTCTGAGAGAGCTACATGTCGATGTGGAACCGCTACGCGAGCAAAACCGGGTCTTTTGTACCCTGCCAGAGGCAAAACTGGAATCGGAATCGGATGGTTTCACCCGTCCGTTTGATAAACATACGCCCGGTGCTCCCAAACCCTTCCCGGAATCCGCGCCAAGCTCTGCCGACCGCTTTGAACTGGTCATCGGCGGCAAAGTGATTCGATAACGAGGTCTGTTATTATGTTTGAACAAGAGCAAAATTTTCGCAAAAAACTGATTCTCTGGTTGTGCAAACTCAGCAGAATCCTCATGATTTTCATTTTGATTCGCTGTGTCTGTCTCCTGATTTCCGAAGGACTTGGCAACGCTTCGCTTGCCGCCTCCTTTTCCGGCATTCGTGAAAGCATTCAGAACTTCTTTTTGCCCCAGGGTGGGGCGACCGGCCCAAAAAGCTGGCTGATGGGTCTGTTATATTTGTTCTGGGGTCTGCCGTTTTATCCCGCACTTCGCACCTTTCTCGGCATCCCAGGTATTCTGGTCTGGATCGCTCTGCAGTTACTGATCCGGCATCTACGTGGTACACTTCGGGTTCGAAACGTTGTCACCAACCTGCGCGACAACTTCGAAAAACTGGAAGAACCCAAACATGGAAAGGACACCCTCTTGGAAAAGATCCGGCACAATCAGATTCTGGTTCGCGTGATCTCGACCCCTGTCGCACCTGTCACCATCGATGAGATTTGTGATCTGCGAGATACCGTCGAATGGAACATCAGCGCCGCACTGCAAAAGGAAGGCCTACAGGTACAATTCAACAATTGCGATTTCCGTCTCTGTCTGCAAGGTGAAGAACCCGTGATTTATCTCGGCAATGAAAGAATTCAGGCATTGACGGAGAAAGAGCCCGTTATGCTGCGCGGAACCGAGGATAAGCAACCGCTTGTCTATGTCATGCGGCTGGAGGTCTGATCCAATGAAACAACAAATGGATAGAAAGAAAGGATGGTGGAAACGATGATTCCACGTGGAAAATCACTCTGTGCAACCTGCGGCGAGATTACAGAGGAAATCTTATTCTACGACCACAACAGAAGTCTTGCACTCCGCTACCATCCCAAAGATCACACCGTAACAACAGACAGCACATCTAATTCGGCACATATTCTTTTGCGCTCTTGTGACCGGGAAAGTGCAATTCCAAAAAAGATCACCATTCGTTATCAGGATTCCGGCAGGAATTCACCTGATATCACGCTGAACAACCGCATTTGTCCATACTGTTGGTACGAAAAATCGCAGGTGACTTACCTGTCCCCCTGGGTTGGCCAGCATAAATGTTATGTGATCGGCATGGCCGGTGCCACCACTGCCGGTAAAACCCACTGGATGCGGTCGGCAACCTACGCAACTTCTCTTGCGCGCTATATGAAGAATACGTTGCGGCCTATGGATGATAAGTCTGTCAACCTCTCCTCTGTCCGCATGGATACCACACAGAAAAACATGCTGGATATCCGGGACTTTGAAGTATTGGACGGCCACGGCCGTGTGCGCTGTATTCTCCGTATGGTTGATCTCTCCGGCGAATATTTTATGCAGGAATCTGCCGCAACAGAGGAGGATCTGCCGTATCTACATTGTTGCGACGCCATCCACTATGTACTCGACGGTTCTCTCTCCGAACCCATTGGGAATCTTGCCTTTGCAAAGGATCTGATTGACTCCTCGGTCACAACCGACCGTTTGCGTATTGCCATTTCCTTTGCAAAGTCTGACAAACTGCTCCGCCGTGTCAAGCGGCAGGACCCCAGCCTGTTTTATGAGGACGGCAGCGGAAATTCAATCCCTGTGTTGAACGAAAGCAGCCTGTGCTTTCAGCAGCCGCCCACCAACGAAACGTTACAGCATTTTGCACTGCGTATGAGTCTCAACCGCCATATCATCTGCAAACTGCACCATATGTTGAACCTCGGCATTCTGTCCGAGGAGGACCGCAAAGGCGATATCGGGTATTTCATTCTCTCCAATGGCGTGGAGATCGACGAAAAAACCTTCGACTACAGCAAACAGCGCTGCGTATATGACCCGCTGATCTGGATTTTGTACTCTCTGGGTCTATATCGCTTCCCTGAGGAGGAATCCAAATGATTTACGAACATCTCTATGCAAAATGCAACTCTGACGATGGAAAATCCAGCATCTGGGCAACGGCAGGGCATAGTCCGGAGATCTCAGAAAATCTGGTCCGGCAATTGGAAAGAATGTGCCACTACGAGATCGACCCCACTGCAACAGAACCACAGCATGAAGTCCGCTTTCTCCCGCTGACCTCGGACTGGTTTTCTCTCACATTCATCACAACCATGCCGAATGGCAACGCAATTGACTCCCGTCCCTCGGCTGTGTTTCATACCTATCTGTTTGACACTGCAGATGCAATGGCATTATTTGCGGATGAAGCCGCAATGAAACATCTGTTCTATCTTCCCCATATCACGAATTTCCCCGCGGGTGCAAAGTTCGAGGCTTGCAGTTATGGTCCGGCCGAGCTGATGGTTCGGGCAATTCTCCCTAGTAAAGATCCGGCCCCACTCCATCAGGATCTCGGTACTTTACAGGATCTGTTTTTACAGGCTGTGGTCTGTGATTCTCAGACCCAGATGCAGGGAATGCTGATTGTGGCCGACAGCGGAACTTTCGATCAGCACACACAAACCATCATCCACTGCCTGTCAAAACTTCCCGCCTCTCTGCGCATCTTCTGCGGATTTCATACCGGCTGCCGCGCCACCTCGGAACTGCTTGGCCTGCGTATGGTCTGCTGCACAGAGCAGACGCTCATACAGTTCCGGGAATCCAAGTTTGACGGTGCGCCAGCATCACAGTGGATGCTTTACGCTCCCAGAATCGGCGTTGTATATTCTGATGGAAACAATCGCGTGATCAACGCAGCCAAGCGCATTTGTGCATGCCACACCGAGGAGGACTTTGCGATCATCGACCGTTTATTAGGCGGAGATGCCTGGCCAGACGGTCCCACTTTCACCCTGTACATTCAGGCCTTTATGCAGTGGCAAAACGGCGGTATGCCGGACAATGCTCTGTCTAAAGCACCGGCTGAACTGCCGCTCGACTGGCTGGCCGCGCGCTGCAAAACCACGGGAGAAGTCTGTATGCTGTTTCTCTATGCACTTGAAGTCGGTACACCCACCGGAAAAAAACTGGCCGACGCCTGCGCTGCTATGCTTGGAGAAGGGGCACTGCCTGTTTTGCTGGAAGAGTGTACCAGTCCACAGCAGAAGAAAAAAATCTTAACGTATTTTCAACCCACTTCCTCCCTTGCACCTGATCCTGCGATGGAAAAAGCACAAAAAGCACTCTATACGATTTCCATCTTTCTTGGCGTCAGCAGCGGCATTCTGTTGTTGTTTGTGGTCCTGTTTTTTGTTCAGTGGCATGGTGCAGACCTCTCCTTCCTTCAGACTGTATGGGAGGGCATAAAATTGCTGTTGGTGATTGCCGCCGCAGGTTCCATCGGTTTTCTTCTTAATCTACGTATGCACTATCAAAAACGCCTGTCCCGGCACCAGAATTCGCAAGACTGATCGCGACATGGGATTCCTCCTGTGATAAGATACGGTCGAAGGAGGGAACTCCATGCTTTCTACCATCTTTCATGCACTGACACTGCTGGTCGGCATCCTGCTGGTCATCGGTGTAATATGCACCATTCCCCGCGAATATCGCGCCCGAAAAAATCATAATATCTGTCAGTTCCGTGCCTCACTGGAAAATGAGGCCGGGAAAGTTTATACCATTCAGTGTGCCGAGACGGTAATCGGCCGACACTGGCGCCGCGTGGATATCACCTTCCGTGATCCCCGCGTCAGCAGAATCCACACTGCAATTCTTGCCCAGAAAGACGGTTCTTTCCGGATCTATAATCTGAGCGAAAAGCACTCCACATCACTAAACGGCCGGGCAATTCCCAAAGAAGGCACTGTTCTTCTCGACGGCGACCGCATTGCCCTTCCTGGAAGTCGACTAACATTTCGGAGAGGAGGAATCCTCTGATGCGCGATTTATATCATAAACCATTTTATCGCGAACGCCGGCTTTTGATTCTGCTGCTGTTGTTCCAGCTGCTCTTCGTCGGCGGCTTTTGCCTACAAAGCGGCGGCATCTATACAGTTACCTGGGTCGGAGACCAGTCTTATTCTGTCAGTGAAACGCCGGTTTCCCTGGTGCCTCTTGTACTGGCCACACTGGCTCTCATGGCGCTAGAAGTGGTGGTCATGATCCGCGCCATCCGAAACAGCATACACATCGCCACCTATCTGGTCGGTGTCGGTATGCTGCTGACCTTCGGCATGGTATACCAGTCCTTTTACTCTCTGCACTCCTATCTTCTTTATGCCGTACTCTCCATCATCGCTATGGCCGTGATGTATTACCTCACCAGCCGTTGGTATCCAGATACCGATCAGGAGGGATTTCCGCGGGAAGCCATTCTGATGATTGCACTCATCGGTATCCTGATGGCCGTCAATCTTCTGTTCGGTTCCACAGCAAACGGTGCCAGGCTTTGGGTTTATATCGGTTCTTTCAGCTTTCAGCCCGGGGAATTCATGAAGGTTCCTGCGGTGTTGCTTTCCCCCTGCTGTTATGGTACCAGGCGGAGACGTTCCATGGCTGTGGTCTCCATCGTCGTGTACACCGCTGTCATTGGTATGCTGATTCTGCTGCGGGATCTCGGCAACGCAGTGGTCTTTTTTGCCCTGCTTGTGGTGTCCATCTACTATCTTTTTGACAGCTTTAAGCTGTTTCTTGCGCTGCTTGTCGCCGCCTGCGGCGGTCTGGCACTGGTTGCCGCGGTCGTCCCCTACGTTCACGCACGTCTGGCGGCTTGGGGACAGGCTGTTGTCACAACGGACAGCCAGCTCTACCGCACGATGGTCGCCATCATCAAAGGCGGCATTCAGGGGCTGGGTGTGGATAAAAGCGGCAGTTATCTCAATGCAACGCGGCTGTTTGCCATGAGCTGCGATACGGCATTCGGCGGATTTATGGCCATTTTCGGTGTCGCCACCTCCGCACTGATTGTTGCCGCGGTGCTGATTCTTGTGCTATCCCCGCTGTTTACGCCGGCCGTTACCCCATTTTCCCACCTCGCCATCGTCGGGGTATCCGTGGTCCTGTTCGTACAGACCACGCTGAATCTGGGTGGCGGTGCAGATATTCTTCCCTTTACCGGGATCAACTTTCCGTTTCTCAGCAGCGGCGGCAGCTCGCTGCTCACCTGCGGCGCACTGGTCGGCATCCAGCTGGGAGCGATGAATACCAGTGTCCGCGTATCGCATCCTGTACTGCAGAAAGGAGGCCGTCGTTTTGCGAAGAAGAAATAGACGCAAACTCTTCCTGACCGCCGCCATGGCGCTAGTCTTTCTCGTCGTGTTCTGTCTGGCTGTCTGGCGGCCATTTTCCGCCAGTCAAGCCATCATTGCAAATATGAGCGCCCGGCAGCACGGTTCCACGGGCTCCATTCTTTCAGCCGATGGCGACGTTCTGTTCGACGGTACAGCTGCCTGTTATGCCGACACCCGCAACCTCACCGGAGAATTGGACAACATCACAGATAACACGCTGATACAGGCCTATCTCCCCGAATTGACCGGTGCCGACCAATACAGCCCGCTCTCCGGCATGTCATCCATGACAGACGCAAAGTCCGATCTCTACTTGACCCTGCGGCATCATACCATGGGAACAGTCGGTAATCTGTTCGGTAGCAAACACGGCGCCGCTTTTGCATTTAATTACGAGACTGGCGAGGTCTACGTCCTTTACTCTGCACCGTATCTCGCACTCGGGCAGACGCTGACTTCCGAGGAGGAAGCCAGCGGCGCTTACAACGGCGTCTATCTCAACAAATGTCTCGACGGCCTTTATATTCCTGGTTCAACCATGAAGGTGGTCACCACTGTTTGCGCCGCTGAACAAATGCGACAAGAGGATCTTTATCTGACTGCATACAATTGTACCGGCGAATACACCAGCTTGGACGGTGTCTCCGTTGTCTGTTTTGGCGGTGCTGCACACGGCACGATCGGCATAATCGATGGGCTCGGCAGAAGCTGCAACGGCTACTTCTCCTATCTCGCCAGCAAGTTTAATATCCCCGCAGCACAGGAGACTCTACAGACACTCGGCATTGCGCCGGACGGCAAAGCAGGCACCGTTGCCCTGGACCGCCTCAGCCGAACTGGTTCTTCCACCCTGTTTCAGAATACGGAAGCCAGTTCCGTGTTCGGCATGTTCGGTCAGGGCAACAGCCAGGTGAACCTGATCGACATGGCAAGAATTGCGGGTGCCGCGGTGAATGGCGGCAGCATCGCCGAACCCTATCTCGTCTCTTCCATCATCCGGCAAAACAGCGAAGAGACCGTTTACGCCGCCGAACCCGCCACCGGTTCTCTGATTTCCCCAGATGCTGCCGCACTTGTCAGCAGCATCTGGCACGAGAGCACTGCCCGCTACTATCCCGGTACCACCTATGGTTCCCTGGCCAGCTGTCTCAAAACCGGTACCGCACAGCAGGCCGACGGTTCCGACAACAAACTGCTGCTCGGCGTATCCGAAGAACTGCACGTTGCATTCTGTGTTGTCGTCGAGTCCTATGCGCTGGGTGATCCCACTCCCGCAGAGATCGCAAAAGGCATGTTGGAAGATCTTTCCGCACAGGGCCTTTGATCGCTTTCCGCTGACCCAAACCATCGACCCAAACGAGGTGTGTAATATGAATGAAGAACAACTGTTGGATTTGACACAGATGAGCTGGATCTCTCCAGCACTCTGCGAAAACTGGCGGGTACTGAACGAATGCATTATGGAAGGGGAACAGATTGAAGCCGCCACCGTGCTCAATATCCTCAACGGCATTCTCTCCGCTGTGATTAAATCCGCATACGAGGTGGAAAAGCTGCATCTGGAACAAGGGGATGCAGCCGCACTTGGGCGTGCGATGGACTGCCTTTCCCGTCTGTATCTGGTCTATCACCGGCAATACATCCGAGAACGGGACACTTCCCAACCGCTTCCCATTGAGCAGTCGGCGAGGGACGCGGCACTGTACGGGGAGTTTCTCGCCTATTTGAAGGAAGCGCCTCAGGTCTGGCGGCTGCGGAAACTGGAAGCGGAACTCCAGCAGCTGCAAAGCGCACTGGATGGCTGTCAGGAGGAAAACGCCCGTCTGCTGGAGCTGCACAATCAACCCAGCCATACCGAAGAACTGGAAGAACAGCTGCAACAAGCCGTCGCAAAACAGGCGGAACTGGAAGCACAAATCGTACAACTGCAGCAGCAGGTAGAGGATTTGACTGCGGAACAGAACACCTGCGCCGCAGAAAAAGACGAGTTGGAAACCCATATTCAATCCTTACAGATGGAACTTGCCTCTCAGCAGGAGGCACAAAGCGCAGATGCCTCGACAAAGATCAATCTGGAAGCATACATTCAGACTTTGCAGGCAGAACTGGAGGCACAGCAATCCGAGTCTCAAGCCGCTGCGCAGCTGGCAGCCGACCGCATCGCCAAGCTGGAAGCTGAATTGCTCACGGCACAGCAGGCGCTGCAAGCGCGGCCAATCCCTCTACCGGAACCCCAGCCCGAACCGCAGCCGCAACCCACACCGGAACCCCAGCCCGAACCGGCTCCGGAACCTGTACCGGCAGAGGATTCCCCCGATATGGATCCGGATACCTTCCACCCCAACACAGTCAACAACGGCGTCTGCTGTCCGGAACCCTGTGGATGCACAAAAATCGGTGCACCGCTTGCTTCGATACGGGATCAAATCGAAACGCTGGATCTCACGCTTTGTGACGCTCAGGAAATCACGGACCGTGCCTTCCAGGCCTGCCCCAACCTGAAGCGTATCGTTTTCCCGCTCAGTATTGCAGTGGGCAACGAAACCTTCTCCAATTGTCCCAAGCTGGAAGAGGTGCATTTGGAATACACCTCTCATATTGGAAACGGCGCATTCCGCAACTGCGCATCCCTGAGCAAAGTTTACTTCACAAGCCGCCGCACACAAATCGGTGAAAATGCCTTTGAAGGCTGTCCTAACGTCGCGTTCCGCTGCCGGAAAAACTCCACAGCCGCAGCCTATGCGGAAGCACATCGTTTCGACATCTTCTGATGGCTTTGTGGAAAACAAGATAAAAAACTCGTTCCCCATACATGGTTGGTACTGTATGGGGAACGGGTTTTTCCACAATATTAACCGATTGTTTTGAGAAACTGCTCTGCTTTTTCCAAAATCGCCTTGGAGTTGTCAAAGGTCATCGCCTTCATCGCCGCAGCATATGGCAACCGCAACACCTCCAGCGGTTCTTCGGGATTGGTTTTCGGCTTTTCTGTACAGGAAGCAACAAAATAGATCACACGTTTTCGGTTGCCGTTCGGCATATCATACTCTGTGACTTCCCGAAAGCCGGAAATCAATGTTGCGTGAACACAACATTCCTCCCACATCTCCCGCAACGCGGCCATTTCTTCTGTTTCTCCAGCCTCGATGTGCCCTTTTGGGCTGCCACATTCGCCGTTGGAGCGCCGCCGAACCAGCACATACTCTCGGTTGCTCTCATTATCATAGTACAATACTGCACCTGCAGAAATTTCCAGCTGCATCAACATTCACCTACCGTTATTATTTCCTTTGATTATAGCACAGGTTCTTAGAAATTTCCACGAAATGACACAGCAAATATCAGAAAACAGAACGGTACTCCAATCGATAACAACGGTGACCGCTTCAACCGATACCTATTTTAATTAGACAACCTGTTGATGATTTGTTTCTTTCTTTGCCAGTGATCTAGCTACCCTCGTCATGATGGGCAATGCAACGAAGATTGCAATCGTTCCTATTAGCAGCAATGTCGGGAAAAGATTGGGCCACTCCATAATAAATCCAGAATTGATCAGACACCATATGCTGTTGAACAAGATTTCAATAAAGGAAAAGATTACAACTCTTATGATATATTCCATCGTTTTATTCTTGATATTTCTCGTTATGGCCATACACCAGTCCATAACTGGGAAAAAATAGTTGATTGCAACGGCGATTGCGAACGAACCTACCCAGCCAAACATTACACTTTTTACTGTAAGCGGTGCACCAAGAAGCTTCATTGCTGTAAAATTCAGGACAAAGGACATGATTGCGCCCATACCAGTTTCAAGTATTCTGCCGAATTTTCTTTCGTCCATACTACAACCTCCCAAATTGACTGTCATATTGAGTCTTAAAAAAGATTTTCTTTCACTTCTTTGAGGATAAAATCGCTGACAATGTCAAAAATTTTTCTACCTGTTTCAGCGGTGGCTGTTGCAGGATCACCAAAATATGTATTGGGTGCACCAAGATCGATAAAATTATCAGCGCCTGCCTCAAGCTTTTCAAAGAAATGTTCTGCTGCGTGGTTTGGGGCAAGGGAACAAAGTGCCTCCATATCCACCCATTCAGGATGGAGATACATAATTTGTGAGGTCTCAATTTCTCCGGCGTGAATATCCCACTCCGGATGTGCACCTCTGCAGATAGAATAGGTAAACGGAAGCCCCTTGGTAAACCATTCAGAAAAGAAATACTTAAAATCAGGATATTTCTTCTTTACATTCTCTGCTCCCTGTTTAATCGCATCAATACTTGTCCCTTCGGCATGACCGCTGATCAACATAATCTTACGAAATCCTCTGCCTGCAAGACTGGTGCATATATCTTCAACGATTGCAACTAAAGTTTCAAATCTGATAGTAGTTGTTCCGGGGAAACAGCTGGCTACATCTGCGAGACAATACGTAATTGGAGTAGCAATCAACGATTCGATTCCTTCTGCCTGTAATTTTCTCGCTGTGTCATCCGACATCTGGCAGGCAGTCAGAACATCAGAGCTCAACGGAAGATGAGGCCCGTGTGCTTCCATTGGACTGACCGGAAGAAAGGCAAGATCTGTTTTTCCCATCAGTTCCCTGAATTGCTCACGATTCATTGCGTACATGTGGTTTAACATTTTCAAATCCCCCTTCGATGATGAAAATATAGAATTCATATTGAAATACCGGTATACCGGTATTTCAATATGAATTCTAACATTCTTCACAATATGTTGTCAACACACTACGGATTTTTCGTCTTTTCGCTACATAAATAAAGTTTCTTTTATTTACTATTCCTCTTGTTCTATGCTATAATAAACAAAATCTACAACCGTCCTTTGGAAATGAGGTGTTGGTATTTCTACTTTATTGAAGGATGAAGCCTATAAAAAAATCCTGAATATGATTTATCAGGGCAGATTTAGATACGGCCAAATATACTCTCTGAATGAACTTTCTTCCGAACTGCACATCTCCAGAACCCCCGTACGGGATGCAGTACAACGTTTGTGCGATGAAAGACGACTGGATTTACTTCCGAGTCGGGGATTTCGTTTGTACCGCATTACAGAGGAAGATATGTTGCAACACTATCATTTCAGTTGTGCAATAGAAGGGTACTGCGTCCAGTGTCTGGCAAAAATCTACCGCGACGGCGGACACCACGATAGCGTTGACCGCATGAAGACATTGGTTAGCCGGATGCAAGAATTGTGCTGTGATGAAGAACAACAGAAAGATATCTCTTTTCAGGAATATTTTTATGTGGACAGCCAGTTCCATTTTGAAATTATTCAATCTCTTGGCAACGCTCTGTTCGTCCGTTTGAGTAACGCACAAATTGGGTTTTACGATCATCCGGAACTACAGCTTACAGAACTTCCAATTCAAAAAATGGCTGTGCTGCATTGCCACGAACACATTCTGGATGCGATCATAGCAGGAAACCCCACCGAAGCCTACGAAGCACAAATTGCACATGCAGACCTGATGTATCAAACCTATCTGAACTCGGGGTCCAAGGGGTCCAAACAGTAAACCCTAAAAATATGGGCTGGAACCCGTCAGGTGTTTAGCGCATAGCATTGCAAATCTGAGGCGTTTAAGATGGGTAAATTCAAGATACCAAAAATGCGGTCAACAACGAACAAAACCATTCGTTTTCCAAACGATATCACAGAAGATATCGGGGCTGTAATTTGTGGCAAAGATTGTACCTTTTCTGCTTTTGTTATTGCCGCTACCAAAATGGCACTTGATGACCTAAAGGAGAATGATAATGAGAACTAATATTATTATAAGTTCTTATTATCAAGTGGGCTATCAGCACAGCTGACCGGTGGATACCTCTTTAGTCATTTCGACCCCTCCGTCTCGCTTACGACGATCCATCTCTCCCAGGGGAGACTTTTTATACTGTATCAAACAAGAATTGCCGCCTCGATCGAGGCGGCAATTCTTACAGATCCTGCAAATCGGCCGCGGGGATGTCGTTTTCCAGATTATCCCGCGCAAGATCATTATCAATGACCGAATACACGCTCGGAATCGGTTTGTCACCGCGGCGCTTATAGGCATTGTTCGGGACTGGCGCCGTGTGGTAAACCTTCTGACTGGGCGCTTTGGTTCCCGCGATAATCGGGCGCGCCTCTTCCTTCCCGTGCTTTGCCTTGCCCTGCAATTCCGGGACAGCCGCTGTATCGTTGCGCGGCTGTGTATGTGTTCGATCGGGTCGTTTCATACCCTGCTTTGCCATGGTTTCATCACCTCGGCTGTAGTTTAACCCATCAAAACAGCGGTCATGCCCGCCAGAAGCTGGAAGCGCTATCGTATCCCTTTCCTTTCAATGAAAAGAACCTCCTTCCGCCAATTTGACGAAAGGAGGTTCTCAATTTTTTATAGTTGAATTCTGTCACAGTCCTTTTCATGAACCAGAATTTCATATTCATACATCTGTTCGGACGGTATACCAAAACTTCCCGTTCTGCCCCGCTGTGTACCAGTACCCGACCAATGTCCTCCATGGTTGCGGACTTTATATTTATACCGAATTTGATGGGTATCCAGATAATTGCGGATTTCATTGAATCTGTTCAGGTCGCTACCGATATAAACGCTTCTTGTATTGAATATCGTCATCATCGTCCTCTCATCTCCTTATCAATTCGATTGTCCATAGCTTTCTATAGACAGTATACCACAGATCTGGAAGAACACACGATATTTTGTTTCCTTCTTATCAATAAAAAGACATGGGAGCAACGCAAACGTTGCTCCCATGTGGTACGCCCGACTGGATTCGAACCAGCGACCTTCAGAGTCGGAGTCTGACACTCTATCCAACTGAGCTACGGGCGCATATGAAATCAAATTGTGACTGTCATTATAGCAAACAACTATGAAAAAGTAAAGAGGATTTCAATTTTTAGACCGTTTTCAGCGAAAAGTTATCAAAAACACACCATCTATCCCATTACAATGCAAAAATCATTGATTTTATAAAGCACTTCTTTTATGATATATATATCATAAAAATTTAGGAGGATCCAGATGAAAAAACGGATTTTCAGCCTGTTGATCTGCGCTTTCCTGCTCATTTCTATCATACCAGCGCAGGCTTTGGCCACGAATGAACATACCGTTGTTGCTGACATTCGGCAGCATTATGCATCAGATGCAGAGCTTCCGGACAACGATATGCTGTTCGCCGGCTATGTAGACAAGCAGTTCTACGGTGGTATATCCACCTACAGCACGCTTGCCAGAGATGAACTGACCACCAAGGGTCAGCTGCTCTACGACTTTATAAAAGAAAATATTACGCGCGTTGCAAACGGCGAAGTTGCGTCTACTACATTCATCATAGATGAGGAGACGCTTGCAGACTGGAGCACCAACTATGGTGTAAAGGTCACCTGGACCAACGCAGAACTTGGTCTTGATGAATTCAGGGAGGATACGCTGAATCAGGAGATCATCATGGAGATCCTCAACCAGTTCTGGGATCAGTTTGACTTTCATGAAGTGTTTACGGCTATGCTTCACGACTGCCCGTATGAGCTGTATTGGTTCGATAAAACAGTCGGTTTGTTCTACGGATTTAACTCTTTGCACTGTGACAGCACCACTGCACAGATTACCGGTCCATTGCTTTCCTTCATGGTTTCTCCGGATTACCAACCAGACAACTATGACGAATCCGACCCATCGGTCGACACTACCAAAACCGGCGCAGCCAGCTCTGCGGCCGCAATTGCACAGGCCATCGTCGAAGAACACGAAGGCTTGTCCGATTACAACAAGCTGTCCGCTTATAACGACGAAATTTGCAGCCGTGTCTCTTATAATGAGGACGCTGTGGACGAGTCCTATGCCGGTGGCTACGGTGATCCCTGGCAGTTAATCTATGTGTTCGATAACGACCCCTCAACCGATGTCGTCTGCGAAGGGTATTCGAAAGCATTCCAATATCTGTGCGATCTGTCCACTTTCTCCGGTGACATCTCCTGTTATTCCGTCACCGGAACCATAGATGGCGGCGCCCACATGTGGAATACCGTCACCATGGAGGACGGTAAACATTATCTGGTTGACGTTACCAACAGCGATGACGGCAGTGTCGGCATCAACGGTGAACTTTTCCTGTCCGGCACCGAAGGTTCGATCTCTTCCGGCTATACGTTTACAGCGGGAGGGTTCAACATTCTCTTCGAATATGATGAAGATACCGTGACGCTGTGGGGTACTGGTTCCGACAGTATCCTTGCTCTTGCAAGTACACCTTATACGCCGCATACTCATACCTACACTACGGAGGTCACAGAGCCTACCTGCACTGAGGATGGTTACACTACCTACACCTGTTCTACCTGTGGCGACAGCTATACTGACGATATCGTCGCAGCCACCGGACACACCGAAGTGATCGACGCCGCAGTAGCCCCCACCTGCACCGAAGATGGATTGACAGAGGGCTCCCACTGCTCCGTGTGCGAAGAAATTCTGATTGCACAGGAAACCGACCCTGCAACCGGACATATCTGGGATGACGGTGTGGTAACAGTAGAACCCGGTGATGATACCGACGGCGTCAGAACTTATACGTGCACCGTCTGCGGTGAGACCAAAACCAAAATCATTCCCTCTCTGAATCACAAACATGCTTACACCGCTGTGGTCACAGAACCCACCTGCACCGAGGACGGTTACACCACCTATACCTGCTCCTGCGGCGACAGCTACACTGATGACATCGTCGCGGCAACTGGACATATCTGGAGCCAGTGGATCACAGTCACCGAACCAACAGGCGCAGCAGAAGGCCTGCAGGAACGCACCTGCACTGTCTGCGACGAGAAGGAATCGCAGACACTGGCTCGGCTTGAAAATCCATTCACGGATGTATCCGAAAACGCTTATTACTATGAACCCGTGCTGTGGGCTGTACACAATGGCATTACAGAAGGTACCAGCGAAATCACCTTTAGTCCCGATGCTCCCTGCACCCGTGCACAGATCGTCACCTTCCTCTGGCGTGCTGCGGGCGAACCTGCCCCCTCCGGCGAGGACAATCCTTTCATCGATCTGGAAAAAGATGAGTATTATTATAATGCCGTCCTCTGGGCTGTAGAAGAAGGCATCACAGAAGGTACCAGTGAAACTACCTTCAGCCCCGATGCTCTCTGCACCCGTGCGCAGGCCTCCACCTTCCTCTGGCGCGCAGCGGGCAAACCTGCTCCTTCCAGCACAGACAACCCCTTCACCGATCTGGAAAAAGATGAGTATTATTATAATGCTGTCCTCTGGGCCGTCGAGAATGAAATCACGGTCGGTATGGGAAACAACGAGTTTGCGCCCAACATGCTCTGCACAAGAGCGCAAATCGTCACTTTCTTCTATAGAGCCAAAGCATAACTCCCTATGATTCGAAGCGGAACAGACCCAAAGTCTGTTCCGCTTTTTGATTGTCTGGCTGCTGTCTGTCAAGTAAAAATCCCCTCAGGCCGCGACTAGAAGAAAGTAAAGAGGATTTGGCTGAACTTGTTGCATGTCGGCTTGGATTCGTGCTATACTGATATGCAGAATTTTAATGGTTACGATGGAGGTTTATCATATGAAAAAAATCCGTTTGGGCAAAACTGAGCTGATGGTCAGCAAACCCGGGTTTGGCTGCCTTCCGATTCAGCGTTGTACTATGGAGGAAGCAGACGCCATCCTTCGCCGTGCCTATGAGGGCGGCATCAACTTCTTTGACAGTGCCAACGCCTACACCGACAGCGAGGCAAAGCTTGGCCATGCACTTTCCGACGTGCGTGAAAACATCATCCTTGCCACCAAGGGCAGAAACAAAGACCGTCAGACCCTGATTGACAACGTAGAAAACTGCATGCGTCTGATGAACACCGATTATATCGACCTGTTCCAGCTGCACAACGTTAAAGACGTTCCCGATCCCAATGACAAAAACGGCGCCATGTCTGCATTGCTGGAAATGAAGGAAAAGGGCTATGTCCGCCACATCGGCGTCACCACCCACAAGCTGAAGCTGGCTTTTGACCTTATCGACTGCGGGATGTTTGAAACCCTGCAGTTCCCGCTCAGCTATCTCTCCAGTGAAGAGGAACTTCAGCTGGTACAACGCTGTAAGGAAGCGGATATGGGATATATCGCCATGAAAGGCCTTGCCGGCGGTCTGCTGACCAATGTCCGTGCCTGCCATGCATTTATGGAACAGTTTGACAACGTTGCACCCATCTGGGGCATCCAGCGCATGAGTGAACTAGAACAGTGGCTCGCCATGGCCGAAGAGGATCCGCATATGGATGCGGAACTCGCCGCCTTTATTGAAAAGGAAAAGGCCGAGCTGAAGGATGGCTTCTGCCGCGGCTGCGGTTACTGTATGCCCTGCCCCGTCGGCATCGAAATCAACAACTGTGCCAGAATGAACATGCTCCTGCGCCGCTCCCCCTGGAAAAAGCATTGCAGTGAAAAAGGCCGCGCAAAAATGGAAAAGATCAACGACTGTCTTGGCTGCGGCAAATGCAGCGAGGCCTGCCCCTACGGGCTTGACACCCCCAACCTTTTGAAATTTATGCTGAAGGATTACCACGAGTTCTATGAAGCACACAAACACGAGCTTTAAGGTCGTTTCCAGTTTTCTGCTTTTCGTGCTGTGCTTTGGACTGTTGTCCGGCTGTGGTGACACCAAAAAGACAAAGCAAATTTTTGCGATGGACACCATTATGGAATTGACGGCGTACGGGGATAATGCCGATGCAGGACTCTCCTCTGCTATACAAACCATCAACAAGCTGGACAAGCAATTTGACCCGGAATATGAAAAAAGTGAAGTGTATGCTTTGAATCAGGGCAATACCGTCACTGTCTCGGATCCAATTCTGGATATGCTGGATACAGCGTCGCTGACCTACACGCGCAGCGGCGGCGCACTGAACATCGCGCTCTATCCGGTTATCAAAGCCTGGGGATTTATTGACAGTGAATACCGGGTGCCCGATGCATCCGAATTGCAGGCGCTTCTTGCAGAAACGGACTTTCATGCCATCCAGATTGAGGATCACGACGTCACGTTGCCGGAAAATATGGAGCTCAGTTTCGGCGCATTGGCCAAAGGTTGTGCCTCCGAATATGTCATCGATTCCTTCCGGAAAGCCGGTGTGGAATACGCCTGCATTTCTCTGGGCGGCAATGTGCAAACGCTCGGCACCAAACCGGACGGCTCGCTCTGGAGCGTTGCCGTTACCAACCCAAAGGATACTGGCAGTGCAGTCGGCGTGATTCAAATTGGCGAAGCAGCGGTTGTCACCTCCGGCGACTATCAGCGTTATTTTGAAGCCGAGGACGGCACACGCTACCATCACATTTTAGATCCTGCCACCGGATATCCGACGGACAACGGTCTGCGCTCTGTCACCATCATCTGTGACAACGGCACCACTGCGGATGCACTCAGCACCGCCATGTTTGTCCTGGGAGAAGAAGGCGCCATCTCCTATATGCAGGAGTTTGGTGGATTTGAAATGATCCTAATTACAGACGACGGGCGCGTTATCGTCTCCGGTGGACTTGCTGACAGCTTCACTGAAACGGATGACAGCTGGAACTATGTATATTTAGAGGATGAAAAGCCAGTCCATTGACTGACTGTATAAAAATAATCATGATGAAAAAACTTCGAATTTTTCTCTCCATTGCAGCTTGTAAGTTTACGCGCTGGGCACTTCGTATCACTGGGCGCGGGGGTACTTCTCTGCCCGGCAAAGTGGCACTGAAGCTCTGTCCGGACATTCTCGGCGTGATGGCAAAGAACGTCAAAACTGTCGTTATTACCGGTACCAATGGCAAAACGACTTCCTCCCGCATTGTAGAGCAGGTACTGGCCGACGCCGGTGTCAATTACTTTGCAAATCGCTCGGGCGCCAATTTGATTCAGGGTATTACGGCGGAATATGCCGCCCATTCCACACTGACCGGCAACCCGAAGTGTGAATACGCTGTCATTGAGTGCGATGAAGCTGCGACAAAGCGCGTCTGCAAATTTCTTGACCCCAAAGTTATGGTAGTCACGAACATCTTCCGGGATCAGCTCGACCGCTTTGGGGAAGTCTTTACAACCCTGGAAAATGTGAAAATCGGTGTGAAAAATTCTCCCAATGCTATTGTGTGTCTGAATGCCGACTGTTCCATGACGGTCTCTATCGCTGAAGAAATTGATAATGAGGTCATATTCTTTGGCGTCAACACGGAAATTTACAAAGACCGTGTTGAAGAACTGTCTGACGCCTCGCATTGTATCCACTGCACGGAGGAATACGAGTATGACTACATTACCTATGGGCATCTTGGCGGGTTCCGCTGCCCCAAGTGCGGCTTTCATCGGCCTGCGCCACAGGTGGCCGTCACCAAAATTTTGCGTCAGGAGCTGGATTCCAGCACCGTAGAAATGGACATCCATGGAACTACAGTCAACGTGGACATCAATATCGCCGGCGGCTACAATATTTACAATGCCGTTGCCGCCGTCACCGCAGCACAGGCTTTTGGCTTTGATCTGCAAACAACAATTGGTGCAGTTTCCGCCTTCCGCTGCGGGTTCGGCCGTATGGAAACCTTTGATCTGGACGGTCATTCTGTCCGTATGATCCTGGTCAAAAATCCGGCCGGCTGCAATCAGGTGTTGAACTTCCTGTCGAACATCGACGAAGAAACGCTGTTTGTCTGTATTCTGAACGACAACGACTGCGACGGTACTGATGTCTCCTGGATCTGGGATGTCAACTTTGAAACGCTCTGTGGTCCCGGAGGTAAACTCAATCAGGTCCTTTGTTCCGGCATCCGGGCTGACGACATGGCCATGCGTTTCAAATACGCTGGCCTGGCCATAGATGGTATTGAAGTGGTAAAGGACTACAATACGCTCTTGCAAACACTGCTTGCACAGGACAAACCTGTGGTTATCATGCCCACTTACTCTGGTATGATGGATTTTCGTGCCAAAATCAGCGAGTCGTTTGCAATCCCCGAATTCTGGGAATAGGAGGTCCTCACTATGGAACTGAAGATCTGTCACCTCTATCCTGACATATTGAATTTATACGGCGACCGCGGCAACATTACCTGTTTCACACAGCGCTTGGCATGGCGTGGCATTGACAGTACAGTCATTGATCTCCCAGTCGGTCAAATGACGGACTTCGACGATGTTGACATCTTTTTTATCGGCGGCGGTCAGGATTTTGAGCAAGGTGTTCTGCTCGATGATCTGAATGATGGGAAGGCTGATGCGCTCCGCAAAGCCATTGAAGATGGAAAAGTTGTGTTGGCTATCTGCGGCGGATATCAGATGCTTGGTCATTACTATTTGACCCATGACGGCGAACGCTGTAACTTTATCGGCGCTATTGACTTTTATACGGTTGGACAAAATACCCGTATGATTGGCAATTATATGTTTGAATGCTTGCCGGAAAGCGGCGGCAGCACCATCGTAGCCTTTGAAAATCACAGTGGAAAAACCTTCTTGGGCAAAGGCGTTTCCCCGCTCGGCAAAATCAAAGTCGGCCATGGCAACAACGGTGAGGATTACACCGAAGGGGTACGGTATAAAAACGTATTTGGCACTTACGGGCACGGTCCGCTTCTTCCAAAAAATCCCCAGTTTGCCGATTTTCTGTTGCAAATCGCATTACAGCGCAAGTATCCAGGTGCTGAACTCGTACCGTTGGACGACACCCTGGAATACAATGCACATAATTATATGGAGGCGCGTCTCTCCAAGCAGCAGTCGAATTGATCGCTTTAAACTGACAGCGATATCCAAATATGGATGTCGCTGTTTTTATTTGTATCAAACTTGTCCGATAAAAATAGGGCTCGATGAAAAATAGTTGGAAAATAACCATCTCACACGGTTCTTTCCAGGCAATCTTCTCATATATCTATGCTATAGAAGTTCTATTATGGAGGATACCATGAAACGATTTTATACTCTTCTTTTTTCATTTCTCCTGCTACTCACCTTCATAACCGGTTGTGGTACGGACAAGCAAAGTGATACACTATCTGAAACAGTATTGACGCAGGAACAGCGCGATTATGCCAACACATTGGGGCAGACGCTGGAGAATCGCTTAATCGTCTGTCGCTGCGATATGGGAGAGTATCTATTGTATGCCACCATTCCGCTTACAAATGGCATTGTACGTCCCAACAGTACAACACTCTATGAATTCTTCAGCGACTGTGAAGCTTATGAAGCGGCAGCTGTTGCCGCGCAGTCGCTGAGTGGTAATCTGCTGGATTCCTATTCTTTTAATGATGACCTGATGTTGATTACCGAATCAGAACGGAATCTTCTGGGTCCCATTTCCTATGAACAGGCGAGAAAAACATTAACGCAAAATGATGCCTATACCATTTTGGAATAAACAAATCCAAAAATCATCCATTATTACGAGAAGAATCTGGTAGAGGCAATCAGAGATCATTCTATAAGAACCAATCATAAAATCGAATCATAAAAAGTAAGGCGTATCTACCTTTTGATAGATACGCCTTACTTTTTGTAGTTTTCGTCCTTTTTCCATAAAACAACAATTCTTTGCTCTTTAAGATATAAAGTTTTTCGTTTTTTCAACTTTTTCGACTGGTTACGCGTCTAATATATATAGAGAACACCATGGGGAGGCTGGTTACCATAGAACAAAACATAGATTATAGCAAGAATATCGAGGAAAGGAGGAGAAAACACGCCGAACGGCAAAAGGCAATCAAACAGCGTAGATTGTTTTTGGGCGGTGCATTTTTGGTCGTGATCGTAGGATTTGCTATTCTTGCACGTGCATTTGGCGCACCACTGCATTCTGACGTTGCAGATAGTTCTTCGATATCCAATCTGTCAAACGAAGAGAAAACACCACCTAACACAAACACAAAGCCAACGGATCAAACTACAGACAAGTCAGATACCACAGATAAGAAACCTGTAAACAACTATGATTTTTCAAAAGCCGTTCCTGATTCCAACGCGGTTGAAGATGACTATTTCGATAACGCTGTATTTATTGGCGATTCACGGACAGAAGGTCTGCTTCTCAACACAGGATTGTCAAACGCCATCTCCTATACGCAGAAAGGACTGATGGTCGATACCGTGTTCACAAGTCCTGTTGTAAACAAAAATGGTTCCAAACTCCCTGTAATGGAGGCTTTGGAAACAACGGATTTTAGCAAAGTATACATTATGTTCGGGGTCAATGAAACCGGATGGCCGTACAACGATGTTTTTATTGAAGATTACAGCAAAATAATCGACAAAATAAAAACGATCAATCCATCTGCAATCATATATGTGCAGGAAATTCTTCCCGTTTCAAACACGGTTTCGTCTACACACAGCTACATCAGAAACGAGAAAATCAACGAATTCAACAGTCTGCTGCGCGAAATGGCTGAGGAAAAACAAGTTTATTACATTGAAACCGCTTCTGCTGTATCCTCCGCAGACGGTAGTCTGCCGGAAGAGGCTGCAGTTGACGGAATTCATTTGAAAAAAGACTACTGTGAAAAATGGCTTGACTATTTAAAAACTCACACTGTTTCAGAATAAGGAGGATCTATTTATGAAAAAAATGAAAGTATTGGTTGCATTATTTGCTGCAATGTTGGTATTATCGAGTTGTTCGTCTCAGTCCAAGACGATTGATGCCGAAAAATTGTCGGAAGATCTGCTGAATAACGTAACTTTTCAGGATGAACTGACTCTGGCTGATGACAATACGGCAAAGAAGTTATACAATGTAGAGGATTTTGTAAACGCTTACGTCTACATCAGCAGCGGCGCTACTGCGGAAGAAATCGCTGTGTTTGAATTCAAGGACGAGGACAGCGCAAAGCAGGCATTGGACAATGCAAATACAAGAATCTCCGAGCAGAAGGACAGCTTTGCTTCTTATATTCCCGAAGAAGTAAAAAAACTTGACAACGCTGTTGTTAAACAGACCGGATGTTACCTAATTGTATGCGTTTCGGATGGCAGTGAAGCGGCGGACACAATATCACAATATGTAAAATGATCAGAAGGGTTGAATAACATTGGAAATTGCGCAGAGTTTCATTGCTTTTATTGAAAGCAATCAAGAAAGATTCTTTAGAATTACTTTCACCTATGTAAAAAATACGGAAGATGCGCTGGACATCGTCCACAATGCGATTGTGAAAGCATTACAGAAGCAACATACTCTGCGCAAACAAGAATACCTGCAAACATGGTTTTACAGAATATTGATCAATGAATGTATTACCTTCCTTCGCAAAACGAAAAAAACGATTTCTATTGATGATTTAACGGATTTTGAAGTACCGGCAGACGATTCCGATCAAAACGAATACATTGATTTGTACCGTGCGATTGAGAAACTGCCGGTTCATTTGAAAACGATTGTCATCCTTCGCTACTTTGAAGATATGAAACTGGATGAAATCGCGGAGATAACATCTACAAATTTAAGCACAACAAAATCCAGATTATATAAGGCTTTGGAAATCTTAAAAATAGATATGGAGGTTATCGAGAATGATTGATCGATCGAGTTACGAAAATATCAAAATTCCTGAGAATCTTCACTCGGTTGTACAAGATGCTATTAAAAAAGGTATTCGATCAAGAAAACTGTCAAAAAGTATCTGTATATTAAAAAAAGCTTCTTATATTGCTGCTGTTTTCGTGCTGTGTGTCGTCACGCTTTTAAATACCTTTCCTGTTTTCGCAGCGGCAACCTATGAAATTCCCGTTATCGGCAATCTGTGCCGCATTTTTACTTTCAGGAAATATCATCTCGAAGATGAGATAACGTACATTGATGCCAAAATCCCCAAAATCGATAACACCGGAAAAACAGCGCTTGAAAAGCGCTTGAATCTGGAAATTCAACAAAAAATCAACGATCTCTTAGAAGAAAGCGAAATACGGGCAAAAAACTATTATGATGCTTTTATTGAAACCGGCGGAGAGTCCAAAGAGTTTATTCCTGTCGGTATTACGATAGATTATGAAGTAAAGCGCATCGATCCCCAATGTCTTTCTTTTGTTATTTCACAATATGAAACAAACTTCAGCGCGTATAATTCCAGTTACTACTACAATATAGACATGGAAAGTGGTCACATATTTACGTTAAAAGACTTGTTTGGTAACGATTACCGTCAAATCATAGCCAACAGTATGGAAAATACAATCGCAAATTGGGATGATGCGCAAAAAGCTTTGTTGTGGAATGATCTCTCAGTAATCGATTTGATCTCTGAGAATACGCCTTTTTATATCAATGAGAACAATCACGTTGTCGTTGTCATAGAAAAATATGCTGCAGCTGCCGGCGCTGCGGGAACCCTTGAATTCATAATACAGTCACCAGACAAATAAGGAGGACATAGAAATTGGTTTTTAGTAGTACACTCTTCATCTTTCTTTTCCTCCCTGCTGTTTTGCTGACTTACTATATCAGCCCCAGAAAAATAAGGAATGGAATTCTTCTCGTTTTCAGCTTGCTGTTCTATTCCTGGGGTGAGCCTGTATATATTCTCATCATGCTGTTTTCAACTGTATTTGACTATATGAACGGGATACTGATTAGACGGCTAAAGGACAGAAAAAAGAACCGTCAGGCAAAAGCGGTTATGATCAATTCTGTCATAATCAATCTTGGTATCCTGTGCTTTTTCAAATACAGTAATTTTTTTATTGGAAATATCAACGCTCTGTTTCATACCGGATTTGCGTTTCTCGATATCACATTGCCAATCGGCATTTCCTTCTACACATTTCAAACAATGTCATACACAATTGATATCTATCGCGGCGATGCCGAAGCACAGAAAAATATCATTGACTTCGGCGCCTATGTGACAATGTTCCCGCAACTCGTTGCTGGACCGATTGTTCAGTATAAAGACATTGCTGTTCAACTCAATTCCAGAGCGGAAACGATCGACGGCTTTACATATGGTATCAAACGATTTATCATCGGTTTGGCCAAAAAGGTGATTTTGGCAAATAATATTGGATTGCTATGGGAACAGATTTCAAGAGGAAATCTGGGTGCGCTTTCTGTAAGCACTGCGTGGCTCGGCGCCATCGCATTTTCTTTTCAGATATACTTCGATTTTTCAGGATATTCCGATATGGCAATCGGCTTAGGAGAAATGTTTGGATTTCATTTCCGTGAAAATTTCAATCTTCCCTACCGTTCAAAAAGTATCACGGAATTCTGGCGCAGATGGCACATCTCACTCGGAACCTGGTTCCGCGAATATGTATATATTCCACTCGGAGGCAGCCGGAAAGGAACAGCCAGACTGGTTCTTAACTTGTTAATTGTCTGGAGTCTGACAGGATTTTGGCATGGATCAAGCTGGAATTTCATTTTTTGGGGATTGTATTTTGGCGTCCTACTGATTGTGGAAAAGTTATTCCTCTTAAAAACATTGGAAAAAGCACCATCATGGTTCCGACACATATATGCTCTGGTATTCGTTGTCTTTAGCTGGATGATCTTTGCCTTTGATGATATTACAAAAGTAGGGCTGTATTTAAAAGCGATGCTTGGATTCAATCATACCGGTATTCTGAGTACAGATACGTTGTACTATTTCAGTTCCAATATTCTATTGCTTGTTGCCTGTGCAGTATGCAGCGTTGGTATCTGGAAAGGTATAAAGACACCGGAGCGAATCACAACACACCAGGGACTGTTACATACTACAAAAATACTGGTGTTTTCCGCAATGTTTCTCGTCAGTGTGTGTTTCCTGATTGGTGACACATATAATCCGTTCTTGTATTTTAGATTTTAACATGAAAAAGATATATAATCGTATTACAATCGCACTGTTTCTTTCGGTATTATTTCTGACACCGATTTTCTTATTTCTTTCAAGAGATAACGACTTCTCTGAAAATGAGAACCGATACCTATCTCAAAAACCGACGATTTCCGTTGATGATATTCTTTCGGGCGAGTTTATGCAAAATACCGAAAAATACATTGATGATCAATTTCCCTTCCGCGATACCTGGACAGCGATGAAATCCGATATTTTGCAACTGACCGGCAACAAAGAGGTAAACGGCGTCTATTGGTGCGCTGACCAGTATCTAATCGAAAAATGGCTTGACTGCGATTTTGATGAACAGCAGCTGCAGCAAAATATCGATTGTATCAATTCATTTTCCGAAAATCATCCCGATCAAAAGACCTCTGTTATGATCGTACCGACTGCCGGATTGATTTTGAAGGACAAGCTCCCGTCCAATGCACCGATGTTCGATCAGAATATTGCGTTCAGTCTAATCGAAAATAACCTTTCTGACAGTTGTTATATCGATGTGAGAGAACCGTTGTTTTCTCACAGGGAGGACGGCGTCTATTATAAAACTGATCATCACTGGACAACATACGGTGCCTATTTAGGATATGAAAAATGGTGTCAGGAACATAACTGTTCCGTTCAATCCAATGATTTTGAAATAAAAAGCGTAACCGATTCTTTTAAAGGTTCTCTTTATTCAAAAGTATTGAGCAAAAACTGCCCAAACGATGAAATCAATCTATATGACAGGAAAAATCAGATCGATTATGTGGTAAACTATAATTTTGGCAAAACACAAAGTGACAGCGTTTATGCTCTGGAAAATCTTGAAAAAAAGGATAAGTATCAGGTTTTCTTCAACGGAAATCACCCCGAGCTGACAATTAGAACTTCTCAATCCAACGGCAAACATCTGTTGATCTTCAAGGACTCTTTCGCAAATGCATTTGTTCCATTTTTACTGAATGACTATGAAACCATTCATATGATCGATCTGCGCTATTATAATGCAGATCCGGCCAGTTATATCTCTGAAAATGGTATCACAGAATGTCTGTTTTTGTATAATGTGAAAAACTTCTGTGAAGAGAAAAACCTATCGAAAATTATCAATTAAGCAAAGAACCAATGATAAATCATTGGTTCTTTTTCTATGGAAACCAGATAAGTGTTGCAAATAAGATTGGTTCGAGATAGAATTTAGAAGTATAATCGATTTGGAAACAGGAGCGCTTTACGATGTCACATACCGTCAAAACCTATCTTGCGGCTTTGTTGCTTCGCTGTGGTATGTTCTTCTTTTTTCTATATACTTGTTTCCATGCGCCAGACCAGCTTGAAGCGCAGCTTTACCATATCACCTGGCGTCCCAACGTGATAAACGTATTTTGGCTGATTTTGCTGCTCACCATGATTCGGCGATTTTTCCCCTCAAACTCTGAGAATCTCGGTCATCAGAAGCAGTTTTCCGCCTGTTTTGATCCTACAGACATCGATTCCAGCAACGGCTTTTCCTTTGATCTTCTTACCCATAGCATACAGGAATGTAACCATGGTATTGTCTGGATTGCCGTCCTCTGGTGCCTCGGAAACGGCCTGATTTTTTTGCTGTATGCTTCTGGATATTTTGATGTGCGCATATTACTGTTACTGAGCGCAGGGTACGCTGTCGGTGACATTGTCTGTATTCTATTCTACTGTCCCTTTCAGCAGATCTGGATGCACAACCGGTGTTGTACTACCTGCCGTATTTATAACTGGGACTTTATGATGATGTGTACCCCCCTGCTTGTCATTCGCAGCTTTTATACCTGGACACTCTGCGCAGTTGCTGCTGCCGTTCTCATTCGCTGGGAAGTAACCTTTCTGCACCATCCCGAACGCTTTCTCCTCTCGACAAACCGCAATTTGGATTGCCAACACTGCACCTCTCAACTCTGTCAACTGAAAAGAAAGAGATAATGTCATGTTACATCTTATCTGCAATCCCTTGTCTGGACACGGTAAGTCCGCACGGTTTCGCGATGCTGTTGTTTCCAGACTACAGAAACGCCATGTTTCCTATCAATTGTATGAAACCCGCTGCTCGCTTTCATTTGATGACGGGTAAGATCCTGCGCCGTTCCTATGTCCTGTTTGAACGAAAAGATCAAGTAACCGCTCATTTTGACGAACCTGTTTCTATTGAAATTGATGGTGAAATTTATGAGAATCTCCATTTTGATATTCAGCTGATTCACGATCAACTACGGATCTTTCGGCCATAACAAAAATCTATTTTTACACCACTTGTACACAGATTACCGTAAAAAGTTTCAGATTAACAAAAATATTCCTGCTAGTTGTTTTAAAAAAATAGGATTATTTTTGTTGTTCTTTTAAAAAATTTTTTATAAAAATAATTTGGAAGTTTCCTTTTTGGGCAATTACTCTTGACTTTAATTTTCTACAAAATTATACTATTATACAAGATCACAGACCAAACGGTTGATCACAACGTAACATCGATTATTCAGAAACAGGAGATGAAATTATGAGTCTTACACAGGCAGAAATCAACGCATTAAAAGGCAGAGGCTTCCTGAACAACCGTGGAACTGATATGTTCTCCGGTCGCATCGTCGGCGCCGGTGGCGTATTCACTGCAGAACAGGTACAGTCCATGGCTGAACTTGCTCAAAAGTTCGGCAACGGCAAGGTTACTTTTACCAGTCGTCTGGGCGCTGAGATCCCGGGTATCCCCGCTGATCAGATCGACGCTGCAGAGCAGTTCGCAAAGGATCATGATATTGCATTCGGCGGCACAGGTCCCAAGATCCGTCCTGTCATTGCCTGCAAGGGTACTACCTGTGTCTTTGGTAACTATGACACCCAGGCATTGGCAAAAAGGATCCATGAAGAGTACTATCTCGGCTGGAGATCTGTTGTCCTGCCCCATAAGTTTAAAATCGGCCTCGGCGGATGTCCAAACAGCTGCATGAAACCCACCGTAAATGACTTCGGTGTGGAAGGTCGTCCTGTTGCACCCGGCAAACCGAAGCAGTTTGCAATTTATGTCGGTGGTACTTGGGGTAAAAAGACGCGTGAAGGCGGCTTCGAGCTCCCCAGATTGTTCGGCGAAGAAGAAGTACTTCCTACGTTGGAAAAAACCATGCTGTGGTACAGAGAGAATGCATTCCAGAAGGAACGCCTGCGCCTTGCAATCGAACGCTTGGGCTTTGACAAGTTCCTGGCAGATATCGAGGGTGATGACCTTCTGAACCGTAAAGCTGAAATTTTGGCTGCTGATCTCAAAACCAAATAAGGCTTACGGAAATCATTTTGTGAATCCATACAAAGTCCTCCACCCGCAATGTGCGGGCGGGGGACTTTTTGTATAAAGATTTTCGAGTCTCCAAATTTCTGTTGACTTTCTTTCAGATTGGAACCATGATTTATCTAATAGTGTTAGCTTTTTAGGAGGGTTCCTTATGGATACAGAACTTGTTCATGAATTTCTCTCTTGTATGGAGCAACTAAACAGGATCCGCGAACGGCACGAAATTCAAAAACATTTGATGGGCGAGATGTTTGTACTCAAATTTTTACGGCATCGTGTGCAAACAACGCCGGGTGAAATCAGCGAGGCTTTGCAGGTCAGCACTGCACGAACCGCGGCAATTCTAAACAGTCTGGAGAAAAAAGGGTTTATCACCCGAACACCTTCTGTTACCGACCGCAGAAAGTCAGATATCCGCAGTACGGAACGCGGAATTGCGGTACTGGAACACGGCTTTGCCCTGATGGAACAACGTGTCTCCCAAGTCTTGGAATTGCTCGGTGAAAAAGATAGCCGGGAACTCATTCGCATCCTGAACCGTATGATTGGCATTCAAACGAATTTTCATCCCTGCTGCGATCCGAAAAAGCGCACAATCCCCCCTGATAGAAAGGACTGATCAGATGAAGGTTCTCAAGTATCTGAAACATCACAAACTGGAAATTCTACTCATCCTGTGTCTGCTGGTCGTGCAGGCATACAGTGAGCTATCGCTTCCATCGTATACCAGCGATATTGTGGATGTTGGCATTCAAAATGGCGGCATCGAATATGCAACGCCGGAACAGCTCCGCGCCGAAACCATGGAGCAGTTACAGCTGTTTTTATCTGAGGAAGATATTCAAACGATAACGGCCGCTTATGACCTGAACGACGGCATCTATACATTGCGCAACAGTGAAAATCTGGAAACTTTGAGCCCCATTTTTGGAACCGCCGAAGTGATGCTGGCCCAGATTTCCAGTTGGGAAGAATATGACATCAATCAGATTCAAATGGCACTGGAATCTGGCATGATGACCAAAGATCAATTGCTGCATATGACAGACCAGGCAATGGAATCCATGGGTACGCTCTCTGACACCATCATCAATTCTGCTGCTGTGCAGTTTGTACAGAGCGAATATGAGGCAATGGGTCTGGATCTGGAAGAAATTCGTATGGACTATCTCTGGTCTGTCGGACTCCGCATGATTGCCCTGACCATTTTAATGGTTGCGGCAGCCATTGCTGTCGGTTATATCGGCAGCCGTCTCGCTGCCTCTGTTGGACGCGAATTGCGAGAGCGTGTCTTTTATAAGGTTGTCTCCTTCTCCTCTACGGAGTTGGACCACTTCTCCACTGCATCCCTGATTACACGCAGTACCAATGATATCCAGCAGATTCAGATGGTCAGTATTCTGTTGGTTCGTATCGTCCTCTATGCCCCCATTCTCGGCATCGGCGGTATTCTCAAAGTTTCAGCTACCAAAACTGGTATGGGTTGGATTATTGCAGTCGCTGTCGGGGCAATGCTGCTGCTTATCGGTATTCTCATTGCCGTTGCAATGCCCAAATTCAAGAAAATGCAGGAGCTGATCGACCGTCTTAATCTCGTCAGCCGTGAGATTTTGTCCGGCCTTCCTGTTATCCGTGCATTTCACCGAGAAAAACACGAGGAAGCGCGTTTTGATTCGGCAAACACCAATCTGATGAAAACGCAGCTGTTTACCGGACACACCATGGCTTTTATGATGCCGAGTATGATGTTCATCATGTACGGCGTCACGGTCATGATTGAATGGTTTGGCGCCAAAGGTATTGATCTGGGCAATCTACAGGTCGGCGATATGATCGCATTCATTACCTATAGCATGATGATTGTCATGGCTTTTATGATGATTACCATGATTGCAATCTTTCTGCCGCGTGCGTCGGTTGCGGCAGACCGTATCGACGAAGTTCTCAATACAGAACCTGTGATTGAGGATCCCACAGAAAACCAAGATGATTGTCTCACTGATGCAACCGGTCTCGTTTCATTCAACCATGTCTCGTTCCGCTATCCGGGAGCAGAGGACAATGTCTTATCTGACATCAGTTTTGTGGCAGAGCCAGGCAAAACCACGGCCATCATTGGTTCAACCGGCTGCGGCAAATCAACTCTGGTGAATCTGATTCCCCGTTTTTACGATGTCTCTGAAGGCAGCATCTGCATCGACGGCATAGACATCCGGGATCTCAGCCAACACAAACTCCATGCGCTGCTCGGTTATGTACCGCAGAAGGGTATTCTCTTCTCCGGCAATATTGAGAGCAATCTGAAGTTTGGCGGAGACAATATCAGCGACGAAGCGATGGTACAGGCCGCTGAAATTGCACAGGCTTCGGACTTTATTTCTGAAGATGACGCTGGTTTCCAGCGTGCGATTGCACAAGGCGGAACCAATGTCTCCGGCGGCCAGAAACAGCGGCTTTCGATTGCACGCGCCATTGCCAAACATCCAAAAATCTACATCTTTGACGATAGTTTTTCCGCACTGGACTATAAAACCGATCTAACCCTACGTAAGGCGTTGCACGCCCATGTTTCCGATGCAACGGTTCTCATCGTAGCGCAGAGAATCTCCACCATCCTGCACGCAGATCAGATTGTCGTGCTGGACGCTGGAAAGCTTGTTGGCATCGGCACTCACGAAACGCTGCTGCAATCCTGCACCGCATATCAGGAGATTGCACGCAGTCAGCTGAGCGCAAAGGAACTGGGAGAGGAGGCATAACCCATGGCAGAAGCAAAAAGACCCATGCGTGGTCCCGGCGGACACGGCGGAGGATTTGCCGGTGGAGAAAAAGCAAAAGATTTTAAAGGTACCATAAAAAAACTGTTCTCCTATATCGGGAAATTCCGAATTCCCGTATTGATCGTTTTGATTTTCGCGGTTGGCAGCACAATCTTCAACGTTGTCGGACCAAAAGTGTTATCCAAAGCAACCACAGAACTTGCCACCGGTCTGATGGCAAAGTTTACGGGTTCAGGTGGCATCAACTTCGGGAAAATCCAAAAAATTCTGCTCACCGTTCTGGCTATTTACGGTGTCAGCACTATCTGCAGTTTTGTACAGAGCTGGATCATGTCCAGCATCACGCAGCACGTTGCATTTCGGATGCGTCGCGAAATCTCTGAAAAAATCCATCGCATCCCTATGAAATACTTCGAAAGCCGTACAGTCGGCGAAGTCCTTTCCCGTATCACCAACGACATTGATACGATGAGCCAGGGCATGAACCAGTCCATCACACAGCTTATCACCAGCATTACCACAATCATCGGTGTTCTGTATATGATGATTACGATCAGCGGAATCATGACATTGATTGCACTGATTATTCTTCCGGTTTCCGCAGTTCTGGTCATGTTTGTGGTCAAACACAGCCAAAAATATTTTAAGGCACAGCAACGCGATCTCGGCAATGTCAACGGTCAGGTGGAAGAAGTTTATGGCGGACACAATGTGGTTAAGGCTTTTAACCGTGAAGAAGCAATTTTGGAAACTTTCCAGGAAACTAACAACCAGCTTTATGAATCCGCCTGGAAAAGCCAGTTTCTTTCCGGTCTGATGCAGCCGCTGATGAACTTTGTCGGAAAACTCGGCTATGTTGCGGTTGCGATTTCCGGTTGTGTCCTTGCCGCCAAAGGCACCATCACAGTCGGTGATATTCAGGCATTTATCGCCTATGTTACCAACTTCACCAGCCCGATCACACAGCTTGCACAGGTTTCCAATCAGATGCAGTCTATGGCTGCGGCTGCAGAACGTGTGTTTGAATTCTTAGACGAGGCAGAGGAAGTCGCCGATGCTGAGCATCCCGCAAATGCTGAACAAATCAAAGGAAATATCTCTTTCCAGCATGTCCGTTTCGGTTACAATCCCGAAACTCCGATCATTCACGACTGGAGCTGTGATGTAAAAGAAGGGCAGACTGTTGCAATCGTCGGTCCCACCGGCGCGGGGAAAACGACCATGGTAAAACTTCTGATGCGGTTCTACGACATTGACGCCGGTCAGATTTTGATTGACAGCCACGACATTCGCGACTATCCCCGCGGTGCTCTGCGCCAGAACTTCTGCATGGTATTACAGGACACCTGGCTGTTTAAGGGTTCCATTATGGAAAATATCCGTTACGGCAGGCTGGATGCCACCGACGAGGAGGTCATTGCCGCCGCAAAGGCCGCACACGCAGACCAGTTCATCCGCACACTGCCCGGCGGTTACAACATGGAACTCAATGAAGAGGCCAGCAACATTTCTCAGGGTCAGAAACAGCTGCTCACCATTGCACGCGCAATTCTGGCAAATAGTCCTATCATGATTCTAGACGAAGCAACCAGCTCGGTTGATACCCGCACAGAACAATTGATTCAGGATGCCATGAACCGTCTGATGGAGGGGCGCACCAGCTTTGTTATCGCCCATCGTCTGTCTACCATCCGTGAAGCAGATCTGATTCTGGTCATGCGTGATGGCAACATTGTAGAACAGGGCACGCATGAAGAACTGCTTGCTCTGGATGGTTTTTATGCCACCCTGTATAACAGCCAGTTCGAGGATGCCATTGCCTGATGCTCGGTTACAAAACTCCCAGATAGTAAAGTAAAACTGTCTGGGGGTTTTCTTGACTTTTTCAAACTTCTGTTTTACCATCTGTTCCATAACCTTTTCTATAAGGAGCCAAATAAGCCGATGAATACACAGGAACTGCTCCAACAGCTCGATAAAGAACAATTGATCCAGCTAATTACATTGTACGCAAAGAATTTGATTGCGATGGATGGTGTCTGGTTCCAGTCTATCGAGAACAAGTTTGGGATGGAAGAGGCTATGGAACATGACTGCAACATTTGGCGCAGTTTCTCCGCAATTGAGGCCAAATGAATCAAGGCGTTCTTGCAGCTGCCGGAGCATTGTGGCCTGCAGGGTTTGGCCGCTGCACTCCCCTATCGCTATAATGCAACCGTCAACAAAGATGACCTTGTCTTGACACAGGATGTGCTGCTCTATCGGGTCGTCACCTGCCGTGTACAGGCAGCACGCGAACGGAAACAGATGGGATTTCATCCCTGCAAACCGGCCGGACTTGTTGAGTACACTGAATTTGCCAAAGCAATTGACGATCGGATTCACTGCACCTGTATGAGCTGCTTTCCGGATGTCACGGATTCCAGCTGCGCCTGTATCTGGAAATTCACATTACAAGATACACAAAATCTAAAATAAAAATCATAACCACCGGCCGTGCCGGTGGTTTGCACAAGTCCCCTTGGGGCATGTCCCGGGCAGAGCCTATAGCTCATCGAAAAGTCTGTCAACCGCGCGACTTTCCCAGGCTGCCCCTGAAGGGGCTCGATTTTATTTGCCTTTTTTTACCGGCCTACCCGTAAACGGATCAATATATTCTTGGATACTCATCTGATCATCCGCATTGTCCTGCTGCAACCGATTCCTGATATACTGCTCGATCGCCTTCTTGTTTCGGCCAACCGTACTTATGTAGTACCCTCTAAACCAAAAGTGCCGATTTCCGTACTTGTACTTCATATTGGCACATTTTTCGTATATCATCAGGCTACTCTTTCCCTTTAAGTACCCCATGATCTGCAACACGCTATACCTGGGCGGGATACTCACCAGCATATGATACTTACATTCCCACTTCGTGTGTGCTAAACTACTTGCATCAAGTTTCATCGGGACTTGATGCCTCCTTTGGTTTTTGTTAACGGTTGGCAGACCATCTTCATTCTACCAAAGGAGGATTTTTTTGCGCATAGCCAAAGCTTTTTGGAACCACCAGCACTGCCGGTGGCTTTCTTTATACAACAAAAAAGGGCGATCCCTTTTGCAAAGGAATCGCCCTTACTATTCTTACTTTATTTTGACGTTGCAATGAACTCGTTGTATCGCTGGAAAATGGCCGCAGCCTGGCAACGGACTGCCGTCCCCTTTGGAGAAAGCGTTGGCGTTGTGGAATCCGTACCATGAATCAATTCATTTGCAATCGCCCATCCAAATGCCTCACGAGCCCAATCCGAGACCGTTGCACCGTCAACGTAGCTGTTCGGAATTTCCGGTGCCATGGTATCTGCCTCCGCATACTCTGCATAACGGTAAAAAATTGTAACCAGTTCTTCTCTTGTAACCTTACGCTCTGGCTGGAAGGTTCCATCCGGGTACCCATTGACAATGCCATTCTCTACTGCCCAGGCAACCGCCTCCCCATACCAGGAATTTCCATCCACATCGGAAAAGGTATCGTTATCGCCCACACTGGGGTTTCCATCCAAGCGATGCAGAACTGTAACGGCCATCGCGCGCGTCATAACATTTTCCGGGGAAAACCGGAGTTCCGAGGTCCCATTAAAGAGACCGCGCTCTACAACATAGTTCACCGCATCATAATACCAAGCGTCTTTTGGGACATCGATAAACCGAATCGGAAAGGTTGTATTTTCATCCCAGCTCATAACCTCAGAATACAGCCACTCGTTCCGGGCAGAGATAAAATCCTGGAATGCTGTGATACACGCTGTGTAGTCGTTGCCGCCTGTACGCAGCTCGGACCAAAGCACACGATTCATCTGCCAGCTATCCATACATTCGGTTGCATAATTGAGAATTGATCGAAGATATCTGCCGCTTGCCTCATAGGAATTGCTCAGTACAATCTCAGAAACCAGATCGTACAGCTCCTCACTGTAATACCGTTGAACAGCAGCACGGAAACCTGGAATGGATAACAGCTTTTGGCCCAATTTTGTCTGGCCAGCTACCAAACTCTGATCATCAGCCGTTTCAGCATAGCTGCCATAAGCTGCATCAAAATCCCATACTGGACCGGCATACAGTCTCTCCTCATCTTCCGGCTTATAAAAATAGGTCGAAGTCTGAAATGCATCCTCATTCCGGGAGAGCTCCTGAATCAGATAGCACTTTGCAAGAGATTCTAAATCCACATAATCTGTATAGCTTTTTCCTGTGGTTGGATTCACACCGCCGTTATAAACTGCATCCTCAAACTCCTGATAAAAGCCGCTGATATACTCCATAGCATCTGCTGAGAGATATTCCGGGCTCTTGCTGACCACATACTTCCCATTTGAAGTCTGGAACCAGCTCTTTTCTGCTTTGGCACGATCCTCAAAATCCAACTCTAGCAGATACCCGCCGGAAATATCCTTTGGCGTGGTCAGTCCTGTTACATATTGATAGGAATTTCCATAGCTGTTGGTGCCGACCGCTGTAGGCAGTTCATCAAAATCTTCAATTGTACTGTTGCAGTCCTCGATTTCTGCCTCGAGATTTGCAATATTGACGCGTCCTGTACCAATCTCTGTTTTTTCGCTTAACAAATAAGTACCACGATATTCACCGTCATAATAGAGATCCAACATTTCGCAGTTTGGAGAATAGTCCAAACCAAATTCTGCTGCCAGATTGTAAGTCACACTGTTGTGAATCAATGTATCATCGTAATAATTGGCAAGCAGAACCCAAGTGGTCTCTACTTCATTGGGATCACCGGTTTCCAACAAATCCGTCGCTTCATCCAGCTTGATCTGATAGGGCTTTTTGGGAGCATTCCAGGTGGAATTTCCACGGCCTTTGATATTTTTCAGCTCACCGTCATAAACACAGCTGCCATCCGCGCGCAGCAGAACCATTGGATTGTCTTTTGCCTTGTTTTCCTTATCCTGCTCTACCCATTCCCTGTCTTTCTCCGCATTTGCACTGGTGATATACATCGAGCGCAGATTGGCTGAACGCATAACATGGACGGTAATTTTGTTCTCTCCGCTTACCAGCGTTACTGTATACACTTTATCAGCAGGAGCTTCATCAAACAGAACGGAAAAATCAAAAGGTGTCCCGCTGCTGATGATCGCACTTTCTGTATCGCTGGAAATCACCGCCGTTTCCGCCTCAAAATAAAGCGTCAAATTTTCAAAATCCGCAGAGGACGGCAAAAACAGGTATTGCTCCCCTTCCACCGTTTGTAATGCCACTGCTGTGTCACTATCCGTCGAAGTACTTGCCAGATAATATAGGTCTGACAATGGTTCCTCTGCTGCAAATGCACCCGATGCCCCAATCACCAGACAAAACGCAATCGTAAACAGGGCAATCAGATAATTCCATCTCTTCCTCATGAAGGCCTCCTTAGAATTGTATCTCATACTGTACAGCCGCAATTACAACGGCAGCAATATTATAACATAGTCCTTCCTATTTTGGTAAGAGAATCAAAGATTTTACAGTTTCTGTAAATCTTTCTTACCAATTTTCCGTTAAACCGTTAATCGGACTGGAATGTAGGAGGCCGCTAATAACTGGATAACGGACAAATTCTATTTACTCCGGTCAAGTGGTACGGCGTCTGCAGCGGAGCAAACCCATAATGAACAGTCCTATCGCAACAGCAATCAGCGCAAACAGAAGAATGGCTATTACATTCATGGGTGTCTGCTCCCAGCTCCAATTGGAAAAATCAAAGGAAATCCAAATAGAATATGGATTATCGGAGCTATAGCCATAGTAGCGCGTCAAAAGTTTATCCAGACCTGCCGGTGCAAGCCAAATCCACAGTGCCAGATAAGACGACACCCCTGCCCAGCGAAACCAACCATTGACAGGCAGATATCGCAGAATCAGCATAATCCCCCATGGAAGGATCGCACAGAGCAGGGTAAGCGGCAAGCTGAGCGGTACAAATGCGGCTATGTCAACCACGGCCAGAAGGACAAGCAACAGCACCGTCTGTATAGTAAAATAAATCAATATTTTATGTCTGGAAAGCGTTCCGGGCAATGGCAACTGCCGCAACCATACGGGTAGAATCAAAAAGCCTAGGCCAAACAGTACGGACACCGCTGCTACAGGAAACCAACCACCACTGGTATACAGACAGCAAACCAACAGCAACATGAGAAGCAACATTATTTGGATCGCCAGATACACCGACGTCTTGCGCTGGACAATGGACGCAGGCAACGGTAAAATCGGCAACAAAAACGGCAGGAACACCAGGCTCAATCCAAACAGTACGGAAACTGCGGCTACCAAAAACCAGTCCCCGCCGGTGTAGACACAGCAAACCAACAGCAACAGTTCCAACGACAGGGTAAAGCTGCCGCAGGTAAGCGCTGCCTTTTTGCGGCTGAGACTTGTTCGCAGCGCTGCCAGTGCCGGAACCAGGGTCAGAGACGCAGCGGTCAATACCGACGCAAAGACAATAAAAAACCAGTCCAGACGGTGCTGCGCAACCAGATTGCCGATGGCACAGCCCACAAGAATCAGCCCATAAAGAATATATTGGATGAGCCGAAATCTTCGCGTCATCTGCATATACCGTGCCGCCAGCTGTTGGGAAACCCTGCGTTCTGTGTCCTCATTCCCCGTCAGCAGCTCGTGTTCAGATACATGTAAAATGTCACAGATGGTGGTCAACAGTGTGATGTCCGGATAACTGAGTCCCCGTTCCCACTTACTTACAGCGGACTCTGTAACATACAATTTTTCTGCAAATTCCTTCTGGGTCATATTCAGTGCCCTTCGCCGTTGGAGGATGAAGGCGCCGAAGGTTTTCTTTTCATTCATAGTCTTAACACTCCTGTCTCGCCAGAATCCCGGCGGAAGATTGGTCTTGCAAGCCCGTTTCCAGAATAAAGACCAATGTCCAGGAAGTCAATCAAAACCGATGAATATTCAACTCGACTGTTAGGAAAGTCCTTTATTTTCAATAAATTTAACCGGGTTTACCGGAGACCTGTACGAAAAAAATTCATGGCGTGTTGTAAAATACAACATGCCATGAATTCAACAGCTCCGTACAGTATCACCCAAAACATATGTGATGCAAATTGAGCATTTTTCGAGGATCATCAGGGCGAAACATATCTCTGGACCATCCACATTTTGCACATCGGAAATGGTCTCGTGTCAAAACGGCGACTCTCACAGGGTCGGGAATTTTTCTATCATGTACATAGGCTTGACGATCTTCCTCAAGAACGTATACACCAACAGGCAGATCATTACGGCCGGTATTCTTCGTTACAATCGGCCATCCTTCTTCTGTTCGCAATTCTCGAACTCTTCTAGCCCATTCTTTGCTCTTAATTCATCTGAAAAATCCTTCTTTAGGGGACCATAGGGCAATTCCACTTTAGCTCCTTGTTTTATACCAATTCATTTGCCATGGCTTTTTTATTTACCCCTGGTAGAACCAGGGGGGCATTAAGCCTAAAGGCAACAAGAAAAAGGGTTGACATCTTTTCTGTCAACCCTTCATGGTACGAGTGTTCTTACAGCATTTTTTAAAAAAAGCCAGTAAAATCAAGGGTTTGCGGGCAATCAAGCAGCAGTATTTACATCAAAAAAACGGATAAAACAACCTGATTTCAAGGGCGTTCCTTTACGGGAGCGCCCTTTTCGCATCTCTGGAGGTGAAATAGTTTGAGCGATAAGGTTGACAAAGCACCACGAAGAAAAGCAAAAGAAACACCCACCAAATCCACCGGCGAGGTGGTCATCCAAATCCCGCTTGCCGAACTGTACTCATTCCCCGGCCACCCGTTCAAAATGCGGGACGATGAAGCCATGCGGGAGACCGCCGATAGCATCAAGCAATATGGCGTACTCGCCCCCGGCATCGTCCGTCCCCGTGAGGGCGGCGGCTATGAGATCATCGCCGGACACCGGCGCAAACACGGAAGCGAACTGGCGGAGCTATCGACCATGCCCTGCATCGTCCGCGAGATGGACGACGACACCGCCATCATTCTCATGGTGGACAGCAATATTCAGCGTGAGAACATCCTGCCAAGCGAAAGGGCGCAGGCGTACAAAATGAAGGTGGATGCGTTAAAAAGGCAAGGCGCACGGACAGATTTAACTTCGCCGAATAATTCGGCAAAGTCGCGCAGCGACGATGAAGTAGGCGACGCAATGGGCATAAGCGGCGATACGGTACGCAACTACATCTCCCTGACACAGCTAAAGCCTGAGCTTATGGAGATGGTCGATAGCGGCAAAATCTCTCTGACACCGGCATATCATCTGGCCGCTCTGAAGCCGGAGGAACAGACCATGCTGCTGACCGCCATCGACAGCGAACAGGCCACGCCCTCCGTCTCACAGGCACAGCGAATAAAAAAGCTGTCCCATGAAGGCAAGCTGAACGACGATACCATGCTGGAAGTTATCCCGCCTGAAAATTATGAAGGCTGACCACCAAAGCAAGCGGTTTCGCATGGAGGACAATCTGCTGAAATACTTTCCGGAGCAGATAGAACAGAACAAGGGCTATATCCGGGGGCTGGAAGCGGATATAAAGACCCTCGCGGAGCACCCGCATCCCAAGGACGGTTTTGCCGGGATGGAGGTACGCGGCGACAGGTTGACCGATAAAGAGAACGCCGGGGCCGCGCTGCTGGACGCCTGCAAGGAAGTAAAGGGCAACGACCCGGTGCAGATCGGCAGCTATTGCGGGTTTGCCATGTCCGTCAAGTTTGACCCCTTTGAAAAAACCTATGAGCTGACTCTGCGCGGGAGCATGAGCCACCGGGCAACCTTGGGCGCTGATCCGCGCGGCAATCTCGTCCGTATCGACAATGCGCTGGACAGGATGCCGGAACGCCTGAAAGATGTGCGGGTGCAGCTTGAAAATCTACATCAGCAAAAGGAGGCGGCGGAAGCCGAGGTCGGCAAGCCTTTCCCACAGGAGGAAGAATTGCGCGTAAAGACCGCGCGGCTCGTTGAGCTGGATTCCATTTTGAACATGGATAACCGTGGCGGTCAGCCGGAACAGGCCATCGCCAAGAGCGCGCGGCCCTCCGTGCTGGATAAGCTCAAAGCCCAGCCCGTCCACGGAACGCCTGACAAACCCCGCAAAAAAGAAATGGAGGCACGATAAGATGAACAATGAAGAATTGAACACGGCGCTGTATGAGAAAATGTCTGCCGAACAGGAGAAATACCGGGGCTGGCTGCTGACGCAGCCTCCCGAAGAAATCCTGAAGCACACCTACGAATACACCGTCCGCGAGGACATTTTGATGTCGCTGGAAAACAACGACCTGACGGACGCCCAAGCATCCGCGCTCCTGAAATCTCCAAGCCCCTTGGGAGATGTTTTCAGTGAGTTTGAAAACAGGGAGACCGGCTATATGGACATCGTTCTAAACTGTATCATGGACAGGGCCAACAGCGTCATCCAGACCGAGCGCGAACAGCGGGAGGCGCTGCTGAATACGCCGCTTTACAAATACCCGGCGACCTACGCCCATGAGCACGACGAACTGGAGGCTTACCGCGCGTCCCACAAGGCCAATATCGCCTGCCGGGACGCCATCGACACGGCCATCCGGGACAACTACAATGATAACCGTCTGAGCAAGGAGGCCGCAAAACAGGTCATTGCCGATTTTGGATTTGACCGCACCCTCTATGTCCTTGCCAACACCGTGCGCGAAAAGGATTGGGACGGGCGCATCGACTATAAAAACAAGGAGTGGGCGCGGACGATTCCGATTTTCGAGGACAACAACAGCTTCGGAGATAACCGCAACCGTGAGTACATTGTAGACAAAAGCCATCCCGGTCTGCTTGACCTGTTCGTGACGCAGGCGCGGCATGAGTATTTGCTGTCGCTGCCTATCTCCAAGCAGGATATTGAACAGGAGGCCGCGCGGATTCTCGGCAAGCTGCAAAATGAACGCGAACCGAACAGCCCCAACGGTACGCACTTCATGGCGCAGATCTCGCCGGATTTTCTCATGCGCGCCAGTTCCAAAGACCAGGATAAGCTATTCGCTATGCTTCCCTTTGCCACGCTCACCATTTCTACGTTGAAAGACCGCAAGGGCGAGTTCGCTTTTATCTCCAAAGATGAAAACCGTAACCAGCCGCTCCATAAACGCAAGCCCTCCGTCCGGGACAAGCTGAAGCAGACGCAACCGGCCAAGGCCGCGCCTGTTCCGAAGAAAAAGGATTTGGAGCGGTGAGAATGGCCAAACGCAAGCGCAACGTGCCGCTCCTGTTTTGGGTTTCGGAACAAGAGAAGGACATGATACAGCAGAAGATGGAACAGCTCGGCACAGACAATATGAGCGCCTATCTCCGCAAGATGGCGGTGGACGGATATGTGGTAAAACTGGATTTGCCGGAATTAAAGGAGCTGATCTCTCTCCTGCGGCGTTCCAGCAACAATCTCAACCAGCTCACGCGCCGAGTGCATGAGACGGGCCGCGTCTACGATGTGGATTTGGAGGATGTGCGGCAGAGCTATGACCGGCTGTGGGATGCGGCCAGCAAAATCCTATCCTCGCTGGCCGCCATTCAATAGCATACGGGCGGCATCGCTTTATCGGGCGCGCCGCCCCTTTTTATACAAAAGTTAGCCGATTACTTGGCGCATATCCCGCATCCTTGCGAAAAGGGGTGTTTCCCGGTATTCTTGCAGTAGAACAGGGCGTGAAAGGATGTGACGTAATCATGTTGACACACGAAAAAGTCTTGGAAATCTTCAAGGATTATCTCCGTGAAGATACGGTATATGAGGTAGTCCTGACCAGCCGGGGTTACACACTCATGGAGTGGGAAAGCAAGGGCGAAGAATGGAGCGACGCCCGTTTCTGCAAAACGCCGGAGGTTCTGGCCGAAGCCTTGCTGGACGCTTACGAGGGGTATCTTGAATATAAAGCCGCATACGGGCGGCGAGACCTGACCCCGCAGGAGGAACAGGGCATACAGAAAAAGCGGGCCGCCCTCGCGGAGAAATGCCGGAAAGCGGGTGAAGAAATATGAGGTTCTTACTAAAAATCTTTGCCGCGCCCATTGTGGCGATACTGACGGTGCTCGTCTGGATTTGCTCCGGCCTGCTCTACTGTTCCGCGTGGATATTTTCTCTGGCCTCCACCATTTTCGGCATCCTCGGCCTTGCTATTCTTATACTGGATTCGGTGAAGAACGGCATCATCGTTTTGGTGATCGCTTTTCTCGTCAGTCCCGTGGGATTGCCGATGGCGGCGGCGTGGCTGATAGGCCTGGTGCAGCGGCTGCGCTACGCTATCCAGGATAGGGTTTACGGGTAAAAATAAAGCGCGGAGCGTAATAATCGCTTCGCGCTTTATGGTTCCTGACTTCAACAGTTATTCTTTTTGTTCAGAAAGCGGAATTGTTCCGTGCGATTCTTCAAACTCACCGACGCATTTGCGGACGAGCGACAGCAGGAGCCAGTTCATTGAGCGGTCATCATATTTTGCCACATAGTCAAACTTCTTGAGCAAATCCTTATCTATCCGCAGAGACAAGTGCCTCTCATTCTTTTTCATAATTGCCTCCACCTTGAACCTATTATGAGTTTATTTTAGGTTCTGCATGCGTTATAATGCAGACATGAACCCATGTTGGGTTCACAATAACTTGGTGGTGGTGATGGATACGCTGGTGACGCTCTGTGGACACAGCGAAATATCTCAGCCGGATGCAGTAAAGGACTGGCTCAATATTGTGACGCGCGAGTTGCTTTCAAGCGGTGCGGATATATTTTATTTTGGAGGATATGGTGCGTTTGACCGGCTGGCGGCGTCTGTCATACACGAGGTAAAAGCAGGACAGAATAATGTGAAAGCGGTGCTTGTATTGCCGTATCTCAATTCCAATATTGACGCTACGGGCTATGACTATACCGTTTACCCTCCGTTGGAATCCGTACCGCTTCGTTTCGCCATTTCAAAGAGAAATCAATGGATGGTAGAGCAGGCTGATGTGATTGTGGCGTATGTCACTCACAGTTGGGGCGGTGCGGCAAAGACTTTGGAATACGCGAGACGGAAAAAGAAACAAATTATTCTTTTCCCTGAAGCAAGACCAAAAGATTTGTAGCTTTTACATCCTTGTGTGAAAGCTCTCAAGTCACTACAATACATTTGAAGGAGGTGTAAAAAACATGGCAGAGCGAATGGTATATCCCGAATGGTTGGAAGCGGATGAGGACGTTCTGGCCGAGGAAATAAGTCAGCTTGAGTTCGAGCTTTACGACAGTAACGAGGACTTCAAGGCGATGCGCGATGAAAGGCACAAGTTGCTGAATGGTTCTCCCGCCTTGAACGCTGTGTTCGACAACGGCGAGCCGAAGGCGCTTACCGCCCAGGAGGTTGAAAGTCTTATCCGTATCTTCGACTTAGATAATCGCATGAGGAATATAACAGACCAAGCAATCTTTCTCTATGGCAGAAAGAACGCATATCAGTTCATGAGAAGTATGGGAATGTGCTGAAAATGGAACGTCGGAGCTTTACATGGCTCCGACGTTTTACTATATTCAATAACTATGAAGGGAGGCGGGCGGCGAGTGGCCACGACGTGCATCATGCCCCTGCACACCGGCAAAGGCCGGACGGTGGGGACAGCCATCAGCGACATCCTCGACTATGTGGAAAATCCGAACAAGACGGACAACGGCAGGCTCATCACCGGCTACCAATGCGACAGCCGCGTTGCCGACGCGGAGTTTCTGTTTTCCAAGCGCCAGTACGCCGCCAAGACCGGGCGTATGCGCGGAACCGATGATGTGATAGCCTATCACGTCCGGCAATCCTTCCTCCCTGGAGAGGTTACGCCGGAGGATGCCAACCGCATCGGTGTGGAGTTTGCCAAACGGTTCACCAAGGGCAACAATGCCTTTATCGTCTGTACCCATATTGATAAATCCCATGTGCATAATCACATCATCTGGAACTCCACCGCTCTCGACTGCTCCCGGAAGTTTCGCAACTTTTGGGGCAGCACTCGTGCTGTGCGGCGGCTCTCCGATACGCTGTGCATTGAGAACGGCCTTTCCATTGTGGAGAACCCCAACCGGCACGGCAAGAGCTACAATAAGTGGCAGGGCGACAGGGCCAAACCCTCCCATCGGGAGCTGCTGCGCGCCGCCATCGACACGGCGCTTAAAGCGAGACCGTCCGACATGGACGGGCTCTTAAAGCTGCTGCAAGAGGCTGGCTGTGAGGTCAAGCGGCGTGGAAAATCCATATCCCTCATAGCGCAGGGCTGGGATAAACCGGCGCGGCTGGATTCTCTCGGTGACGATTATGCGGAGGGTATTCTGCTGGAAGTCCTCGCCGGGAAACGGGCGCATCTGCCGCAAAAGAAGAATATCATGCAGGCCGCGCCGGAGAAGCCGAACCTGCTCATTGACATTCAAGAAAAGCTCCAGGCTGGTAAAGGCGCGAGCTATATCAAGTGGGCCAAGAGCTTCAACCACAAACAAATCTCGCAGACCATGAGCTATCTTTCCGAACATAAGCTGCTGGATTATGGCGCGCTCTCGGAGAGAACGGCGGCGGCCACCGCTCGTTACAATGCTCTCTCCGCGCAGATCAAAGCAGCGGAAACGCGCCTCGCGGAAATCGCCGTTTTGAAAACGCACATCGCAAACTATTCCAAGACCCGCGATGTTTATGTTGACTACCGCAAGGCCGGATATTCTAAAAAGTTTCTTGCCGAGCATGAGGGTGACATCCTTCTCCATCAGGCAGCGAAGAAAGCCTTTGACGAGCTGGGCGTAAAGAAGCTACCCACAGTCAAGAGCTTGCAGACCGAATATGCCGCGCTGCTGGAGAACAAGAAGAAAGCCTATGCCGAATATCGCGCGGCCCGCGATGAGATGCGCGAGCTGTTGACCCACAAAGCCAACGTAGAGCGGCTGCTGGGCAAAGAACAGGAAGCCGAGAAAGATGCTGAACGAAAGAAGGAGCCAAACCGTTGACGCCGTTTTCTGGTTTTGCGGGAGGAAAACGCGAAGTGGCTTTCCTCCCTTGTCTGCCGCACGGCACGGCGGGGCTGGCAACGTCAAAGGGCGGGCGTTTGCGCCCGTTCATCTCGACCCTTGACGCGGCTGGCCGCCGTGCTATCCCCGTGGCCGCAGGCCACGGTAAAGCGTTTCGCAGAAACGCGCAGCCGCACATTTATGTGTGTTCATGGGGGCTTGGGGGCTTGCCCTCAACAAGCAAAATGGAGGTTTCCGCGCAAGCGGAAATCTCCATTTTCGCCTGTGTGTATTAACACAGGCATTGCTTGCCAGTTTCTTGCTCCACGTTATCATCTCATGGTTTTCTATTACATTTGTTGGACAGCATTAAGTGCGTAATGATACACAAAACAACAAAAACGGATTGTTTTTATCGCTGAATACTGCTATAATAATCTCACACATATCGTTCACTGAACCGGCCAAAGCGGAGGGATTATTATGTCGGATAACAGCATACAAGATAGATGGATATCTTTGCAGGAGGCCTGTGATTACCTGGGCGTAAAACGGCATACGGTCATGCGCTGGATTGAGCAGCGCAATATGCCAGCGTCAAAGGTGGGCAAACTGTGGCGCTTCAAAACTGCGGAGATCGACGCATGGGTCAAAAGCGGCGGAGCTTCCGAGGAACAGGAGGCACAGAGTGAGTAGATTATTTAGAAATAACCGCAATTTGTCCGTGGCGGCATTTTCATTCCTGTTCGCCTATCTGATGTCTTTCCTGTTTCAAGGGCGGGTTCTTTACAGCACCGTTGAGGCTTTCAACGCCCAAGCGGAATCCTACATATTCACCGCAGTTATTGCTCATTTTGCTGGCTTATTCACCTGCGGATATTTTATCAAAACACAGCGGCGGGCGAAACGGTTCATGCTGCTGTATATGGCCGTTTGCTTGCTGGCAACGGTACCTTTCTTCTTCGCGCCCTCCGTGCTGTGGAATGTCGGATTGGCTGTCGCCGGCTTTGCCGCAGGTTGTGCGGTGGCGGCGTGGGGATTCTTTCTCAAAGCATACACGCCGAAGCGGGAGCGCATCAAGACCTGTGCCGATGTGCTGATCTGCTCCAATCTGCTCATGATTGCCATCAATGTGGCGACTGAATACACCTCCCACGGTATCGGGATTATCCTGTCTATGCTCTGCCTTATCATCGGCGGCGTGTTGACCCTGCCGTTGCCGGATGAATCAGAGCAGTCCAATGAAACGGTGCAGGAGCCAGAGCGCGTAGCTATCGGTTCCATCAAGACTCCGATGCTGGTTCTGTTCCTATTCGTCACAATAATCACCATCGACTCCGGACTGATGTATCAGGTCATCAACCCGGCATTTGAACATTTGACCGGCCTTGTAAGTTGGTATTGGGCTGTGCCTTACATCGCCGCTCTTGCTTTTATGCGAAACCTCTCACCCAAGAACAGAGTGCAGCGTTCTCTGTTTCTCTATGTGGGCATGGGCATGATCATGGCGGCGTTTATCACCTTTATGCTGCTGGGCCGGAGCGCCGGAGATTATCTGGTGGTCGATACCCTGA
>JBMNQH010000004.1:0-146003 GCA_050944035.1 Oscillospiraceae bacterium | reverse complement strand
TGACAGTGGCGCACGGAACTTTCTGTTTGGTAGATATCGGTGATGCAACGATTCGCGGTTTTGCGACCGGCGGCGGTTATTTCAATGCTGCGGAGTTTTTCATGCGGCTTAACATTGTCGGAGTTGGACGGTTCACCATTTCCCTGTATGGGGAGGTCAAACGTGGCATCAATAAATCTGATGCGAAAGAAAATGTATACTTCTTCAAACGGGAGAAGCTGATTGTTGAAAACTATATTGAAGGGCTACGCTGTTTGTCAGAGGTTTATGATGATAGGCTCTTGCTGACATTCATAGATGACCTCAAGAGCAGTGATGCTTATAAACAGGCTTTTGAAAAGTCCGCTTTACTCGCGTCAAAACGAAATGTACCTGAAAAGGATATACTGAGGACAAAATCTGACATAGATAATTATTTTCGCAGAGGAACCGGAAATGGCTAAAAAGAAATCGAAACTGAAAGTAGCCCAGGAAGAAGCCCAGGCTGCGGTCAATAAAACAAACGAAAAAATAGAGGAACTCGGCGGTCTAACCGCGGCCCTCTATTCTGAATTGACCAATATCCAAGAAGCGTTTGACGCAATCCGTAATGTGCCAAGCGAGAAAAAACTTCAGTATGAAGAACTGAAGCAGATACGTTTGAACTGGAAGCAACAGGCCGAGAAAATCGAAAAAGATTATAAAGGTGCTGCAGTTAAAAATGCCGGCGCTGGGGCGGCTGGTGCAGGTGTAGGTGTGGCTGTTGTAACTATGGGACCGACGGTAGCAATGGGTGTTGCCACAACCTTCGGTGTTGCTTCAACAGGTACGGCAATTTCGACATTAAGCGGTGCTGCTGCAACTAATGCAGCTTTGGCCTGGCTCGGCGGTGGTGCTCTTGCTGCCGGCGGAGGTGGGATGGCCGCAGGTGAGGCGTTTTTAGCTTTAGCCGGTCCAATCGGATGGGCTATTGCCGGAGTGGCGCTTTTAACAAGTGGTATTCTTATGTGGAAGAGCCTAAGCGATAAAAAACATATTGAAGATGTTTTCACGCTTATAAGCAAGCGTGATGTCACGTTATACGATTTAGCCATCGTAGAGCTGAATGAGCGTATTGCTCGCATTGATGATGAAAGTGGCAAGCTACACGATGCAAACGATGATATCCGTTCGTTCGGTCTCGACTATAATGCGATGTCAGAGGCGCAGCAATATGCACTTGGATCGTATGTTAACCTTATGTCCTCTTCGACGCAGTTATTAGTAAATCCTATTCTTGGACTGTTGCCGAAATACACGGAAGAAGACTTCGATGAATTCGCTTCAAAGGAAACGGATGAGAATACGGCAAAGTGGTATTCTGATTACAGGTTGCTGATTGTATCTTTGGCAAATTTCCTTTATAAAATCGAGTTAAATGAGAGAGATAAAAAGCTCCTTTGGAAGTCCCTCAGAAAAAACAAGAAAATGCTGAAGTCCCTGGGAGTATCAAAAAAGGAATTTGGTGTAGAAATCATCGATGCGGTTATTGAAGCGCTAAACTATAAATACACACTGGGTGTGGCTTAGTTTTACATCAAATCTGCCCACTCGACCGTTTAAGAGAGCGGGAACTGCTCTACGAGGGAGGACGAGCAATCAGCGTAAATAGACACCGTTTTATTCACGCCATTGTCCCAAGGCATGTGGAGACGGTTGTCTTGATGTCAAGAGTTGAAAAGTAAGTGCACGGAAAGTGCCGTATTTACAGACTTTTCTTCCGTTATGGCATCAGAGCGAAGTCTTGATTTAAACCGCAAAAATCCCTTCGTGGAAACATATCAAGCGGTTCTTTCAGAGGGCTGAGTATCCACTTTGGATGTCAGTCCATTGAGACAGTGGTTTAGATGTCAGGTCTGAAAAATCATCTATCGAGACCTGAATGGTATAGAAACAGTCAAAATCAAAATAGACAAGTGTGTCCGGTACCCAAAAACACGGTATTTCTCGCTTTGTGTCGTGTTAAAAATGTTGGCATGCACTATTATGGCATAGAAAGGAGGTCGCCCATATGGATCAGGTCAAAATAGGTTCTTTCCTGAAAGAGCTTCGAAAGGAAAAGAACCTGACGCAGGCGAATTTAGCTGAGCAACTCAATGTTTCCAACAGAACAATATCTCGATGGGAGACTGGAAGCAATATGCCAGATATCAGTATGCTGGTCGAGATAGCTGATCTTTATGATGTAAGCATACCTGAAATCATCGATGGAGAAAGGAAAAGCGAGAACATGAATCAAGAGACAAGAAATACTGCCATTGCCATGGCAGAGTACAGTCGAAATGAGGTGAAGGCCGGAAAACAAAAAGTGATTGGTTATCTGATGTCGGTATTCGGCATATTTATCATTGTTTCGGCTTTGGCTATATTTCCCAATGACAGTAGCTGGGGAAGCATCTATTCAATTCTAGGAAGTATCATTCTGACAATCGGAATTTATCTTATAATTGAAATTGTATTGATCAAAAGGAGCTGGCGCATATTGACTGTTGTCGGGTGTGTCGTTCTGTTGTTTGGGATCTTTACAGTTTCAGATTACCTTGCTGTCACACAATTCAACCAGGTACCAAGATTCAGTTATCAAAAAATATACCGTTCGGTAAATTCGGATGAAATTGTTCATAAGACCGTATTTTTCACGGCTGTTCAAAAGAATCCAGGAACAGAGTATGAACAGGTCGAAATTGTAAAATAGGTTCAGAACCAATTTCATACACCCAATTTCCTCTATAGGATTGAGACGATGGGGCCGCGGGGATAAGTTTCGACATTTTCCTTGTGATTTACGGTAGCAATATAACGATAATTTTCCATTAACCATTTGGGAATTTTCCCGTGAACGAACAGGGGTATGACATCAATATGAACGTATCAAGCCCCATCGAGACGGTATGTTTACTCTCAAAGATACAAAATTAAAAACCGAAAAAGCTTGAAATAAGGCACTTTCAAGTGTTCAGTTGATTGCCTCAAATTGCAATTTTCTATTTACGGAGGAATACGGATGAAATTACAAAACCCAATGTTGGTAGTAACCGATATGGATAAATCAGTAGCGTTTTATAAAAACGTTTTGGGACTACATGTAACGATGGATTTCGGGGCAAACAAAACTTTAACAGGAGGACTATGCCTGCAGACAGAAGAATCGTATAGAGAGTTTATTGACAAAAAAGAGATATCTTTCGGTGGAAATGACTTCGAAGTATATTTCGAAGAAGATGACTTTGATTCATTTGCGGAGAAATTAACTTCAATGCATCTCAGCTATGTTCATCCAATAAAGGAGCATTCATGGGGACAGCGGGTTGTCAGGTTCTACGATCCTGATAAGCACATCATAGAGGTCGGTGAAAATATGAAAGTTGTCTGCAGAAGATTCCTTGATAGCGGAATGACACCGGAGCAGGTTGCAAAGCGAATGGATGTGCCGATGAAATTCGTGAACGGATGCATGCGATGAAACAGTTTTTAGGTACAGAAGTTTTCGGATGTCGAGAAAAGGCTAGCCATTCGAAAATCAAGGAGTATGTGCTGAAGCACTTTGGAATGATATAAAAACTAACAGAAATAAACGGGGAACATAGTTATGGCTAACATCATAAGAATGGAGCAGATTTCGCTGAAAAACAATCCTCTTGTCACAGAGGATATGATTCAGAATTTTATCTTTGAAGCCCCTTCTGTATTGGGTCTGGGGGATTTATCACCTGTCAAACGTGAAAAAGTACAACCATCCGGTGGAAGACTTGACCTACTTTTGACTGACGATGATGGAACACGGTATGAAGTTGAAGTACAACTCGGTGCGACAGACCCAAGCCATATTATCCGAACCATCGAATACTGGGATAGTGAGAAAAAGCGTTATCCCCAGTATGATCACTGTGCTGTTATAGTCGCAGAGGAAGTCACAGGGCGTTTTATGAATGTGATTTCTTTGTTCAACGGGTCAATTCCGCTGATCGCCCTACAACTTTCTGCGTACAAGCAAGGAGATAATGTCTCGCTTGCCTTCACCAAAGTTCTGGACAGAGTATCTCTGGCAAACGATGAAGAAGAACAGTACGAAGTTACTGACCGAAAATATTGGGAAAACCGCAGCACAGTGAAAATGTTGAAGAATGTGGATATGATATTTGACGACCTGAAAGATTTCACTGTCGGATATGAGCTGAAGTATAACAAATTCTATATTGGCTTGACGAAAGACGGAGTTTCTAAAAACTTTCTGATGTTCCGACCGAAGAAGAATTATCTGTACATTGTCTGTAAAGGCAATGAAAATCCTGATATACTGAAACAATGCGAAGATGCAGGGCTTGATTTGTCGTATAGAGCAAGATTTAAGGAATTCTCTCTGCGTATCAGCGGATTTGATGAGTATTCGCAGAATAAGACGCTGATTGAGAATCTCGTGAAATGTTCGATGGATTATTTCAATATTTCGATGTGACGAAGTGGTGACGGAAAGTGTCATACCTATGGTCAACACAGTTTATGTGGTTTTTAAGGGACGAGATGGTATATTTTTGTCTCACGCTGAACAACACTGACCGTTTCGTTTTTATAACAAATTCTTTTAGAGGAAAATCTATGGTACAGAAAAACAGATTTAGCATATTACTGGAACATTTAATGTCCATAACAGATTTGAAAAATTATACACTGGCTCAGGCGTTGCAGTATGATGTTTCATACATCAGCAAATGGATCAATGGGCGCATGATTCCCTCTGAAAAAACCGGTCTGAAGATTTTAAGAGGAATCAGTCATTGCATTATTACAGCCGCAGATGAGGATGCAAAAAAGCAGCTTCTCCTGGAATACCAAATCACACGATTTACAGACCTGGAAAGTGCAATTTATGATAATTTGGAAGCGGAGTACAATTATGTAAGAGAATTACAAAAAAGTACCGGAAGTACGGTTCTGCAACAAAAAACCAGCTACTATGCTGAGCTTTCAATGGCAAAATTTATTGCAAAAATGCACCATCCGGTATTGCGGAGAGTACATTCTCTGGATGTCATGGCGGCAATGGATCTCACCTCCATATCGCGAGAATATAGACTTCAACTCACAAGCATCAGAGATGGTCAGACAGAAACGCAGCAATCTTATCCGGAGGTACACTTCAATCTCTTAATCAATACAAATTGGGAAAACTGGGATTATCTCAATGATACCGTGCTTCTAATTGATATATTGACCAATATGAATTGCACCGATTTCAATATATTTGGAAGCAACCAAGCATTTGGAAAAATCCTATTTGTCGTAAAAGAGGATTTTTCAATTGCAGGGATGCTCGCTGGGCAAGATCACTGTATTTCCGTCTCTGTATCCGAAGAAAAAGAAAACTGTCTTATCCTGTATCATTATGTGAAATCATTGTGCAACAGAGAAACGCTGCTTCTCAGAAAAACGACTCTCCATCATATGCTCCTAGAACAGGAGTATGCAAACACCCTGCTTGCACCAAATCACAGATATATTCTGGGACATATGACAGAACACTTCATTCCAGATGATTTGTTTGAAGAGATTGTAGCGCAGCTTTCGGCAAGCCATAACAATACCTTTGTCAGCATAGAAGAGCTACGCAAAGTTCACAATCTGACGATAAACGTCATCAAACAGTATCCCATTAAAATCATGTTTTATGAAACTGCATTGTCTGAACTTGCATATACCGGACTACTGGATTTTTACAACCAAAAAGTCTACTTAACCCTACCGCAGAGATTCCGTTATATCAAATATTTTCAGGAACTATGCAGAGAATGTGAGAATCTGAAGGTCGGCCTGGTAAACGACCGATGGATGGCGGATTCTCAGAACATCAAAAAGCAGTGCATATTTCTATCAGAAGGAATCTCTTACCTTCGTCTGAGCAACGAGGAAGAGAACAATCACAATACCATTCTTGTATTGAATCATGTAGACATGCACGATATGTTTGATCGTTTTTATGATGAAATGTGGACTGGTGACGAAAACATCATTGAATCCAATCCTGAACAGATCCATACATATTTTGACCACATTCTTCAAGCAGTACAGATTCTTTCAAAATTGGAAGATCAATAAATCATACAGGACAGCGCCTGACATTGTCATGTGCTGTCCTGTATGATTTGAGTCGGAATCATAAAAAGGAAATATGAATCACATTTTTCCTAAAATGACAAATAATGACTCCAAATTCCTCCTGTGACATCATGTGTTTTCTGTGGTAAGATGAGCTCGTTTTCTGCTGGATAACCTGTTATCCAGCAGAAAACGAGTAAATTTCGCTAGAATTGGAGAAAAAGCCATGCGTGAAACTGGAAGTCTTACAGGAAAAGCAAGCGTAGATAGACCTTGGTTAAAATATTATCCCCCGGGATTCGTCGAGCACATTGTAATCCCAGAATGTACACTCACAGAGTATCTGAGAACAAATTGTGCAGATGAAACCAGTATTGCCATGCATTATTATGGAAATGATATTCCATGGAAAACCGTTTTTGAAGAAACGGAAAAGGTGGCACGTGCTCTTAGAGCAGTCGGGTTTGGGGAAGGGGATCAAATCCCGATGTTTCTTCGCGCAGTACCTGAATTTATATATTTGCTTCTGGCAACGGAAAAAATCGGTGCTTCCCTGCTGTGCCGTGATAATACACTAGAAGAGAATATCGAAGCCACAGCAAAAGCTGGCGCAAGTGTAATCCTCTCACATGACTATCTGTCAGAAAGTGATCTGGAACATTATCTAGCAGACAGTCATGTTAAAACAGCAATCCTTCTGGATCCGCTTCGCAGCGCGGATCGCGAGACCATCCCAGACTATATCATCCGTTCCTTTAACGAGAACTATACGGATACCCCCGCCCATGGTTCTTCCACGATGTCATGGGACGAATTTCTTGCACTTGGTGAAACCTTTAACGGTCAGGTTTCCGCACCTGTTGACATTCACAGACCGTTATTCCGCGCTTATACAAGTGGATCGACTGGACCTTCCAAACAGGTCATTCACTCAGCAAACACCATGATCGGTGTAATTCATCAAATGAATTTCTATGGATCAGCAGACGGCTGCCGCCCAACATGGTTGATAACATGTTTGCCGCCAACACTGGTAGCCGTGGTCGTAGCCATGATCTTATTGCCATTGGCGTCTAACAAATTGCTGATCTTAGATCCATTTGTTGATCCACATGATGTGGATCTAGAACTGATGCGCTACCGTCCAAACTGCTGGCCACTCATTCCGATGTTTATTGAAATTGTGATGAGAAATGGCCGTATTCCAGAAGACCACGATTTATCCTATTTACAGTCTGCCGGCGCTGGATGTGAGGCGTATAACAATGGTCAGATGAAACGCGCGCAGAAATTCCTGCACGATCATAATTGTATGATTACATTTACAACCGGTTATGGTTCATCGGAAGCAGGTTCAAACGTAACACTTCCAATGGCTCCCTTCCCCATCCGAGACGGTAATGTTGGGATTCCCATGCCACTGACTGATATTTCCATTTTCAAATATGGAACAACAGAAGAATGTGGTTACAATGAAATTGGAGAAATCTGTAAATGCGGCCCCGGCAACATGCTCGGTTATGATACCGAAGAGGCAACGGCAAAATCCCTTATGGTTCACGACGATGGAAAAGTCTGGCTGCACATGGGAGATACCGGCTACATAACAGAGGATGGCGTAATCTACACAGTTACGCGTGGAGAATCCCCCCGCTTTGGAGGCGGAGATTTGGGGATTCAACCGATGGAAAATCTGGTGGCCGACGCGGAAATTGAGGGAATTGATGACGAGTTTTTTGTCATTATCCCAGACGATGAACACGAGGGATATTTCCTTCCATATCTGTATGTTGTATTGGAAGAGGGATATACAATTGAGGATATCCGGGAAAGCGTTAACGCATGTCTTGAGCCGTACATGGTTCCAATAGATATTCTGGCTGTTCCGGAACGTCCATTTTTCCACTTCAAAACAAATCGCATTGGTCTTACACGGGAATTGTTGGAAATGCGTAAAAACGAGAAAAAATAAGCGCAATATATTTTTAAAGTACACGGAACCCATATAACCAAAGAAGTCGTTGCTTTCCAACATGGAGCAACGACTTCTTTGGTTATATTTTCCCATTATCAAATTAAATAGTTGTTTATTTTTGGTCAATATGCTATAGTAGTCATGGGATTAGAAATCATTCCCATCAAAAATAAAGACAAAAGGAGAAAAGAGATGAAAAAGTTAACTTGTTTCCTGCTGGTTCTTTGTCTACTGTGTTCTTTTGCTTCGGTTTTCGGTGTGGAACCGGCGGAACCAGTCCTGGATGTAGAAACAACAGAGATCGTACCTGTGGAACACGAGAAAGCTGTTTGTGCAGTTGCTTCTTCCTCTGCTGCTCTGGCAGAAGGCGACAGCGATACAGCGGAAGAAGTGCAATTTGAAGGCGGTGACGGCTCGCCGGAAGATCCCTACCAGATTGCAACACTGGAACAGCTGGAAACGTTTCGTGATTTGGTTAATGCCGGTAATGAAAGTATTTGTGCCAAACTGGTGGATGATATCGTCATCAATGAGGATCCGGCGGCTTCCATTCGAGATGGCAAAGAAGACGAACTGGTAACTTTCACACCGATTGGCACTGGGAATGTTTGGTATAATGGCATCTTTGAAGGAAACAATCACACCATTACCGGTCTCTATCTTAGCAAGATAATAAATGATTCCGATTCAAGCACCTCTGAATATTCCGAATATTCTTATGCACTCTTTGGAAAAACCAGCTCTAAAGCGCATATCTCCCATCTTGCATTAGACAAAGTCTATCTTTTTTGCGATTCGCAAAATAACGCTAACATTATTTTAGGCGGTCTGGTTGCATATAACGGTTCAGAAGCAGACGGTTTTTCAGATTGTTCTGTTTCCGGCGATATCTTTGTTACTGCTGCTAGCGGCAACATTATGGCTGGTGGACTCGGTGGGCGCGGATTCAATCAAAGCGCGACTTATTCTCATTCTGAGAACCATTGCAACATTTCGGTAAAAGTCGGTACTGGTGCTGCCGCTGTCGGTGGTATCTCCGGTTATAGCGGTGCAACAAAGCAATGTGTTAATTATGGCTCTATTCGTGTTTCTCTGATGAGCCAGACGGTATCTGAGCAGCTTGGCACTATGTACATCGGAGGTATAATCGGCTATACATCATCTACTCCCAGTTACTCTTATAACCTCGGCGAAATTGTCGTTAATACTGGAAAGGACGATTGCATAGCTGTTGTCGGCGGCATTGTCGGATATTTGGATGGATCTACAAAATACGCTTATAATCTTGGAAATATCTCAGCGACTAGCGGCAACGCTTTTGTTGGTGGCTGTGTCGGGCGCGGATCCGTCGATTATGCATACAATAAGGGTTCCGTATCTGCAACCTGTACTGCTGATGAAGCATATGCATTGGCTGGTGGTATTACAGCAGAAGCCTCTAAAAACACCTCGATATCCAATCTCTATAATTATGGAAACGTCATAGCAAACGGCAAAAATGACAGTGCCATCGGCGCTGCAGGCATTGCTGCCATATGTGGAAATAGTGTAACGAATTGTTATAATTTAGGTGCAGTTACAGCTTCTGGTAACAGCGATGCCGTTGCTGACACAATTACTTTTGCTACCAACTCAGAGGATCAAATCACACTCGAAGAACTCTATTCCTTAAAATGGATTGCACCCGTCAGTGATTTCTGTACTGAATTAACCCAAGCGGAATTCAAGACCCTCTGGACAGACGAAACCCACCCTGAATGGGATTACGCCCCCGTCTTTGATAACGTCCTCTATCAGGAAACACCCTTCTCTGATACCAATCCCCTGTCCTGGTACTATGACGCCACTGTCTACGCCTATACAAACGACCTGATGCAAGGTATGTCCATGACCAAGTTTGAACCCAACCTTGCCATGACGCGCGCCATGCTTGTCACAGTCCTTTATCGTATGGCCGGTTCTCCGGATGTCTCTGCCATGGAAAATCCCTTCCCAGACATCCCGGCTGACACCTGGTATACCGATGCCGTTATCTGGGCTGCCAACAACAACATTGTAAAGGGCTATCAGGAAGATGGCAACTTCCATCCCACATGGGATATCACCAGAGAACAGATTGCCTCGATTCTGTACCGTTACGTCACAGAATATCTTGGTGAGACAGCAGGAGTTTTCGGAGATCTCTCCACCTTCCCGGACAGTAACAGCGTTTCTGAATATGCACGCGAATCCATAGCTTGGGCAACTGGTGAAGGTCTGATCACAGGAACCAGAGAAGGCGATCAGGTTCTGTTGGATCCGCGCGGTCTCGCAACCCGTGCACAGATTGCAACCATCTTGATGCGCTTCTGTCAGAACGACGCCGAATAATCAGTTATTTTTAGGAACTATCATCCAACTCTAATTGGGAAGCAATTCAGAAGAATTGCTTCCCAATACTTTTTATGCTAGCCAATCTTTATATTACGCTGTTGTTTTTTACAAATCTGTCTGTTAAACCATTCCTTCAGAGCAAAACAATTCGCAAAGAAAGCATGGTTTACTAAATCACTTCTGCTATAATACAGTACAAAACCTGACCAATATCTTCCTAATTTAAGGAGAATCTTATGTACCAGATGAACTCACATACAGAAGCCGATGAGATTCTGTATGTCATTGAACAGTATGATATCGCGCTCTCATTGTTGGATGCCTATGACCATCAGACACTGGACAAACCCAAAGGAAACCGTGCAACACATCAACTGGCTTATTCGGAATGTAAAGCACTCATTGCACAAATGCGATTCAGCAAAGAGGGCACTTTATTTGGAAATGAAAAAGACGACTCATTTAAGGGCAGCATTGGTGCCATTTACCAAACCTTTGGTGGAGAGGATCTCTACCCTTCTTTAGAGGAGAAAGCTGCGAATCTGCTTTATTTCGTGACAAAGAACCATTCCTTTTCAGATGGAAATAAAAGAATCGCTGCTGCGCTGTTTTTATATTTCCTCGATAAAAACGAGGCGCTTTTCTTCGATGGAAATAAGAGAATTGCGGATCACACTCTGGTCGCTTTGACCATCTTAATTGCGGAATCCAGATCAGAAGATAAGGATATGATAATCCGCCTTATTATGAAGTTCCTGCTTTCACAATAGCGGTACCTATAAATAAAATAAGAAGTGCCAGACAGATCCGTCCGGCACTTCTCTCTATCTCAATGTGTATAATCCAAAAATCGAATCTTATCTCCCAAATCTTTCTGGAGCAACTCCTTCATCTTTTTTGCAAATGGGCATGGATAGCCAATTGGCGTCCCCTTTTGGATGCAAGATGCAAATGCAATCGTATCTGCACCGCGTTTTACCAATTCTCTTGCTCTTAGCACAGTCTTTTTCGCTGGACATCCGCCACAGTTTGCAAATCCGATGATCTCAATTTCTTCCTCGATCTCGGCAAATGCTCCTTTTTTCTCTCTTACAGCCTTAAAATCCCTCGTACCAGGACAAAAATCTTCTGTTTGCATACATCGGATTATACCAAGTTTCATTGTATTGCCTCCTTAAATGAGATAAATTTGTTTCTTTCTATATTCTCTAGTATACCATTGCCAATATAGCATCGCTCAGCTCCTTTTTCAAGAACCATTTTTAGAGTATGACAAAAATCGTTGTACATCATTTCTATTTCTTGTAAAACTTGAAATTCATAGTAAAATACTTTATATTATGTATATAATTGTCTTAGAAGCATCATGGCACATTGAAGTATCCCACAAAAGTTGACCGGTATGCACGCTGTGCCTACCGGTCAAGTTCTTTTCTAATCTTTCGGTGTTTTATTTCTTTTAGAATTACAGACTAAGTATAAATACAGCCAACACGACCAAAGGCAGGATCCACGTCATATATCCACGCATCCAATTGGCAACCTTTAACCCCTTCCCTTGGTTTGCCTCGGCCATAAATTTGTCCCAGCCCCAGCCCCAGCGACAGGTAACAAAGATAACATATACCAAACTACCCAGCGGCAATAACAGATTGCTGACAATAAAATCTTCCAGATCCATAATCGTACTGCCTTCTCCAAGCGGCTGAATATTGGAAAGAAAATTAAAGCCCAAGGCACAGGGCAGAGAAAGCAGGATCATCAAAACAAGATTGATTACACATGCTTTTTTTCGACTCCAGCCAAACAGATCCATGCAGCAGGAAAGAATATTTTCAAAGACTGCAAGCACGGTGGAGAACGCTGCAAAGGACATAAATACAAAAAACAGACTTCCCCACAGCCGCCCCATTGGAAGGTGATTGAAAATATTGGGGAGGGTAATGAAAATCAATGGTGGTCCGCTTTCCGGGTTGACACCAAAAGCAAAACAGGCCGGAAAAATAATCAGACCGGAAACGACTGCTACAAAAGTATCCAACACCGCAACATTGACGGATTCTCCCAACAACGCGCGTTCTTTTCCGATATAACTCCCGAAAATCGCCATAGAGCCAATGCCAATGCTCAAAGTGAAAAACGCCTGTGTCATCGCTCCCAAAGCCACTTTTCCAAAGCCGATTTCCATCATGCGATTAAAATCCGGTTTTAGATAGAAGATCAAGCCCTCTCTTCCATCGTCCAGCATCATGCTGTTAATCGCCAAAACCACCATGATGCCGAGTAATGCCAACATCATAAATTTGGTAATGCGTTCCAGACCATTTTGCAGCCCGACCGAACAAATCCCAAATCCAAGTACCACAATGATAACCATAAAAAGAACCATCTGACTTGGACTCGCCAGCATTTCACCAAATCTATTTGCAACTTCGGTGGGATCTGCACCAACAAAATCCCCTTTTGCCATAGAAACAAAGTAGTTGATCATCCACCCGGCTACTGTTGTATAAAACATCATCAGCACATAATTGCCGATCATCGCAACATAACCGTGAACATGCCACTTCTGTCCCGGTTTTTCTAATGCCTGATATAAGTGTACGGGGCTCTTTTGACTGGCACGGCCTAAAGCAAACTCCATTGTCATAACCGGCAATCCCAAGATTACCAAAAAAAAACAAATAAAGAAGCACAAAGGCTCCACCGCCATACTGTCCAGCCATGTATGGAAATTTCCATACGTTTCCGATCCCAATGGCACATCCCGCACTGAGCAGAATGAAACCAAGTCGGCTTCCCAAACGTTCTCGATCCATTTTTCGATTCCTCTCTCATAAAATCATGCAAAACACGCAGCAGGATTATAGCAAATTGTACTGAAAAATGGAAGAGGAAACTTCGACTTTCATAAAAATTCTTGGACCATTTTGTCATTTATCAATAAAAACGAAAAAATTAACAATGCAATCCGGCATTTCGTCGGTAAATACAATCGAAGGAGTTTACTTATGCATAAACTATGGAATACCCTATTTTGTATTTTTCTTGCTGTTCTGCTGATCTTTGGCCTGTGCAGTTGCACCAGTACGGACACTACATTTACGCCAGCTGCCCACTCGTCCGAATCCACGTCAGAAAATGATATTCCAGACATTCCACTCGAAAAAGATGGGACTTATACCACAAAAGAAGATGTCGCATTGTATATCCATACCTATCGAACACTGCCAGACAACTTTATTACAAAAGCTGAGGCACGTGCGCTTGGCTGGGATGGTGGGGCACTGGAAGCGTATGCTCCAGGGAAATGTATCGGCGGAGAAAATTTTGGAAACTACGAAGGATTGCTTCCAGAACAGGACGACCGAGACTACACAGAGTGCGACATTGATACCCTGGGTGCGTCCAGTCGCGGTGCCAAACGTCTGGTATTTTCAAACGATGGTTTGATCTATTACACAGAAGATCACTATGAAAGTTTTACACTGCTCTATGGAAATGAGGATTGAATCATGAATTATATTCTGCAAGGAAGCGCCATGACTTCCAGTGAGACCGCACAACGCCACATCGCTGAAACGCTCCACTTCGCTGACTGGTATGGCGGAAATCTCGACGCGTTGTTTGACCTGCTCACCGCTTTGACAAAACCTGTTGTTATCACGCTGCGCGACGGCGATCAAATGGATGCAGCCCTCGGAATCTATGCCCAGAAATTACGCCGTGTTTTTTCAGATGCAGCCGCTCAAAATTCTAATATTGTGCTCGCTTTTTAGACTGACACAAATAAGTTAAAAAGGAAGGATTTCCCTTATGCTTGCCTATCTTTGGCCAGTTGGCTTGATTGTAATCACCAATGTTATTTATAATATTGCAACCAAATCAACACCTGCGGAAGCCAGTCCCTATCTGGCGCTTGTTATCACATATTTAACGGGTACTGTCACTGCCTTTGTTCTCTATCTTCTTTCTCGACCACAAGGCACATTTGTCGAGCATTTCCGTACACTGAACTGGACAAGCTGGCTGCTTGGATTTGCCATTGTCGGTCTGGAAGTCGGTTATATTTATCTCTACCGCACCGGTTGGAATATCAGTATCGGCTCCATTGTTTGCAACATTCTGCTCGCTGTTGCTTTGATCGTTATCGGAGTATTTTTCTATAAAGAACAAATCCGTCTGGTCCAGATCGCCGGCATTGTCTGCTGTTTTATTGGTCTGGTTCTTATCAATTGGAAGTGAGGATATATACTATGAACCACACTATGAAACTGCTGAAAGTTCCCTTTGACGCCATTTCCTGCGGGAAAAAGACCATTGAAGTCCGCTGTCGCGACAAAAAGCGACGCAGTATCGCAATTGGAGATACCATTACGTTTTTCCGCCTGCCGGAGTGTACCGAGTCCATCTGTACGCGTGTTACCGCACTCTATCCTGCGGACACATTTGCAGAGCTTTATGCACAATTTGATCCTGCCCAATTGGGCTGTACAGGAGAATCTCCGGATTCCCTTCTGGAATCAATTTCCAAAATTTACACAAAAGAGCAGGAACTGCGTGACGGTGTCCTCGGTATTGGGCTGGAATTGCTTTGATATCCTCCTCATTGTCGAATTTTGATCTCTCTAAAATCCAGATTTTACACGGACAAGTCTTGAATTTCAGAATAGACTATGCTATGATATTAAAAATTCTATTGATAATGTTGAAGGGTATGCCGTTCTTATCGGAATACTTGAAAGGAATGTAAAAAATGTCTCTATTTCTTACCATCGTTCAGTTAATTTCCTGCCTGATTTTGATTCTGACCGTCCTCTTCCAATCCGGAAAAAGTGCTGGTCTGTCCAGTGTAATGGGCGGCAGTGCAGATACGTTTATGTCGAAGTCCAAAGCAAAAACGCTTGATGGAAAGCTGGCATTGGCAACCAAATGGATCGCAATTGTTTTTGTTGTACTCACACTGATTCTCAACCTGATCTAATCTTTCTGTTACTGTAAAACAAAACTGCATGAAAAACACCCTCTGACGTTTTCCGTCAGAGGGTGTTTTTATATGCTCTATCGCTGAACCAATGCTATTCTGAATTGTTCATGATAAAACTTGCGGTTTCCTCTCACATAGGTGCTTTTCTGTTCCACCCACGCATCCTGTTCCTGCGGCTTCTCTTTTTACAGCACAGGTTCTGTGGATTTGGGTGTGGTCACAATCTTGACGATGCTATAGATTTGATACGGGATATAACTGAATATTCCGGCATACATAACACAGCAAAGCGAAACCGGCCACAGGAGAGATGCAACAATTTTAAACTTCAAAGACCGTTTAGAAAAAATCGAATGGCAAAGATCACGGCTGAGAAAAAAGCACTGTATGAAAACCCTCCCATGCATCCTAAAAGAACCCAGTCCTCGTGATATTCCTTTGAGTACAAGTGTTTCATTATCATAACAAATATCGAATCTTATGACAAGATAAAACAGAGCAAAACAAGGTTAGTATTATCGTCTTTCTATCCTCTCATACAAAAAAACAAATTGCTGTCTCCGCTCTCGTTTTTTGAAGCCGTATTTTTTTGTTTTCTTAAGGTTGACATCGCTTTTCCGGTGCAGTAGTATAATGATATTGGAAGCAGTTTCCTGCTTGATTTAATGAATTGAGGTACCCATTTATGAAACGAATTCTAACTCTTCTATTGGCCATGCTAATGGTGATCGCTCTGTTTGTCGGCTGTGGCAAGTCTTCTGATGCAGATTCGGAGACTGAGCCAAAAAAGGAACCGGAAACATCTACGGCAGAACCAAAAACCAGTACCGGCGATTATACCAATCCCCTTACCGGCGAAACCTGTGACGTTGATTTGCGTGATGCGCGGCCTTACTGCGTTATGCTCAACAACATTGAAGTTGCACAACCGCAGTGTGGAATTTCAAAAGCGGATATCATCTATGAAGCGCTGGTAGAAGGCAGTTGTACTCGTATGATGGCGATCTTCTCTGATATCTCTGATGCAGATGTCCTCGGCAGTATGCGCAGCACGCGCCCCTATTACATTCAATTGGCACTTGCCTACGATGGCATTCTGGTTCATGCCGGTGGCAGTGAACAGGCCTATTCTGATATCCAAACCTATGACGTTGATAACATCGACGGCGTCCGCGGCAGCTATGCCGGCGAGGTGTTTTATCGTGACAGTTCCCGTATGAGCGAGGGCTATGAACACAGCCTTTTCACTACAGGCGCCAATGTCACGGATCACGTCAAATCTGCTTCGATCCGCACGAAACACGATCAGGCTACCGATTACAGTCTCTCTTTTGTTGAAGACGGTACACCCGTTAACGGTTCTGCAGCCAGCAACATTTCGGTTTCCTTTGACGGCAGCAAAACAACAACGTTTACTTACAATGAAGCAGAGAAAACCTATACCTCTGCACAGTTCAACAGTACATATACCGATGGCAACAACGATGTTGCCCCACAGTTTACAAATGTTTTGATCCTCTTTGCTGATGTTTCCACACTAGACGATTCCGGTCGCCGTGCGGTGGATCTGGAAACCACAGGAACTGGCTATTTTGCCTGCGGTGGTGCTTCTGTTCCCATTCAATGGAGTCATGGCGGCGTGGGCGAGAATTTCCGTTACACGCTTTCCGACGGCTCCGCACTCAACCTTGGTACCGGTAAAACTTACGTTTGCATCGTTCCCAACGCTGGTGGCAGTGTAACTATGCAATAAAGCAAAATTTTTTAAACCAAAAGGGTTCAATGCATATGCATTGAACCCTTTTAGTTTCACTTATTTAGAACGACACGATAAGCTGCATTTTAAAACGCTCTTCCCCGTATACGGCGTGCGGAATATCCTTCGGCATAATTAGCGTCTCCCCTTCATGCAAAAGGCTGACCTCACCGTCCACTGTAAACCGACCGCAGCCTTCCAAAACCGTGACCATGGCATCACCGCCAGCGGCGTGAGTGCTAATCTCTTCACCCTTTTCAAAGGCAAACAGCGTCATGCTCATCTGTTCATTCTGTACCAGCGTTTTGCTTACAATCTGATCGTCCTGATATTGGACCTGATCCTTCAGCTGCAAAACGATCTGTTTTTCAATGTTTTTATACATAGGATGCCCTCCTTTATCACAATACGGTATTATTATCATACCCTGTTTTTTCCATAAAAACTGTTGCTGTGGCAACAAAGCGTAAGAAAAATTAGCAAGTTAAGTAAAAAGGCGCGCTGTTCTGAGAACAGCGCGCCTTTTTACTTATTTCCAAGTTTCCCAAACATCCGGACAATAGCCAACGGTGGCGGCCTTCCCATTTCGAACAACAGGCGTCTGGATCAAACGCGGATCTTCAAAAAGCTTTTCCAGCTTATCCGCATCATGTACAAGATATCGCAGCAGAACCGCACCTTCTGATTTTTCAGCAATCAATGCATCCAGCCCAACCGCGGATTTCACACTGTTGAGTTCTCCACGGCTCATCCCAAATTTGATTATGTCGATATATTGGTATTTGATGCGCCGCTCTTTAAAATATCGTTCCGCCTTTTTGGTGTCAAAGCACTTGGACTTTCCAAAGATCTGAATGTTCATCCTGTTAGTCTACCTCCATAATGACCGGCAGAATCATCGGACTACGCTTGGTCGTTTTATAGAGATAACCGGAAAGGTTGGCCTTGACCCGCCCCTTAATGGTTGCCCAGTCGCGGATATGGCGCACTTCACAGCTATCCAGACTTTCAATTACCACGCGTTTCAACTCATCAATCAGTTCGTCGGCTTCTTTGACATAGACAAACCCACGGGTAATAATATCCGGACCGGAAACCAAGCTATAGTCCTCAGATGATAATGTCATAACAACTACAACCATACCGTCGGTTGCCAGATGCTTGCGGTCACGGAGTACAACACTGCCAACATCACCAACGCCCATACCGTCTACAAGTACGCTGCCAGACGGCACAACACCGTTCAGCTTGGCACTGCGTTTTCCGATCTCAATGACTTTACCAATTTCACTGATGACGATATTTTTCGCAGGGATTCCCATCTGCTTGGCAAGCTCAGCATGGGTACGAAGATGACGGTGCTCTCCGTGAACCGGGATAAAAAACTGGGGCTTGGTTAAAGCCATCATCATCTTCAGCTCTTCCTGACAGGCATGTCCGGAAACATGCAGATCAGACAGACGGTCATAAATAACCTCTGCCCCCTTATAAAACAGCTCGTCAATGACCTTGCTGATGGTACGCTCATTTCCAGGGATTGCTGAAGCGGAGATAATGACGCGGTCACCGGCGCCAATCTCCACCTGACGGTGTCCGGAAAATGCCATGCGGTAAAGTGCAGACATATTTTCGCCCTGGCTCCCAGTTGTGATGATAACAATTTTATTCTTTGGCAGATTTTTAATCTGATTCATATCGACCAATACGCCATTCGGTATTTTCATATACCCAAGCTCTGCCGAAACCTTGATAACATTTTCCATGCTGCGGCCGGTAATACCGACTTTTCGCTTATACTTCGCAGCAACATTGATGACCTGCTGGAGACGGTGAACATTAGAGGCAAAGGTGGTTACAATAATCCGCTGATCGCAACCTTTGAACAACTGGTCAAATTTTTCTCCAACCCGGCTCTCCGACACCGAATATCCTAGCTTTTCCACGTTGGTAGAGTCGGCTACCAGCGCAAGAACACCCTGTTTTCCGAGCTCAGCAAACCGTGCAATGTCAATCATACCACCCTCAATGGGTGTAGTGTCGATCTTAAAGTCCCCAGTATGGATAATGACGCCCTTCGGGGTGTGGATGGCCAGTGCAACCGCATCCGGAATACTGTGATTAATGTGGATGAGTTCGACTTCCATACAGCCAGCCTTAAACGACTCTCCGGCTTCTTTGGTAATCAGCTTGACCTTATCGGTCATATTGTGCTCTTCCAGTTTGATCTGTACCAGTCCAGCAGTCAAACGTGTTGCATAAATTGGCGCATCAAGGTCGCGCATGACATAGGGAATTGCACCGATATGATCTTCATGCCCATGCGTCAACACAATGGCGCGGATTCTCTTTTTATTCTTCTGTAGATAGGTCGTATCCGGAATGACAATATCCACACCGTACATTTCATCGTCGGGAAATCCCAAACCACAGTCGACGACCAGAATATCATTGCCATACTCGTAGACTGTAAGATTCTTTCCAATTTCGTTCAGACCTCCTAAAGAGATCACTTTCAGTTTTGATGCCATATTATAAAAGCTCCTTCGTTATACCGCGGAATTTCCAAACAGAGATGTGAGATTTGCGGGCGCAAAAAGTACACCCTGACAGCAACTGCATGTCTGGAAACAAAATAGACAGAAAAACACAGCAAATCAGAGCCGTCTGTGGCAGGTGGGCCCTGAATCGCCCGCCTGCCAACTGATTATACGGCTCTTGTGCTCTTCTCTATTCAATTTTCCGCAAAAAATATATTTATCAAACGTGTCCAATAAAGCAATTCATCAGACAACAACTTTGTCCAAATGCAGTGCGGACTAAAAACAGTCCAAAATAATCAAATACTGCCCCCAGTATAGCGCAACTGTTACGGGAAACAACGTGCTTTTTGTCGAAATACTGCTGCAATACAATCCACTTATTGCGCAGTATGGTTCTGCCAATCACAGAATAATAGAAAAAAAGTACTGTTCTTTTTTACAGCTCTCTCCTGCCCTCGATCGCACGGAGAAGCGTTGCATCATCAGCAAACTCCAGATTGGAACCAACAGGAATCCCATAGGCCAGTCTGGTAACACGAACCCCAAACGGATGGAGTAGACGGGCAATATACATTGCAGTGGCATCGCCCTCAGTATCAGGATTGGTTGCCATAATGACTTCACGCACCTCTCCCTGGGCAACACGCGCAACCAATTCTGAAATGCGGATGTCATCCGGCCCAACCCGCATCATGGGAGAAAGCACACCATGCAGAACATGATACAGGCCATTGTATTCTCGCCCGCGTTCAAATGAGGCAACATCCCGCGGCTCTGCAACCACACAAATGGTGCTGCGGTCGCGCCGCTCATCCGCACAGATAGAGCATAGATCACCGTCCGTCAGATTCTGGCAGACAGGACAACAATGCACCGTTTCTCTCGCATCCAAAATGGCCGTTGCAAATGCCTCCGCCTCTCCCTCTGGAAGAGAAAGAACGTGGAACGCAAGACGCTGGGCAGTTTTTCGTCCAATCCCCGGCAACATCGCAAAGTGATCGATTAAATTCTCCATCATCGGAGGAAAACTGCTCATGATAACAACTCCCTATTGCTTCTCAGCCTCAACATTTTAACCGGTTTAAGCTAACATTCTGTATATACTATCTATATCATAACCAATGAAACGCGAACCACATCATTATGCTTCACGAATTGCTGCAATTGCGGCCGCGCGATCCTCTTTTCCAAATACGGCACTGCCAGCAACTAGCACATTGGCACCGGCATCTTTGACCAGCTTTGCTGTGTCAACGGAAACACCGCCATCCACTTCCAATTCACAGTCAGGATATTTTACATCAATTATCCGTCGCAGTGCAGCGATCTTTGTCAACTGATCGTGCATAAAACGTTGCCCGCCAAAGCCCGGTTCAACCGTCATAACAAGAACAAGATCCAACTGGTCAAGATATGGAATAAGAACAGTCCCCGGCGTTTTGGGCTTTACCGACAATCCGACTTTCTTTCCTTCTTCTTTCACTGCGGCAATGGCAGCAAACAGATCCTGCGGCTGATCTGCTTCCACATGGAACACGACCAAATCCGCACCAGCTTTGCAGAATTCCCGAACATAGCGGTGTGGCCGATCAATCATCAGATGAACATCAAGGAACATATCCGTCGCCTTACGCAAGGACTGCACGACCGGAATGCCAATAGAAATATTGGGGACAAACAGACCATCCATGACATCCACATGGAGATAGTCGGCGCCACCGGCCTTGACATCATCAACATCTAATTTTAAATTCGCAAAATCCGCCGAAAGAATAGAAGGAGCAATTTTGATCATCATGTATCCCCCATCAGAACAAAAATTTTGCCGCCCACAGTATTTCCTGATCCATTGGAAACCCGAGACGTGGGAACAGGAAGTCAGTGTCCGGCATAAGATTGAGTAGTCGCGTCGCGCGCCGCTTTATATAAAGGGGCTGTCCTGGATCCGTTTCCAGACGGCCCCAACTTCATTGTTGAACCGTAAATAAGCAGTCAGACCGTATCTTTTCCACTATTTTATACTGTATTGCATATTATACTATAGAACAAGCCAGCTTGCAAGTGCGGTTTTTCCTTGACGGAACGCCCTGTTTCGATATACAATATTACTGAATAACATTATTGAATAGCATTTAATGAAGGAGGCGGGATTTTGCGTAAAATTATAAAAAAGTCCTCTGGTCCAATCTATGTAGCTGCCATTGTGTGGTTTCTTTGTTCGATGGTCTTTCCCCTGTACCGTCTGAGTCTGTTACTGCTCACAGCAGTTCTTGCATTTGGCATCGGAAAATTTTCTTCCATCTTCTTCAAGCCAACTGTTATATGCGTCGAAGAGCCGGAACCGGAACCACAACCGGAGCCAGAACCGGAAGTCAAACCGGAAGCCGATCCTGGATACAGTCCGGAAGTCAATGCCATTATAGAAGAAGGCCGCCGTGCGCAAAGCGAAATGCGCCGTCTGCGCAACGCAATTCGAGAACCCAAAGTCTGTGCAAAAATTGATGCGCTCATGCAGATCACAGATAAAATTGTCGAGGATGCCAAGGAAGATCCAGATGATATTCCGCAGATCAAGCGCTTCATGAGCTATTATCTTCCCACGACTATTAAACTTTTGAATACCTACGACCGCATGGGAAGCCAGGGTATCGAAGGAACGAACATTTCCGGCACCATGACACGAATTGAGGACATGCTTGACACAGCGATTGTTGCCTATAAAAAACAGCTGGATGCGCTTTTTGCCAACCAGGCACTTGACATTGAAACCGACATCGACGTCATGAATGCTATGCTCGCGCGGGAAGGACTCGGTGGAAAACAGGCAAATCCCTTCTCTTCCTTCCACGACTCTACTGATACAACTTTTTAAGCAACTGTATTTTAGGACATTTTTTCTCCCGCTTTTACAGCAGGAAAATCATAACCCTTTATTTTTTACGAAAGGATCTCCATCATGGATGAAAACAACTTCACGCCCTATGTTCCATCTCTGACTTTAAATCCCACGGGTGCCGCGGCGGCGGCAGAACCCGCACCCCAGGTAACAGAAGAAGCTGAACTGGAAAAAACAGAACTTGAGCGTCTCTCTCCGCAGGAACAGGCTGCCGTCCGCGAATTTGCAGAGCAAATCGACATCAATGATACTACCCAGATACTCAACTATGGTTCGGCATCTCAGAAAAATATTGCAGATTTTTCCGGACAAGCCCTTGGAAAGGTTCGAACCAAAGATCTGGGGGAAGTCGGCAATATGCTGACCGATCTGGTTTCTCAGCTCAATGGTTTTGATTTTGAAGAAACGGAGCAAAAAGGCATCAAACGGTTCTTCAAGAAGGCTTCTCGTAGCATTGCGGACATGAAAACGCAATATAACAAAGCAGAGGTCAATGTGGATCGGATCGTGGAAGCACTGGAAAACCACTGGCGGGTTCTGACTAAGGACATCTCTACCATGGATAAAATGTATGAGATCAATCAGGCTTATTTGAAAGAGCTTACGATGTACATCATCGCTGGAAAATTGAAGCTTGAAACGCTGCGTGCCAATGATCTGCCCGCATTGCAGACAAAAGCACGGGAGAGCGGACTTCCCGAAGATGCACAGGCCGCCAACGATTTCGCCAATCTGATCGGCCGGTTTGAAAAAAAGATCCATGATCTGGAATTGACCCGTATGATCTCCATCCAAATGTCCCCGCAAATTCGTATGATTCAGAACAATGACAGCATCATGTGTGAGAAAATTCAGACCTCAATCGTCAATACCATCCCACTGTGGAAGAGTCAAATGGTACTTGCGCTCAGTATGCACCACTCTCAACAGGCTATGGAGGCACAGCGTGATGTGTCCAAGGTCACCAACGATCTGCTCCGCAAGAATGCCGAAGCACTGCACATGGGCAGTGTCGAGGTCGCACGGGAAGCGGAACGCGGCATTGTGGATCTCGAAACGCTCCAGCACACCAACCAGGAGCTGATTAACACCCTCAATGAGGTTCGTCAGATTCAGGATGATGGCCGTGCACGCAGAGCAGAAGCCGAAAAGGAATTGGGACGCATTGAAACGGAACTCAAACACACGCTGCTTGATATGCGCGGATAGTGGTTCCCCTTCTCCAGAAAGGAGTCTCTATGCAATTTTTAAAAAAACGCAGTGTGGCAACTCTCCTTGCAGCGGTTGTGATCTGCCTTTCCACACTCATGAGCGTTCACCGCTCTCTCGGCGCCAAATGTGCTGAAGTTGAGGCCGGTTTCTACGATGGATTGGAAGGCTCTCATTCCAGTATCAGCTATCAGCTGAATCAATGTGCCCGATATGCAAACAGTCTGGCTTCTCTTTCGGCAAACCATGAGGAATTAGAGGACCTCACTTCTGATCTCCGGGCTGCACGCAACAGTTTGCTCGACGGCGGTTCGATCGCCGAACAATATGATGCCTACCTCCAGCTCACCGATGCCTTCATCGCAGTGAAAACAGAAATGGACGTTATGGATCTCGGAACACGCACAGAGGATTACGAATTCTGCGTCAATGGATTTGACGGCGCACAGCGAACCATTGCCAGCTCCGGCTACAATGAATCGGTTCGTGCATTTCAAAATTCCACACTTCGCACCTTCCCTGCCAATGTTCTTTACAAAATCGCCGGTGTCGATACACCGGATCTCTTCTCTTAAGGAGGGCGCGCTACTATGAAAACAACCAGACGGTTTCTTGCTACGCTTTTTACAGTGCTGTTGCTGTTTTCCCTGTTCAGTTTCTCCGCTTCGGCTGCGCTGCTTGAACAAAGCGACAGCTTCTATGTTGCAGACTATGCCAATGTCCTGGATTCTGATACAGAACAACGCATTGCAGACTACAATGGTTCGCTGGAAAAGCAATGTGACGGCGCACAGATTGTCGTTGTCACAATCGACTATCTCCCCAGCGGTATGTACAGCGACGAGTACGCAGACCAGCTGATGCAGGAATGGGGCGTTGGTGACGCCGACGCCAACAATGGCATGCTGTTGCTCCTCGTGGCAAACGAGGCAAAAGGAGGTATTTCTGTCGGTAGAGGTCTTTCGAGTGCAATCTCCACAGATGAAATCAATAATCTGTTAAATAATTATTTTTGGGACTACGTTGACGCCGATGAACACGATGAAGCAGTGAATTCCCTGTTTCCTCAACTGCTTGCCTGGTATGACAGCTATTACGGCAGTTCCATTGTCTCCGGTCCTTCTGCTGATTCCAATACTGACGGCAATAACACATATTATAACAACGGATATGATAATAATTGGGAAGAGAATTCTAATACCTTCCGTCATCTCGGCATCTTTGGTATTATCATCCCACTGCTTATCCTTGGCATCGTAATCTTTGTTATCGTTTTGGTATTCAAAGCGATTTTTGGCGCTGGACGCCGCTACACGGGTGGATACTATGGTGGAGGATACCGTCGTAACAACTGGTTTATTCCATTCTTTATTCCCTGGCATACGCACTACAGGCGTCCACCTCCCCCGCCTCCTCATCAAGGACCCCATAATAATGGACGTCCAGGCGGTCCACCTCCCGGCTTTGGAAAAGGTTCCGGGCAAGGCCGTGGTGGTCGCGGCGGCGGTGGTTTCGGTGGTCGCGGCGGTAGTGGCGGTTTCGGTGGCTTCGGCGGTGGCAGCTTCGGCGGTGGCATGGGGCATGGCGGCGGCGGTTTTGGCGGTGGCGGCTTTGGTGGCCGCAGATAATCGTCTCCGTTCCTCATGCTAATAGAAAAAGAAAACAGCACGCATTTTCAAAAATGCGTGCTGTTTTTATATCCAGATTTCTCCGGATTCATATCCAAAGTACTTCGCAGAATCACAGTTGTTTTTCGAATATACATACAACCATCTTTACAAAATACTCTTTTAACCCAATTTTACAGAGCGGCTTAAAAAACTTTCGCAAAGGTACCTCTTTGTAATAGCTTATATTCAGACCAGTTTGCAGAACGATCTTTTTAAACCGTTTTATTGTCATCTTATTTATGTAAGAAAAATATTCTTTGTTGTCCTTTGTGCCGATTCTGAAAGCAATCCGTTCATCCCCGTCCGGCTTGGATTTTACCAAATCCTTATATGCTGAAATGAGCGTTTTTTCAGAAAAGAACACATGAACCCAGGGAATGCCTATGACATCACTCAAATGTGCACCATATGGATGGTTATAGGGCGGAAAATTGACATACAACTTCCCACCTGGCTTTAGGATTCTTTCCATTTCTTTGAGGACAGCAATCGGATCCGCAACATGCTCCATAGCATCGTTCATAATAATGGTGTCGAAGGTATTTGCATCAAATTCTGTATTAGAAGCATCCTCTACGAAAAATTCAAACCCGGTCAGTCCCAGCTCTCTTGCAAGAGCCTCCGACTCCTCTTTGTATTTTTCGACCACATCGATCCCGACGACTCGTTTTGCACCTTTGGTTAAATAAAAAAGTGATTTACCGCCTGCACCGCATCCCACATCAAGAACGAGTTTTTCTGCAAACATTTCTTCCGTTGTTGTAGCATCAAGATAGAATTTAATTGTCTGTTCGCCTTTACTATATTGCCACTTCGCGTAGCTCATTTCCCCTGACGCTTGCGTATTAAACGGATGTACAGGCAACGGAACAATTTTATTTACAGCTTCTAATATTGATACTGCGATTTGCATTTTTAAATCCACTCTTTTCCTTCATATTACCATCAAAAATCGTATTAAAACCCGAAAGCACAGCATCAAGGTCAACATCTTTTAACTTTGTCCGGAACTTATAGTGTTTCGGACAAAGAAAGGGCATACAAAATACGACTTTTTCTATTGATAATATCAGTGTAACAGTATTCGCAACATTTTGCAAATGTTCTGGGAATTTTAATAAAAATTGAGAATCTCCAGAATATTATCGATATGCACAGTGGCATCCCGCAATTCCACACTGTCACCATAACCATAGCTACAACCGATAGACTGCAACCCATGATATCGCGCAACTTCCATATCCTTTTCCCGGTCGCCAATCATGACAAACTCTCCGGCAAACTGTTCCTGTATCAACGGAAATACCTCATACTTCGGCTTCCAACCATACTCCTCTGCACAATAAAATGCAGAGAAGTACCGATCCAGTCCAAATATCTCTCTGTGCAGCTGCAAGTAGTCCTGCTTACAATTGCTGAGAAACAGTAAGGTGTGTCCTCTTTCCTTCAGCTGTTCCAGCACATATTCCGTGTTGGGATACAGCCTTGCCTGGCCAGCCTGCATCAGACGAAGCATTTCATCGCCAACCATTTGATTGCAGATCTCTTTTTGCTTCTCCGACAAGTCTGGCATGAAACACGCCCACATATCTCTGGCAGAATATCCCAGCCAACGGCTGATCTGTACATCTGTCCACTCGGCCTGTTCTGCAAACCCTTTGGAAACAAGATAGGCATAGGCCAGTCGGAAAGCCGGTGCGTAGATTTTGATACAATCGTGCAGTGTCCCGTCGTAATCAAAGATCAGGTTTGCCATCTTCAGGCTTCAATTTCCCGGATCAGATTGACCATCTCAATTGCGCCAACCGCACAATCATAGCCTTTGTTTCCCGCTTTGGAACCGGCGCGCTCGATTGCCTGTTCAATATTTTCTGTAGTCAGCACACCAAACATCACAGGAATGTCGCTGTTCAAAGAAACCATTGCAATTCCCTTGGAGACCTCACTGCAAACATAGTCATAGTGAGACGTACTGCCGCGAATTACAGCTCCCAGACAGATAACAGCATCATACTTTCCGCTCTTTGCCATCTTGGAGGCGATCAGCGGGATTTCAAATGCACCGGGTACCCATGCAATAGTAATATCATCTTCATCCACATTGTGGCGTTTGAGTCCGTCCAGCGCACCACCAAGCAGCTTAGAGGTAATGAACTCATTAAATCTTGCGGCAACAATGCCGACCTTGATTTGCTTTGATACCAGATTTCCTTCATAAGTTTTCATGATCTTTTTTCTCCTCATTCTTAATAGTTCAAAATATGGCCCATTTTTTCCTGCTTGGTTCTCAGATAGAACAAGTCATGTGCCGTGGCAACCATCTGGATCGGTATCCGCTCCACAATGTCCATGCCAAAGTCGGCAAGCTGATAGACTTTGTCCGGATTATTTGTCAAAAGGCGCAACGTTTTTGCCCCCAAATCGCGCAAGATCTGTGCGCCGATAAAATACTCTCGCAGATCCCCTGCAAAGCCGAGCGCGACATTTGCTTCTAGGGTGTCCATTCCCTGATCCTGCAACTCATAAGCACGCAGCTTGTTCATGAGACCGATGCCGCGGCCTTCCTGGCGCATGTAAAGCAGAACACCGCGACCTTCTGCTTCAATCTGCTGCATAGCAGTGGCAAGCTGTTCTCCGCAGTCACAGCGGACGGACCCAAACGCATCGCCGGTCAGGCATTCCGAATGGACACGGCACAAGAGATTTTCTCCATCGCCAATCTCGCCCTTGACCAATGCGATATGGTGCTCCCCATTCAGCTTGTTTACATATCCAAACGCACGGAACGCCCCATATTTTGTCGGCAGCTTTGTGTTTGCTACGCGCTCGATCAGCACCTCATTCTTTTTTCGGTAATCCTGCAAGGCTTTGATCGTAATGAACTTCAGCCCCCATTTCTGCGCCAGCTCAATCAATTCGGGCGTACGCATCATGGTACCGTCTTCCCGCATGATCTCACAACACAGACCACATTCTTTCAGTCCGGCAAGCCGCATCAAATCAACGGTGGCTTCTGTATGTCCTTCCCGCTCCAAAACACCGTTTTTCTTGGCCAGCAATGGGAACATATGGCCGGGGCGACGAAAATCTTCCGGTCTGGCATCATCCTCCACACATCTCAATGCCGTCATGCTGCGTTCTGCGGCCGAGATACCGGTTGTTGTCTCCACATGGTCAATGGAAACGGTAAACGCTGTCTCGTGATTGTCGGTGTTATGCGTCACCATTTGCGGAATCTGCAACTTGCGTACAATGGATTCTCCCATCGGCATACAGATCAGACCCTTTCCATGGGTCGCCATAAAATTGACGTTTGCCGTGGTTGCAAATTCTGCGGCACAGATAAAATCTCCCTCATTTTCGCGATCTTCATTGTCTGTTACAAGAATGATCTCACCATTGCGCAGCGCTTCCAGCGCTTCTTCAATCGTATTGTACTGAAACATCGTTCTCCTCCTAATATCCAAACTTCGTAAGAAATTCTCTGGTGATCCGGCTCTCTGCCGGCTGTGGATCCGGCTTCTCTAACAGCCGCTCCACATATTTTCCAATTATATCGTTTTCCAGATTGACAACATCGCCGATCCCTTTTTCTGCCAGAATTGTTGATTTGGCGGTATGCGGGATAATGGAAACTGCAAAATTCTCTGCCGTCACCCGTGCTACGGTCAAGCTGATGCCGTCAATAGCAATAGAGCCTTTTTCCACAATGTAGCGCAGCAGCGGCTGATTCGCTTTTACCGTATACCAAACGGCATTGTCGTCGCATCGGATATCCGCAATCGTACCGGTACCGTCAATGTGCCCGGATACAATGTGGCCGCCGAACCGGCCATTGGCTGCCATGGCACGTTCCAGGTTGACATGGCTACCATGTCTCAAGCTCCCCAAGGACGAACGGTTCAGCGTCTCATGCATCACGTCCGCGGTAAAGCAATTGCCTTGAATACTGGTTGCGGTCAGGCAGACGCCATTGACAGCAACACTATCTCCCAACTTCAAATCGTCAAAAATTACTTGTCCGCCGATGGTCAAGATGGAAGAGACCGCACCCTTCCGTATGCCTTGAATGGTCCCGATTTCCTCTACAATGCCTGTGAACACGCTGGCTGCACCTCACTTTCAATCAGGATATCTTCTCCAATCTGTGTTATAACCGGACGGCACAAACGCACGGCGTTCGCCGGTGTCTGTACACCCATTCCACCGATCGGAGAAGGGGCTCCGGTGCCACCAAACAGTTTTGGTGCCAGATACGCCTGCACTCTGTTTACAATGCCGCTTTCCAACGCCGACCAATTCAAGGTACCGCCGCCTTCTAATAAAATGCTGTCGATGCCGTCTTCCCCAAGACGCTGCATCAGCTGCATCAGATCAAGATGTCCATTTCTCTCTGAAACGGGTATGATCTCACAGCCAGCATCCAGATAAGGCCTCTGTTTTGCACTGTCCAAACAGGCTGTTGCAAAAATAGTTTTTACTGTAGCCGCCGTTGTTACAATCTGAGCGGTCAGCGGTGTTCTCAAGTGTGTGTCACACACGATTCGGACAGGATTTTTCCCCTCTGGTACCCGGCATGTAAGCAGGGGATCGTCTGCAAGTACCGTTCCAACACCTACCATGATCGCAGAATAGCGGTGCCGGTCCGCATGGACACGTTTCCGTGCCGCCTCTCCCGTAATCCACTTGGAAGCTCCGGTACGGGTTGCAATCTTCCCATCCATGGTCATCGCGTATTTCATTACCACATAGGGCAGTTTGGTGCGGATATAGTGAAAAAACACCCGGTTCAATGCATCACACTCTGCCTTCAGCACACCTTCCGCAACTTCGATCCCATGTTCCCGCAGAATCCGTACTCCTTTTCCTGCAACCAGCGGATTGGGATCGGAAGAACCGATTACCACCTTGGAAATTCCATTTTCTATGATTGCGTCCGTACATGGGGGCGTTTTTCCATAATGGCAACAGGGTTCCAACGTGACATACATGGTTGCCCCTTTTGGAGAACCCTTACAATTTGCGAGTGCGTTGCGCTCTGCATGCAGCTCACCATAGCGTGCATGCCAGCCCTGGCCAATGCACACGCCGTCTTTTACAATAACCGCGCCAACCATTGGATTGGGTGCGACAAACCCACATCCTTTTTCAGCAAGGTGCAATGCCTGTCGCATATAATCCATGTCTGTCATACAGCACCTCCAAAACGAAAAAATGCCTTGAACAAGAAGGTTCAAGGCACTGAGAACAAACACACATGATGCGCACTGATAAGAAAAAAGCTCTGAAATGATACACATTTCAGAGCAAGAAAGTCAGTCAAAAAACAAACGCAGCAATTACGCAGAATGTTCATATCTTCTTCCATCCAGACTATACTGTCGGCCTCGGAATTACACCGAATCATGCCTTACGGCTCGTGGGCTATACCACCGGTAGGGAATCACACCCTGCCCTGAAGATCGTCATTCAATTGCTTTGTATTGTAGCACACAAAATATACCCTGTCAACTCCCGATGCAAAGAAATTTTCAGGTTACGATTTAGAGAAAACTAAAAATCCACTGTACATTTAGAAATAATATTGTTACAATACTTACAATCAAATAATACCACGGAGGAATGTTATGAAACAACGCACTCCCATGTCGAATACGACAAAAAAATTGATTTTTATTGGATTTACTCTGATTATCGTTGCAGTTCTTTTGTTTATTGGCAGTGTGAAAGTACAGTTTGGAGAAGATTCCATCAGTATTTCCGCTACGATGGCCTCCAGTTCTGTGATTTCCTATAACGATATCAAAGGCGTTCTTCTGGACACCGATCTGGATGCTGGCCGACGGGTTTTTGGAATCGGCAGCTTCCGGTTGCAGGCCGGTGATTTCAAAAATGAAAAATACGGCGATTATCAGCTCTATGCCTATGCCAAGGCTGACACCTATGTGATCATTCAATACAGTGATGGCATCGTTGCCTTCGCGTTGGAGGATTCGGAAGCGACTATAGCAGCCTATGAAACCTTGATGGAACATATTGAGCTTGCATCCTGAATCCGCTTGATTCCCTGCCCGGCCCTAAATGCCGAGCAGGGAGTTTTTTCTTAAATTTTGACTGTTTTCACAATGCGTGCTATAATACAGCCAAAACTGATTGGAATCCGGAGGTTTGTTTCATGTCAATTGAAGCAGCAAGAGCGTTCTTTCAAGAACGTGGAATAGAGGATAGAATACAGGAATTTCCTGTTTCCAGCGCGACGGTCGAGCTGGCAGCACAGGCGCTCGGCGTTGCCCCTGAGCGCATTGCAAAAACGCTCTCCTTTAAACGGGACGACAGCGCAATCCTGGTGGTTGCAGCCGGCGACGCTCGGATTGATAACAAAAAATTTAAGGCCACCTTCGGTACAAAGGCAAAAATGCTTTCCCCCGATGAAGTGGTAGAACTCGTCGGACATGCAGTTGGCGGAGTCTGTCCCTTTGGAATCAAAGATGGTATTGACGTCTATATTGATGACTCTGTCAAACGGTTTTCTACCGTTTTCCCAGCGGTCGGCAGTGCAAACAGCGCCATAGAGCTCAGCTGTGAAGAACTTTATACGTACTCTAATGCCTGTTCCTGGGTAGATGTCTGCAAATTGCCGGAAGCCTGATCTAAACAATAGAGAAACACACCCTGCCGAAAAAACGACAGGGTGTGTTTCTCTATTGTTATTCTGATAGCGTTTCCCCGTTGTCGGCATCCGGTAAAGTTTTGCCCGATTCCGTAGCATTTGGCACTGTAGCATCTGGCTGTGTGCTATCCGGTACTGTGCTGTCATCTGTCACAGGATCTTGTGACAGACCGTCAGATCCTGCTATAACAAGAGGATACGGCTCTGTTACTGTCAATACCTCTTTGTCTTTTCCTGCAAACTGCAAGGTTAAATCACAACTCTCAGCCAATGGACGATCCAGTTCTACCATCAACAGATGTTCGCTGATAAATTTTGTTTCCTGCTCCTTCCCATCCACGCAACAGGTTGCATATCGGGTAAATCCATTCCCGTGGAGGAACAACAGTTCATTCCTGAAATTGGTCACATCTGTAATTGCAACATCATTGACACCGAGTTGAAGAACGGTTGCTTTGGGTGTCTCTCCCTGATAAGCAGTGCCATCGCCATAGAGCATATCATATTCCAGCATTTTCAGCGCAGTTTTATAGTTCGCGTTGCTCTTATACCGCTGATGCAGTTTGGTAATCACGCCGTTGTTGTAGTCCAACAAATCCATCACATAGGCACCCAGCTGATAGCTGTACATGGTCGTACTTTCATCGGTCAGGCCAAAATTGGACCAGATTACATACTCTGTTGCGTAGATGTCACCATTCTCCAGAGACTGATTGGTGAGAAAATCAAACGTCGGCAGATGATCTCCATACATCACCACAACCGTGGGTTCATCATAATTCTTCAGCTGTTCAATCAAATTGCCGATGAACGCATCGGTCTGGTTGATCATACGGAGATAGTATGTAAATGCATTTGCTGTTTCTTCCTCTTCAATACCGGAACGGACAGAAACTCCTTCCAACCCATAGGTTTTATGAGCAGGATACTGCCCATGCCCCTGTACACTGATGGTATAGATAAAATCCTGATTTTCCGTGGATTCCAACGTATTCAGAATCTCGGAGTCCAAGTTAAGATCGGTACACCAACCGCGCGGCGTATAGGAGATATTGGACATATACTCCAACGATGTAAAGGTGTCAAACCCAAGATGCGAGAATACCAGGTTGCGGTCATAAAACGTGGCATAGTGATTATGAATTGCATGCGTGGCATACCCGAGCTCTTTCAGATTATAGCAAAGACTTTCACAGGTATTGTCCTGCAAAATCGTCTTATACGGGTACTCACCACTGCCAAAATCACTTACTGTCATTCCAGTAAGGATTTCAAACTCAGTATTGGCTGTGCCGGCGCCAAAAGAAGGGACATTCAAATAACCGGAGATATAGTTTTCCTTGAGTTTTGTAAAGTTTGGAATAGGGTTTTGCGTATAAGTAACGCCGTTTAACAAGTTGACATCAAAGAAAGATTCCAACTGAAGGAAAATTACGTTTGGATGATCCACATCTGCCTCAACACCAGCTGTCGTATTGTTCTCCGTTTCGTTGATGGCCGCCAGAATTTCACTGATGCTTGCTGAAGAATAATTGGAAGGTTTGGAAATGCCCCGATCAACGATACTGCTGGTAAAGCAGTAAACAAAGCCGTAGTTTCGATATGCAATGGGCAAATTGGGAAAGTGCGTGGAAACTGCGCCAACGTGCAGTGCCGCCAAAATGGCACCGCTCATTAGAACGCCTGATCCAACAATGCCCAGCAGAGTCTGCTTCCACTTAACTTTCTGCCGCTTTGTCTTAATCAGCATAACGATGAACAGTGCAATCACCAGTACAATAAAAATGATGACCATCACCAACTGAAACGTATTCAGATAGACGGAGATAATGCTGGCAACCGAGGTCATCAGCTCGAAGTCAATCTCTGCCAGCGGTGTGGTGCGGAAAAACAACACCACAAAATCAATCACACCTAGGATCAGCCAGACAGACGACAACAAAATACGCCAAAAATGTCGTTTTCGGAACAGAAGAGAAAACGAAATCGTAAACAACACAATCAGCATCCCACAAAGGAACACAAACGGATGGGTAAACAGGAAGCGCAATGCACCAATTACGCTGTGGCGCTGCAACATTTCCACAACCAGATTTACAAGGAGTGCCGTCACAATCAATTGCAACAGTGGGCGCTGATCCAGCCAATCATAGACCGTCCGAAACCGTCTGTAGGACTTTCTTCCCGCTCTTCGTATGGGTCTTATACCAATGCGCAACGTCCTCTCCAAACCAGAAAAAGCCGTCTTGATTCGTGTACATAACCTGCCGGAGTTTTTATGTAGTTCAGGTTCAGGTTCTTCGGAAACTTCTGCAACTGAGACCGTGATTTCCGGATTTTGTGCTTCTGTATTTAGCGCCTGATCCTGCACTTTTTTCTTCTTACTGTGAAACATGATTCGCCTTTCTTTGCGCCGAAAGCAAGTCGAGTATCCCAATCCGACGCAATTTGAGTTATACCATAATTTCTGATAAAAAGCAACCGAACTGCCAATTCAAACAGTTTTTCGACAGATCTGGTTTTACTTTGCAATGTTGGCATTATAGCAGAATCCTGTTGACTATTTGTTGCGCATTTGTGAATAATGGCGTCTTTTTATCCATTATACCTGAATCTTAACATAGCTTCCGCCCTCTCTCTGTTTGCTGACTACAATCTGACAGTCAATGCTGCGCCGCAATTCCACAACGTGAGAAATAATCCCAATCAGACAATCGCCCTGGCTGAGATCAGCCAGCATCCGCAAGGCCTGATGCAGTGCATTTTCATCCAAGGTACCAAACCCTTCATCGATAAACATGGTTTCCAAATGAATCCAGCTTGCACTGTGTCGGATCTCATCCGACACACCAAGCGCCAGTGACAATGCGGCCATAAAAGACTCCCCGCCGGACAGGGTGCGAACATCACGAACACTGGCATTGTTATAGTCGATGATGTCGAGTTCCAAGCCGCTTTGGCTTCTGCCTCCGGTCTCTGTTCTTCGCTGGAAAGCATAGCGACCCTCGGTCATCTTCATCAACCGGAGATTGGCAAACCGGATAATCCGCTCAAAATAGCGCATCTGAACATAGGTTTCCAGTTGAATACGTTCTTTCCCAACAAGTTTGCCGTTGGCCGTATCAGACAGGGCGCTGACCCAACTCAGTTTTTGCTCTACAGCACGAAGCTCTGCACTCTGTGATGACAGCGTTTGTCTGGTTTTTTGATTGTGTTCATAGCGGCTGCGGATTGCAGTCCAACGTGTACGCAGTATTTCTGCTTCCTGCTCCAATTCCGTTTTTTCTGCCTGCACGGCGGCAAGATCCGGTACCGGCAGGATCCTCTGTTCCTGCAGCGTCTCTACCTTTGCAGCTGCAGCCCGAACAGCCTGGTTACAGGTATCAAACGCCTTCTGTGCCGTGGACAGTGCTTTCTGTAGTACAGTAAAACGTTTTTTCTGCTCGGTCAGTTTTCCCATCGCCTCGGCTTTGCTTGCGAATTCCAGCGTCGCGGTCTTTTCGCCAATTTGCCGTTGCAGACTTTCCTGCTCTGCGTTTAATCGGATACACGCCGCTGTTGCCTGCTCCAGCGTTGCCGCTGCAGTCTGCTGCTGTGCAACCGCCTCTGCGATAGCAGATTCCAACTGCTCCTTTTCCCGCCTGCTGGCGTCAAGCGCCGTTTCCTGTAACACAAGTGTACGCAGCTTTTCCGTCAAAGAGCTGCAAGCCGTTTCCACACGTTCCGTCAGCAAATCAATGGACTCCGCTTCTCCAAAACAAACGGACGCCTGCCGCTCCAGTGTAGCAGTTAATCCGGTTATTGCCGCCTGCAATTCACCCGCTGTGATGCTTTTTTTCTGCATGTCCGCTTCCGCAGCATCCCGGATTTGCTTTGCCTGCCGCAGCTGGGATTCTGTCGGCGCAGTTTCCGGACGCTGCGCCAGCTGTGGATGTTGGCGCGACCCACACACAGGGCACGGCTGTCCTTCTATCAACTGCTCTGCCAGAATTCCCGCCTGTGCGTCGAAAAACAGGCGTTCCATCCGGTCATATACTGTTTTTCTCTGTTGAAACAGTTCCATTGCCGCACGATAATTATTCTGTGCCTGCACCGCTTTCCGTTGCCGCTTCTCGTAAGCGGCCATATCCTGCCGCAGTGTTTGCAGCGCCGTCCTCCGCGTCTCCAGCGCCTGACGAACGGACTGTAATCGCTCTGTCTCAGCAGCATGGTTGGGCATTGCCTCCATCTGCAAACAGAATGCCTCCCGACTGCGTTCCGCCTTTTGCACGGTTTTTTTTGCCCGCCCCGCTTTTTCATTCCAAGTTTGCAGGGTATGTTTTCCAGCTCTCTGTAATGTCTGTAGCTGCTCGAGAGCATCATATTCCGGCAAGTACGTTTCCGCGCGTGCGATCTGAAGTTGCAGCGCTTCCCGCTCCGGATCGTGTCTCATCTCCGTCTGCAATGTTTGAGACAATTCCTTCAGACGGTCTGACTCGCTTATAAACGTCTCCTGTGCCGCGGCCAGCTTCTTTTCCACATCCAGCGCCGCTTTTGCTGTGCCAATCTGCTGGTTGGCGATTGCAAGCGCCGCACCGTTTTCCTGTATTGCATCATTCAGCTTCTGAAGTTCCAAAGCATCGGCAGCAATACATTCCTCTAAAATCTCCAGAATTTCAACCAGCGGACGCACTCCGCTGTTCAGACTATTCTGTGTCTCCAGATCAACGCCATCGCTTTGAATACCATGGATGTATTGCTCCATGCTGGCACGGAGACGGCTTCGCTCTTCTGACAGGCATTTGACCTCTTCTTTCAGGCGTTCCTGAAAGCGCTCATAAGGTTCCGTATGAAAAAGCTCCCGAAAAATTCGAACCCGCTCTTCTGTGCCTGCGTGCAGCACCTTGAGAAAATCGCCCTGCGCAATCATTGCAATGCGCTTATACTGCCCGCAATCCACACCGAGCAGCTCTTTTACCGCAGCGTCCACATCACGCACCTTAGTTACAACACGCCCGTCCGGCATATACAGTTCCGCTTCGGCTGGCACTGCGATCATTCCTGTCCCGCGTTTTTTTGGGCGCTCCTGTGTCGGCTTTCGATAGATGCGATATTGCTTCCCATTATAAAGAAAGACCAAGTCCACAAAGGTCTCTACCGTCGGTTCTGCGTACTTGCTGCGAAACATGCTGTCGCTTCGCGCGCTTCCGCTTGCTTCCCCATACAACGCATAGCAGATAGCATCAAAAATCGTTGTTTTGCCCGCGCCGGTATCCCCTGTAATCAGATAGAGTCCATGGTCTCCCAACTTGTCCATGTTCAGGGTTACACTGCCTGCATACGGTCCAAACGCGGACATTGTCAAAGTAATCGGTCGCACAACCTCACCCCCAGATTTCTTCCATGAAACAGCAACAAAGTTCCCGCTGCTGTTCGCTCAGTTCCATTCCGTTTTGCTGCTGATAGAGCGCCGCAAACAACTCCAGCGGCTGCTGTTCCTCGATTGGATCGGTACCGTTCACCGTGGCACAAGCACGCGTTCTGGTGTTGTCATAACTCAGAGAGGCCAAATTGGGAAAAATCTGCCGCAAATACTGCACCGCATCGGTAACACTTTCCTCGTCTGTCAGAATAATGCGGTAATAACAATCCCGATCCTGCTTTTGATAAAATACAGGATCGGTCAGCTCGGCAAAGTTCCCGCGCAGTTCGCACACCTCATGCAGCGGGGTTAACGGTACGGTTCGAACGGTCAGGTTTCCCTTTTCTGCCAGCTCTACGATGGTCAGTGATTTTTTATGATACAGTTCGGAAAATGAATATTTCAGCGGTGTTCCACAATAGCGGATCGTGTCGTTCACGTTTTGCGGACTGTGCAAATGTCCCAGCGCTGTATAATCAAACGGTGCAAATACGTCTGCACACAGCTCGTCTAACCCGCCGATACTTAAGTCCTCGGATTCACAGCGGGTGCTGCCGCGCACAAACTGATGCGCCACCGCAACATTCCGGATCGTGGGATCGAGATGCAAATGATCGATAACCACTTGCATTGCATCAGAATAATCGATAATCTCCTCGTCCGGATACTTTGCCCGCACGTGCGCCGGTTTCAAAAACGGCAGCAAATAGACCATCGCTGTGCCATAGGCGTCCGCCAGTGGAATGGAAACAATTCCGTCAGAAAAGGCTGTTGAAAGATAGATTCCGCTGTGCCGCAGCATCTGCGCACCAAAGGCAATGCGTTCTGCGGAATCATGATTGCCGGGAATGAGAAAAACGCGCTGCCGTAGCATCGCTAAATGCGTCAGAAATTCATCAAACAGCCGCACCGCCTCTGCCGAAGGCACCGATTTGTCATAGATATCCCCTGCGATCAGGATGCCATCTGGCTGTTCCTCGCGAACAATCTCCAGAATTTTGCCTAAAATATACCGTTGATCTTCGAGCAAAGAGATCCCACAAAATCGTTTGCCAATGTGCAGATCCGACAGATGCATTAGTTTCATGCTGCTTTCCTCCCGTTGATATTAATGGTTTATTTTCTCACAGTTTTTAAAAAAGCGCAAGCGCCCTGTCAGAAGTGTGTTTCACGTTCCGGGCAGGGCGCTTGCAGTTATAGCATTTTCTCTTCTATGCCAAAAGGCTTCCTCAGATGAGGAAGCCTTTGTTCGCTGTCTCAACAAGAGACCGTATGGTATTTTATTTCAGGACTACACGGTTAAATTTCTTCTTTCCGCGCTTGATGACAACACCTTCTCCAGACAGTTCGTCTGCGGTAAAGCATTTGTCTATGGATGTGACTTTTTCACCGTCGGCCTCTACGCCGCCCTGCTGAACATTCCGTCTTGCATCGCCGCGGCTGGGGCACAAACCCGTTGTGACCAGAATGGACAAGATATCAATGGTGCCGTCCCGCAGATCATCAGCGGTCAGTTCTGTGCAAGGCATGTTGGCTCTGTCACCCTCGCCTGCAAACAGCGCCTTGGCTGCAGCTTCTGCCTTGGCTGCCTCTTCCTCGCCGTGTACCATTTTGGTCAGCTCAAAGGCCAAAATTTCTTTTGCTGTATTCAACTGGCTGCCTTCCCACTGTGCCATCTGTTCAATCTGCTCAAGCGGAAGGAAGGTCAGCATCCGCAGGCATTTCAATACATCAGCATCGTCGACATTGCGCCAGTACTGATAAAATTCAAACGGGCTGGTCTTTTCCGGGTCAAGCCAAACTGCGCCGGACGATGTTTTGCCCATCTTTTTTCCTTCGCTGTTGAGCAAAAGGGTGATGGTCATCGCATAGGCGTCCTTGCCCAGCTTGCGCCGAATCAGTTCGGTGCCGCCCAGCATATTGCTCCACTGGTCGTTGCCGCCGAACTGCATATTGCAGCCGTAATGCTGGTAAAGATGATAGAAGTCATAAGACTGCATAATCATATAGTTGAATTCCAGGAAGGTCAAACCCTTCTCCATGCGCTGCTTATAACATTCTGCACGGAGCATATTGTTGACCGAGAAGCAAGCGCCGACGTCGCGCAGGAGCTCAACATAGTTCAGCTTCAGCAACCAGTCCGCGTTGTTGACCATCTGTGCTTTGCCTTCGCCGAATTCAATGAAGCGTTCCATCTGCTTCTTGAAGCAGTCGCAGTTGTGCTGGATCATTTCCGGAGTCAGCATGGAACGCAAATCGGTACGACCAGAGGGATCACCGATGTAGCCGGTACCGCCGCCTACCAGAGCAATGGGTCTGTTGCCCGCCATCTGCAAACGCTTCATCAAACAGAGCGCCATGAAATGCCCCACATGGAGGGAATCCGCAGTGGGGTCAAATCCAATGTAGAAGGTGGCTTTTCCGTTATTGATCAATTCCTTGATTTCTTCTTCGTCTGTGACCTGTGCGATCAGACCGCGGGCCACGAGTTCGTCATAAACTGTCATTCTGATATCTCCTAGTCGGGATAGATTCTAAATCCGCACCGATTGTGGGATTGTTGGGACTTTACTTTCCGAGGACAAACTTCTCTACGAGTTCTGTAACCACACCGATTGCAGGTCTGCAGAATTCCTTTTTGTCTCTCTCTGCAAGCAGATCGTCACAGCGGATGGCACCGTACTGCTCTTTGAAAGCCGCGCAGAATTCCTTTGCTACAGCAGCAATCTTGTCCTTGTTTTCACTGTCAAGGCTGTCAAAGGGAAATGCCATGCTGATGACCATGAGGCCGCCGGAAACAGCACCGCAGACTTCGCCGCAGCGGAGACCGCCGCCGAAACCGCCGGAAATTGCCAATGCAGTCTTTTCATCCAGATTGACCAGATCACAACATGCGGCAATCACACTCTGTGCACAGTTGTAACCGCTCTTGTGGAGCTCCATAGCCTTTTCTTTTCTTGTCATATCTTTCACCTCATAAAATGTAGATTGTATTTGTTTATCGGAACCGGGCCCGCGGTCTGGCTGGCAAAGTTCCGTTGGTCACAGATTTACTTTCGGCTGATATAATTGGAAAACCGTTCCAAGCAGCAACGCTGAAGCAGCTGCAGTCGCTCCGGGTCTTTTCCCCCAACCGGCGTTCCATCAATCTCCACTGCAGATGCGCAGAAGGTACCGGAGCTGCTGACGATAATCTCATCTGCTTCCATCATTTCTGCAATGGTAAAGGCTTCCTCTACAACAGGAATCCCCTGCTCTGGTGCCATCTCCAAAATATGTTTTCGGGAAACGCCGGGCAGGATGTGATTGTCCGCGGGATGGGTGTGGAGTACGCCGTCTTTTAACATCAGAATATTGCTATGAGAGCATTCCGTTACAATTTCGCCGCGGTGGAAAACGGCCTCGTCACAACCGCGCTGTTTGGCTGTCTCACAGGCAAACACACTGGGAATCAGATTCAGCGTCTTGACATTACAAAGCTGCCAGCGGATATCCTCAACCAGCGTAAGCTTCATCTTTCGGTCAATGTCTTCCCGTGCATTCGGCAACACCATAATGGTCAGATTCGGTGTTACCCCTGCATCGGGATAAACATGGTTGCGGAGCGCCGTACCGCGGGAACACTGCCAATACAGCCAGACATAGTCGCCTTCCGAAGCCCGGACACACCGCATCAGCTCTTCCTCCAACGCTTCACGAGACATGGTAAACGGAATCTCCAAAATCTTCAAACTGTCATAAAATCGGTCAAAATGATCCTCCAGTGCAAACGGCACACCGTCCGCGACAATAACCGCCTCATACACGCCGTCTCCAAAATAAGAAGCACGGTCATTCATGGGAATAACCATTTCCTCCAGAGGTCCCATTTTTCCGTTGTAATACCCAATATTTTTCATTGTCTTTTCTCCGTCTTTCCGCTCCCGACCGACGCCTTAAACTGCTCTGCCGATCGAAGCTGCTCTTCTGCGCTGTGCAGCGTGGTATCTGTAATATGGTCACCGCCATGCAGACGTGCCAGTTCATACCGCCGTCCGCTGCGCTCCAATTCTTTAATATCCGTAAATGTCCGCCCGTCGTGCTCAGTCTTACAAATCTCATAATGGGCATCTGCCATCGCGGCAATCTGCGGAAGATGTGTAATACACAGCACCTGTTTGTGCCGGGAAAGCGTTGCCAGCTTTTCCCCAACACGCTGGGCAGCAACACCGGAAACACCGGTGTCGATTTCATCGAACACCAGCGCGTCAACCCCATCACGTTCTGCAAAAACCTGCTTCATTGCCAGCATGATACGGGACAGCTCGCCGCCAGATGCAATCCGACTAATTGACCCCGGCGCTTCTCCGCGGTTCGCCGCCAACAGGAACCGAATACGATCCCCCCCGGTACGATCAAAGCCCGGATCGCCTCCAAGCGGCGCAATAGAAACAAGAAACCGCGCAGACGGCATACTCAGATCATGGAGTTCCTGTTCAATTCGCTCCTGCAAAATCTTCCCGGCCCGCTCCCGCGCGGCCGTCAACGCTTTGGCGGCCTGCTCTGCCTGTTTTTGCAGTCTGCTGCATTTTTTCTGGAGTTTTTCCAAACGCTCATCGGCATACTCCAAGTCATCCAAACGTTTTCGACAGTCGTCAAGCTGGCCAAGCAGCGATGCTTCATCGCCGTGATACTTTTTGAACAACCGCTTCAAAGTGGACAATCGGCTCTCCAACTGATCGTATTCCTCTGGCGAGAAGTCCAGATCCGCACGAAAATCCCGCAGTTGCTCGGTGGCATCCTCTAGCAAAAATCTCGCTTCTGAAACCACATTTGCCGTTTTTTGTAACGCTTCGCTGTATCCGGATGCCCGAATCAGCCAATTTTCCGCCTCTCCCACCATGGAAACAGCGGAATCAGCATCACCATACAATACTGCATACGCACTGTCAACTGCTTCTGTCAATTTTTCTGCATGTTTCAGCAGGTCCCGTCGGTCCGAAAGTGTTTCATATTCTCCAGGTTCCAGCGCTGCCTGCTCCAGTTCTGCAATTTGATAGGAAAGGCTGTCAGATAGGCGTGCCTTCTCAATTTCATCCATCGTCAGCTGTTCCATTTCGCGCAATGTATCCCGATAGGCTGCATAAGCGGTCTGAAATGCAGTTAGTTCCTGCTCATAGTCGCCAAATTGGTCGAGATAGATACGGTGCCGCTCCTCGTCCAGAAGCTGTCGACCATCGTTCTGACCGTGGATATCCATCAGCAACGCACCAAGTGCGCGGAGCTGTGTGACCGAAACGGGAAGGCCGTTGATGCGGCAGACCGATTTTCCTGCGGCTGTAATCCGTCGGTGGATCACAATGGTCTCCTCCTCTGTATCGATCCCGTTTTCCCGGCACCAGTTTTCCGCCGCGTCCCCGGAAAATACAGCACTCACCACAGCTTTATCGGCACCGGTTCGTACCAATTCCCGGCTTGTCCGACTGCCAAGCACTGCACCAAGTGCATCAATGATGATGGACTTACCGGCGCCCGTTTCCCCGGTTAAGACGTTCAGACCTGTATGCAAAGTCAGATCCGCGCGTTCGATCACCGCGACATTTTCAATATGGAGTTCGTGTAACACACCGTTTCACCAACTTTCCTCTTTCCTGTTTAACCAATCATCTCATGAATCTCACGGCAAATTTGTTCTGCGGAAATGGTATCCCGCATCGCAAGAAATGCTGTATCGTCACCGGCAATTGTGCCGACCAAATCTTTGATATCCATGCTGTCCAAGGTAGAACAGGCTGCGGAAGCAAGGCCAGGCAGGGTTTTTAATACCACAATATTCTGGGCAAAATCACAGCTTGTGACGCTCTCCCGAAAAATATTTTGCAGACGCTGATCTTTTCCTTCAATTTCCTCGCTCACAACTGAGACATAGCGATAGTGACCGCTCGGTGAAAGTTCCTTAACCAGGCGCAGCTCCTTGATATCGCGGGAGATGGTTGCCTGCGTACTTTTGATTCCGCGTTCCTGCAGTGCGTCCATCAATTGATTCTGGGTTTCAATATCCTGCTCTGTAATAACTTCAAGAATCACATTCTGTCTGGATAATTTCATTTTCGCTCTCCTAATTTTTCAAGCGCTACATCGTAAAAACTCTTTCTGCCGGCGTCCGCCATCAGGGTAACAAACGTCGACTTCTTTACCACGATCTTATCCCCTGCCATCAGCTCCGCTGCTCTGCAGCCATCAACCGATAGAATTGCCTGGCGACCAGTCAGATTGCTGGGATGAATGGTAACTACGCGATCCGGTGCCAAAACGAAGGCTTTTGCAGCCAGCACATGCGCACAGATGGGCGTCAAAATAATATTCTCCGCCATGGGTTCGACCAGTGGTCCCCCGGCAGACATGGAATAGGCGGTAGACCCCGTCGGTGTGGCAATGATAATGCCGTCACCGGAAAACTCGGAAATTTTCTGCCCATCGCCATATGCACTCAGCCGAATGCACTGGACAACACCGGACACCACAGCATCATTGAGCGCAGAATCCGAATAAACAACTTTGCCTTCCCGGTATAAGGCGACATCCAACATCATACGGCGTTTCAAGGGAAATTTTCCCGCTGCGGCATCAACTACCAGAGCAATGTCATCTGGTTCCAATTCCGCCATAAACCCTTTGTTCCCAAGATTGACGCCGAGGATCGGCACCGCCCGTTCCATTGCGGCACGGGCCGCGTGGAGAATGGTTCCATCTCCGCCGAACGGAACCAACAGAGAAGCCTCCTGTATCGAAGTCTCCAATGGAACCGTCGGAATCGTTGTTGGGACGCTCTCAGAAGCCCCTTCGGTAAACAGTGGGCTGATAACAGCCTGACATCCGGCCTGCTCCAGCAGTGTTTGCACCTGGAGCGTCAGACGCAAATCCAAATCACGATAAGGATTGGGACACAGGACAATATGCGACATTACGCTTTCTCCTTCAATTCCATATGAGAAGCCGCAACCACAGCTTCCGGATCCAATTTGGCTACCTCTCCCGCGCCACAGCGAAGCCAGCCGAGATACTCAATGTTCCCCTCCGGTCCCTTTACGGGAGAAAATGTCAGTCCCATCGGTGTAAACCCAGCTTCCAACGCATAGGCAAGAAATGCCTGTAATACTTCCACATGAACCGCCGGATCACGGACAACGCCTTTTTTCCCAACTTTTTCTTTTCCCGCCTCAAACTGGGGCTTAACCAGACAGATAATGTCTGCCTGCTCCTTCAACAGCGCCCGGACCACCGGCAGAACCAACTGCAATGAGATAAACGATAAGTCCATCACCGCCAGATCCAGTTTTTCTGGAATCTGTTCCGGTGTAACATACCGGATATTGGTACGCTCCATGGACTGTACGCGCGCATCGCCGCGCAATTTCCAGGCCAGCTGACCGTACCCGACATCAACAGCATAGACAAATTCCGCGCCGTTCTGCAACAGGCAGTCTGTAAATCCGCCAGTGGACGCGCCGCAGTCGATGCAGCGCAGTCCTGCGGGGTCATAGGAAAAACTCGTCAGAGCTTTCTCCAGCTTCACCCCCCCGCGGCTGACATAACGCAATGTATCGCCGTGAATCTCAATTTTGCTGTCGGATGCGACGGCGGTACCCGGTTTATCCACACGCTGTCCGTTGACAAACACCAGACCGCTCATAATCGTGGTCTTTGCGCGCTCGCGGCTCTCCGTCAGGCCGAGATCAAATACCAGCTGGTCTAATCTAACTTTTTTCATATACCCTCACTGTTCCGCAGCAATTCCTGCACCGCATTCCGGATGCCCTGCGCATCGATTCCTGTACGGGCACGCAACTCTTTCACATCGCCATGGGTTACAATCCCATTGCCCAAATTGAGCAGTTTCGCCTTTTGCGGCACGTTGCCCTGCTCCGCTAATGTGGAAAGAATCCGTTCTCCCACACAGCCGTGGGCGCACACCTCTTCTACCATGACAAAACAACCGGTCTTTTCCAAGCCGTGCTGTATCAATGTAATATCCAACGGATTGATACAATTCAACTTCAGTACCTGTGCTGAAACGCCGCCGGCCTGCAACAATTTGGCTGCCGACAGCACCTCGTTCACCATAACCCCATAAGTGACAAGTGTAACATCTGTTCCTTCCTGCAAAAAAACTGCAGTATGATCGGCTGTATTTTCCTGGAATACACCCTCTCCTCCGCGGGGATACCGTATTGCAACCGGCCCCTTTACACTGTAAATTGCCATGTACAACATGGTCTGCAACTCTGCAAACGAGGATGGACAAAATAACACCATGCCGGGAATGGAGCAAAGATAGTCCACATCAAACAGTCCATGATGTGTTTCTCCATCCCGTCCGACCAAGCCAGCACGGTCTACAGTGAACACCACATGGAGCCGCTGCAGTGAAACATCGTGAATCAACATATCATAGGCTCGCTGTAGAAATGTAGAATAGACGGCCATCACCGGAACCATTCCCTGCTTTGCCATCCCTGCCGCCATGGCAACGGCATGCCCTTCTGCGATTCCTACATCGAAAAACCGATCTGGAAACGTCTGGGCAAAACCATGCAGCCCCGTGCCACTTTCCATCGCCGCAGTAATGGCAAGAATGCGCTCATCTTTTTGAGCCAGCTCAGTCAATGTTCTCCCAAATTGTTTTGAAAAGTTATCAGCGGATGCAGGGAGTTCCCCCGTGTCAGGATCAAAGGCTCCAACGCCGTGGAAGGCCTCCGGATCATATTCCGCAACGCAGTACCCTTTCCCCTTTTGCGTGATCGCGTGAATGAGTACCGGTTCGTGCAACCGCTTCGCCCAACGAAGGACTGTTTCCATCTGCTGTACATCGTGTCCATCAACCGGGCCGATATAATAGTACCCCAGATCTTCAAAGAAGGTGGACAGCAAAAGCAGTCCCTTAATCCGCTTTTTGAATTTATGAAACAAGCGATACAGAGCGGGCAAATGCTTCATAATACTGCGATATACACTTTTAAAGCGGAAATAGGCAGGCCGCACCCGCATTTTGGACAAGGGCGTTGACAGGCCACCAACGCTTTTATTGATGGACATCCCATTGTCATTTAAAATCACAATCATCGGTTCCCCACTCTGTCCTGCGTTGCTGAGTCCTTCATAGGCCAGTCCACCGCTCAACGCACCGTCACCGATAAGCGTGATCACATGATAGTTCCCCCGCTCCGCTGTTCTGGCGCGGGCCATTCCCAGGCCAACAGAAATGGAGTTGGAAGCATGGCCGGCAATGAATGCATCGTGCCGGCTTTCTCTTGGATTGGGGAACCCGGAAAGACCATCCAGTTTCCGGAGCGTATGGAATTGATCCATACGTCCTGTCAGCATTTTATGAATATAGCTCTGATGTCCCACATCGAACACCAGCCTGTCTTTGCTGGTATCAAATACCCTGTGTACCGCAACGGTAAGCTCCACTACACCCAAATTGGAGGACAGGTGTCCACCGGTTTGGGAAACGCTGTGGATTAAAAACTCCCGAATTTCCCCGCACAGGCCGTCAAGCTGATCGCTGGAAAGCGCCTTGACATCCGCGGGGGAATGAATTTCTTCTAAAATAGACAAAATGATTACCTCTGCAAATTTTATGCTGGGAATCGGCGCCCCGTATTCGAATAGAAACAACTGAGCCCATCCGTTTTCCCGAGTGAATTCTCACTGTGCAGAATATGATTTTATCAAACAAACCGCCCCTTTACAATAGTAAACGGGGCGGTTTGTCGAAAAAATATGCAAAAAGAAATGAATATTGAGAATTATTTCATGCGATCATAGAGATCCCAAATGAGGTCGACCAGGAACGCGCTCTCCTCCTCACTAAACAATCCCCAAAGAATCGCGACTGCCTGCGAACAGTAGTTCTCAAGCAGACCAAAGCAACCCTTCTCCCCATAAAGGGTCATGTAAGTCATCTTATTCTGGGCTTCATCGGAACCAATGGGCTTTCCAAGCTCTTTTTCGGTACCCATAACGTCCAGCATATCATCACGGATCTGGAACGCCAGACCGAGCATCTGGCCAAAGGCCTGCGCCATACCGACATACTCCAACGGCGCACCGGCAACGCTGGCACCCATAGAGCAGGCAGCACTGATGAGGCTGGAGGTTTTGCGCTTATCGATATTATAAAGCCATTTGTCACGGATGTCGAAACTGTCGGTTTCAGGAGCCGGCTGCAAATCAAGGTACTGACCGGCACAGATACCATCCGGTCCTGCGGCATCCGCCAGAATGCGGGCACAGCGAACCAGTGCATCGTCGGGGATATCAGCCTTGAAAAGCTCCTGGAATGCAGCTGCCTGCAGTGCATCACCGGCCAGCAGCGCATTGGCCTCGCCATAAGCAATATGGCAAGAAGGCTTTCCTCGGCGCATATCGTCATCGTCCATGCAGGGCAGATCATCGTGGATCAAAGAATAGGCATGCAGCATTTCAACCGCAGCTGCCATCGGCAGCGCCTGTTCCAGATCGCCTTTGCAAAGACTGCAAAACTCCAGCAGCAAAACGGCACGCACACGCTTGCCGCCATTCAACAGGCTGTAGCGCATGATTTCTGCCAGTCCCTCATGCTGTTTCAGATGGGGGGGAAGATCACTCATGTCAAAACAGGTCTGGAGATAGTCCTCTATCATTTTCGCATACTGATCATATCGTTCCTGATGTCTTGCTTCCATTCTTTTTATTCCTCCTCAAATGGCAATTCTTCAGGCATCCCATCCGCCCCTTTTTTCAGACGGACCACTGTTTGTTCTGCCTGATCCAGCATTCCGCTGCACTGCTTGACAAGGGCTGTGCCCTCTTCAAACAGTGTCAGCGCCTGTTCCAGCGGCGCATCGCCTTTTTCCAGCAGGGTTACAATCTCATTGAGCCGCTGGATAGACGCCTCAAAACTCTTTTGTTTCTCTTCCATGTATGGATTCCTCCGCTGTCTGTGTTTTCTCTACACGGCACGTTGCTGTGCCGTCGAGCAGCTTCAGATCAATCAGATTGCCTGGGGCAATCTGGCGAACTGTTTTTATAATTGTCCCTGTGCCAGACACAGCGACGGAATAACCGCGCCGCAGTACTTTGAGCGGGCTAAGTGCATCCAACGACGCTGTCAAACCGACAAACTGTCTCTGCTTGTCCGACAGCATGCGATCTGCTGCAGCGACAAGCCGGTTTTGCACATAGTCAAGCTCCATCCGTCTGCTGTCGAGATAGGCAGCAGGGCTTTGTAAGACACGGCGCCCCGCCAGTTCCTGCAAACGATCGCGTGACCGTGTCAACTGCTTTTGCATGGCCTGTCCTATGCGAAGCTCCGCAGCGGACACAACGGCACGGACGTCCATCTGCTCTGGCACAGCAATCTCTGCGGCGTTGGACGGCGTGGCCGCACGCCGGTCTGCAACAAAATCGGCAATGGTAACGTCCGGTTCATGGCCAACCGCAGAAATCACCGGAATCTTGGATGCAAAAATTGCACGGGCAACCTGTTCATCATTAAAGGCCCACAAATCTTCCATTGAACCGCCGCCACGCCCGGTAATAATCAAATCCGCAATACGGTGCAGGTTGGCATACTGAATCGCCCCTGCAATCTGTGGCGGCGCACCAGTCCCCTGAACCAGGACGGGCATGACAATGACTTTTGCCATCGGCCAACGTTTCCCAAGGATCCGAATCATATCATGCACTGCTGCACCGGTTGCCGCAGTGATGACTGCGATGGTGTTGGGAAATGCCGGAAGCGGTTTTTTATGCGTCGGAGCAAAGAGCCCTTCTTTCTCCAGCTTGTCCTTCAGTTGTTCATAGGCAACCTGCAGGTCCCCCACGCCATCCGGCGAAAGAGAGGTACAGTAAAGCTGATAGGACCCATCCCGGGGAAAGACAGAGATCCGCCCGACGGCAAGTGCTGCCATCCCGCTCTCCGGCCGGAATTTCAATTTGGAGGCACTGCTGCGAAACATCACACAGCGCACCGCACCGGCTTCATCCTTCAACGTAAAATAATGATGGCCCGACGTGTGTATTTTATAGTTAGACAGTTCCCCCCTGACACAGACATTGGCAAGCATTTCGTCATGATCCATCAAACGCTTGATGTACTGGTTGAGATCGGTTACTGTGATAATTTCCTGTTTCATCTACAATTCCATGACAGCCTGGTGTTAAAACAGACTTGTCTGTTCCGGAGCTGCCGGCGCGGACTCTTCCATCGGCATTTCCGCTGTTTCCGGCTCCACTGCAGCGGATTCTTCCACTGGCGCTTCGGTTGCCGGCTCTGCCGTTGCATTCGCCTGCTCACGCACAAAACTGCCCAGAAGGCCGTTGATAAAGGTCACGGTTTCCGGCGTTTCATACTTCTTAGCGAGTTCAACCGCCTCATTGACAGCAACTGAATCCGGAACATCTGGAAGATACAGCACTTCATACATCGCCGTGCGCATAATGGCAACTGCGGTACGGGAGATGCGGTTTAATTTCCATTTTTTGGAATACTTGCTGATATAACCGTCCAGTTCCTCTTTTTTCTCTGCAACACCGGTTGCAAGCGTACGTATGTACTGCAACTGTTTTTCATTGGGATACTGTGCAAAAAGTTCGTTTTCCTCTGCCAGCGTACAATAATAGTCGGTATCAAAAAAGGTATCCAGAATTTCCTGCGGCTTCTGTTGTTTCGCGCAAAGTGCAAACCCAAGCTGGACGGCAATCTCCCGCGCTGTGGTTCTCGTCATAACTGTCGTTCCTCCGTCTATAAAGCACGGCCGGTAACATGCCGTCCGTGCTGCTTTTTCTCCGTACTGTCGTCGGTATGAAAATGCCGAAGCGGACCGAAGAGCCAAGCTCCCCGATCCGATCGGATCAATCGCGGTTATTTATCAAACGCAACACCGTTGACATGAACATTCACCTGTGTTGCAAGCCCCGTCATCGACTCGACTGCCGCCGCAACAGTCTCCTGCACCTTCTGGGCAACAGCAGTCACCCCATAGCCGAAGCGGATCATAATGATGACATCAACGATGACTTTATTTTCTTCAAACTGAATTTTGATTCCCTTCTGCAATGATTTCTTGCCAAGGAAATCCACCAGGTCAACACCAACCGTATTGGTCAGCCCCGCAACCCCCTCTACTTCCGCTGCAGCTGCGCCGACAATGACAGCGATGACATCCTCCGAAATATGAATGTTTCCCTTTTCATCCTGATAGGTAATGTAATTTTCAGCCATTTTACCCGCCTCCTAACAGTAGTTGTGTTATTTTACCACGAATGCCGGCAAAAAGAAAGACGTTCTAAAAAAATACTATACCATATTTTGCTGTTTTGTTTTGATTTTTATTCATTTTTCTTTTATTTCACTTCTACCACCCGGATTTGCGAGGCTGTATAGTCCGTTTCACTGGTGATGGTCTCCATCACACGGGCAACATCGGCCTCACTCAGGCCTTCTTCCGGTGCCGGCACTGCAACGGTTACTGTGTCGCTGTTGATAAACACAATACAATCTTCAAAATCTTTTGAGAGAATCATGTTTTCCAACTGTGCTTCCTGCATGGTCCAGCTTGCCATCGCGGCAATTTCCTCTACTGCCGCGTCAATCACTTCCTGCGAAGCACTGTCGGAAGATGCTGTATCCTGTAATAGCGCAGTTGCCTCATCGCGGGACTGTTCCCGTGTCAGCCGTGCTGAGGAAAAGTAATCCGAGTCACCGGCCTCTTCCTTTTCTGTCTCTTTGCTCTCCTCACCGCTCGTCTTTTTCTTTTCTTCTTTCCCTGTCTCCGTATCGTTTTTTTCATCTTCCAGTGATGCTGCATATTCTGTATTGGCCTTCTCCATTGCAGCATCCTCCGCCTCGGCATAGGCATCCTTAGAAGTTCCCCACTTATTGTTATACGACCAGTTCAGTCCCACCGCGGCACAAATGAATAACAGTACCACAACAATCGTCAGATTTCGCTTCAGATTTTTCATAACTTTCCTCCTGTTTCCTGGCAGCGCTTACTCTGCGCTGCCCTTAATGACAGTAATTTTGTCGCTGCCAAGGCCCGTGTATGCCTGCACTGCACGGGTCACTGCAAGTGCGACCTCTGCTTTGTTTGCCCCACTGCAAATAACCACTGCGCCAAGATATTCCGGGCAGGTTTCATACAGTTCGACAACCGTTTCGGCACCAGCGCCTTCAGACAGCACCAGCGTTCCTTCTTCATCGGTTGCCAGTTCCCTGCCTACTGTGCTTTTTAGAGACAGAAGCACTTCTACATGCCCAACGCCTTCAATACGGCTGAGCGCAGTTTGCAGCCTTGCTTCTTCTTCCTCAATGGAGAAGATTGTAGCGGTTGTATCCAATGTCTGACAATCGTTCACCTCCACCTCGGAATTTTCCTTGACTTTTTCACATCGCGGCAAAAGTATTAACAGGATGCCAAACAACAAAACCACTGCCGCATAGCGGTATCGGCTGCCGTTTTTGAACCGTTCCTTCCAGTCTGCTGTCTTCATGCAATGTTCCACTCCTGTCGTTCTGCCGGTATCCCTAACTCCGTTTCAATGGCAGCGGACAATGCCGCTGTATCCGTGTCTGACGGAACATCGATGGAGATTGTGTGCGGCAGCCAGTTCTCTGTCACATCGTCCCACTGAGCCGTAACAGAAACCGCTGTCACTACCATCCCACAGCGTTCCGCTTTGTCCCATATATATGCCGCACATTCCTCCTCTATGATTCCTCGATACAAGGATTCTGCCTGTTCTTCCGCTCGGGTTGTCACATCACGGTAAGTCTGCGAAAATGATGTTACACTGTCTGTATAAGCAGAAAGATCCAATTGAATCAGCGGTGCAATCAGAGCTAGCGACAATGCAATTCCACATACCAGCCGCAGCACACCGCCCGCCCGTCCCTTCGGCGCCATGGCCAGCGCAATGGAACAGAACAGCGCAGTGGCTGTCAAACTCAAAATCCAGTTTCTGAACACTTCCGTCATGTCATACTCACCGCCCGAATGCTCGTAATGATGGAAAACAGCAAAATAAAACCGCCGGCGCCAACCGCTGCAAGCACCATACCAAAAGCATCGCCGATGCCGCCGATCAGACTGCCCATTCGCTTGTCCGACAAAGTTTCCGTCACTGCGGCCGCCAGTTTATATAGCAATAAGTAACAACCGAGGGTCAGCATCGGCGTTAAACAGACAGCCAGCACCACCAGCAATCCAAATATACCAACCGTGTTTTTCAAAATTGCGGCACCGGCAAGAACAGAAGAAGCTGCATCGGACAAAATACTGCCAACTACAGGCAATGCCGCAGAAACCGCAGTTTTCGTCAGCTTGATGCTCAACTGTCCCGCTGCACCGGATAGTACACCAGTGATGCTAAAATAGACCGTAAACGCTGTCACCAGCAGCGTTAACAGCAAGGTACAAAGCTTCTTCATTAACTTCGCCGCGGCAGAAAGTGCTGTTCCTCCCACCGCTGCATCTGCAATCACCGCTGCGGTATAGGCATAGATGAGCGGCATAACCAAACTGTTCATCGCCGTCAACAGCACGTCCAAAAACAACGCAGTCGCGGCACCCTGTGCAGCGGCCGCACCAATGGCGCCGCTTGCCGCAGCTGTGGCCGCCATACAGGGCAATAATGCTTTGGAGAACTGGGAAAGCGTTGTCAATGCCCTGGTTCCAAGTTGAAAAAAAGAGGAAACATTCCCAATAACCACCGTCGCAACCGCCAGCACACCGCCAAGAGAAATCACTGTCTTAGCGGCATTGTTTTCTCCCATGGTTTCGGCCAAGGCGCACAACGCCGTAATGATCAGGATCATCGCCACACTTCGCAGACCGGTATGTAAGTGCTCTGACAGCGTTCTGATTGTCGCATCCCAGAGATTGGAAAGTTTTTCGCTGAGATTCAGATCCGCATCCACCGATACCTCTCCGAGCATGTCCTCTGCCTCTTCCGGCAGAGCCGACTCCACGGCATCGACGCCAAACGATTCCCGTTGTTTTGTCCCGATATCCGTCTCTGCCGCGAAACAGGACCCACACAAGAACACACTCGTCAAGAACAAACACAAGAGTATCCGTTTCAAAGTAAGCCCTCCAGCATATTGAACAACAGCTTCATCAGCGGGAGTGCGGTACAGAGCGCCGCCAGCCCACAGACAATATCCACGGCCTGCGCCAGTGCACTCTGTCCGGCATCCTTGCACAATCCAGATGCCTGTCCTCCAATCAGACCGATGGCCAAGCACTTCAGAACCGGTTCTAAAACTTCCGGCGCCACGTCGGAAAAAGAGCTTGTCAGATCCAAGAACTCCATCACAGCCGTCAACAATCCGCCCGCCACTGACAATGCAAATATCGCCGAAGCCAGTCCAATCAACAGAGCCAGCTCCGGGTTGCTCTTTCGGATAAGCAACGCAGCCGAAGCGCCCAGTATCCCAATCGCGGCTGCTTTTATGACTGCATCCATATTCAAAGCCCAAACAGATTCTTGATGAGCGTAAACAGTGCACTAATCTCTTGTACAAGAATCATAAGTACCACCACCAGACCGGCCAGCGTTGTCATCAATGCCTGTTCTTCTCTGCCTGAACGCGTAAGTAACAGGTTCAATACTGCGACAAGAATACCGACAGCAGCAATTTTGAAGATCAGATCCACATCCACGGTCTCTTCCATCCTTTCTCCCTCTTTTGTACGGTGCTGTCGCATTCTATTCGTCATTTCTGTGAATTATGTCTGGTATCCCTTGGAAAAGCACAGCGGCATTTTTGTAAAGTATATGAGAATTGTGGAGAAGTCGTCACATTTTTGTCCAAATTGACGAAATCCTGTTTTTGGTCTTGTCAAGTGGATATTGCAGCGTTATACTTAACTTACAATTTCATTACAGCCAATTGATGCTTACAGGAAAGTGATATGCCAAATTGTGTCATATCTGCCGAAGGAGTGAAACTCTCAGGATTCTATATTGATAAGACTGTAGGCGGATGGAACTCTGGAGAATCCCGCCCCGAGCGGGTGCCGAAGGTGCAAGTACGGTTTCGTATGAATCTCTCAGGCAAAAGGACAGAGCCTTTGTTTTCTATCCTTTCGCGTCCTTTTTTGGGTAGAAAACTGGCAGTTGTTTTTAGAGAGTCTATCCACCAGATATAGAACTCTCTTCTTTTTTTCTCACAAAGCTGTAATCGAGAAAGAACTGTTTTGGAAAGGAAATTGTTATGAAAAACTATCTCGACGACATTCAAAGTACCCTTCTACTCGGCGCTGGCCCCAGCGGCGTTGCGCCCAGTACCTATAATGCAATCTCCCGCACGATGCTTGGTCATATGGATCCTTATTTCCTTCAGATCATGGCCGAAATCAAACATGGTCTGCGTGCGTTAATGAATACAGAAAATAAGATGACGCTTCCCCTGTCTGGTACTGGTTCTATCGGTATGGAAGCTGCTTTTGTCAATACTGTCGAACGCGGTGACAAGGTTCTGATTCTGGAAAACGGTGTATTTGGCAACCGCATGGAAGATGTCGCATCCCGTCTCGGCGCTGTTGTAACCAAGGAAGAATTTGAATGGGGTACTCCTGTTCGCGTTGAGCGCGTCAAGGAACTGCTCGCACAGGATCAGTACAAGATCGTTGCGATTGTCCATGCAGAAACCTCTACTGGGGTCTGCAACCCGGTAGAAGAAATCGGTCAGTTGGTTCACGAGAGCGGCGCACTTTATCTGGTTGACACCGTCACCAGTTTGGGTGGTATTCCGGTTGAAATTGATAAGTGGAAGGCTGACGTCGTTTACAGCGGCACGCAGAAGTGCCTAAGCTGCCCTCCGGGAGCTGCTCCCATCAGCTTCTCTGATGCTGCAATGGAAGTCATCCTGAATCGCAAGACCCCTGTCCCCAACTGGTATCTGGATATGAGCATGCTGGCTAAATATTGGACAGGTGAAACCCGTATTTATCACCATACTGCGCCCATTAGTATGATGTATGCACTTTATCAGTCTGTGTATAATATTCTGGAAGAGGGCACTGAAAATGTCTTTGCCCGTCATCAGGCTGTTCATGAGCGTCTGGTTGCCGGCCTGGAAGAACTCGGTCTTGAGATGTTGGTTGAACCGGCATACCGTCTGCCCGAACTCAACGCTGTCAAGGTTCCTGAAGGTATCGATGAAAAGAAACTGCGTGCAGATCTGTTGAGCCGTCACCACATCGAAATCAGCGGCGGTCTTGGAGCTCTCGCCGGTAAAGTGATCCGGATTGGTCTGATGGGTTACAATGCTACACCGGAAAATGTTGACCATTTGCTGGATGCTTTGCGTGATTGCCTGGCATTGCAGAAAAACGCTTAGAAATAATATATCATTATAAAAAACACATTGGTACATTAAAATGCACCAATGTGTTTTTGTTTTATTAGCACAAGATAACGGCCAACATCAGGCCACCTGCAAGACCAAGACCTTTGTATAGTTTTCCGTCCCCTGTGGCTTTTCTCTTCGCGATGGATAAACTTTGCTCCAGCTCGTCCATACAACGGGAAATGGCAATGGACTGCGTTTCCGCATCAAAACGTCCCAGATTTTCTCCAAGCTGTCGTAAACTCTGTTTCTCTTCTGCTGAAAATCCAAGGCTGCTCTCAGCAACTGCCTGTTCCCATAACGCAGAAAATGTGCGCTCACCCAACTGTGGAAGCATTGCTTCCACAGCCCGAAACAACGGCTGTACAGCCAATTGCTCCATGCTTGCAAGCCGTACAATGGTTTCTGGCAGCGGCATTAGCAGTGTACTGATCTCTCCACGCATCAACTCTAATGCCGCCAGCATCGCCGAAAGCGACTGTACACGCCGTTTCAAACGGGCAGCGGCAGCGGTTCCCGTCATTGCCCCACCTATGACAAGCAATAACATTCCAAACCATTTCAGCATGACAGTGCCTCCATACGATATTGACGCCGCCCATCCTTCTTGGTGATGACGATTACATTCCGGAAAATTTTCTCTCGCAGCAACATCCGGTACAGTGGCCGCTCCTGTAATCCCTCCAAACATTCGCCATGTGCTGTGGCAAACAGCTTCACACCACATCCCGCTGCATGGATGCAGGCCGCAACATCTGCACGCTCAGTAATCTCATCCATCGCAATTACCTGTGGATTCATGGCGCGCAACAACATCATGGTCCCCTCCGCTTTTGGAATCGCAGACAGAACATCCGTACACCGTCCCACTTCAAACTGGGGTACGCCATTCCAGACCGCTGCAACCTCTCCCCGCTCATCGCAGAGTCCAATTCGAATCCCAGTATCCGACATGCCACAGATCAATTCTCGCAGCAATGTTGTCTTTCCTACTCCCGGCGGCGCAAGAATCAGAGTGGACTGTAAGGGCAACATCTTCGGTAACAGGGCATCCGCACAGCCCTTCGCCTCTCCCGGTATCCGAATACTCAAAGAAGAAAATTGTTTCATAAAGACCACACCACGGCTATCACGCACTGCAGTACCGCAGACGCCAATCCGGATACCACCGCGGACTGTGAGAAATCCCTGTCGCAGTTGATCCATCGCCGCATGCAGCGAGGCTCCCGTCGCTGTTTCCATAACTGCACCCAACACTGCGGTAGAAACCGGAGAACGTCCACCGAATTGTACCTCTCCTTCCGGCAGTAACACAGTGGCGTGGGTTCCGCAACGAAGCCGGAACTCCTCTGTGCGCTGTCGTTTTTCCACAGGAAGCGCCAATGCATGACGCCTTAACTCCGGTGGAAGCAGTGCAGCTGCCCGTTCAAATCCCAATTTATCCATGCGATCGCCTCCTGCGGACAGTCTATTGATTCCATCTCAACTTTATGCAAAAAAAGACAGTCAGCACGTGAATTATACGGTGCTGTCTGTCTTTTTATCGGCTGCCGCGAGCTTACTCTGCAAGTGCTTCCTTCAGCGCTTTACCAGCCTTGAAATGGGGAACGCGGGATTCAGGAACTTCGATTTCTTCTCCGGTCTTGGGGTTGCGACCCATGTGTTTTTCTCTAATCTTGACATCGAACACACCGAAACCGACCAGCTGAACTTTTTCGCCGGATGCCAGAGCTTCACAGATGGATTCCAGTGCTGCATTCACCGCAGCTTCGCTGTCCTTCTTGGAAAGTCTGGTTTTTTCTGCGACTGTCATAATGAGTTCTGCTTTGTTCATTTTACCTTTATCCTCCTTAAAAATCACTCACTTTGTCCATGCTCAACCGGCCTCGACTGGAAAGGATGTTGGATCTCTTTCCCTTCCAATACACTCCTACCGGTCTGATAGATCTCTTCCATTTGCTCTAGGTTTTCCGCACAGAGTGCAATTCCCTGCTCGGCTGCACCCTGTTCCATAAATTGAAAGCGCCGAATAAACTTTTCACAGGCCTTATGCGTCACTGCTTCACAGTCCATACCATAAAACCGTGCCACATTAACAACACTGAAAATCACATCGCCAAGTTCTTCCTCAATATTTTCGAGGTCATGGTGATCAATGCCTTCCTGCAACTCCTGCACTTCTTCCCAGAGTTTGGACATCGCGCCATTGACATCGTCCCAGTCAAAGCCCACTTTTTTGGCCTTCTTCTGGATTTTTTCGGCACGCCAAAGTCCGGGCAGACTTCTGGCTACACTGTCCATAACCGAGGTAACTGTAGTCTGTGACTTTTCCTTTTGTTTGATGGCATCCCAGTTTGTCAACACATCATTTGTCCCACCGACTTGCACATCCCCAAACACATGCGGATGGCGCAGTACCATCTTTTTACAGATACCATCTGCAACATCATCGAGCACAAATGTTCCCTTCTCTGCTTCGATGCTGGTATGGAACACAATCTGAAGCAGCAAATCTCCGAGTTCCTCTTTGAGATGCACCGTACTTTCCTGGTCAATGGCCTCACAAACTTCATATGCCTCTTCCAGAAGATCGCGGCGAATGCTTGCATGGGTCTGTTCCCGATCCCAGGGACACCCTTTTTCGCTTCGCAAAAAAGAAACGAGTTTCTTAAGATCCTCTACATCATAATTGTCTTTCAGTTTAAATTCTTCTGTAGTTGTCATATTGAACCCCTCAAATACACATTGTGCACAGCTTATCGAATCCGCAAAAGTTTTGCCAGTTTTTTGCCACCAGGAAGCAAATCCATATCCTCATGGGTAATGGACTTCGTCACAACAGTCAAAACGAGATAGAGCACGACACCGACACCCACACCAGCGCACATTGCTACCGCCAAAACCAGTCTTCCACTACCGGGCAGAATCGAAAGTACCAGGCGATAAACGCCATAGGCCGAAACACCCATCACCGCTGAACTGATCAGCGGTCGAAGCAGAATATTCTTCAGACTGATCAGAGCATTCGCCTTCTGAATAATAAAGATATAGTTCATCACGCACATAAAGGCATTGCATACGATGGTACTGATAGGCGCACCATAAATGCCGATGTTAGGGTTTCCAATCAAAACCCAGTTAAGGATTATTTTCAAAACTGCACCGCTAAGCAACGTATAGACGGGTAATCGCTCTTTCCCGTATGCCTGCAAAACAGCTGTCGTCATCAACACCATACAGACAAAGAATGAAGCAAGCCCCATAACCGCAAGCAGTGCAGGTCCCTGTTCAGCACTGGTCGGATAGAGAACACGCATAATGGGATAGGACAGTGCGCACATACCAACTGCCATGGGCAGCGCCAGAATTGTTGCGATACGCAGAGAAGATTCTGTAATATTTTTTGCCTCGGTACGCCTTTTCGCCGTCAACGTACTGGTAATCGCCGGCACAATGCTGATGGTCAGCGGAGTCACGAAAGCCGCAGGCAGATTGTACAACGTCAGCGCCTTGGCATAGACACCGTATAAAACTTTTGCGTCATGGTATGTAAAGCCTGCTGCGCCCTGTAACCGGTTGAGCACCAGATTGGAATCGATCAGTGTCATCAGACTGGAAACGGAAGCACCCAATGCAATGGGTACGCCAATCTTGATCAGACGGGTAAAAATGACGCCGCTGGGCTCTGGAACATCCAGATCTGAAGCTGTCAGCGTCCCCGGCCGATACTGCCGTTGCACAGAAATAAAAATATAGACCGCAGCAACAAGGGAACCAACTGTAACGCCGGAAACGGCCGCCGCTGCAAGCACCGGCAGACTTTTTCCCAGTCTGGACAGAATAAATGCCAGAACTAAACCGAAAACGACTTTGACCGCAACTTCAATTACCTGAGAAATTGAAGTCGGAACCATATTGGAATGGCCTTCTGCGTAGCCTCTACTGGCAGACATCACGCAAACCAAAATAACAGAAGGGGATAAAACCCAAATACTCTGCGCCGCCTCAACATCCCCCATTTTGGCTGCAAGCTCCGTGGGAAACAGGAACATCGCCAGAGAGGCAATTGCGCCAAGCACCACAAAAGTCACCATCGCAACGCGATAGATCCGTTTCACCTGCAAGGGGCGACGCATGGTGTTTGCCTCAGAAATGAGGCGGGATAATGCAATTGGGAGTCCAGCTGTGGAAATGGTCAACAAAACATTATAGATATTATAGGCAACCATAAAATGCGTATAGCCTTCGTCACCAAGAATATTTCCAAGCGGGATCTTATAGACCGCACCGAGAATTTTAATAATAACGACGCTCGCGGCCAGAATAGCTGCACCATGCAGATAATTCTGACTGGATGATTTCGACATTCTCTTCCCCTCCGTTTTTCAGATTTATATTCTCTTGCCGAAACACTTTGGAAAATCCCAGCGAGAGATACCTTAACACTTTACACCACTGCCTCTAAAAAATCAAGCTGTGAACTGGAAAAAACAAGGATATTCCGTGTTAGACTTTTATAATTTTTTCCGCGTTTTTTCCCTGTTTTTTTGTTTTTCTCTGCACTTCTTATAAAATTTTATAAAATTCGATTCGCAGAATTGTCCTTTTCACAGATATTTGCTATAATATTGGCATTCACTTCATTTTTCTTTTTTCACTTTCTGCAAATGCTAACTTCGCCATAAAAATACTATAAAAATATTTGGGGAGGAATCTATGGAACAAAAACTAAACCCCCTACTCCGTCTCTCTCCCAATCCAACCCTTGGAGTTCGTGACGGATGCATTCTTCTGGCAAATCCTGCTGCCGACACTTTTTTCGATGGATCTCCCGTCGGTCGGCAGATTTCTGAATATCTCCCTGCACATATTCTGCAGGAATCCGCAGAGGAATTTGTCACATCTGTCGTTCTGCAAGACCGCCCTGTCACACTGACTGTTAGCCGAACAGACGACATCATCTACTTTATCCTTCACCCACAGCAGATTGTATCGGAAGAGGGTCTGATCCCCCCTGCCATCCTGCACAATCTTCGCTCTTCTCTATTCAATATCAAACTGTCTGTGGAACTCACGCTGCGGCAGCTCTGTCCGGAAGGTGTGGAACCTTCCCCGAAAGCCGCTTCCCATGCTGCCATCTTCCATCACAACTATTACAATCTGCTTCGAACCATCACCAGCATGGACACCGTCAACGCGCTTCTGGACGGTTCCCTCACGCCTGCTCCTGTTATGACAGACCTCAATCATCTCTGTGACGACTTGTTGGCTTCCGTCCGTCCTCTGATTGCTGAACTTGGGATCACACTGGAGTTTCGGCCGTGCGGCAATGAGGATGTTGTTGCCGCCGTTGATCGCGGTCTCATCGAGCAGATGCTTCTCAACCTTCTTTCCAACAGTCTGCTGCACACGCCTGCCCGCGGTAGCATTCATGTCGCTGTCTCCCATGTAAACAAACACTTTGTTTTTTCCATTACAGATACCGGAAGCGGCATCTCAACGGAAGCGCTGACCAACCTCTTTTCCCGTTTTGAATCGGCACCTTCTTTGTCTGATATGGCTGGGGGCATCGGCTTTGGCCTGTTCATTGCAAAAGGCATTGCCGAGCTGCACGGCGGAACACTGATAGTGGAAAGCCGGGAAGGACAGGGAACATCGATCCGTGCCACTGTAGAGGACAGCATCACACCGAATATCCATATCAATGATATTGCCTTTGAACGCTTTTCCAATCACGGCATGGAAAATATTCTGATTCAGTTAGCAAGCGCCTTACCAAACAGTTGCTATGTACCAAAAATTCTGGACTCCTGAGGACAGAGAAATGCGATTGCGATGCAAACGTAAAATCCCGCTGGTATATCAGCGGGATTTTGAATCGTTATTGGGAAATTCCAAACAATCGGATTCCATTTTCTCTTGTAATCTGCACCACTTCTTCCAATGGCAACGCTTTGATCTCCGAAATTTTCTGCGCCATATAGGGTAAATAAGAGGAATCATTGCGCAGACTCCGGTACGGCACCGGGGTCAGATAGGGGCTGTCCGTCTCAATCATAATACGATCCATCGGAATGGTTTTGATCACTTCCGACACAGTTCGTGCATTTTTAAATGTAATCACACCGGTAAAGCTGAGATACCATCCCATCTTAATCAGTTCCTTGGCCATTTCCACGCTGCCGGAATAGCAGTGAAAAACACCCCGGACCTTTGGATAGCGTCGTATGATTTCCATACAGTTGCCATGCGCTTCACGGTCATGGATGATTACGGGCAGATCCAATTCCATTGCCAGCTGCAACTGTTGCTCCAACACAGCCTTCTGCACGTCCCGGTCCTCGCCATAGTGATAATCCAAACCAATTTCCCCAATTGCAACAACCTTCGGGTGGGTTGCCATTTGCCGCAAACATGGAATTGAATCACCATCAAATTCTTCTGCCTGCTCCGGGTGCCATCCCACTGCAGCATAAACAAAAGGATACTGTTCTGCAATTGCGATTGCCTGTTCCGATGTCACGCGGTTGCATCCGGGGTTCACAATCAAACTGACGCCGCGTTCCGGCATAGAAGCCAGCAACGTGTCCCGATCTTCCGCGAAAGCTTCGTCATCATAGTGGGCATGGGTATCAAAATACATTTGTTTTCCGCCTCTCCGCACGTTCTAACGGTTGTCCGTTGAAAGCGTGCCAAATCTGTGGTATGTTAGAAAATGGTATCATAGTTTTTTGTCACTGACAAGATACCGTTCTGAATATTTTTCTATTAATAAAGGATTCCCTTATGATTGACAAATCCAAACGGTCGCAGAACCTTGCCAACAGGCTAACTGATTGTTATCTTTTGTTTATGCTGCTTTTCTTCCCCCTTTTCTCTGGTATTTCCGGCTATCGCAACATTACTTTTGCCAAATACCTCTGCTTCGTAATTCCTACTGTGCTGTGGTTATCGGTACTGTTATTCTACCGTATTCGCATTAAGAAAAACTTCTGTCTATCCTCGCTGCACCCTGCACAGAATGCAGTGCTTATCTTTGGAATCGTTGCCTGTCTTTCTGCCTGTTGCTCTACATTCAGAGTACAAACCTTAATCGGTACCTCACGTTACGACGGCTTACTAACCATTCTGCTTTATTGCGGTACATTTTTTGGCATCTCTCAGTACGCAGTTTTTAAAAGGCACCATGCAATTGCGCTGGCTGTATCCACAACCCTGTGCTGTCTCATTGCCATATTGCAACTGTTTTGCCTGGATCCACTGCGATTATTTCCGGGCACACTGACTTATTATGACAACGGCATTTCTTATACCGGTCGTTTTCTGGGCACCATCGGCAATACCAATCTACTGGCTGCCTTTCTCTGTATTGGCATCCCTTTTTTTACGGCTCTTTACATTACCGAACACAGCTTTTCCCGCGGATATTGGATGATTCCCGCAAGCTGCGGTCTTTTTTTACTTATCTCTTCCAAAAGTTCCGGCGGCATTGTTGCACTTTGTCTGTGTGCGCTTGTCTCCACTCCCCTTTTACTTCGCACAAGAGACAGATTGCACTCGGCCTTTTCCGCTTCGGCATTGTTGTTACTCGTCGCCGGTTATGCCAGTTCCATGGTTCCCAATTATACAGAAGGAACTGTCACAGTTTCCATTGTATTCGGTATGCGGGCACTGCTCTGCTTTGTTGCATCTGCCATCTGTATGGTATTGAAATTCATTTGTCGTTTTCTCCATCCTTGTTCGCCCTCCCGCCAGAGCCGGATCCTCGCACTCTTCTGTGTGTTCGCCGTATGTCTTGGTTTGAGTATTGTCTACTGGTACCCCGCTGACAGCGGAAGTCTATACGAGCTGTCCCGAATTTTGCACGGAGAACTCTCAGATTCCTTTGGTTCCAGCCGCATCCGTATCTGGCGCGTAGTACTGGATCTGGTTCCGGAACATCCACTGCTTGGTGGCGGTCCAGACACACTCTCTGCCCGCTTGGATCTCACCTTCTCCCGACTGGTGGAAGAAACAGGGCATACATTTACGACGCACGTCGACAATGCACACAACGAATATCTCGGACATCTTGTCAATCTCGGTACACTGGGACTGGCCGCTTATCTCTCAACAATGATCGCATCCTTCAGAACCTGGTTTCAACAGCGCGACACCGCAGTATTTGCTGCCATCGGCTGTGCACTGTTTTGTTATTGGGTTCAAGGATTATTCGGTCTGGGTCTCGTCCTCGTCAATCCGCTTCTCTGGATCTTCTGGGCACTGCTGGAATCGCAATCAAGCCCCTGTTTCTCTCAAGCCCTCTGAAATTCTCCTTATAAACACCCCCCGGCTGATAATCAGCCGGGGGGTGTTTCATCTCAGATTATTGAACCAGATATTCACTGTTGACGTAGCCGTACATCCTCAGCGTGGGTGCATAAACATACCAATAGGTTCCGGAATAATCCATGACCTCTACTCTATCGCCGTTATAGAGCTTTCCAATTTCGTTGGAAGAATCGAAAGCCTGCGCATTGCGCAAGGCAAGATATCCGCTGTTCACCGAGGCATAATAGATATCCGGATCGTGGACGCTGCTGGTCGGACTGGATTCACCAATCAGATAACTGCTGTTGACATAGCCATACATCCCCAAATCGGCAGAATACACATACCAATAAGTTCCCGAAGAGGAAATAACCTGCACAGGATAATAATTATAAAGCTCACCGATAATATTGGAATCAGACGAGGATTGTGCACTGCGCAACGCAAGGTATCCGCTGTTGACATAGGCATACCGCACAAATTCATAATTTTGCGGGGCATTGCCGTACCCAGTCTTTCTTTTGGAGTCAGAATCCTGTTTGGTCTCCTCCCCGTAGGAAACACTGCTGCGGTCCGCTGTCAGGTAGGAACAATCGACGTACCCATAAACGCTGAGATCTTCCGAATAGATATACCAATAATCTCCGCCATTGGATAATACTTTTACCGAGTTGCCATTATACAGCTCACCCACGATACTGGACTTGCTGTCTGCCTCACTGCGCATGCTCAAATAGCTGACCGCGTTGGTAACATAATAGGTGTCTGCATTTTCCAGTTGTTTTCTTTTTTCTTCGCTGGTCGCAATACTTGTATTTTCGTTCAGTTCCATCTTATCACTCTGACCTCTTCCACGGATGGCAAAAACAACCACAACCGCGGCTGCAATGACTACCACCACCATCAAGGTAATGAGTACAATGGTCAACATATGATTTTGTCTCGGTGGTTGCGTCCGGCGATGGCCGCGCTCGGTCTGATAAGATTCTCTGGAACGCTTACGTGTAAAATCTTCGGATGCTGTCCGCCTGGGTTTTCCCTCATAGTCGGTACTGTAACGGTCATCCTCCGAAAAGGAACGCCCCGTACTGTTTGGAGGAACGTCCTGTGAAGAACTATGGATTTCCTTCTCTGTCTCTTTTTCAGAGTCTTTGAATATATCCTCTTTTTCTAGAGAATTTTCGGAACGTGTTTTGAGAGAGCTGTTCTGATGTACGGGATGCCGGTTACCGCCAAAGCCTTGCGCTGCACCGCCCATATCATTGGTTCTCTCCAGTCTGGCGCCACAAGAAGTACAAAACTGTGTCTTTGCACTGTTTTCCGCGCCGCATTTCGGACATCGATCTGTCAATTATATTTCCTCTCTTCTCTCCAGCTACGGAAGTTTCTGAAGCGTAATGCGTACTGCTACAGAGAGAAATATAGCGTATTCCAAAAGGAATGTCAACCAATTATTTTCCAGTTTTCCATTCCCTTCCATTCACACCATATAGTATTCAATGCCACTGAACCCTTTATGAAAACGCTTCATAGACCATTGCCGAAATATGGGAAATTTCTCCAATCGCCCCATCGTCCTGTCCAGAATTCTCGCATAAAACACATAGAACATACTGAAATCCCTCTCCTGTAATGATCGCGACATCATGTTCGGCAAGACCAGGCAGCTCTCCTGTTTTATTCCCGATCGTAACAACAGGCTGATTGGAAATGCCAGCCGGGATTTTATAGGTCACCGTCTGCTGCCGCAGCAGAGACAGCATTTTCTTTGACCACTGCGAAGAAACACAGCTTCCACTGTAAATGGCGGTTAAAATCCTGCTGCAGTCCACCGCAGAGGTGAAGTTTTCTATCGAATAGTTAGAAATTCCCAGCAAACGATTGACCTGCGTAGCCGTATATCCCTGTGCCTGACAGTAGGCATTGACACGCTGCATTCCAAGTGTACTGTCACCGTCGCCGATAGCACGCAACACCGCATTGGTGGCCTCGTTGCTGCTGACTGTAATCATATTGTAGATGGACTGCTCCAATGCATCGGTATCTGTCAGAAGGCCTGCGTTGATTCGGTCATAGGCCGCGGCCATAATATAGAGCTTGATCAAACTCGCCGCCGTGGTTTTCGTGCTGGATGTCCCAGCATTGTCACAAACAAGTGTCTGCTGGTTGGAGAGGTTCACCACAACTACAGACCACCTTGCTGCCCGGGTTTCAATCTCTGTACAAATCGCCGTCTCTAGACCGGAGAGATCAACCGATTCTTCGTATGCCTGCTCCGACTGCACTTCTTCCTCTTTTTCTACCGCTTCCCATTCCGGATCTGTTTGTAGTGCAGGTTCCGTAAGATCCGTCCCTGTTGCAATTATTTCCGGAGATGCAACTTCTTCTGTTTCCCCCTCGCTTGGTTCCGACTGCTCCTTCTCCTCAACTTCCGTCTGGATTTTCTCGTGGTCCCCTTCTTTTTCACTACTTGCTTGCTTTCCCTGCATATGCAAACAGTACAGGCCGCCTAACAGAACCAGCACCGATAAACCAATCACGGTTCCTATCATCCATAACGTTCTGCTTTCTCTCCGCTTCATCTTCTTTTTCCCTGTCCTTTCAAATTGCACGATATGCAAGGAGCAGATGTGCAACTGCATTTTAGCACATCTGCTCTTCCTTGTAAAATCATGCCTATCGAGTTCTACTCCAGTTCAAAGGCACCAGTATAAAGCTGATAATATTTCCCCTTCTGGGATACCAGTTCGTTATGGCTGCCCCGTTCAATGATATTGCCATGTTCCAGCACCAAGATATTATCCGAGTTTTTCACCGTAGACAGACGGTGCGCAATGATAAAAACCGTCCTGCCTTCCATCAATTGATCCATACCGCGTTGTACCAAAGCTTCGGTGCGGGTATCAATGCTGGAGGTTGCCTCATCGAGAATCATAACCGGTGGGTCGGCTACAGCACAGCGTGCAATGGACAATAGCTGCCGCTGCCCCTGCGACAGATTGGAACCATCTCCGGCCAACATGGTGTCATATCCCTGCGGCAGGCGGGAAATAAATTCGTGGGCATTGGCCACCTTTGCAGCCGCAATGCACTCTTCGTCGGTTGCATCCAGTCTGCCATACCGAATATTATCCAAAACGGTACCGGTAAAGAGATTGACGTCCTGCAAAACAATGCCCAGACTGCGCCGGAGATCTGCCTTGCAGATTTTATTGATGTTGATCCCATCATAACGGATCTTTCCGTCTGCAATATCATAAAACCGATTGATTAAGTTAGTAATCGTTGTTTTTCCGGCACCTGTCGCGCCAACAAACGCAATTTTTTCACCCGGTTTTGCGTCCAATGTAATGTTATGCAGCACCATTTTTTCCGGAACATACCCGAAATCCACATCAAAGAACTGGACTTCACCGGTCAGACGAACAAGCCGGAACCCACCATCGCTTTCTGGAACCTTCCAGGCAAACAGTCCGGTTCGCTCTGCGCATTCTGTCAGTACGCCATTCTCTAATTTTGCGTTGACCAGCGTCACATTTCCCTGATCTGTTTCCGGCTCCTGATCCATCAATGCAAAGATGCGTTGCGCACCGGCAAGTGCCATGACGACCAGATTGATCTGCTGGGAAATCATACTGATTGGACGGGTAAACGTCTTTGACAAGGTCAGAAAAGCAATTACGGTTCCAATGGTCATACTGCCGACGCCTTGAATTGCCATCAGACCGCCAACAAAGGCAATCAGAACATACTGTATGTTGCCAATGTTCATCATGACCGGCATCAAAATGTTCGCAAAAACATTTGCCGCGGTTGTATCCTGGCAGAGCTGATCGTTGATCCGGTCAAACGCTTCTTTTGATGCCTCTTCATGGCAAAAGACTTTTACCACCTTCTGCCCGTTAACCATTTCTTCTACATAGCCGTTGACCACACCGAGAGATTTCTGTTGCCGAATAAAATAGGAAGCGCTGTTTCCACCAATCTTTCCTGCAACACGAATCATCAACAGAACAACCAGCAAAACAAGCGCGGTCATCCAAACATTGAGGATCAGCATGGCAATCAGCAGAACAACTATCGTGATACAGGCAGAAAACATCTGCGGGATACTGCGCCCCAGAACTTCATGCAAGGTATCAACATCATTAGTATAATGGCTCATAATATCGCCATGCGTATGTGTATCAAAATATCGAAGCGGCAAACGCTGCATTTTGGAAAACATTTCACTGCGGATGTCGTGCATCACACCATTCGAAATACTGGCCATAATGCGCTGATACATCAGGTTCGCTACAATACCACAGACATAAATGCAGCACATCAGCAGGATCAAACGAAGCAGGCCACTGAAATCCGGATTTGCAACATTCGTTAACGGCGCAATATACTCGTCAATGAGCTTCTGCAAAAACAGAGAACCGGCACCGCCGGCAACAGCATCGACAATCAGACAAAACACAACCACGCCAAACAGGAACAAATATCTGCCTCTCAGATAAGAAAGCAAACGGGTAATCGTTTTTCTGTCAACCTTTGGCCGCTTTGGCATCCCGGCTTGCGCCGATCCGTTTCCCTGCTCTGGTTTCTTATTCTTCATGCCCGTTTCCTCCCTTTCCCTGGGATTCATAGACTTCGCGATAGATTGCGTTGCTTTCCAGCAGCTCGGCGTGGGTTCCGACCCCGTTGATGCAGCCATTTTCGAGGACAAGAATTCGATCCGCATCCTCAACAGAGGAAATGCGCTGTGCAATGATGATCTTTGTCGTATTGGGAATCTCCTCTCGGAAGGCTCTGCGAATCTGCGCATCGGTTTTGGTATCGACTGCACTGGTAGAGTCGTCAAGAATCAAAATCTTTGGTTTCTTCAACAGTGCGCGTGCAATGCACAGGCGCTGTTTCTGCCCACCGGAAACGTTGGTACCGCCCTGCTCGATGTAGGTGTCATATCCGTCCGGAAATCCCTGGATAAAATCATCTGCCTGTGCCAGTTTACATGCGTGTACGATCTCTTCGTCTGTCGCATCCGCGTCGCCCCAGCGCAGATTCTCCCTAATTGTCCCGGAGAACAGCACATTCTTTTGCAGAACCATTGCAACCGCATTGCGCAACGTCTCAAGATCATAGTCGCGGACATCCACACCGCCAACCTTAACGCATCCACTGGTTACATCATACAGCCGTGGAATCAGCTGCACCAGGCTGGATTTGGAGGTACCGGTCCCCCCGATAATCCCAATCGTCTCTCCGGAACGGATGGAGAGATTAACGTCGCTCAGGCAGAGTTTGTTCTCATCATTTGCATAACTGAAATTTACATTCTCAAAAGAAATGGAACCGTCCCGTACACTGTAAACCGGATTTTCCCCATTGGTGAGATCAGAGGTCTCATTTAAAACTTCAACAATGCGTTCTACGGATGTCCGCGAAATTGTGATCATAACAAATACCATGGACAGCATCATCAGTGACATCAGGATGGACATCGAATAGGAGATTACGCTGGAAAGTTCGCCGGTTGTCATGCTCCCACCGACAATCATCTTGGCGCCCAACCAAGACGCACCAAGCAGACAGCCATAGGAACAGATCATCATCAGAGGACTGTTGAAAGCCAGCAGTTTTTCTGCCTTGATAAACTGATTTGAGATATCAATCGAAATGTCATCAAATTTCTTGATCTCATGTTTTTCCCGGACGAAGGCTTTGACCACACGAATCCCATGTAAATTTTCCTGGACAATATTATTCAGATGATCGTATGTATGAAAAACATATTCAAAGATGGGATAGGCATGGGTCATAAGATAAAATAACCCAACTGCAAGAATGGGGATCGCCAGCAAAAAAATGACTGCAACCTTTGCATTGATCGTAAAGGCAGCAACCAGAGAAAAGATCATCATGATCGGACTTCTGACCGCCATACGAATCACCATCATAAACGCCTGTTGTACGTTGGTGACATCTGTTGTCAGTCGCGTGATAATACTGGCAGTAGAAAACTTATCAATGTTGGAAAATGCAAAGTCCTGTACGTTATAGTACATGTCGTGGCGAAGATTTTTGGAAAATCCAGCCGCAGCCTGCGCAGCAAACTTGCCGGACAATGCACCGGTCAACAGAGAAAAACAGCAAATTACAATCAGAGTCACGCCCATGCCAATAATGTACGTTCGATTACCAGCTGTAATCCCTTTGTCGATGAGTTTCGCCATCAGAAACGGAATCATCACTTCCAACAGTACTTCGATAGAAACCAAAGCCGGCGCAAGCAGTGTATCACGCTTATACTCCCGCAGACACTGCAGCAGTCTGCCCAGATGGGACTTTTCAATCATTTATGCTTCCCCTCTTTCTACGAAAATAGTTCTGTATCGCTTCATTTTAAGCAATCAAAGTAAATTCTGTTTTATTTTATGGACAACGGAGAAAAAGACTGCAACCTCTTCTTCCGTTAATCCTGTACGGAGCCGCTCCTCATGTTGTCGGATACTCTCCTGAATTTTCCGATGGATTTCAATCGCCTTTGGCGTCAGCTCCAATCGCTTCAATCTGGCATCATGGGAAACGCGAGATCGAACAATCAGACCATTTTTCTCCATAAGTTTTAATAAACTGGTAACACTGGAACCACGAATTTGAAATTCATGTTCCAGATCCCGCTGATACACCGGTGTCTGACCGTTCCGGCTAAGATAACCAATAATCCATGCCTGCATACAGGTCACACCAACCTCCTGCTGCGAAAGCTGCGTCTCGAAATCATATCGAATTAGACAGGACAACTGCTTTACTTCGTACCCAATCCGTTTCTCATCCTCTAACATGCAATTCATCTCCGTCCTGCTCAATCATGCTCAAATTGATTAGAGTTCTAATATTGTATGATGCCTTATATAGACTGTCAAGATTTTATTTCTATACTTTATAGCCCTATTTCCCACAATTCCGGAAAAGAAATTTCCGATGATTGTTCTCTTTTAAGAATGAAGCGTTTTTTTGGAAAGTTTCTTCATTCTCACAGTTCTCTATTGACAGCATTTTGTTTTTTTGTCGATATTTACTTCTTGTTTTTTATCGTTCTTTCCAGTTTTTTAGTCCCATTTTCTTACAAATTGCAAAAACTTTGCAATGATATGAAAAATATCGGATTTCAAAATTGACTCTCTTTCTAAAGTTTGATAGACTATGTATGTTGACTTTTATGAAATATCACCATTTTTATTTGTTTTTTGTTCGTTTCATCATTTCTAATCAGACTGGAGTATCTACATGGAGCACGTTGTAACCAAACAAAAAAAACACGACTTTTTAAAGCACTTCTCTGTACATATCATTATTACCACTGTTCTGGCATCTTTATTTTTTACACTGATTTATTTTTTTGATAACAAATTTACGCGTGAGTCACCGCAGGCCAAAGATGGACTACTAACTGTTGACACTGAGACCATCGATGATACCAAAATCTTTTATTTAACAGACGGCTGGGCTATTTATCAGGATCAGTTACTCACCCCGCAGAATATTAACGCTTATACGCCTACACAATATATCAACATCGGGGATCATCACACGATGAGTTTTGGTGATGAAAACTATCCAGAACACGGGTATACCACCTATCGCATGATGATTGACGTCTCCAATGACTATGGCGACAATGTATATACTCTACAGCTCCCCGCAATCTACTCCGCCTATCATCTCTATATCAACGGGGATCTGATGCTGACTGTCGGTACTCCGGAAGCAGAAAAATACGAACCGCAGATTTATTCTACGGAAATTACCTTCTCGGCGAGAAATCAGATTGATATCGTGATCGCTGTTGCAGACTGGACCAATTATGAAAGCGGCATTGTTTCTCCGCTCGCTTTTGGCCGTTCCAGCAATGTCAACAATATGATCTCTACCCGTATGATCGTGCAGGCCATTCTCATCGGTACCTCTTTGATGCTTGGTATTGTCCTGAATGGACTCCGGTCTCATCTGCATAAACGTCCTGCCATTCTCATGCTGTGTCTGATCTTCTGCATCATTGGCCTGAACCTGTTCTCCGTTGTCTCTGCCATCCGTCCAGTCGGTATTTTCTGGTTCTATTTTGATACCTTCTGTTTCTATGCGATTTTCTTCGTCGGTATCTGGCTTAACAGCGATCTTTGCCACATTCACAACTGGTTTGCAATCTGCATCAAGGTCATTGATGCCACATTATGCGTCTTGTCTGTCGCGATTCCGCTGTTTCATTCCGGGGATCACTCGCCCATTCATATTTTCCACGAGTTTGCACACATTTACAAATATTTCCTGCTCGTGTATCTGACCGTCAGCTGTATCCTGTCGCTGAAGGAAAGCCCATACTATGCAACCCACGTTCTATACGGTCTGGCAGTTTTTGCCGTGGTTGCAGTGTTCAATATGGTCGTTCCAAAGATGAGCAACATTCTGTTGAGCGATCCGCTTCGTATGGGCTGCTTCATCGTGATTTACATTCTTGGTTTCTCTATGGCACACGACAGTGTATACAAGCACCGTCGGGATATGGTCTGGGCACGCGACCACTATGAGAATATCATCAATGATGATCTGCTTTCTATTGCAGAAAATCTTACAGCGCCGTTTGTCTATCCAGAACACCATTCGGAACGATAAGCATTTTTCTTGATACTGTTTCATTCCTCCGGTATATGCCGGAGGAATTTTCTTTTTAAAATGGTATTATTTTGGATCTGTTAACAACCAGTTCACAATCCCGGCGTATTGTTATTGCGTTCTATTCTCAATTGAAAGGAGTTCCCTGATTAGATGCTAAAACTCAGCAATATTATAAAACACTATGAGATTGGCGACCAACAGATTCAAGCACTGAAAGGAATTGACATTGAATTCCGTGAACACGAATTTGTGTCTATTCTCGGCCAGTCCGGCTGCGGCAAAACGACATTGCTGAATATCATCGGCGGATTGGATCAATACACCAGTGGTGATTTGATTATCAACGGTCGATCAACGAAGGAATTCAAAGATAAAGACTGGGATTCTTATCGCAATTACTCGATTGGATTTGTGTTTCAAAGTTACAATCTCATCTCTCACCAAACTGTTCTTTCCAATGTTGAACTTGCATTGACGTTGTCCGGCGTCTCAAAGTCCGAACGGAAGCGGCGGGCAATAGAAGCATTGGAAAAAGTCGGATTGGGCGATCAGCTACAGAAAAAGCCGAACCAGATGTCCGGCGGGCAAATGCAGCGCGTTGCCATTGCACGTGCACTGGTCAATGATCCCGATATCCTGCTCGCAGACGAACCCACCGGTGCACTTGACTCTGAGACCAGTAAACAGGTTATGGAAATTTTAAAAGAAATTTCCAAAGAAAAGCTGGTTATTATGGTAACGCACAATCCTGAGCTGGCCGAGAAATATTCAACCCGCATTGTCCGGCTGCTCGACGGCAGACTAATTAGTGACTCCGCCCCGTATGACAGCGGCGACCTCCCGGTTTCTTCCGACGCGGGGAAAGCAATCGGAAAAACATCGATGTCCTTCTTTACGGCACTCTCTCTGTCACGCAACAATCTGATGACCAAGAAGGCGAGAACCCTGCTCACTGCCTTTGCCGGATCCATCGGCATCATTGGCATCGCCCTGATTCTTGCACTTTCTACCGGGGTACAAGATTATATCAACGATGTAGAATCCAGCACGATGGCAAGCTATCCCATTACCATCTCCGCCAATACCATGGACTTTTCCGCTATGATGGGAAATTTTATGGAGGCCAACACAAAGGCAGAAGTGGAGGATGGCTATGTCGGTTCCAACGATATTATGACGCAGATGATGGACTCGATGACCAGTATGATTACAACCAACAATCTGACGGCCTTTAAAAAATATCTGGAAAGCGATGACTGTAAAATCGATGACGCTGTGAACGACTTACAGTATCTCTATGGTACAGGTCTGAATACGTATATCGAAGAAAACGATGGAACCTATACCAAAACCTGTAGCAATTACAACGAAATGTTCTCTCAACTCGGCATGGAAACGGGAACCGAGAAACTGGAAGATTCTTCGCTTATGATGCCCAATACTGCCGGTGTTTGGAACCAGTTTATTGGTGACAGCGATTATATTGCCTCGCAATACAGCGTCATCTACGGCAAACTTCCTACCGCTTATAATGAAGTGGTCATTGAAGTGGATGAAAACAATCAGATTTCTGACTATGTTCTTTACGCTCTTGGCATTCGGGACATGGACGAATTGGCTGCCTACCACGAGGCCGCAGAAAATGCCATGCTCTCCCCGGAGCTTTATGAAGCGCCCGAACCGCTCGCTTCTACCAGGTATACGTATGAGGAACTGTGTGACTACTCCTTCAAGGTTTTACTCGACACAGATTATTACACTGCCGATGCAGATACCGGTTTGATTCGTGACCGCACCAACAGTGAAATTGAAACCCTGTTGAAAAGTGACGACACGTTGACGTTAAAAATCGTCGGCATTGTAAAACCGGCGGACAGCTCCCTGCACAACAGCTCCCCCGGCGGCATTCTCTATACCGAAGAACTGATGTCCACGCTGATTGATGCTGTAAACTCCAGCGATGTCATTGCTGCACAATTGGATGAACCAAACAGAGATCTGAAAACCGGTATGGAATTTGTCTCTGAATATACCGAGAAAGATTATCCTATGCTTGCCGCCATGATTCAATCCAACGGTATGCTGGAATATCTGACCTATCTTGGCTACGATGTCACAGACCCTGCGGATATTCTTGCCTTTGCAAATGAACATCTCGCTACCAGCCAGGAAAGCGCACTTGCTGATCTCGGCTACGTCGATTTCAGCAAGCCCACGGCCATCAATATCTATCCCAAAGATTTTGAGTCCAAAGATATCATTTCAGACAGCATCTCTGATTATAACAAAGATCAGGAGGAAGAGGATCAGATCACCTATACTGACACGGTTGGCCTGCTTTTAAGCTCTGTTACCACCATCATTAATGCCATCAGCTACATTCTGATTGCATTCGTCTCTATTTCTCTCGTTGTTTCCTCCATTATGATCGGCATTATCACCTATATTTCCGTTCTGGAACGCACCAAGGAAATCGGTATTCTGCGTGCCATCGGCGCCTCTAAGCGCGATATTTCCCATGTGTTCAACGCAGAAACTCTGATTATCGGTTTTGTCTCCGGTGCGCTTGGAATCGGTATCACGCTGTTGCTCACAATTCCGATCAACATGATTATCCGTAATATAACAGGCATTGCAACGCTTGGTGCAAGTCTCCCTGTCGCCGGTGCTGTCGTGCTTGTCATCATCTCCATGCTTCTGACCTTCATCGCCGGTCTTTTTCCCTCCCGTATCGCCGCAAAGAAAGATCCTGTCGTTGCGTTGCGTACGGAGTAAATCGTATATTTTATTCTTCTCAAAACAAAAAGCTCCTTGCTTTCATGAAAGGCAAGGAGCTTTTTGCTGTTTTCTGTTTTACTTTGTACATATTCTTTGATTCTTTCTGCATATACTCTAGCAGCATACACAGCCTGGAGGTGCCTAAATGAGAGATAATATCGAACAAAGAGCAGAGGAACTCGCTGTGTACATTATTGAGAATCATGCCACTGTCCGCGCTGCTGCAAAGCAATTCGGCGTCAGCAAATCAACTGTACATAAAGATGTTTCTGAGCGACTGGAAACGATCAATTACCGCTTGTATCTGCAAGCAAAAGAAATCTTGGAACAAAACAAAGCCGAACGGCATATCCGCGGTGGCATTGCGACACGCAGGAAATACAAGGGAATTTAAACGACAACGCCCCGTTGGAATCGCTTCCGACGGGGCGTTGTTCTATTGCCATATAACTTATTTGATACGGACTGCTGTACCGTAGACAATGATCTCAGCAGCACCCTGCATCACAGAAGAGCTGCCGTATCGGACATTGACAATCGCCTCCGCACCCAACGCCTCGGCTTCATCCACCATCCGCTTGGTGGCAATCTGGCGCGCCTCCTGTAACATCTCTGTGTATCCGATGATCTCGCCGCCCATCAATCCTTTCATTCCGGCCATAAAATCTTTACCAAAATTTTTCGATTGCACGACTGCACCTTTGACCAGACCCAGCGCTTCAATCTCTTTCCCGGGGATATAATCAATATTTAGAAGCTTCATCTTCTTCTCCTTTCTCAATTTCACGAATTCGCTGTATCACAGCGATTAAAACACCGGCAATCAACGCCACTGGAATAAACAGCAGAAAAATTAAAAGAGGAATCGGCAAAGCCTCCTGACTGTTCCCCCACAAGAACAGAAAAACACAGCCAATAAACAGCGTAATAAACAGTACAGTTACAATAATCGGAGCAACCATTTTCTTCCGTTTATCATTTTTGACACTCATAAACTGTACACCGCCTTCCTCCAGCTCCCGTATTTTTTCTTCACACGCTGTCAGATCCAGTTGTTCCAATGTCTGCTGACTGGCAGACAACTCCTGACAGACCGCATAAATCTGACGGATATTTTCCGACTCCCGATTTAAATAAATCAGGTGTCGATCCATACAATCGGACAGCGTCAAGTTTCCAGCCTGCAATTGACGGATCTCTTCAATTGGAATTCCCAGTTTCCGCATCAGTTTGATGCGCTGCAGAATGGCAACATCCTGGGGACTATAACTGCGGTATCCGTTTTCTGATTCCCGATCTGGATGCAGCAATCCCTGCGACTCATAGAAACGGATATTCTTCTTCGTAATTCCAACTGCCTTTTCCACTTCCTGAATCCGCATCGTATTCCTCCTTCTTTCTATGTATACAGTAGACCTTCCACAAGGAGGAAAGTCAAGTCTCTTTTTTTATTTTTTATATATAGAAAAGAAATTTCTGCCGATTCTCCCCGGTATTGTATGGCACACTATCTTTCGGACACACTAATACCATCAAATTTGGATACGGGGTGAAATCATGTCTCTTAAACATCTCGGAAGTCAGTCCGTTCAGCTCTGTTCCCCGCCTGCAATCACCGGCTTTGCCGCAGTATGCGGGCCAAAAGAAGGACAGGGTCCGCTGCGGCGCGACTTTGACTATATCAGTGAAGATTCCTACTTTGGAGAACAGAGTTGGGAGAAAGCGGAGAGCGCTATGCTGAAGCAGTGCTTTCAGCTCGCCTGTGACAAAGCAAAAACGCCGCCTTCTGACATCGAGTATCTGCTCGCCGGAGATCTTTTGAATCAATGTACCGGTTCCGCCTTTGCACTGCGGGATTCTGGTATTCCCTTTTTTGGACTTTATGGTGCCTGTTCCACGATGGCAGAATCGCTTTCGCTTGCCTCTCTCATCGTTGACGGCGGCTTCGCCGACACCGTTGCTGCAACCACCAGTTCCCACTTCTGTTCTGCTGAACGGCAGTTTCGTTTTCCGCTCGAATACGGCGGACAGCGTACCCCCACCGCACAGTGGACAGCAACCGCCGCCGGCGCATTCATCTTAAAATCTGCCGGAACGGGTCCCTTCATCACCCACGTTACAACCGGAAAGATTGTGGATGCCGGCATCATAGACGCCAACAACATGGGCGCTGCCATGGCCCCCGCGGCCTGCGATACACTAACTGCACACTTTGATGATCTTGGCAGAAAACCCGAGGATTACGATCTCATTGTAACCGGTGATCTCGGCAAAGTTGGTCACAGCATTCTCGTCGATCTTATGGCAAGAGAGGGCTTTGACATCCGACAAAACTCCAATGACTGCGGTCTTATGCTCTTTTACCCAGATGCACAGGACGTCCACGCCGGCGCTTCCGGCTGCGGCTGCGGCGCTTCGGTTCTGGCCGGACATCTTATGAATGAGATCTCCGACGGACACATCAAACGTCTGCTGTTTGCGGCAACCGGCGCTCTCATGTCCCCCACAAGCTCCCAGCAGGGGGAAAGTATCCCCGGTATCTGTCATGCAGTTTCCATTGATGTGGAAAGGGGGTGTTGACGTGGAGTATCTGAAAGCGTTTCTTATTGGGGGCGTTCTCTGTGCCATCGGACAAATTCTGATCGACAAAACCAAACTGACACCCGCCCGTATTCTGACCTCCTATGTCGTTGCGGGTGTAATCCTCGGCGCGATCGGCTGGTATGAACCATTTGCAAAATGGGCCGGTGCCGGCGCAACCGTTCCTCTAACCGGCTTTGGCAATCTGCTTGCGCGTGGCGTCCGGGAAGCCGTTGGAAAAAAGGGGCTGCTTGGTGCATTCACCGGTGGATTTACCAGCGCTGCTGCGGGTATCGCCTCTGCCGTATTCTTTGGTTATCTGGTTTCGCTGATCTTCAAACCCAAAGACAAAGGATAAGCTACAAAAACCCTCTGCGGAGTCTCGACTCCAGGAGGGCTTTTCTTCTATTTCCATCTTCCTCTTGCAGGAAAACGCATATTGGGTGTATCATAAGGATAGATTCTATAGGAATCCTGATAGATTGCGTTGAAATGGAGGTCTTTTTTATGCGCGTACTTTTGATTAACGGAAGCCCCCACGAGTTTGGATGCACTTATACCGCCCTGCATGAAGTAGAAGCCACACTGAACAGGCATGGCATTGAAACGGAAATTTTCTATCTTGGCAAACAGCCTGTTGCCGGCTGCATCGCCTGCGGTGCCTGTGCCAAAGCTGGAAAATGTTTCCGCGACGATCCCGTCAATGCGGTTGCCGCCAAACTGCCTGATGTCGATGGTATCATTGTCGGTTCCCCTGTCTATTATGCAGGAGCCAACGGGCAAATTATTTCCTTCCTGGATCGTTTGTTCTTCTCTGCCGGCAGATTCCTGGCAAAAAAACCGGGTGCTGCGGTCGTATCCTGCCGCCGTGGTGGTGCCACCGCCGCATTTGAACAATTGAACAAGTATTTTCAGATCAATAATATGCCTCTGGTTCCCTCTAATTACTGGAATCAGGTGCATGGCTCCACACCGGATGATGTCCGTCAGGACGAAGAAGGCTTGCAGACCATGCGGATGCTTGGCGAAAATATGGCATGGCTTCTGAAGCTGATTGAAAATGGACGTAAAACGGGTGTTCCCGAACCCGAGTACGAGTCCAAAATCAAAACCAATTTCATTCGCTGACAGAGCAACTGCTACAAATGCCCCCTCGCCGTCGAATTCGGCAGGGGGCATTTCTATTCGTTCGCTTCAAACTGTTCAAAAATAATGGTACCGCTATCTGCCTCAGCGGCATATTGTTCCGCTTTGGTCCGGATGGTCCAGTAAAAGACTGCTGCCCCCATTTTCCGGCACAATCGAAAAGAAACCGCCCGACGATCTGCAAAACGATAGGCGACAAAATCCGGTCTTGTTACAGCATTGGTCAAAAGATTGCGCAGAACAAAGGAGACTGCCGGATTCAGATTTTTGATTCGTCCGGAGAGCTGTCCACGGATCACATCCGGGCGGTTTTTCCGAAACCAGGCAACAACCAGAGGATGAAATGACTCAATGCAGTAGTCCACCGGATACTGATCCAGAAGCTCCATGGTCGCGCGGCTGAGCGCGGCAGCGTTGCCGTCTGTCGCCTTGAGCTCCACAATCAGCGGCGTTTTCCCTGCAAACAATGGCAACACCTCTTCCAAAAATGGAATGCGCTCCATCGTTCCCTCCAGATGATACTGCTTCAATTCCTCCGCAGTGAGATCTGCAATCTCCCGATCCACACCGCAGGTACGCTGCAAACTCTCATCGTGCATGACAACCAACCGCCCGTCCCGGCTGAGATGCACATCCAGTTCCACCCCGTATCCAAATCGAAGTGCCTGGCGGAATGCCGCCATGGAGTTTTCAGGAATCTGTGGTTTGTCATGGTATCCACGATGTGCATATCGAAACAATTGCAATTGTTTCAACTTGGGTGGATGGTTTCGGCGCGGCGCAATGCAAAACAGCCAACCACCGATCAACACGACAAACAACAGCAACCATTGCATGTTATCTCACTCCTTTTGTATCATAGCGTTCCACCGTTCCGATTGTCTGCATTATATGGGATCCCCCAAAACACTGTCAAGGATCAGTCCGGTTTAACTTAATAAATTCTTAACTGTCTACCACCTTTTCTCTTAACGGTCAAATCTGCTACAATAACACCGAGGTGAAAATCATGTTCAACATTCTGATCTGCGACGACGACCACGATATCGTCAATGCACTAAAGTTATATCTTACTTCTGAAGAGTATACCCTTTTTACCGCCTATGATGGCTGGGAAGCCCTGTCCATCGTACAGCACCAAGATATTCATCTGGTTTTGCTGGATATCATGATGCCGGAACTCGACGGCATTGCGGCAACGGCAAAGCTGCGGGAAACCAGCAACATCCCCATTATCCTTCTCACTGCAAAAAGCGAAAGCAGCGATAAAATTCTCGGGCTGAATGTAGGCGCCGACGACTACATCACCAAACCGTTCGACCCGGCAGAGGTACAGGCACGTGTCCGTTCTCAGCTGCGCCGCTATACCCGTCTCGGCGGGCAGGAAAAACAGCCCGGCGTTGTCGCAATCGGCGGCATTGTCCTGGACGACGAGGCCAAAGTGGTCACAGTGGACGGCGACCCCGTACAGTTGACACCGATGGAGTATAACATTCTCCGGCTCCTGATTCAGCATCCCAACAAAGTTTATTCCTCGACACAAATCTATGAGCTGGTCTGGCAGGAGGCACCGCTCGGTGCAGAGCGTGCCGTTGCTGTTCACATTCGCCATCTCCGGGAAAAGCTGGAGATCAATCCCTCTGAACCCCGTTATATCAAAGTAGTTTGGGGACAGGGGTACAAATTCACATCTGGAGGTGCCTTATGAAACAATTAACCCATCGTCTCTCTGTGAAAATCATCGCGATTGTTCTCTTCATCTGCTCGATCCTGCTCGCGGGTCTTTCAGCATTTGGTATTCTGTTTGCCTGGCAGACTGAGATATATAACGGCGAAACCAGTTTCTTTGATACCGACTGGTGCGAGCATCTTGTCCGTAGTTCTGCTCTCTCCATGCTTTATGATTATGAAAACGGTGACACTGAAACAGATTTGCAGGACTGGTATGGCAATTCCAATCTTTCCGTTACCGCCTTACAAAAGGGAGACTCCGAAACCAAACTATTTGAGGTCAATTCCTTTGAAGGTGTGATTGCTTATGAGCTGGAAATCGACACCAGCACAGAACACTTTGGTTATGAAGGAGATTATATATTACATTGCAGCTTGCCAACACAAATGAAAATTCAGGATAAATTTCTTCTGTACAACAATCTGTTCAACCGGGTACTCCCTCTGCGCAATGCGCTGATTGCTGTACTCTGCTTCTCAGTTGTACTTACGCTGGTATTGCTGGTCTTTCTGTGTTTTGCCGCAGGACACCGCGGTGAAACCAACGAAATCTTTTTGAATCCCTTTGATCGAATTCCGTTAGACCTCTACCTTTGTGGACAGGTTGTGCTATTCTCAATCGGCATTATATGCATAACGGAAGTCTTTGAGAACTTCTCGTTTCTTCCCTCGCTGATTCTCTGTGCCGCCCTGGTCGGAGTGCTGGCCTTACTGGGAATTGCCACACTGATGACCATTGCAACCCGTATCAAATATGGAACGTGGTGGAAAAACACACTCTGCTACCGTCTCTCTGGTTTTGTAAAGCGTACGTTCTTCTGGCTGAAACGGACATCCACCACCCTTCTCCACGCATTGCCCATCAGCTGGCGCAGCACTCTGATTGCAGCGGCAATTCTTTTGATCAACATCTTTCTTGGATTCCAATCTCAATACTATTATTGGGGCGGGGGTGCGCTGGTATTGCTGTTGCTCTTTGATCTCGTTGTCCTCGCCGGTGTTGTTCTGATCAGCTTACAGCTGCGCACCCTGCAGGCTGCCGGAAAACGACTGGCATCCGGCGATTTCTCACAGAAGACGGAAACCAAACATCTGTTCTGGGACTTCCGACAGCATGCAGAAAATTTGAATGCCATCGGAGACGGCATGTTAATTGCCATTGACGAACGAATGCGCAGTGAACACCTGAAAACAGAACTGATCACCAATCTTTCTCACGATATTAAAACTCCGCTGACTTCGATTATCAGCTATGTAGATCTGCTTCAACATGCACAGACAGAGGAGCAGAAAACAGAATACCTCTCCGTTCTGGATCGGCAGGCAAAGCGTCTGAAGAAGCTGACAGAAGATCTGCTGGAAGCCTCCAAAGCCTGCACCGGCAACCTTCCCGTGGAGCTACAGCCTGTTCACATCGACGAACTATTTTCACAGTGCCTTGGCGAATACAGTGACCGTCTTGCAGCGGTGAATCTGGAAACCGTTGTACAGCTCTCCGACCCCCAGTTACAGGCTCTGGCGGACGGCGGACATCTCTGGCGTGTCTTGGACAATCTGCTCAGCAACGTCTGCAAATATGCGCTTCCCCATACGCGGGTCTATCTCGATGCAGTACAGCGCGACCAGCAGGTCATCCTCTCTGTTAAAAATATCTCGCGCGCTGCACTGAACATCGACGCGGACGAGTTGATGGAACGCTTTGTCCGTGGTGACATCGCCCGCAGCAGCGAAGGGAATGGGCTCGGACTGAGTATTGCACGCAGTCTGGTCGAACTCATGAACGGGACATTCCAGCTCATTGTGGATGGCGACCTGTTCAAAGTTGAAATTCTTCTTCCGGCAGTCGCATAACGATCTACGCTTTTTTGCACACCATAGCATTTCAAAAAATGTTGTGGTGTGCTTTTTATTTGCCTCCAGTCATGCTATAATCGGATCAATTCTATTGTATTTTGGGAGACTGCTATGATTCAATTTGATTGCGATTATCTTGAGGGGGCACATCCGCGTATTTTGGAAAAATTGCTGGAAACCAACCTGGAACAGACAGAAGGCTATGGTTGTGATCCCTACTCTGAAGCAGCACGCCGTAAAATCCGCGCATACTGTGCGCTGCCCGACGATGCGGAGGTGCAGTTTCTGGTCGGCGGGACGCAAACCAATACCACGGTGATTGCGTCAATTTTACATCCACATCAGGGTGTAATTTGTGCAGACACCGGCCATATTAACCACCATGAAACCGGTGCCATCGAAGCCACCGGACATAAGGTATTGCCCATCCCCACTCCAGATGGAAAACTGACGGCCGCTATGGTAGAATACTGCTATTATAACCATTGGAACGATGCCACGCACGAGCACATGGTGCAGCCAGGCATGGTCTATATCTCCCATCCGACGGAAAACGGCACGCTCTATTCCAAAGCGGAACTCTCTGCACTCCACACGGTTTGTACCCGTTACGGCCTTCCGCTCTATCTGGATGGCGCCCGTCTCGGATATGGTCTGATGGCACCCAGTGCAGATCTTACCCTCCCGGATATTGCCAGATATTGTGATGTATTTTATATCGGCGGTACAAAGGTTGGAGCACTCTTTGGCGAGGCAGTTGTTATTCCCAATTCCTCGCTTTCCCGTGATTTTCGCTACATTGTAAAACAACGGGGCGGTATGCTGGCAAAGGGCCGCCTGCTGGGTTTGCAATTTTTGACGCTGTTCACCGATGATCTCTATTTTCAAGTCTCTACCCACGCACTGGAAATGGCCTATCGTATTCGTGATGCCTTTGCTGCAAAAGGTTTTCCATTTCTTTATGAATCGGAAAGCAATCAACAATTCCCCATTTTACCGAACCATGTACTGAACCAGCTCAGCGATCAATTCAGTGGGGAGGTATGGTCCAAGTGCGACGAAACACATACAGCTGTCCGCTTCTGCACAAGCTGGGCAACTACAGCAGAACAGGTTGCTTCTCTGGAGGCGGCACTGGAACAGCTTTGATAACCCTCTGAACCAGAAAAGGTCAATGAAAGATTCGTTGGCCTTTTTCTTGCATTTATCTGAAACTTGTACTACACTAAAATTATAAAATCTATAATATTTCCGACATTTCCCACGAGGTATCTTTTATGAATTCTGAATTAAAACGAACCTGGGCTGAGATTGATCTTGACAATCTCGCCCATAACTATACCATTTTGCGCCAGCACATCGGCGATGCTGTCAAATTCCTCGGCGTTGTAAAAGCCGATGCTTACGGTCATGGTGCCATTCAGGTCGCACGGACACTGCAATCACTCGGCGCGGACTATCTGGCAGTCTCCAGCCTGGATGAGGCGCGGGAACTGCGGTCCAACGGCATCACCATGCCGATTCTTCTACTGGGGCATACGCCTGCCGACCAGGTTCCGCAGTTGATTGCAAACGATGTCACGCAGGCTGTCACCTGCGAGAGCAAAGCCGTGGAATATGAGGCCGAAGCTGCCAAACTCGATGCCACACTCAAAATCCACATCAAGTTGGATACCGGTATGTCCCGTCTGGGTTTTCTCTGCAATGGCACACACTTTGACACCGGCATTGCCGCCGTCCTGCGCGCCTGCAACCTCCCGCATCTGGATGCGGAAGGCATTTTTACGCACTTTGCCGTCTCAGACGACGATGCGCCGGACAATATCGCCTACACACAGCAACAATTTCAGCTGTTTATGGATGTTATCGCCGCAGTAAGCGCCGGTGGCTTTCAGTTTCGGCTCCGGCATTGTGCAAACACCGGTGCAGTTGCCAATTATCCCGAAACCTATCTGGATATGGTTCGTCCCGGCCTGTTGCTCTATGGTTATGGCAACTATGCCGAGCGCTTACAGCTCAAACCGGTGATGCGTCTCAAATCGGTCATCAATACCATCAAAATCTATGATCCGGACACAACCATCAGCTACGGAAGATTATTCCATACCACGCAGAAAACACGCATTGGCGTGCTGCCGATTGGCTATGCCGATGGATTCTTCCGTTGCCTGTCCAACCGCTTTCAGGTTGCCACCGCAGGCGGTTTCGCGCCCCTCCGCGGCAGAATCTGTATGGATATGTGTATGATTGATCTCAGTGATCTCCCAACCGTACAGGTCGGTGACACAGTCGAGATTTTTGGCGCACACAATTCGATCAATGCCATGGCAGCACTTGCCGACACCATCCCCTATGAGCTCACCTGTGCAGTTTCCAAGCGCGTTCCCCGTCTCTTCTATCGCAACGGCATCATAATTGACCGGGAACTGCGTCTGCTGGGATAGTACAACAGACACTGCAAAAAGTGCGTTCTGGAGGTGAGTTTCATACAAAACAAGAAAAAAATCAAACTGCACAGCAGAGAAGTTCCTGTATCACCACTTCAGTCCACCGCTCCAGAGCAAAATCCTCCCCTGTTTTCCAAAAAGCGGATCTGGCAATTGCTGATTCCTCTGATGATCGAACAGGTACTCACCTCGCTGATGGGTACCGCCGACACCATGATGGTCAGCAACATCAGCTCTGCGGCAATTTCAGCTGTCTCTCTGGTGGACGCCATCAATGTGCTGATTATTTATATTTTTTCTGCAATGGCAACCGGCGGTTCCATCATCTGCGCTCAATATCTCGGCAGGAAAGACCGTGATGCGGCCAATGAAACCGGAAAACAATTGATTCTCTCTGTAAGTTTCATTTCTATCGTTGTAACGTTGACCTGCGTACTGCTTCGTCGGCAACTGCTGCATCTCATTTTCGGCCGAGTGGAAGCAGATGTTATGGAAAATGCCATCATCTATTTTTTGATTACTGCGCTCTCCTATCCCTTTATCGCACTGTACAATGCAGGCGCTGCATTGTTTCGCGTGGATGGCAACTCCCGTCTGCCCATGACGGTTTCTACCCTCTGCAATCTCGTCAACATTGCTGGAAATGCCATTCTGATTTTCTGCTTTCATATGGGTGTCGCAGGTGCGGCACTTGCAACTCTCGTTTCCAGAATTCTTTGTGCTGTGATTGTTCTGTATTGTCTGCACAATCCCCAACATACAATTTCTGTGCAGAATTATCGGAAAATACGGCCAGATGCGGCGTTGATTCGCAGAATTTTGGCTGTCGGAATTCCCACAGGTATTGAAAACGGTATGTTTCAGTTCGGTAAACTGGCAGTCCAATCCACAGTCTCCACATTGGGTACCACTGCCATTGCTGCACAGGCTATGACTGCCGTGCTGGAACTACTGGCAAGCAATCCACAGCTTGGCATCGGACTGGGTATGATGACCATTGTCGGACAGTTGATCGGAGCTGGACAGCTGGAGGAAGCGCGCCGAAACATCAAGCGGCTGACTGGCTATGCCGAAGTGACCACAATCCTCTGCTGTCTCATCATCGCACTTGCAATAAAACCAGTCACAGTATTGGGTGGTATGGAAACAGACGCGGCTGCTCTTGCTATTCATCTAATCCATGTGATTGCCCTCTTCAAGCCTCTCACCTGGACGTTATCCTTCCTCCCTGCTTATGGTATGCGAGCCGCTGGTGACGTACGTTATTCCATGGTGGTTTCCTCACTGTCCATGTGGATCTGCCGGGTCGGTGTTGCTGCAGTCCTCGTTCGCGTTTTTCATTTTGGTGTCATCGCTGTATGGATCGGGATGTTTACGGACTGGAGCGTCCGTGCCATTTTCTTCACAGTCCGTTTCCTGAATGGAAAATGGGCCAAACATTCTGTACTCGAAAGCTAATTTCTTTGTAATATGATAAAAATCAACACAAATGCCTCTGTCAAAATTTTGACAGAGGCATTTGTATCTCTTGATTCAGTAAAGCTTACAGAATATCGATGTACTCGTCGTTCAACGCCTTATTCATGCTGCGGACCGCACAGAACTTTCCACACATGGAACAGGTATCATCATGCTCCGGACTGCGATCATCCCGGACGGCTTTCGCAGTTTCCGGATCCATGGCGCAGGCCCACTGTGCATCCCAGTCCAGCGCACGTCTGGCATCCGCCATCTGGTTGTCAATATCCATTGCATGGGGAATTCCCTTTGCAATGTCTGCCGCATGAGCGGCAATCTTGCTGGCAATAATGCCCTGCTTGACATCATCGACATTCGGCAGTGCAAGATGCTCTGCCGGTGTAACATAGCAGAGGAACGCTGCACCGCTCATGGCCGCAATCGCGCCGCCAATGGCAGAGGTGATATGGTCATATCCCGGTGCAATATCTGTGACAATGGGGCCAAGGACATAGAACGGTGCACCCATGCAGATACTCTGCTGGAGTTCCATATTGGCAGCCACCTGATTCATGGGCACATGGCCGGGACCCTCTACCATAACCTGAACATCCTTTTCCCAGGCACGCTTGGTCAGCTCTCCCAGACGCACCAGCTCTTCGATCTGGCAGACATCACCTGCATCCGCCAGACAGCCGGGACGACAGGCATCGCCCAAGGAAATGGTAACGTCATATTCGCGGCAGATATCCAGAATTTCGTCATAATACTCATAAAACGGATTTTCTTCTCCGGTCATACACATCCAGGCAAAAATCAAAGATCCGCCGCGGGAGACGATGTTCATTTTGCGTTTATGGCGTTTGATCTGGTCGATGGTTTTCCGGGTAATACCGCAGTGCAGAGTCACGAAATCAACGCCGTCCTGTGCATGCAGACGTACCACATCAATCAGGTCCTTTGCAGTCAATGTGGCAAGATCGCGCTGGTAATGAATGACACTGTCATAGACCGGAACGGTTCCAATCATGGCAGGGCATTCCTCAACCAGCTTGCGGCGGAAGGGTTGGGTATCCCCATGAGAGGACAGATCCATAATGGCCTCTGCACCAAGCGCAACCGCGCTCATTACTTTCTGCATTTCAATATCGTAATCCTTACAGTCACGGGAAACACCGAGATTGACATTGATTTTGGTACGGAGCATGCTGCCGATACCTTCCGGATTGATACAGGTATGCAATTTATTGGCCGGAATGGCAACCTTGCCCTCTGCTACAAGCTGCATCAGTTTTTCCAAAGGCATATACTCCTTTTTGGCAACTGCTTTCATCTCTGGGGTTGCAATGCCGCGGCGGGCGGCCTCCATCTGTGTTGCGTACTGTCTCATTGTATAATCTCCTATCGACGGGCCGCCAAGGTTAAATTTGTAGCAAAAAAGCGGCCCTCCTTTGGAAGACCGCTGAAAATCACAAACTTTACCACTTGTGTTTCTTTTCTTTCACTCAATCTTCCTACGCCGGCATGAACCGGATCAGGTGATACGGGTCGAGAACATTCTCCTCTCAGCAAATGCTATGGGCATTTACTCCCCGGATTGCTACGTATTTATCTTATCTGCTTTTTCTGTATTTGTCAATGCTTTTTCACAAAAAAGCTGCGCCATCTCAATCGACAGCGCAGCTAAAATGTCAAAAATGTACTGCCTTATACGTTGACTGCCGCCTTGACCGCCTCAGCCCCTGCTGCAAGTGCACGGCGGTTGACATCGAGCAAATGTGCCTTTCTGGCGCCGAGCTTATGCTGCAGAGCCTCCAGAATACTCTCTACCTTCACACACTTGGAGATCTCTAAATACGCACCCAAAATCACCATATTGGCAACCTTGGACGTTCCAAGTTCCTCTGCAATTTCGTTGGCAGGAATATAATATACGTTGATATCATCGCGCTTTGCCTTGACATCAATCAGACTGCTGTTGACCAGCAGCATACCGCCCGGACAGACCATATCTTCAAACTTTTCCAGAGAAGGACGGTTCATTGCAACAACACAGGTCGCCTTGGTGATAACCGGAGATGCAATCTCCTTGTCAGAAACAACAACCGAGCAGTTGGCTGTACCGCCACGCATTTCGGGACCGTAAGAGGGCAGCCAGGAAACCTGCTTGCCTTCAATCATACCGGCATATGCAAGGAAATTGCCAATAAGCAGCATACCCTGACCGCCGAATCCTGCGAACAGATTTTGTTCCAGCATCGTTATTCAGCCTCCTTATCCTTAAAAACACCGAGGGGATAGTAGGGAATCATATTGTCTTCCAGCCATTTCATGGCTTCAATCGGATTCAGACCCCAGTTTGTGGGACAGGTGGAAAGAACTTCGATCATTGAGAAGCCCTTGCCCTCCATCTGATACTCAAATGCCTTGCGGATTGCCTTTTTCGCCTTGATAATGTTTGCATTGGTATTCAACGCAACACGTTCAATATAAGCTGAACCGTCGATAGTAGCAAGCATTTCAGACATCCGAATTGGGCTTCCGCACCAGTTCTCGTCACGACCATAGGGGGATGTGGTGGTTTTCTGACCGACCAGAGTGGTAGGCGCCATCTGACCACCCGTCATACCATAAATGGCATTGTTGACAAAGATGGTTGTAATCTTTTCGCCGCGATGGGCGGCATGGACAATCTCTGCGGTACCGATGGAGGCAAGATCGCCGTCGCCCTGGTAGGTAAAGACACAGGAATCGGGTCTTGCACGCTTTGCGCCGGTCGCAACGGCAGGTGCACGGCCATGTGCGGCCTCATACATATCACAATCAAAATAATTATAGGCAAATACTGCACAGCCAACCGGCGCCACGCCAACGGCCTTTTCCTGCAGTCCCATTTCATCAATCACTTCTGCAACCAGACGATGAATGATACCATGGGTGCAGCCAGGACAGTAATGAAAGGGTGCATCAGTCAGCATTTTTGTTTTTTCAAATACTACTGCCATGTCTTATTCCTCCCTCATGCGCTTGATAACTTCCTTGATCTCCTCAGCACTGGGAACCTTGCTGCCGGGATGACCGAGGAATTCGACTCTCTTGTCACCGTTGACCGCCAGACGTACATCTTCTACCATCTGACCAGCGTTGATCTCAACAGTCAGAGCACCCTTGACCTGCTCTCTGCAGATTGCGGCACGAACCTCTTTTTCCGGGAAGGGCCAAAGAGTAATGGGACGAACCAAACCCACTTCAATGCCCTCTTCCTTCAACTCGTTGATCGCAGCCTTACAGATACGGGCAACCGTACCATATGCACAGATAACAAACTCTGCATTCTCGGTATTATAGGTTTCTGCTCTTGCGACCTTTTCCTTGGCACGGGCATACCGCTCCTGCAAACGCATGTTCAGCTCATGCATTTCTTCCACTTCAATGTACAGAGAGTTGATGATCGCACGGGGCTTCTTATCGCCGGGCTTCCAACCGGTTGCAGCCCAGGGCTTCTTTTCCGGATCGACCTTGAAATCCTGCATTTCAGGCAGTTCAACAGGCTCCATCATCTGCCCGATGATACCGTCTGCGATCAGCATAACCGGCGTACGATACTCCTCTGCGAGATCAAACGCTTCGACCATCATATCAATGGTCTCCTGAACAGAAGCAGGCGCCAGAACGATCATGTGATAATCGCCGTGACCGCCGCCCTTGGTGGCCTGAAAGTAGTCACCCTGGGAAGCCTGAATGCCACCCAGACCGGGTCCGCCGCGCATGACATTGATGATAACACAGGGCAGTTCTGCTGCTGCAATGTAGGAAATTCCTTCCTGCTTCAGGCTGATTCCTGGGCTGGAAGAACTGGTCATAACACGGGCGCCGGTGCCTGCTGCACCGAATACCATATTGATTGCTGCAACTTCACTTTCTGCCTGCAGATAGCAGCCGCCGATTTCCGGCATTCTTGCGGACATGTATTCCGGAACCTCGGTTTGCGGGGTGATCGGATAGCCAAAGAAGAAACGGCAGCCGGCGCGGATTGCGGCCTCTGCAATCGCTTCATTGCCTTTCATCAGTGTTTTTGCCATGGATCGTTCCTCCTATTCCTTTTCAATACGAATGACGACATCGGGACATGTACGTGCGCAGGATGCGCAGGCAATACAGGCGTCGATATCGGTAACTGTTGCGGGGTGATAGCCCTTTGCATTCAGCTTTGCCTTGGAAATCTCAAGAATGTTCTTGGGACAGGCACGTGCACATAGGCCACAGCCCTTACAAAGTTCTTCATCAATCGTGATGCGTACTACCATATGTCAAACCTCTTTTCTATAATAGACCTTTTTTGTTCAAAGTCCGAACTGCTCAAAGGTAGCCCAGTCTCTGTGCATATAGGTACCAATCTCTATTGGGGTACCGATATAAGCAGCGTCATATTCTTCGGCCAGAAAAGCCTGCAAAGCATCGGATTTTCCGGTCGTATATGCCACTGGAACACCGCTCTTCTGCACAGCCTCTTTCAATATACGGAATCCGTCTCGCAGTTCGTTCTCTGTTGTCTGTTCTGCCAGGTTGGTATTGTTGACAAACCCGGTGACCGGAATGCGCGCGTTGCGCTGCATGTCCTCCATCAGATGGAGGACCTTGTCCACGGTACCTGACATTGGACGGCGAACATTGACGACATCCAGCACCTCTAACTGACCGGGTGCAAGCTCCATAAACTCGCTATGAAATCTACCCAGCGCAGTCGCACCGGCAGGGTCGCCGCCGACATCAAACACTACCGTATCCCAATCCAGATGGAACGCTGAGGCAACTTCTGCCGGAAGGGAAAGCGTCTCAACATTGGTGGAAACAAAGTTGGGAGAAATCAGATGGATGCCAGCTTCTGCAATCATGGCCTTCCGCTCGGTTAATCGGAAATACGTATTGACCATATCCAGATCAATCAACAATGTTTTTCCTGTCTCTGCGGCCTTAAGTGCAAAGTTCAATGCAAGCTCTGTTTTTCCACTACCGAAGTTGCCAATCAGGACATAAACCTTCTTCAGTGCAAGCCCCCCCTTTGTCGAATAAACATAAATTGTTTTCTTAAGCATTGTACTATTGCAAAGTACTAAAGTCAAATGCATTTTTTTGTATATCTTGTACATCCTCAAACTGCACAATTTTCCGAATAAACCCTGTCTGTTTTGGTTGATTTTTGCTAAACGTATAGCAGTCCTGTAACATCTTCACCGCTTTGGCTGCTTTGTGCGGATCCGCAGCATGGATCTCCGCCAAAATCTCTCCTTCCACGATCGCGTCGCCCACCTTTTTGTGCAGTAAAATACCAACTGCGGGGTCAATTGTGCTTTCTTTGGTCGCACGCCCCCCACCCAGATGCAGACAAACCAGACCCACATTTTCCGCACGAATGCCTGATACATAGCCGGTCATTGGAGAAGGAACTGAAACCTTGATCGGTGCCTGTGGAAGAAGTTCCGAATGGTAAATTGCTTCACGGTTTCCCCCTTGTGCTTCCACCATATCCGCAAGCTTTTCCAGCGCGCTGCCGTTCTCCAGACTGCGTTCCAACATTGCCGTTGCTTCCTGTTGGTTTTGCGCTTTGCCGGCGGCAAGCAGTATATTGCTTCCCAGCACCAGACACAGCTCCCGCAGATGGCCTGCATTCTCCCCCCGAAGTACAGAAATGGCTTCTTTCACCTCCAGTGCATTGCCAATGGCACAGCCAAGTGGTTCATCCATATCCGTAATCACCGCGACAGTTTTTCGACCCGCGCGGCAACCGACATCGACCATGTCAGCCGCAAGCTGCTGTGCATCTTCCAGTGTCTTCATAAAGGCACCATCACCCATTTTCACATCGAGTACAATGACATCCGCACCGGCAGCAAGCTTTTTGCTCATAATGCTGCTGACAATCAGCGGCCGGCTGTCCACTGTACCGGTAACATCGCGCAGAGCGTACAGTTTCTTATCTGCCGGATCGACATCATGCGTCTGGCTTGCAATTGCGATGCCAATCCGGTTGACCTGTTCCAGAAACTGCGCTTCCGAAATACCGCAGTTGAAACCAGGAATACTCTCCAATTTATCAATCGTACCGCCGGTATGCCCCAATCCGCGTCCGGACATCTTTGCAATTTTCACACCTTGTGCCGCAACCATTGGGCAGAGTACCAGAGAGGTCTTATCCCCGACCCCACCGGTGCTGTGCTTGTCCGCTTTGACTCCGTCAATCACGGAGAGGTCGAGGGAACTGCCGCTATGTAACATCGCCATGGTGAGATCCAGCGTCTCCCGTGCACTCATCCCCCGGTAATAGATGGCCATCAGCATGGCTGACATCTGGTAATCTGGAATGCTTCCGTCAACATAGCCGTGTATCATAAAGGCAATTTCCTCTGTACTCAGTGCATTGCCATCTCGTTTTTTTACAATCAGTTCGCGCATAAGCATGGTAACAACTCCTCCTTTGTTCCTGTTATTTCGACTTCAACAGTATAACACACTGCAATTTTGTTTTCTACACAAACAAAAAGCACAGGCAGTATTTTACTGCCTGTGCTTTTTGAAATGATCCCGCCGGTTAGGGCTGCATGGAGAACTTCTGTTTTGCCTGCTGCACTTTCTGCTGTTCAGCCGGCTCTACCTGATACCAGCCGTTAGCCTGCATGGTAGAAAACACACTTGCCTGAATGTTGTGCTCATCTTCCAGAATGTTCAGAAATGCACCGCGGAGCTGCGGGTTCACGCACTCGCCTGCAAACGTGTTATAGCTGTCGGTAATCAGCTTCTGACTGATCAGAGAGTCCTGTAGAATCTCTTTTGCGCCCATAATCTGTGCGCACTGTCCAGGATTGGTCATTGTTCTCTTCCTCCTTAGTGCAAAAAGTTTACCAGCGTGCTGTAGTGCTGGCGATGTTTGTTTGCGATATCATTCAGGCTGCGCTGAATCTTGGTATCATCACAAAGGCAAGCCATTGCCTCATATTTTTTGACCAGAGTCTGTTCATAGCTGATCTGGTCTTCCAGCGCGGAAAGTTCTTTGCATGTCAGATTTGCCATCGTTACGTCCTCCTTTGGTTTATTGCACCGTTATCTTTCCCGCCGCGCTGGTATGTTATACGGTTTTGTGTGAAAAACTTTTTTCAAATTAAAGGCGAAACACAACATAGTCTATTCCATCAATGTTACGCGGTTCTCCTGCTTCCATGATCTGCTCCGGCAACATAACGCCGTCAAGAGATCGTGGAATTGCAAGCAATACAGTACCTTCTTCTGTGGCTGTCAACGCACCGCGCACACTGCGCAGAGCCAATTTAATTTTCGGTTCCGAAAACAGCGACCATGGATTTGGCTGCATTTTCCAAATCAAATCCTTTTCATGAGACTCTGCTTTTAACTCCGGCTCCGGTTCGGATATAGACTCCGATTCTGATTTTAATTCTGTGGTTTCCTCTGCCTGTTCCTGCATTTCTTCTTTCTCTGCCTTCTCCACCGGTTGCTCTGTTTCCAACGTTTGATTTGATTCCCCTTCCAGTTGCTCCTGTTCCATGCCCGCATAGGCAATGGTCTCCGGAAATCCGGTCAATCCTGCACGGCTCAAGCGCTTTACCAAATACAATTGTCCATTTTCCGGCAGCATCACCCCGAGATATCCGCGGTTTCCCGTCTCATCAAACACCGACAGACGAATCAACGCTCCATCATCACGGCAACTCGCCGAAAATACCGTCATCAGTCCTTCCTGTACAACCGACAAGGTTCCAATTGTTTCCCCGCCAATGCGGATGGGATAGGTGCCTTCCAATCGTTCCATCCTGAATCCCTCCGAATAAAAAAATTCCCGCATCATTGTATGAGCGGGAATTTTCGATTATGTACGTCCCGGACAGAACATCCGGGACTGTGATAGCAACCAAAGTTCAATGAAGTCCAAAGCTGACGGCAATGGCATCGTCCACCTGGTTCATAACAGGCTCGTTCAATTTCCCCATGCGTTCCCGCAGACGGGACTTGTCAATGGTGCGAATCTGCTCCAGCAGAATCACACTGTCACGCGTCAGACCACAGCTTTTGGCCTCCAGTTCGATGTGCGTCGGCAATCTAGCTTTCCCGATTTGGGAAGTGATTGCTGCAGCAATCACGGTCGGACTATGCCGGTTCCCCGTATCGTTTTGTACGATCAAGACTGGACGAAGGCCGCCTTGTTCACTACCGACCACGGGACTGAGATCGGCATAATAGATATCTCCTCGTTTTACGTTACTCATTTGCACTTCACACTCCGATGAAGGATTGTCGCCCTCTACATACTATGTAACGGACTGCTATCATTCTCTCACATCGCAGCGTTTTTTATACATGCCCTGGCACCATGTCCGGCATAAAATTTTAATTTAAGCGTTCGTTGACCAGTCTGTAACGGTATAAAACAGCACCGTCTGTCCGTTTTCTGCCAATTCCGCAGAAAATGGCGTCAGGTCGTTTGCATCGAGCCAGAGCGTTATCACCGTATCCTTTTCCGTGCAGAGGGAGACGGCAAGGGCATCCCGCTCCTGATATGTTTCCTCCCAACAGCGCTCGACATGCCCCTCGCGCATCGCGCTTGCAAGTACCGGAAGACCGGAAAGCGGGGTAATACCCGTACTGGTCAATGCGCCAACGTCTAGGATGACGCCCTCATAAGCCAGAGAAAATGTCTCTCCATCCGTCGTGGCGCAGATGCCGCGAATGGTTTCCGGTTCCACAACCTCCAGATCTGTTCCCTCCGTCGTTTCACGGCTGTTTATGGTATATGCCTCAACATGGTCTCCATAATCCGCCGTGATCTCTGCATTCAGCATAAGGTAACAGTTCTGGATATTCTCGCGAAATTCCAAAAATCGTTCTTCCATCTTCTGCTCTTTCGGCTGACCCTTGGCACAGCTGCACAACAGAACAAAGCTTATCATCAGTACGGGAAAGAATGCCCGTCTCATACCGTTCCTCCTAATTTATTTTGCCTCTGCCTCCAGAATTTGGTATTCCGCATCTGCCAGCAGCGCAATACAATCAGACGGCAGCATGGCATATTCACCATAGCATTCTGCGGCCAGATCACCGGCCCGGCCATGCAGCCACACGGCTGTAACCACCGCCCGCTTGGTCGGAAGCTGCCCCAGCAGTCCACCAAGAATGCCGGCCAGTACATCGCCGGATCCGCCCGTCGCCATACCCGGATTGCCCGTTGTATTGACAAATACGTTGCCATCCGGGAAGGCACAAACTGTTCGGTGGCCTTTCAGCACCAGAATACAGCGATTCTGTACAGCAAATGCACATGCATCCGCCGCACGATCCCCCGTCATTACACCGCCAACGCGGACGAATTCTCCTTCATGCGGCGTCAGAATCACAGGAGCCTTGGCCGCCTGCAATATTTCCAGATGGTTCGCCAATGCAGTCAGGCCGTCCGCATCCACAACCACTGGTTTTTCTGTCTCAGCAACCAGTTCCCGCACCAAATCCAGTGTTTCTTCTGTCCGTCCAAGTCCGGGACCAAGAACCAGTACATCGCAACGGTCCAGATGCGTGAGAATTTCCGCTTTTGCCGCACCGCAGAGGCTGCCATCTTTTGCCGGAAGCGGAAATGGCATGGCCTCATTGACTTTTCCCGCTGCAATGGCATAGATCGATTCCGGTACACCGAGCCAAACCAGCCCCGCACCGCTCCGGCAGGCCGCATTGGAACAGAGCACCGGCGCACCGGTATAACCAACACTGCCACCCACAATCAACAGTTTTCCATAATCGCCCTTGTGACTGAGCCGTGCCCGCTGCGGCAGGGAGACATCCGCTTCCGTCACCGCCTCGATGCCGGTTTCTGCCGCTGCCGCAATCAAATCTGCCGGAATGCCAATGTCCTGAACCTGCAATTCTCCGCAGTAAATACAGCCCGGCTCCAGCACATGGCCGGGTTTGGCCAGAGAAAATGTCACTGTCACAGTTGCATGAACAGCATCCCCAAGGATCCGGCCGGTATCCGCCTCGACACCGCTGGCAATATCCGCGGCAACGACCGGCGTCATACAAGCATTGATGAACCTCACCGCCGCCAACGCATTCCCGCGCAGATCGCTGTTTAGACCAATGCCGAACATGGCGTCAATCACGACGCCTGCCTCTGCCAGCTGCTGCGACAAAGAAGCGTCATCGGGATCAAAATCCTCCAGTATGCCGCCGAGCGCCTGCAGGCGCCGCTCCATTTCTCTGGTGTCCTCCGTCATACGTGCACGGCTTCCGACCAGCAGCACACGACAAGAAACACCCTCCGGAATCAAATGCACTGCCGTCGCAACACCGTCGCCGCCGTTGTTTCCGCTGCCACAGAAAATCACGGCACGGAGATTCTCCCCCATTTGTTCCAATGCCGCGCTGGCAACGTGTCCGGCCGCAGTCATCATCAGTTCATCGGAGGGGATCCCGCGCTCTGCAATGGCGATTCGGTCCGCCTGCCGCATTGCGGCCGCATTGGATAACTTCATATTGGTCACCTTCTCTTTCGTTTGCAAGGCCGGTTTTCGCCGACTATAGTTTACTGTATTATAATCTTGGACAAATCATTCGTCAACGGACGAAAAGTTATGCTGTTTTCACCTTGCTATGCAGGATAGAATTATAATATAGTTCCAACTAGATATAAAGCATAGAGAGGAGACGCATATATGGGACTATTTGACAAAAAGGAACCTTGGAAATCGCACCGGATTGAGGAAGAAAATAACCAACCGAAACGGCTCTTTCGTAAAAAACGCAATCACAAATATTTTTTGGTTTGTAAATCCGTTGATGTGATTGGTCTATTTCGTGATCTTTTGGAAATTGATTCTCCGCTATCTACGCTTGAAATTTTGTACCAGGGCTGGGTTATTGGCTCGGACATGGACGATCAGGGACGTTCCTTTGATATTGAGTTTTTCCTAGATGATCAAAAATTTGATTCCATGGAAGCCTTTTTAGAAGGCGCTGGACTCCGTGGTGCTCGTTTTTCAGAGCGAACCGACAATATTACGGTGTTGGAAGATATCTACTTCGGTAATCCACACTATTACACTCTGCTTGAAGCGCCAGAAATCTGCGAAACTCCTGTAATTTAACCATTCCTTGGCAATATTTTGTCAAGAATTCCCGTTTTTATCTGATACGCTCTCTAATGAGAACGGGAAGTCCTATGGAAAATCTTGTGCGCCCCCTTGTTTTTTGTATTCGTTTATGGTATAAATAAAACTTGCAATGATCGGGAAAATAGCAGTGTCCCTTTCGCCCAGAGAATGGATGTCACCGGCTGAGAGCATCCTGCGGAAGTCCTGCTTGGTTCGCCCGTGAGCTCCGGCCAATCCCCGGCGCATCCCGCTGCGTTATCGGCGGACAAGTGCGGCGCATTGCGTCGAATGCGGGTGGTACCGCGGAAGGCTGTCCTTTCGTCCCTGAGTTGGGAGAAAGGGCTTTTTCTTTTTGTTTATTTATTTTTTGAATCATATCAGAGGAGTTGTCACCATGAAAATCAAACTGCAGGCGCTGAAAGACGCTTCGATGGCCATGATCGCCGAAGCTGAAACCATGGAAGCGCTGGAAACACTCAGAGTCAAATACCTCGGCAAAAAAGGTGAATTGACCGCCATTCTCAAGCAGATGGGCAAATTGTCCGCTGAAGAGCGTCCGGTTATCGGTCAGCTCGCAAACACCGTGCGTGCCGATCTGGAAGCTGCGCTGGATGCCCGCCGCGAAGCACTGAGCAAAAAGCTTCTGGACGCCAAACTGAAGTTGGAGACTGTCGACGTTACGATTCCCGGTGAGAAGCAGCCTATTGGCCACAAGCACCCGATGTATGTTGTTCTCGATGAGATTAAGGACATCTTTATCGGCATGGGTTTTGAGATCGTTGAAGGTCCCGAAGTCGAGCAGGCCGACTATAACTTTACCAAACTGAATACCGACGAAGGTCATCCTGCCCGCGAGTGGTCGGATACCTTCTATCTTACGGAAGACAGCAGCATCCTGCTGCGTACCCAGACCTCCCCGATGCAGATCCGTACAATGGAAACCCATCCCCTGCCCATCCGCATGGTCGCCCCCGGTCGCGTCTACCGCAAGGATGAAGTAGATGCAACCCACTCCCCGATGTTCCATCAGGTCGAAGGCATGGTCATCGACAAGGGCGTTACCATGGCCGACCTGAAGGGTACACTGAACGCCGTCATTAAGAAGCTCTACGGTGAACAGACTGTCACCCGCTTCCGCCCCCATCACTTCCCTTTCACCGAGCCGTCCTGCGAAATGGACGTCCAGTGTCATGAATGCGGTGGCAAGGGCTGCCGTGTCTGCAAGGGCGAAGGCTGGATTGAAGTACTCGGCGCGGGTATGGTGCATCCCAAGGTACTGGAAGGCTGCGGCATTGATACCAATGTTTACTCCGGCTGGGCGTTTGGCATGGGTCTGGAACGTTTGGCCATGCGCCGCTTCCAGATCAGCGACCTGCGTCTGATTTTTGAAAACGATGTTCGTTTTCTGGAACAGTTCTAATCGAAAGGAGAGAGACCATGAATTTAAGTAAAAAATGGCTGAATGAATTTGTTGATGTCGCAGAGATCAATGACAAAGATTTTGCGGAGGCAATGACTCTCTCCGGTTCCAAGGTGGAAATCACCGAGGATCTTGGCTCGGAAATTCAAAACGTCGTTGTTGGTAAGGTGCTGGAAATGGCACGCCATGAAAATTCCGATCATATGTGGATTTGTCAGGTGGATGTCGGCGCGGACGAACCCACGCAAATCGTCACCGGCGCACAGAATGTCCAGGTTGGTGACCTTGTTCCGGTCGCCAAGCACAAATCCCATCTGCCCGGTGGTATCAAAATCGAAAAAGGTAAACTCCGCGGCGTGGTTTCCAACGGCATGCTCTGCTCTCTGAAGGAACTCGGTCTGACCCTGAACGATTATCCCTATGCCATTGAGGATGGCATCTGGATTCTGCAGGAACCCGATATCAAGCCTGGCGATGATATCCGTCCCATCATCGGTGCAGACGACCACGTTGTCGAATTTGAAATCACTCCCAACCGTCCGGACTGTCTGTCCGTCATTGGACTGGCCCGTGAAACTGCTGCGACCTTTGGGAAAGACCTGAAGCTGCATATGCCTGTTATCAAGGGCTGCGGCGGCGATGTCAACGAACTGGTCAAAATCGAGATTGCTGACGCAGACCTTTGCCCGCGCTATACTGCCCGGATGGTCAAAAACGTCAAGATCGGCCCTTCTCCTGCCTGGATGCGGGAACGTCTGCGCAACAGCGGCGTCCGTCCCATCAATAACATTGTTGACATTACCAACTACGTCATGCTCGAATACGGCCAGCCGATGCACGCTTTTGACTTCTCCTGTGTGGAAGGCGGACACATCATCGTCCGTACCGCAAAAGAAGGCGAAACCATCCAGACACTGGATGGCAACGACCGGCAGCTGACCCCAAATATGCTCTGCATCTGCGATGAACATCGTCCCGTTTGTGTCGCCGGCGTTATGGGCGGCGCCAACTCCGAAATTGTCGGCGACACTGCAATGGTTCTTTTTGAATCCGCAAACTTCAACGGTGTTTCCGTCCGACGCACCGCCATGGCGCTCGGTATGCGTACCGATGCTTCCTCCCGCTATGAAAAGGGTCTGGACCCCATGAACACCATGAAGGCCGTACAGCGCGCTTGCGAACTCGTTGAATTGCTCGGGTGCGGCGAAGTCGTTGAAGGCATTGTGGACGTGATTGCAAAGGAAACCAAGCCCACCACTGTCAAGCTGGAGCCGGAAAAAGTCAACGGTCTGCTCGGTACCGACGTCTCCAAGGAGGAAATGATCCGCATTCTCACCACACTCGGCTTCACTGTCGAAGGCGATGTCATTACGGTTCCCTCCTGGCGCGGCGACGTAGAACACTATTCCGATATTGCAGAAGAAGTTGCCCGTTTCTACGGCTATAACAACATTCCTTCCACTTTGATGCGCGGTGAAACCACCTGCGGCGGTTACAACGATGTTCAGAATACAGAACGTGAGATCGGCGCGCTTTGCCGCACCATGGGCTTTGACGAGATCATCACGTATTCCTTCATCAGCCCCGCCTATTATGACAAAATCGCCATGCCCGCAGACAGTAAATTGCGCAACTCTATGAAGATTCTCAACCCATTGGGCGAAGATACTTCCATCATGCGCACCACCGTTCTCCCCTCCATGCTCGAGATTCTGAGCCGCAACTACAACTTCCGCAATAAGAGCGCCAGACTGTATGAACTGGGCAAAACCTATTTCCAGAACGAGATCGGCATGGCTGACGAGAAGAAGGTACTGGCACTCGGTGCTTACGGTGCAGGTATGGATTTCTTCAAGCTCAAAGGTGTTGTGGAAAATCTGCTGCGTGCATTGCGCATTACAGGGGCTTCCTATATTGCAGAACAGGAGAATGCTTCCTATCATCCCGGCCGCTGTGCGAAGGTTTACATTGGAGAAACCCTCCTCGGCGTCTTTGGACAGATTCATCCTACTGTAGCTGCAAACTACGGCGTTGATACAGAGCTGTATGCCGCAGAGCTTGATTTCTCGGTGCTGTATGCCTCCAGAGGCGGCACACCGGTCTACGAACCGCTGCCCCGCTTCCCCGCTACCACCCGTGACCTCGCGCTGCTCTGTGACGCCACCATTCCGGTTGCTGCACTGGCAGACTGCATCACCAAGGCCGGCGGAAAATATCTGCGCGGTTGTGAGCTATTTGATATTTATACCGGCAAGGGTATTCCCGAAGGGAAAAAATCCGTCGCTTTCGCGTTGACTCTGCGTGCAGACGATATGACCCTAACCGATGAACATGCCGAGGAAACCATTCAGGCTGTTTTGGCCGCATTGGAAACCACCTATCATGCAGTAATTCGATAAAATTTTCATATTTTTTCAAAATATGATGAAATAGCTACCCACAATCGTCTATTTTGTGGTATAATAATAAGGAAGATAGTTGTTATATTGCGAATCCATATCCGTTTTTTCCGTCTTTGGCGGAAAAAAACGGGAAAAATGATATATTATACTGCTTTGTTTTACGGTGTGATACACATTTATTATTTTGAAGGAGGGTAAGGCCATGGAAGATGCAACCAGAAAATTTACGGCCATAGGAAACAGAACTGAGATGCGGGAAATTCTTTCTTCCGTCTATAACTCCCTCATGCTTAAGGGGTACAATCCGATCAATCAGCTTGTTGGGTATATTCTCTCGGAAGATCCAACCTATATTACAAACTATAATAATGCACGCAGCCTGATCTGCCGACTCGATCGCGATGAATTGTTGCAGGAACTGCTGCTCAGTTATTTAAATAAGTAGTTTGTACAGTTCCGATCACAACAGATCACCGACATCGATTTCACTGCGGTGATCTGTACTATGGAAATACATCGTTCCATTTTGGAAAAACATGCTTGACAAATTTGAATTGTCGTGTATAATAAGCCTTGTCCTTAGCGGGTTTGTGTAATGGTAGCACACCGGACTCTGACTCCGTTTGTGAGGGTTCGAATCCTTCACCCGCTGCCAAGAAAGCACACTTCAAAATAGAAGTGTGCTTTTTATTTTCCATTTTCTACAAAACTCTCCCATTCTCCGGCAATCAGAAATGAAAACCGGAGATATATTTTAGTGAAATATATTGACAATCATCTATATGAGCGTTAAAATACACATTGATAATCATCTATGTGAGGTGTGCTTATGAATCCCATCGACATATCTTTTATCTGCAAAGCTTTGAGTGACAGCAACCGTCTGCAAATTGTACAGATGCTGTCGGACGGCGAGAAATGTGCCTGCAAATTACTGGAACGGTTTGAGATCACGCAACCAACCCTTTCACACCACATGAAAATTCTCTGTGAGTGCGGCCTTGTGGACGTACGACGGGAAGGAAAATGGAACCACTATTCCCTCAATTGTGAAACGCTTTCCCTTTTCAAAGAATTCATTGACGGGTTATCCTGTTGTAGAAACGCTGTGGATGGGTGCTGTCTATGATCTGGGCGTTCATTCAGACACAAATTCTGGGTATGCGCTGGCTCAATGCGCTGATTGGTAGTCTGCTGACCACTTTGGGACTGGATTGCTCCACACGGCTTGGCGGCAGTATCCAGTTTTTTCTGTATGATGTTTTGAAAATCACCATGCTGCTGTGCGTTTTGATTTTCCTGATTTCATACATTCAAAGTTACTTTCCACCGGAACGAAGCAAGAAAATCATGGGACGTTTTCATGGCGTCGGAGCAAACTGCATAGCGGCTTTGCTGGGTACGGTAACCCCATTTTGCTCCTGCTCCTCCATTCCACTCTTCATCGGATTTACCAGCGCAGGGCTACCGCTGGGAGTAACCTTTTCCTTCCTGATTTCTTCGCCCATGGTGGATCTGGGAAGCTTAATTCTTCTAACAAGCATTTTCGGAACAAAAATTGCGCTGATCTATGTAATATTGGGTCTGATCATTGCGGTTATCGGCGGAATATTGATCGAGAAACTGCATATGGAATCCCACGTAGAGGAGTTCATCCGCAATGCCAGAGCGGTGGATATTGACTCGCCGACACTGACGCAAAGAGAAAGGCTCTCCTATGCAAAGGAACAGACGCTTTCCACATTTAAAAAAGTGTTTCCATATATTCTAATCGGTGTAGGGATCGGCGCTGTTATACATAACTGGATTCCGGAAAGCTGGATTGCATCCGTGCTTGGCAGCAACAACCCCTTCGGTGTAATTCTCGCAACGCTCTTGGGAATTCCCATGTATGCCGATATTTTTGGAACCATTCCGATTGCAGAAGCGTTGCTGTATAAGGGTGCACAGCTGGGTACTATCCTCAGCTTCATGATGGCGGTTACCACCCTTTCACTGCCATCTATTATTATGCTGCGGAAAGCAATAAAACCCAAACTGCTTGGGCTGTTCATCGGTATATGTACAGTCGGCATCATCATTGTCGGATATCTGTTTAACATTTTTCAATTTGTACTGATATAGGGAGGATTATTATGAGTCTATTTAAAAAGAAGCCAGCCTGTTGTTGCAGCGGCAGTTTTGAACCGGCAAAGCCGGAACAGGCAGAACTTGAAAAAACCACCTCTGGTATCCAGGTTCTGGGAGGCGGCTGTGCAAAATGCAATGCCTTAGAAGCAGCCGTACACGATGCACTGAACGAACTTGGCATGGACATCGCAATCGAGCATGTGAAAGACTTTGCACAGATTGCCACGTATGGCGTCATGAGTACCCCGGCACTGGCCATAAACGGCAAAGTTGTATCCTATGGCAAGGTACTGAAAAAGGATGAGGTACTCAGCATTCTCAAAAAAATATATACCAAAGAAGTATGAGAAAACCAAAAGTCGCATTTATCTGCGTCCATAATTCCTGTCGAAGCCAAATGGCAGAAGCCTTGGGAAAACATTTTGCTTCTGATGTATTTGAAAGCTATTCTGCAGGAACAGAGACAAAGCCACAGATCAATCAGGATGCTGTCCGCATTGTAAAACAATTATACAGCATTGACATGGAGAAAACACAGTATTCCAAGTTGTTGTCGGAACTTCCGCCTGTCGATGTTGTCATCACAATGGGCTGCGATGTCCAATGTCCAACGCTCCTCTGTAGCTACCGGGAGGATTGGGGGATCGAAGATCCAACAGGAAGCGGTGATGCGGTATTTGTTCAGACCGCTCAATTGATTGAACAGCGCATCCATACCTTGCGTCAGATACTAGCACAGTAAAAGAACGCCAGTTCAATAAAAACTGGCGTTCTTTTTATTTGGTTTATTATTTTTTCGACTCTTAAAAGTTCTTCCTGACTTTTGGTTATAAAATCTGTACTTATTTTCTTGGACCAGACAGACAAAACGGCAGCTCCATGCGGTTTTGCTCCAGTAAAGTTTTGTTTTGAAGTATCTCGTTTACTGGGCCATCAGCAACGATCTTTCCACGCGATAGCAGTATAACACGTTCACAGGTATCAAGAATCATATCCAAATCGTGAGATGCAATAATCTTGGTCATCGGTAAAGTATTCACAGTATTGATCACTGTACGGCGATTCATAGGATCTAATGCAATCGATGGTTCGTCCATTAACATTACTTCTGGCTGCATGGCAAGAATAGTGGCAATTGCAGCCATACGCTTTTCCCCGCCAGAGATTTTATGATTGTACTTGTTTTTCAGCTTTGTCAGACCCAGCTGTTCCAATACTGCATCGACCCGCACTTCTGCCTCTTCATGAGACATACCATAGTTTAACGGTGCAAACATCATGTCCTCGTACACTGTCGGCATAAACATCTGGTTATCCGAGTCCTGCAATACAAAGCCCAATTTGCGACGTATTTCCGGCAAGCTCTGTTTACTGACCGCAAGACCGTCCAGACAGATTTCTCCCTTATTTGGAAACAGCAAGCCCAACAACAGCTTCATCAGCGTAGATTTACCCGCACCGTTTGCCCCGATAAGCCCTACGCTCTCACCATCAGATATCGTAAACGAGATGTCCTCAAGCACCGGCAAGTCGTTTTCATAGGAAAAGAATACATTATTAAATTCGATCATGAATGATACCTCACATAAAGAAGTTTCCCAACAACCGGGATATATCCACATAACGGCTAAGCAGGAAAAATGCCAGACATAAAATTCCAAATACCGCATCGCTTCCGGTAAAATGTTTGACTTTGGCGTAGTAGAACTCACCGTGAAATCCCCGTAATCTCATACTTTGATATAATTCCTGTGCCCTGTCCATGCTTCGCAGCATAAGCTGGCCCAGAAAAGAACCCCATGCAGAAAATTGTATACCTTTCTGTTTTGGAGCACGGAGATGATAAGCATCTGTCATCACAGACACCTGCTCTATCATCACAGAGATATAACGATACGTCAGAAGCAACAGTGTAACTATCAGCTCCGGCACATGCAGTTTTCGCAATGCAGCACACAGTGCATCAATGGTGGTAGTCGCAATTAAAATAAAAGAAGCCATGAGAGAAAATATCCCCTTAAGCATCAGCGTCAGCATAGATATTACACCACCACTGATTGTCACACCGCCTAGATACAACATTGGTGTCGTATCCAGAAAGGGGTTGACAATTCCAACAGCCATAACCAGTGGCAGAATATAGCGCAGTTTATAGAAACAGGTATGTACCGGAATGAGACTTACCTGAAACATAAATACTGGGTAAAGAATCACAATAACAAGCCCGGACAACTCATATTTGGAATAGGATACAACCACCGCAATATATGCAATCGTAACCAGTAGTTTTACAAGTGGATGCAGTCGGTGAATCAGTGAATTGCCGGCTGCCAACTCGTCCATAGCCTGAAGTTCCGACCATGCTTTTGAAGCCTTATTCAATCATTTCACACCTTTCATAAAACGTCGAAAACGGACATCCATACGGATGCCCATTTTCCTTTATTAAAAGAAGCCCTGGAAAAATTTATTTTGCTTTGTTTGCTGCTGCCTTCGCCTTTTTTCGGAAAAAGCCGCCTATAAAACAAACCAGCAGTGCCAAGACTGCAACCATAACAGAGCCAAGAAGTCCGGAAACCGTAGTACCGGCGGCACTGTCGGAATCTGTAAAGGCATAGTCCGGCAGGAAAGCCGTTTTCTCCTGAATCGCTCCGGCTTTATCGGCTACACTGCTGTCATGACCATAGTTTTCTTCATCAAGTCCCATATTAGTAGAATAACCGGCTTCTTCATTACCAAACATGGACCACTCAAGACCGTCCGGATTGCTACTTGCGAAAAGGGACAGGCCACCGCCTACAACAGCGACAACCACTGCGAGAATAATAATGGTACTTTTTAGAGAACGTCTGGTTTTCACTTCAACATCCGTTTCAATATCAGGCAAAAGTTCAGGACGCGACTCGTAGACAAAGAGTAGAACTGCAGAAGTGATGATGCCTTCAATCAGACCGATTGCCAGATGGATCGGCTGCATAATTGCGCAGAACATGCCAAAAGGCAGTTCCGTGATGCCTGAAAGGCTGGTTTCAACGACAACAGAAAACGCGCCAAGCTGGAGCGTAATGATACATCCAAGAACAGAGGAAAGAATAATTTTCAATCGATTTGCTGCATTAACACCAGATTTTGCAAACCATCTACTTTTCATAATAGGACGATAAATCAGGAAATAACCTATAAAGCAACCGTAGAAAGCCATATTCCAAATATTCGCCCCCAAAGCCAGCAAGCCCCCATCCGCAAAGAAGAGGCATTGGATTGCCAGAATGACAATCATCGATAAAAAACCTGCGTATGGGCCAAGCAATGCGGTAAGCATCATACCACCACACATGTGACCGGAGGAACCAGTACCGGGAATTGTATAATTGATCATCTGGCCTGCAAAGACCAGTGCGGACATAACAGCCATTGCAGGAAGTTTTTCGGCCGTGTCATCCTTTTTGAGCTTTCGCACAGACACACCTGCTGTAACAGTCGATGCCACATACATGGTGGCTGCAACAGCAGGAGCTACCAAGGCATCTGCCATATGCATAAAAACACCATCCTTTGGTTAATTTACAGTGTCATATTACACCCATCGACAAGCGCGTACAAGCCCCCCCGGGGGTTATTTGTTAAAGCTCTGCCATAGATCAATAAATTTCTGATACCATTCCGAATATGTTTACAAATTGTTCTGTCTTAATTAGAACGCAATACTGTAGAACACATAGCCAAGAAAGATAAGAATGATGCCCCCAAGTGGAATCTCCAGATGCCGGGTATATTGAATGGGTACGGCATGCTTGGAAGAGGTTTTGTACTCTTTACTTTCTCCTGGTGCTATCAAATTGGGCAGTGCCTGACGAAACGCATCAAATGCGTCCAAATCAAAATAGATCCGATCCGAAGTCACTTTTGTCCCATCCTTCAATACGAAGGCAACAGCACAACCATCCTTGACCTGTGGATCCTCACTCTGCAACGTGAGAGGCGTACCATCCTTCCGATCCAGCCGACAGTAAGCAACATCCTGTTTTGCAAAAACCAACCGATCGGGCAACAGACCGGCACGACTGACTGTGACATTGCTGTCATCAATCCGGATATTCTGGAAGAACAGCAACTGTGGAAAGAAGTACAGTATAACGGTCATGAAACCGTACAAAAAGATATAGAACATATCGATTCCAGCTACCGTCTTACTCCATCGTGATACAATAAGGTAGATCGGAATCATCAACAGTACAGCTAAAACCGTTGCTGCACTGAGCAATTTTTGAATTTTGGGATCTTTTTTGGGTTGATGTATCATAACTTTACCTTTCTTTCCAGAAAATCAGGAACCTGTCCGCTGGGCTTCAATCTTTTCCGCCAATTCGTTGAGGTAAACCCAGCGTTCTGTTTTCTCCTCCAGTTGAAGCGTCAATGCTTCCTTTTCTTCCGTCAATGCAGAAAGTTTCACATAGTCACAGGCAAATTCTTCAATCTGTTGTTCCAATTCTGCAAGCTGCTGTTCCAGCGCCGCGATGTCATCATCAATGGTCTCAAATTCACGTTGTTCTTTGAAGGAAAATTTCAGTTTTTTAGGCACAGGATCCGATTTTCTCTTCGGCGCCGGTACAGATTCGGGCTTTGTCTGCACACTTTCATTCGTCTGTTCGGCTTTTTTCTTTTCGGCATAGTCACTATAGTTTCCCACATAACGGTTTACCTGTCCACCGCTCTCAATCTCAAAGATCGAATCTGCCATTTTGTCCAAAAAATAGCGGTCATGGGACACAGCAACCACAGCGCCGTCAAAGTCCTCAAGATAGTCCTCTAAAATGGCTAGGGTTTCAACATCCAGATCGTTGGTTGGCTCGTCCAGCAGTAAAATATTGGGGGCCTCCATCAAAATACTGAGCAAATAGACGCGTCGCCGCTCCCCGCCGCTCAACTTTCCCATTGGAGTACACTGTAAATCCGCAGGAAATAAAAAGCGTTCCAACATCTGAGAAGCAGAAAAAGTTCCCTCTTTGGTTTTGAAGTGATCCGCAATTTCAGCGATAAAATCATAGACTCGCTGATCGGGGTCAAGCGCTCTTCCCTCCTGGGTAAAATAGCCCAACCGAACCGTTGCACCCATGTCTACTGTTCCACTGTCCGCCTGTATGGCACCGCTGATGATATTCAGCAGGGTAGATTTCCCAACACCGTTGCGTCCGACAATACCAATCCGATCGTCGCGGGCAAACTGGTAACTGAAATCGTCCAATACAGTAATTCCGTCGAAAGCTTTACTGATATGGGAGAGCGCAATCGTTTTCCGCCCCAGCCGACTGGATATTCCGACCATCTGAACGCCTTCCTCGTGCTGCGGCCCGCTTTGATCGCGCAGCGCCTCATACCGCGCAATTCGCTCCCGGCTCTTTGTGCCGCGCGCTCTGGCTCCACGCATGATCCATTGATATTCTCGCCGCAACACTGCTTGCCGTTTGCGCTCACTTGCCTCTTCAATTTCCGTGCGCTGCGCTTTTAATTCCAAATACCTGGAATAGTTCGCCTCATAATGATAGAGCTTCCCGCGACTGAGCTCTGTAATATGATTGACCACACGCTCCAGAAAATAACGGTCGTGGGTTACCATAACCAGTCCACCATTGAAACGAATCAGTTGCTGTTCCAGCCATGTGACCATTTCACTGTCCAGATGGTTGGTCGGCTCATCCAAGATGAAAAGATCTGCCGGGTGAATCAGCGCTGCCGCCAATGCAACTCGTTTCCGTTGTCCACCTGACAGCGTCCCAATTTTCTGGTCAAATCTTGTAATACCGAGCACAGTCAACATGGTACGCGCCTCATATTCGTTTAACGTACGAAAATCATCGGGCAAATCGGCGAACACCTGTTCCATCACGGTATGATTGTCGTCCATATTCGGATTTTGTGCAAGATAAGAAACTCGAATATTGTGATTACGCGTTAATGTTCCCTGATCTGCCTCCTCGACACCAGCTAAAATCTTAAGCAATGTAGATTTTCCCGCACCATTAATTCCAATAATACCAATCTTGTCACCCTCATTCAAATAGAGTGCAATATCATCTAACAGCTTTTTTGTACCATAATCTTTACTGATATGTTCAATCGATAAAAGCATATAAATCCCTTTCCTGTAAAATACAGTTCGATTATAGCATAAATTCATACAATGTACAGCACCCAAAAGCCTCCGTTTTTCTCACAAAAATTAAAACTGCCAGTAGCATAATTGGTAATAATTATAGAGGGGGCTTCTCTGTTTCTCCTCTATATATTAAGCGTGTCAAAGATTTCTTTCTTCTTTTTTCCGTGGTGTAATTCATGGTGATGTTTTACAAATATTGATAAAATTTCCTTACCTTAGATATACAGGAGGTTTTAATCATGCGGAAATACAAATCCATCTTCAAAGAATTCACCAAAGATCATCTTAAGGCATTCCGAACTGGAAAGCATCTTTCGCAGGAACAGCTGGCAGAATTGCTGCACATCTCACCAAGATCCTACACAAATCTGGAACAAGGAAAATTTTTCTTCTCATCGTACTCTCTGATTTTTCTTCTGTTATCCATGAACAAAGAGGAAATCTTACAACTCCTGGACAAATTTCGCGATCTGGTAGAAGAAGCAGATTGTAACATCGGAGACTAATGACTGTTCATATTCTTGTTATATCTAAATGACACTATGGCCGCATACAGGAACCTGTATGCGGCCATTTCCTTTCATCCTGTACGTTATCAGGAAAAGCATGCCGAATCGTTCTACCACGATTTTCTTAGAATTTTTTAGTTTTTTCTTGACAGAATTCATAGAAGTGAGTATAATAAATCTCGCTTTAGCGGGTTTGTGTAATGGTAGCACACCGGACTCTGACTCCGTTTGTGAGGGTTCGAATCCTTCACCCGCTGCCATAAAGAAATGAGGCTCTTACATCATGATGTAAGAGCCTCATTTCTTTATACTAAACAGGCATTGTTCTTATCCCTACTTTTTGTGTTTACAGTGCTTTGCCAGCTTTACCAACTCATACCAGAACACAGATCCTGTGGCCAGTCCCAGTGCACAAAGCACCTGCATTCCGGACAGCGGAGCCAATTTCAGAAAATCTGTCAGCGGTGTATAGAGATTGATATACAACAGCGCCAGCGTGCCAAGGTTGACCACCCACATGACCGGGTCTTTCGCCAGACGCTTGACAGAACAATAGGCAAAATCATGATCCGAGCTGTTTACCTGCACCAAGAACAGATTTGCCAACATGATGATGGAAATTCCCATGGCGCGGGCCATCGGGGCGTTTGCCGGTTTTCCCGCAAGCACAGTGAAATAAGCACCGAAGGAAGCGGCAAAAATTACAGCACCCTGTAATACACTTTTGCCAAACAGCGCACCAGTCAACAGTTTTTTCTTCGGATCGCGGGGACGGCGCTCCATCACGTCCAATTCAGCTGGTTGGCGTTCCAGCACAACTGAACAGGTGGGATCGATCAACACCTCTAATAAAACCACATGGAGCGGAAGGAGGAGCAGTGCTGCAGGTGCAATACCAAGAAAAGGCGCCAGCAAAGAGGCGGCTGCAATGGGAATATGGATGGTGAACACATATCCCACCGCCTTGCGGATATTGTCGTAGATACGACGGCCGTCCCGTACTGTTTCCACAATGGTGGTAAAATTGTCATCCATCAAAATAAGGTCGGCTGCCTCCCTGGAAACCTCGCTGCCGCGCTTGCCCATAGCAATTCCGATATCGGCATATTTGAGAGCGGGCGCATCGTTGACGCCGTCACCGGTCATGGCTACGATCTCACCGTTTTCTCTAAAAGCCCGAACAATGCGCATCTTGTGCTCCGGGATCACACGGGAGAAAATGGAAACCTGCTTGACCGCTTCCCGCAGTGCATCGTCGCTCATACTCTCCAACATATCACCGGTGATGATCCGGTCGCTGTCGGGAATACCGATTTTCTTCGCAATGGCCGATGCGGTAATGCCGTTATCACCGGTAATCATAACCACACGGATACCGGCCTTATTGCAGACAGCAATGTCATCTTTTACGCCTTCGCGAGGAGGATCAGCCAGTCCGACCAGTCCCAACAATGTCAGGTGACAATCTTTAATAGACGGAGGAATGTCAGCCTCGTCCGCAGGATTGGCAAACGCCACAGCGATAACGCGTAACCCCTCGGAGGATAGTGTGTTGATTTGTTGTTCTGCCGTTTGCCGCTGTTCCTGGGTCAGCTCGCAGAGGGTAAGGATTCGCTCCGGACTGCCCTTTGCAGCGATGATCAACTGCCCGTCTCTGCGCCAGACATGCCCCATCATCTTTAATGCATTGGTAAATGGATATTCTGTTATCAATTCATTCTGGAACAAACGCTCTTTGGAAATACCATGTGCTTCACAGCAACGGAGCATGGCTTTTTCCATTGGATCATATGCGTCGGTTTCACAGCCAAGTCCCATAACTTCGAGTAAGTCATGTTCCGTCCCGCTGGCCACCCATGTTTTCTGTACAGTCATTTCGTTCATAGTGATCGTGCCGGTCTTATCTACACAAAGAACCGAAACCGCACCGAGGGTTTCGACACTGGGCAACTTACGAACCAGTGAATGCTTTTTTGCCAGCCGCCACGCCCCCATAGAGAGAAACACTGTCAATATGACCGGGAATTCCTCCGGGATCATGGCCATGGCCAAAGTCACACCGGAAAGAACACTTTCGATTAAACGATCAGTAAAATTATGGTCCGGAAGGTTGAACCAGGTAAATACACCCACCAGCAAAAACAATAGACCGGCAATCCCTGCACAGGTTTTCACCAACTTGTTGGTCTGCTTTTGCAAGGGGGTATCCTCCTTGGGCGCAGCAGCCAGCCCAAGGCCGATTTTGCCGTACTCCGTCTCGGCACCGATCTTATCGACTTCCACAACAGCAGTTCCCTGGGTCACCAGCGTGCCAGCATAGCAGTAGTCCCTGCGCCAATAATCGCCAATAGTCTGAGCGGTTCCGACCGGACTTTTCCAGACACCATCCGCCTCTCCGGTTAGGGAAGATTCGTCCACACAGAGATCGGCACAGCGTAGCACTGCACCATCCGCCGGAATCTTGACCCCCTCGCAAATCATCATCAGATCGCCCGGCACAAGGTCAGCACTGGCAATCTTCTGCTCCTTTCCGTCCCGGATAACCGTAACTCGAGGAGCAGACAGATCTTTTAGCGCGTTGAGCGTCTTGTCGGTTTTCCATTCCTGAACAACATCGATGCTGATAATCCCGATCACAAAGATAAGCATAATAGCACCGTCTCTGGGTTCCCCTAAAACAAAGTAAATGACAGCTGCCACGAGAAGCAAAAGAAACATGGGTTCGCAGAGGATATGAAAGACTTTTTTAAAAAAGCACTCCTTCTTCTGCGGTGTCAATTCATTTTTGCCATACTGTTGCTGTCTTTGTCTGGCTTGCAACGTGGTCAAGCCAAAATATTTTTCGGTGTCTGTCATAAAAGAATCCTCCGTTTCCCGCCAAAAATGCGGCGGTGTTATGATTTCTCTTATGGCACTCCATTGAGGTCGGCTGCTCCATAAATATAAAAAATACACCTATGGAACATACAACTGTCCCACAGATGTACACAGCATACGATGTAATCTGTTGCCGCTGCGCCCAGCGGCCCGGCCCCACGCCCTCTCGGGCATCGCCTGCTCAGTTTGTACTGCTGATCTTGCATCCCAAATTGGGATGTAATGCAGTGCAAAGAGATTACAAAGTATTATATACAGATACGGACAAAATGTCAATAGTGACGTATCTGTTTTATACCATCACCGTATTCCAAGCTTCTTCCCGACTCTCCGGCATAGGAATATTGTAACGGTCGCAGAACGCTTCCAGCATAGTATACTGCTCTTCGGAAAGCGGTATTCCCTCTTCCTTGCGCTGTTCAGTCAAATGGAATTCCAGCTCACCTGGAAGATAGATTTCATCCACACCATCGGCTTTCGGGGAATACTTAATCTCCCGGATCATTTGATCCATATTGGCCTCGAACTCCTTCAATGGTTGAAATTTTTGGATATCAATGACCGTAAAACACTGGCTGGCACCCTGTGGCACACTGGTCTGTGCACTGCTTCCAACATGTGGTCCATAGACACCACCGGACAACAATCCGGATAAAATATCCGCAACCAACGCCAACCCATAGCCTTTGGGACCTCCTGCCGGCAACAGGGTTCCGTCCAATGCTGCCTTGGGATCTGTCGTCATAACCCCACGGTTATCCAGTGCCCATCCTTCCGGCAAGCTTCTTCTCTCTTTTTCAGCCAGGACAATTTTACCGCGTGCCGCCACTGTTGTTGCCATGTCCAAAACAACCGGCAGGCAATCCCCTGCTGGGATACCGACAGAAATCGGATTCGTTCCAAAAAAGGCCATACTACCGCCCCAAGGCGCCATATACGGTGCAGTATTACAGGTTACAATACCGATCATGCCGCGCTGTAGTGGCATCATGGAATAATAAGCTGCCATCCCAAAATGCGAGGAATCTTTGACTGCTGCCATCGCAATACCGGACACAGAAGCTTTTTCTATCAGTACTTCCATTACTTTTGTTCCGATTACAAAACCAGAGCTTCCCCGCGCATCCATACACAACCCTGATTGCGATTCCTGCATAATCGTCCACTGCGCTTTTTTTCGGATTCCACCGTCCAAAAAGGATTGTAAATACTGCTTCATTCGGATAACACCATGTGACCCCACACCGCGCAGGTCTGCCAGAACAATACCATCTGCAATGACCTTGGCTTCTTCCCACGGGACTCCCACCTGCTCCAATAGCGCAACACAGCAGTCTGTCAACGCTTCCTTTCTAACATAATGCTGCCGCATTTTCTGTTTCTCCACATGACTCCCTCTTTTCTTTCGGATGTTCTCTACCAGTCTGGCGCACTTTTGAAAGACTATACTGGGATTCTTCTGCCACTGAAAAAGATACTTGCACAGAATTCCAGAACCATATATACTGTAGATAACATCTCATAGAAAATAATTTTTTGTATGAAAAACAGTTTTACGGCGGTTTAACCTTTTGTTGCCCTGCCCTGTTTTCAAACAAGGTAACTAGATACAATTTGATGAGGAGGTACTATTATGCTAAAATTTGATCATGTCAATTTCAATGTTCTGGATCTGGAGCGCAGTCTCAAGTTTTATGAAGCAGCGCTCGGCTTGAAGCCCGTGCGCACAAAAGAAGGTCCCAACGGTTCTTTCCAACTCGCGTTTCTCAGTGACGGCATTTCCGACTTCTGTCTGGAACTGACCTATCTCACGGACCGAACAGAACCCTATGATCTGGGAGAAGGCGAATTCCATGTAGCATTTATCACCGATGATTTCGAGAATGTCCATAAAAAGCACAAAGAGATGGGCATCATCTGCTTTGAAAACCCAGCTATGGGGATCTATTTTATCGAAGATCCTGATGGATATTGGATTGAAATCGTTCCCAAACGCGACTAATTGATTTTTCACTTTTCAAAAATAAGAACGCCGGTAGAGTTATCATTTACCGGCGTTCTTATCTTCATACCTGACATTTGTTCGCACATTCTTTATACACAGATATGACAGCTTGGAAAAGCATTCGATTGTTCTTGACTTCTTTCTTCGAAACGACTATACTGAGAATATCAGAATTTAACGGATAAAACAGTAACCGTTTACTGTATAAAAGCGTTAAGCAGTGTGTACAGCATCGTCTGTTCCGCTGCTTTTTGTTCGAACCGAATTTTATGAGGAGCGTGTTCTTCCATGCCTATTACAGAATTTTTGGAGCGCAATGCAAAGCTGTATCCAGATGAGATCAGCCTGATCGAGATCAATCCGGAACAGGAAAACAGACATACCATCAGCTGGAAAGAGTTTAATCTGGTAGAAGCCGGTGGCGAAGGCGCCTATCGCCGTGAAATGTCCTGGTATGATTTCGACCGTCGTGCCAACCGTTTCGCAAACCTTCTGCTTGCAAACGGTGTGAAAAAAGGAGACAAAGTTGCCATTTTGCTGATGAACTGTCTGGAATGGCTTCCGATCTATTTTGGCATTCTGAAAGCCGGCGCGCTTGCTGTTCCGCTTAACTACCGCTATACTGCAGAAGAAATCAAATATTGTCTGGATCTGTCCGACGCTTCCCTGCTTGTTTTTGGGCGTGAGTTCATTGAGCGCGTGGAAAATATTGTGAATGACATCCCCAATGTAAAAAATCTGTTTTATGTCGGAGGACGTTGCCCTGAATTTGCACGTAACTATTTTGAATTTATCTCTTATTGCTCTGCAAAAAATCCCGCTGTTCCAATTACCGATGATGACTTTGCCGCCATTTATTTTTCTTCCGGCACAACTGGTTTTCCAAAAGCGATTTTACATAAGCATCGCAGCCTGGTGCATTCCTGCGAAGTGGAACAACACCATCACGGACAAACACATGGCGATTGTTTTCTCTGCATTCCTCCGCTTTACCATACCGGTGCCAAGATGCACTGGTTCGGCAGTCTGATCTCCGGCAGTCCGGCGGTTTTGCTGCGCGGCATCAGTCCGAAATGGATTCTGGAAACCGCTTCTATCGAAAAAGCTTCCATTGTCTGGCTTCTTGTTCCCTGGGCACAGGATATTCTGGATGCCATCGAAAGCGGTGAAGTCGATCTGGAGGACTACGATCTCAGTCACTGGCGTCTGATGCACATCGGCGCACAACCGGTTCCCCCTTCTCTGATCCGTCGTTGGAAAAAGTATTTTCCCAATCATCAGTACGACACCAACTACGGTCTCTCTGAATCAATTGGACCAGGCTGCGTCCATCTCGGTGTGGAAAATATCGAAAAGGTTGGGGCAATCGGCATTCCTGGTTATGGTTGGCAGGCTAAAATCATTGACAGCAACGGTGATGCCGTCGCCCAAGGCGAAGTCGGCGAGCTTGCAGTTGCCGGCCCTGGCGTTATGACCTGCTACTACAAGAACCCTGAAGCCACTGCAGAGGTTCTGCATGATGAATGGCTTTATACCGGCGATATGGCGATGATGGATCCGGACGGTTTTATCTATCTTGTCGACCGTAAAAAGGACGTCATCATTACCGGTGGCGAAAATATCTATCCGGTCCAGATCGAGGATTTCCTTCGTACCCATGAAGCCATCAAGGATGTTGCCGTCATTGGTTTGCCCGACCATCGTCTCGGTGAAATTACCCTGGCTGTCATTGAACTGAAATCGGATCATACTTGTACAGAAGAAGAAATTAATACCTTCTGTCAGGCTCTTCCCCGTTATAAGCGTCCCAGAAAAATCGTTTTTGATAAGGTTCCTCGGAATCCGACCGGCAAAATCGAAAAGCCAAAGCTTCGTGAACGCTATGGCAGCGCAACGCTTGTTGCTGCGCAGATCCGCGAGGATGGATAAACATTTTTATAGAGAAAACAGGCACCCCTTTGGAAATACCAAAGGGGCGCTTACTTTTTAGGGCACTAAAATATGCCTCTATTATATTTGAATTGCGCATAGAGCATTATCGCAACTCCAATGACAATCCCAACGAATGCTATGTAAAACAACTGCTCAGAGCAAAAGAATATTCGGAGTATTGCAGTAATAACAATCGAAAGACCTGCTATGATTGTTCCAGTTCCCATTGCTTTTCCATATTTAGGTGCATCCTTTTCGCTGACTTTAGTACGATTATACCAGTGAATGGAAGCGATATTGCCCTTTATGTTAGAGATACCCAATATCGTTATAAGCATTCCCAACACAAACAATGTGATAGATTTCATAAAACAACCTCTAAAATTCTCTCAGCTAACCGAATCTATTGAAAAATTCACTCTGCCAAATTGACAGAGTGAATTTTTCATCAAATGGATCTCTTTTATTTTCTCTCCAAAGCCAGCTTTGCTTTGGCGTAGATCTGATCTGCTGTAAGACCGAAGCGTTCCTGCAAATAGTTCAAAGGACCAACTTCACCAAAAGCATCCTCAACAGCAACATACTCGATGGGTGCAAGGGTTTTACCGGCAAGTGTCTCCTTCACAGCAGAGACCAGTCCGCCAATACGGTTATGGTTTTCTGCAATGACCACTGCACCACATTCCTGCGTATAGCGCAGAACGGCTTCCTCATCCAGAGGCTTGATGGAGAACATATCCAGAACTGCGGCTTCGATGCCCTCTTCTGCCAGACGATCTGCCGCCTTCATGGCTTCAAATACCATGATACCGCTTGCAAAAATGACCAAATCCTTTCCCGCGCGAACCTCAACGGCCTTGCCGATCGGGAATTCGCTGCCCTCTTCATACATAAGGCCATTGTTTTTACGGTGCACGCGTAAATACTTTACACCAGGAATAGACTGGCAACGTTCCAGTACATCAGAAAGCTGGGCAGTATCGGAAATGTCGAGTACTGTGGAACCGGGCAATGCACGGTACAGCGCCGTATCTTCAAACGGCATATGCGTACCGCCGTTGAATGCAGCACAGACACCAGGGTCGCTGCCGATGATGGTAATGTCATTGCCTGCATAGCCAGCGGACAGGAACGCCTGGTCATAGCAGCGGCGGGAGGCAAAGGGGCCAAAGCTGTGTGCAATTGGCTTAAAGCCAGCAGAAGCCAATCCAGCGGCAACGCCAATCATATTGGCCTCGGAAATACCACAGTTGATGGCACGTTCGGGATGGGCCTTGCCAAACTTTGCGGTACCAATGCAGCTCATCAGGTCTGCATCCAGATAGATCACCATTGGATCTTTTTCGCACAGTTCCGGAATCTTTCGGGTAAAAATATCCTTAAATGCGGTTTTATTGATTTCGCCATTATAGATCACTTTTATCATGTTTACGCCCTCCTATGCTTCCATGCGATCCAGCTCTGCCTTCAGGTCACAGAGCCAGCTGTCCCACTTCTCAGTCGGGACTGCCATAGAATGGTTTGCAGCGGTCTCTTCTACTTCCTTGACGCCGCAACCCTTGACCGTATCCAGAATGATGGCAGTGGGCTTGCCGAGCTTACCAGCGTTGGTAATGGCATCATAGATCTGTTCAATATCGTTACCGTTAATCTGCACAGCATCAAACCCGAAGGAGGCAAACTTGGCACAGAGATCAAACTGCGGCAAAACCTCTTCAATTGTACCGTCAAGCTGCTTTTTATTCCAGTCAATCAACCATACAACATTATCCAGTTTCTTACCGGCCGCAAACATGGCTGCTTCCCAGACCTGGCCTTCATTCAGTTCACCGTCGCCGACAAACAGATACGTGCGGCAATCTTTGCCCAAAAGCTTGTCCGCCAAAGCCATACCACAGGCCACAGAGGTACCCTGTCCAAGGGAACCGGTGGTCATATCCACACCAGGGGTCAGTTTCCGATCACAATGGCTGGGGAACTTGGTTCCAGGCTGATTCAGAGTCTTCAATTCTTCATAGGGGAAAAAGCCCTTGACTGCAAGGGTCGAATAGATCGCAGGACCTGCATGTCCTTTTGAACACACCAGCTTATCTCGGTCAGGCCACTTGGGGTCATCAGGACGAACACACATCACATCGCCATAAAGGACTGCCAGTGCATCTGCAATGCTCAGACTGCCGCCCACATGGCCGAACCCACGTGCCTTCAGCTGCTCGATGATACCGATGCGGATTTCAAGCGCGAGTTTTTCCAATTCTCTTCTCTTTTTAGCTTCCATTTCCGTATACCTCAGTTCAAATTTCGGCATAGCCGCTCTCATTGTTACATTGTACAACCAATTATCCATTTCGTCAATGACATCTGGACAAAGCAAGATCGGTGGAAACCAAAGTTCCCACCGATCTATATTGTAAACTAAATTTTTCCCTTGATACCTCAGCAAACAGGAACAACCCATCCATAAGGATCTTCGATCTTACCCCACTGAATGCCAGTCAGGGTATCATATAGTTTTTGCGTCACTTCGCCGATCTGGAAATTGCCGATGGTATGGGTTTCGCCTGCATAAGAAATTTCTCCGATGGGAGAAACAACCGCTGCCGTACCGGTACCCCAAGCTTCTTCCAGCGTGCCATCCTTGGCTGCCGCCATCAGTTCTTCAACAGAGATCTTTCTCTCTTCCACTTCATAGCCCCAGTCCTTGAGAATCTCAATGCAGGACTTGCGGGTAATGCCGGGCAATACGCTGCCAAGCAAAGCAGGCGTGATGATTTTTCCGTTGATTTTGAACATGACGTTCATGCTGCCAACTTCTTCAATATACTTCTGTTCAACACCGTCAAGCCACAAAACCTGGCTGTAACCGGCTTTTTCTGCGCGCTCGCCAGCACGAAGAGACGCTGCATAGTTACCGCCGCACTTGGTGAAACCAGTGCCGCCGCGAACTGCGCGGACATCTTCATTCTCAATCATGATCTTAACGGGGTTAATGCCCTCTTTATAATAACTGCCGACCGGGCAGGTAATAATCAGGAACAGGTACGTATGGGATGCATGAACACCAACATGGGGATCCGTTGCAATGATAAAAGGACGGATGTAGAGAGAGGTATCCGGCTCAGCAGGAACCCAATCCTGATCCAGCTCGATCAGAGTCTTGAGTGCACTGATAAAGGTGTCCTCATCAATCGGAGGAATACACAGTCTTGCACCGGAATTGTTCATGCGCTTGGCATTTTCAGCCGGACGGAACAACTGGATCTTGCCCTCTGCGGTACGATAGGCCTTCATGCCTTCAAAGATTTCCTGCGCATAGTGGAACACCATAGATGCGGGTTCCAAAGAAATGGGAGCATAAGGTACAATACGAGGATTGATCCATCCCTTTCCTGCCTCATAATCCATTAAAAACATGTGGTCGCTGAAATAGGTACCAAAGGGAATACCATTGGTATCGGGTTTTTGCTTCGGCGCTGTTGTCTTGGTAATGCTAATGTTCATAACCTTATCTCCTTCTATTTTAAAATCATTTCTCTTAAAAATCGCTGTGCTCACTTTAAAGTGCTAACTCGCGACTATTTTTATAATTTTTATTGTACCACACTTTCTATCAATGGCAAGGAGATTTTTCGGCAAATTCTGTTTTCTGTGAAAGATAGCAAAAAACAAAAAAGGTGGTGCGGAGAAATTCTCCGCACCACCAAAATTGTGCTGTATTTGATATACGATTGTCAGACAAATTAGTCTACGTCGTACAGAGCCTTCATTCTGCTGAGGTGCTTATAACGCTTTTCAGCATTTTCAGCTGCCTGGCTAAAGAGCATTTCTGCTCTTTCGGGGAAGCTGCGGGTCAGTGCTGCATAACGAGCTTCGTTCATAAGGAATTCCTTATAGCCGCCAGCAGGTGCCTTGCTGTCCATCATGAAGGGGTTCTTGCCTTCGGCAATCAGAGCGGGATTGTAACGGAACAGATTCCAGTAACCGCAGTCAACAGCCTTCTTCATTTCATCCTGGCAGTGGATCATACCACCCTTGATGCTGTGCATCTCGCAGGGTGCATAGCCGATGATGAGGGAAGGTCCGTTGTATGCTTCTGCTTCTGCGATTGCTCTCAGAGTCTGATTCATGTCTGCGCCCATTGCAACCTGTGCAACGTAAACATAACCATAGGTCATAGAGATCTCGGAGAGGCTCTTCTTACTGATGCTCTTACCAGCTGCGGAGAACTGGCAGATCTGGCCCATCTGAGAGGCCTTGGAAGCCTGACCACCGGTGTTGGAGTAAACTTCGGTATCGAATACGAAGATGTTAACATCTTCACCGGAAGCGAGAACGTGGTCAACGCCGCCGTAACCGATGTCATATGCCCAGCCGTCGCCGCCGAAGATCCAGATGGACTTCTTGTGCAGGAACTCTCTGTTTGCCAAGATTTCCTGACCTTCATCAGAGGTGCTGTACTTCTCGAGCTGTGCAATCAATTCGTCAGAAGCTGCCTTGTTGGCTGCGCCGTTATCTACAGTTTCCAGATACTTGTCGCAAGCTGCCTTCAGGCTTTCCACCTTGGTGTTTTCCTCAACATACTTAACGTCGTTGATCAGGCGATCACGAACTGCCTTCTGGCCAAGATATAAGCCAAGGCCGTTCTCTGCGTTATCTTCAAACAGGGAGTTGGTCCATGCAGGGCCTTCACCACAAGCATTGGTGGTATAAGGAGAAGTTGCTGCGGGGCCACCCCAGATGGAGGAGCAACCGGTTGCGTTGGAGATGTACATTCTGTCGCCAAACAGCTGGGTTACGAGGCGAGCATATGCGGTCTCAGCGCAGCCTGCGCAGGAGCCGGAGAACTCGAGATAGGGGGTCTTGAACTGGCTGCCCTTAACGGTGAGGTCTGCAACTTCTTCCTTAACGGTAACATTTTCAACAGTGTAGTTGAATACATCCTGCTGAGCAAGCTCGTCTGCCTGCGGTACCATCTTGATGGAGTTGGTGGGGCAAACGCCGACGCAAACGCCGCAGCCCATGCAGTCCAGAGGAGATACAGAGAGGGTGTAAGTATAGAGACCCTTGCCCTTGCCGGCCTTAACAGGAGCAGACTTCATTGCTTCAGGAGCAGCAGCAACTTCTGCCTCGGTCATTGCATAGGGACGGAGGGTTGCATGCGGACAAACATATGCGCAGCGGTTGCACTGTACGCAAGTGTCAGGAGTCCAGGAAGGAACGGTAACAGCAACACCGCGCTTCTCATATGCGGATGCTCCCTGTTCAAAGGTACCGTCGGGGTTGCCTTCGAATGCGGAAACGGGCAGAGAATAGCCTTCCATCTTGCCGATGGGCTTCAGAACATCCTTTACCATGCCGACGAGTTTTTCGGGGCCTTCGTAAGTAACTTCGACAGGTGCATCGGTTGCATTTTCCCATTCGGGCGGTACATCGACCTTAACGAATGCAGTTGCACCGGCGTCGATGGCCTTATGGTTCATATCAACGATATCCTGCCCCTTTCTCATGTAGGACTTGGTTGCAGCTTCCTTCATGTAGCGGATTGCGTCAGCCTGAGGCATAACGCCAGCCAGTGTGAAGAATGCAGACTGCAGGATGGTGTTGGTACGCTTGCCCATACCGATTTCAATTGCAAGGTCAATTGCATTGATGGTATAGAGCTGAACATTGTTCTTTGCGATATAACGCTTGGTCTCTGCGTTGAGGTGCTCAGCCAGCTCCTCTTCGCCCCACTGGCAGTTGATCAGAAATACACCGCCGGGCTTAACATCGTTGACGATCTTGAAACCGTTGGTGATGTAAGAGGGGTTATGGCAGGCTACAAAGTCAGCCTTGTTAACATAGTAGGGGCTCTTGATGGGCTTGTCGCCAAAGCGCAGATGGGAAACGGTGACACCGCCGGTCTTCTTGGAGTCATACTGGAAGTAAGCCTGAACATACTTATCGGTATGGTCACCAATGATTTTGATGGAGTTCTTGTTTGCGCCAACAGTACCGTCGCCGCCGAGACCCCAGAACTTGCATTCGATGGTGCCTGCTGCTGCGGTGCCGGGTGCGGGTTTCTCTTCCAGAGAGAGGTTGGTAACGTCATCTACAATACCAATGGTAAACTGACGCTTCATTTCTTCCTTAGCCAGCTCTTCGTATACTGCGAAAACAGAGGCAGGAGGTGTATCCTTGGAACCGAGGCCATAACGACCGCCGATTACAGGGATGTTCTTGCCAGCGTTTGCAAGAGCGGTAACAACGTCCAGATACAGAGGTTCGCCCAAAGAACCGGGTTCCTTGGTTCTGTCGAGAACTGCGATCTTCTCAACGGTTTCAGGAATTGCAGCGAGGAATCTGTCTGCTGCGAACGGACGATAGAGGCGAACCTTCAGCAGGCCGACCTTTTCGCCGTGTGCGTTGAGGTAGTCAATAACTTCTTCTGCTACGTCGCAGATGGAGCCCATTGCAATGATCATGCGATCTGCATCAGGAGCGCCGTAGTAGTTGAACAGCTGATAATTGGTGCCGAGCTTTGCATTGACCTTTGCCATGTACTGCTCTACGATACTGGGAACTGCATCATAGTACTTGTTCAGTGCTTCACGATGCTGGAAGAAGATGTCGTCGTTCTCATGGGAACCACGCATAACAGGATGGTCAGGGTTCAGAGCGCGCTTGCGGAATGCATTGACAGCATCCATATTGCACATTTCAGCGAGATCGTCATAATCCCATACTTCGATCTTCTGAATTTCGTGGGAGGTGCGGAAACCGTCAAAGAAGTTCAGGAACGGTACGCGGCTCTCGATGGCTGCCAGATGTGCGACAGCGCCGAGGTCCATAACTTCCTGTACATTGGTCTCTGCCAGCATGGCAAAACCGGTCTGACGGCAAGCATAAACGTCACTGTGATCACCGAAGATGTTCAGTGCATGGGAAGCAAGGCATCTTGCGGAAACATGGAATACGCCGGGAAGCAGTTCGCCAGCGATCTTGTACATATTGGGGATCATGAGCAGCAAGCCCTGGGAAGCAGTGTAGGTCGTGGTAAGTGCACCTGCGTTCAGGGAACCGTGAACGGTACCTGCTGCGCCGGCCTCGGACTGCATTTCAATGACACGAACGGTAGTGCCAAAGATATTTTTCATGCCCTGTGCGGCCCACTGGTCAACCAGGTCAGCCATCGGGCTGGAAGGTGTAATGGGGTAAATACCAGCAACTTCGGTAAATGCATAAGAGACATATGCAGCTGCGTTGTTGCCGTCCATTGTCTTAAATTTTCTGGCCAAAATATTCATCTCCTCTTAATATTAGCTTCGAGACGACCCTCAAAAAGGCATGATGAGCCCTCTGAAGCATTATGAGTGGTTTCATTCTAACACCACTTTCATTTTCTGTAAATCGTTTCTGACGATTTTTTTCGAAAAATATCGTATAATTTTCTTCCAAGTCTACCAAAAACGCTATTTTTTCATAGAAAATACAATTCGTATGCAAAATTTCTTTGTTTCCTGCAGAACATACAATAGAACAGATTACAAAATGTACTTGTGATTTTGCCATATTCGTACTATAATGTATTATCGTCATTCGGCTGATTATGGTCCAGTGAAAGGAGAAGCAAAAGATGATTAAAATCGATAACGCCAACGGCACGATTACCATATCAAATGAAGTGTTTACCAATATTGCAGGTGATGCGGCTACACGCTGCTTCGGTGTAAAGGGTATGGCCGGACGTTCCAAGAGTGACGGGCTCGTCCATCTTCTCCGCCGTGAATCCATGTCCAAAGGTGTTTTTGTACGCTATCACGATGATGACAGCGTTTCAATCGATCTGCACATCGTTGTTGACCACGGTGTGAACCTGCAAGCGCTCTCCCGCAGCATCATGGGAGAGGTCAGTTATAAGGTCAGCAGCGCGATCGGCGTCCCGGTCAGCAGCGTTGATGTATACATTGACTCCATGCACGCCGAATAGCCGTGCGGGCCAATCCGCATCATTTTCCCAATACGGAGGTACCCATCCTTGAGAGAATATATTGATGGCGCGGCTTTCAGAGATATGATTCTCTGCGTCTCTGCCGCCTTGGAATCCAATAAACAAACGCTAAATGAATTGAATGTATTTCCCGTTCCCGACGGTGACACCGGTACCAATATGAGTCTTACCATGGGCGCCGCCGCTACAGAACTGAGAAAGAAACATCCCAACACTGTCGACGCAGCAGCAGATTGTGTTGCCAGTGCTCTGCTCCGCGGCGCACGCGGAAACTCCGGTGTTATCATGTCTCTGCTGTTTCGCGGACTTGCCAAAGGACTCAAGGGCAAAAAAACTGCAGACTGTCAGGATTTTGCTTCTGCCCTGGCCGAAGGTGTGGAAATTGCTTATAAAGCCGTTATGAAACCGGCCGAGGGTACCATCCTCACTGTTTCCCGTCTGGCCTCCGCTACCGCAGTCAAATTTGCTGAGGCCGGGACCGACATCGAACTCATGCTGGCTTTCGCATTGGAAACCGCAAATGAGGCACTGGCAGATACCATGAATATCAATCCCGTACTGAAGCGCGCAGGCGTGGTTGACGCCGGCGGGCGCGGTTACGTTCTCATTCTGGAAGCCATGCTCGGTTCCCTTCGCGGCACGCTTTCTCCCGCCAGCTGCGAAACAGATGACAATGTTATTCCCTCCAACAAAGCAGATTTCTCCGATTTTGATACCGGTGAGATTCAGTTTGGCTACTGCACAGAGTTTATCGTCGGTAAGGAAAACAATAAGTCCATTGACCTGCTTCGCGCCTTTCTCGGCAATCTGGGTGATTCTCTGGTTGTTGTGGACGATGATGAAATCATCAAGGTTCACGTCCATACCAACGACCCCGGCAAAGCACTGACCGAGGCGTTGACCTATGGTGCGTTGTTGACCGTCAAAGTCGAAAACATGCGCGAGCAACATACCTCTCTCAGCAATGAGGAAGCCGAAGCGGATGCAATCGACGAAGAAGCCGAGTTTATCGCAGCTCCTGAAAAGAAATACGGCGTTGTCGCCGTCTGCGCCGGAGACGGACTGAGTGACCTGTTCCGGCAGCTCGGCGTTGACAGCATTGTTTCCGGTGGTCAGACCATGAATCCTTCAACAGAGGATATTCTGAAAGAGATCAACCGGACGCCCGCACAGATCGTCTACGTATTCCCCAACAACAAGAATATTATCATGGCGGCGGAACAATGCATTCCCCTGACGGAAAAACAGGTCATTGTCATTCCTTCCAAAACCGTTCCGCAGGGTATTACCGCTCTGCTGAACATGGACGAGACCGCGGAAGAAGCAGATCTCACCTCCGCCTTCCAAGACGCCATCGCCAATGTGCGTACCGCTCTCGTCACGTACGCTGCACGCGATTCTGATTTCGACGGCCATACTATTCATGCCGGTGAATATCTTGTCCTGCTCGACGGCGCTTTGCTCGGCAGCTATTCCGAACTGTCCAACGCATGGGAAACACTGCTGTCCACTTTCTCTTCCTTTGACCCGGAATTCATCTCCATTTACTATGGCCAGGATGTCACGGAAGAAACCGCCAATGATACCGCCGCTCTATTTGAAGAAAAACTTCCCGACTCTGAAATCAATGTCGTAAACGGCGGCCAACCTGTCTATTATTATATGATCTCTGTGGAATAACCATTTTTTGCTTCGCGCCCCTCTGCTGTTTCTGCAGAGGGGCATTTTTATTATCACGTCACAATGGAAACACCGCTGTAATAGTGCAGCAAAATCTCTTCACAACTCTGCCCCTCTTCCGCAAGTACATTTGCACCGTATTGACTCATGCCAACGCCATGCCCATATCCCGTCGTCGTAAAGACAAACTGTCCGCCGCCGTAGTCCAGCGTGAATGCGGTAGACCGCAGTCCGAACAGTTCGCGCAGCGCGGTACCGGAAAAGCTGACGCCGCCAATGATCGCATAGTCCACCCGTCCCGTCTCTCCGGTTTTCACTTCCCCAACCCATTCGGAAACATCTCCGCTTAAATCCGCATTCTGATCCGCTGTCAAAATGACGGTGCGAAATTCATTGGCAGACACCTCGGTCGAGGCGATAAAGTTCGGCACCTTTGCCTCTGTCTCCGGACTGTCTACGCTGACCAGATAGGGTTGATCCCCCCAGATGTTACTGCTGTCCTCCGTCTTGCCCGCCGACGAGGAATGAAATACCGCCTGAATCGGCTCCTCTTCATAGACCATGTATTGCCCGCTGGTTTCCTGCACGGCCTGCTGAATCTTTGCCCAGTTGCTATCAAATGCCTCTCCCCAATTCTCCCGCAGCTCGTCAACCGTCAAATAGGCCGCACAACAGTTGAAATCGTCGCACACATTGGCGTCCGGATGCGCAGCTTCCGACCCCTGCATCCGATAGAGAATATAGGTGCGCGCCGCAATGGCCTGCGCCTTCAATGCCTCCAGCTCAAACGTCGCCGGCATCTCCGCCGCAAGCACTCCCGGAAGATATTCCGCCATCGTCGTTGCAACCGGTTCCCCGTTGATCTGCGCGGTCAGCGTGATCGCGGCGTCCAACAGTTCCGTATCCTGCGTCTGGTCCGGCGTATCTGCGGATTCCTCTTCCGATGAGCCCGCATCTTCTTTGGAAAACAGATCCCACTCCGTGGCATTTTGCCGTAAAAATAACAACGGCAGCAGCAGTGCTGCCGCAATTAACAGAATGGAAATGATGATCGTCCGCTTCACAGGGCACCTCCTTTGATTTTATTGGTTGACGAAAACGATGCTACGGTATAAAATAAGGAATAATCAACCTCGACCGCCTCAGTTCCGCACCGCGGAACGAATTCGCGTCGATAAACTTTATTTGGGCGGATTAAAAATTATGCAAAAAGACACGTTAACAACCTGCCTTGCTTCCCTCGTTCTTGGGGCGTTCGGCTTCTTTTTTCGGTGGCTCCAGCTCGACAATGCCTTTGAGACCGAAACCGGTCTTGCAGTCACCGGCTCCCTGTGGCACACAACCATGTTTCTTGTCTGCCTTGTTGCAGTTCTGTTTTTCGCTGTCGCCGTCATTCTCATGCGTATGCGGCGGCATCCCTTCAACCGCAGCTGCACGGCCTTCGCACAGGAAAACGTCCTGCTGTTTCAGGTGATCGTGATTATGTTCTCCCTCCTGGTCGCCTTTTCCGGCGTCCTGATTCTTAAAAACGCTGCACAACATCTCTACCCCACCATTCACAGACTTCTCGCCGCGGCCGCAGTTGTCACTGCAATCAGCACAACCGTTCTGGCGCTCCGTTTGAAAACAAACAACCCTGAGGGGAAACTGGACATCCGCTGTCTCACTTCTGCGGTTCCGGTTGTGTTCTCCTGCTTTTGGCTGATTATCTCCTATCATGAAAATGCAAACAATCCCACCATCTGGGCCTATGCGATTTATATTCTGACCATCAGCGGTATCTTAATCAGCTTCTTCCTTCTGGCCGGGTACTTCTTTGAAAAAGCGCGGCCGCTGGCTCTGCTCTTCACGGCACCTTTGACCGCCTTTTTCTGCATCACCTCTATGGCGGATGCGCATGAATTGGGTATTAGACTCCTGCTGATTGGGCTGGCCGGTATCCTGCTGGTCTATACGTTTCTGGTCGTACAGGTCGGCAATGCAAAACATTAACCCACACGTTTTATAACAAAAACGGTCTCAAACAAACAGTTTGAGACCGTTTTTTTGCGCGGTTTCCCGTCAATCCTGATCCTGTACGGTTTCTTCCTCCAACCGCATCAGACGATTGTCCGGTTTTTCCTTCAACTCCAGCGACAGGTCTACCAGACTTGAATAAACAACCCGGCCACAGAGCGCAATCTGTATCCGTTTCGACAAGGCGTTAACCACCTGACACCGGTATGTCAGACGCTCTCCCCAACCTCTTCTGAAGTTCGTGGACTGCCGCACCAAATCCCATTCCAGCATACGAACCGCAGCTAGAATTTCATTCAGTTCTCCCCGCGTCAGCGGAAAGTCAATCGGCTGTTTGTCCCGTTCCCGCTGTGCATGGTATTTTTCATACTCATAAAATCTTTGTTCTGCACCTTTCACATTCTGTTGGGCAGCACTGGCGGAAATCCCCATTTTCTCCCCAATGCTCTTATATGTTAGTCCCTGTTCCCGCAGCAGATATGCAATCCGTTGCTTCTCCGTTAAGATTGATAAATCCTTTTCCATAGTCAACCCTTCAATCAATATGAGTTCATCTCAATATCCTGAATTCGGGAGATTGAGAGTATTTTTATTGCTATCATGAAAACACTATTTCTATGAACTGTGTTTCTGATAGCAAGGTGAGGCAGATGGATTATAGGCCATATTCCCAAATTATCGTTAATCGAATATTATCGCTTTGTAAAAACCGTGGCATCACTATAAATAAATTGTCAGTTATGAGCGGCATCAGCTCTTCAACTCTTGATAATTTAGTCAATAGGAAGACGTTTAATCCCAGAATTGCAACTCTACACAAAATTGCAATTGCTTTTGGTATGACACCCGCCGAGTTTCTAGACTTCAAAGAATTTAATGATTATTCCTTTGACGAGGAAGCCGATGATGACGAATGAAGTTTACGCAAAAATTTTAGTCAATCGGATATTAGGACTCTGCAAAAGCCGCGGTATTGCTGTTAATAAGCTGTCAGAGATGAGTGGCGTTAGTCATTCCACCCTAGGTAACTTAGTCAGTGGAAATTCACTAAATCCAAAAATTATTACACTGCACAAAATTGCACTTGCCTTTGGCATGACACCCGCCGAGTTTTTAGACTTCAAAGAATTTAACGATTATTCTTTCGACGAGGAAGCCGATGATGACGAATGAAGCTTATGCAAAAATTTTAGTCAATCGCATACGATCTCTTTGCAGAAATCGCGGTCTTTCTATAAATAAATTGGCAGATATGAGTGGTGTTAGTCAAGGTACTCTTGACAATTTGGTTAATAAAAGGACTCTTAATCCCAGAATTATGACGCTGCATAAAATTGCACTTGCCTTTGGCATGACACCCGCTGAGTTTTTAGACTTCAAAGAATTTAACGATTATTCTTTCGATGAGGAAACCGATGATGACGAATAAAACCTATTCTCAAGTCGTCTCTAACCGAATAGTAGCGTTATGCAAAAAGCGTGGCATCTCCGTTCATAAATTAGCAGGTATGAGTGGGATTAGCCAAGCTGGTTTGGAACATCTGGTCAATGGACGAACCTTTGACCCCAAACTTAAAACAATCCATAAAATTGCAAATGCTTTCAATATGACACCTGCTGAGTTTTTAGATTTTGAGGAACTCAGTGCATATTCTTTCGACGAGGAAAGCGACGATGACGAATAGCGGCTTTTCCAAAAGGGAAGGCTCACCGTTCTTTTGCGTCTCGCCATAAAATGCCCCCTCGACTGAGGGGGCTGCCAGCTGGACAGGCCGGCAAGGAAAACAGAGAAAAAAGAAGAAAAATAGAGAAAGCTTTTTATCATGCGGAAATAAAAAGTTTTGGGGTAAAAAAGAAAGAGAGTGTTCCCCTTTTTTCTCCGTCAAAGCTCCCCGGGGGCAAGCCCCCGGGGAGCCCGGGAAAATAAAAAACGCCATGCAGGAATATCCTACACAGCGCAAGAAACCGCGTTCTTATGCAACACCACCACAAAAAAATCTATGCGACGAAAACCACCCCTTGCAACAGAGGTGAAAATGTCGTATAATAATCTCGTGGTGCGGTCGAGACAGACCGTTGTGTAGGTGTGTGCGTTACACCTGCGCAGGCTTATGGGTGTTGGCGCACCCATAAGCTGCCGCATTTTTATTTTCCAAGTTGATTATAGCAAAGTTATCCATCGGATGCAAGACCTTATCGAAATTTAAGGCCCCCTGTCAAGGGGGCTTTTTTGTTTTCGACACGCCTAGTCATCCAATAGGAAGTCCGTTAATTTTATGATTTTAATCCCGTCTTGCGTGATGGGATTGTCACAGTGGCTGGTAATTACGATTTTTTCGTAATTGTCCCGAATGGCACGCAACGGTACAAGCTCCCGTTCACGGGTAGCCGGATCATTCATAGACTCGGTTACCTGAATATATCGCTTTTCGCTTGCATTGGTGGCAATAAAATCCACTTCTTTATTATCGACCTTGCCAATGGCTACATCATAGCCGCGGCGAAGCAGTTCAAAGTAAACAAGATTTTCAATGATATGCCCGATGTCCATATCCCGAAAGCCCAACAGATAGTTTCGCAGACCAGTATCTATAATATAATACTTGCCCATAGTCCGGAGAAATCCTTTTCCCTTTATATCAAAACGCTTGATCTCATAGAACACATAGGATTCCAGCAGTGCAGCCACATATGCCTGAATGGTTTGTACCGCAGGTTTTCCTCTCCGATTACTGCCGTCCAGAAGCTTTTCATTGACCAGGGTATTGCCGATCGAAGTAATGGAAGTTGTGTTGCCAATGTTATCAGCCAGAAACATGATGATTCTACGCAGCAGTTCCGGATCGGTCAGCTGCCGCTGTCCTCTTCGTTTTTCGCGTTCCAGAATATCACGCACAACAACCGTGGAATATATGCCATCCAAGAGTGTCAGCGCTTTATCAGTATCCAAACCAACGTCAGCAATACCAGGCATCCCGCCAAATTTTATATACGCTTCCAGCAGCTCCTGCGGCTCATAGCTTTCGCCAGACGCATCACAGATTTGTTTTCTCAAACCGCCTGCCGGACGCCTGCTCTCCGTCACGGCATAGCTATGGAAATCCAAAAATTCCCGGAAAGACAATGGAAGCATCTTAATTTCCACGCTCCGTCCTGCAAGATAGGTTGCATACTCGGAAGAAAGCAAATATGCATTGGAACCGGTAACATAGATATCGCAATCAAAATCCACACGGAAAGAATTAATTGCATCTTGCCATTCGTTGATGTGTTGAATCTCATCGAAAAACAGATAGGCACGCTTATTCTCTGGTAAGCGCTGTTTGACATACTGATACAGTTCCTCAACCGTCATTTTTCGAAACGCCATTGATTCAAAATTCATTTCGATAATTTGGATATCTGCTATGCCCGTTTCCCGAAGATGATTGGCCATCAGCTTCAGCAGGCTGGACTTGCCACAACGGCGAATACCCGTAATGATTTTGACAGGCTCGGTATCCTGAAATGCAATCAAACGGTTCAGATAGAGTGGACGGGCTCTCAATTCAGATCCGGTTTTAGGCATGGTATCACCTCCGTTATTAGTATAACACAAACTTTTAAAAAATTTCAAGTTTGTGTTATTAATATTAAAAAATTTGTAATTTCAAAAAGTTTGTAACATACACAACAAACTTCTCTTAAAAATCTTCGATTTTTCCGCATCCACCATTGCATTCTCCCCCTGTCAAGGGGGCTTTTTTGTTTTACATATAAAAAATCAGCGGTACTGACAGAATCAGTACCGCTGATTTTTTATGAGAGGTTAGCTTGCTTTTTCCACAACGATCTTGTCGTCCACCACGGTTGCAACGGCAGTGTCGCCCTCTTTGAGTACGCCTTCCAGCATACGCTCTGCGGCGGCATCCTCAATGGAGCTCTGGATTGCACGGCGGAGGGGACGGGCACCATAGATGGGGTCAAAGCCCTTATCCGCCAGTTTGTCGATGGCTTCATCGGTGACCGTAAGTTTGATGCCGAGACTCTCCAGCCGTTTTGCAACGTGCTGCATCATATTGCCCGCGATCTCGCGGATGTTTTCACGGCTCAGCTGATGGAATACGATGATGTCGTCGATACGGTTCAGAAACTCCGGTTTAAAGGTACGGCGCAAATCGCCCATTACGGCTTCGCGGATTTCCTCCACAGAACTGATTTCTCCGCTTTCCCCTGCCGAGGCAGAGAAGCCGAGCTGACTCTTGCGATCCGTGATATTCTTTGCGCCGACGTTGGAGGTCATGACGATGATGGTGTTCTTGAAGTCCACACGTCTGCCCTGGGAGTCGGTCAACTGGCCGTCCTCCATGATTTGCAGCATGATGTTGAACACATCCTCGTGTGCCTTTTCGATTTCATCGAAGAGGATGACGGAATAGGGTTTGCGGCGCACCTTTTCGGTAAGCTGACCGCCCTCGTCATAGCCGACATATCCCGGAGGCGAGCCGATGAGCTTGGAAACCGTGTGCTTTTCCATGTACTCGGACATATCGACACGGAGCATAGCATCTTCGTCGCCGAATACGGCTTCTGCCAGCGCTTTGCACAGCTCGGTTTTGCCCACGCCGGTGGGACCAAGGAACAGGAAGCTGCCGATCGGACGTTTAGGGTCTTTTAGGCCGACACGTCCGCGACGGATGGCGCGGGAAACCGCAGAAACGGCTTCGTCCTGTCCGATCACACGCTTGTGGAGAATCTCCTCCATTTTCAGCATCCGTTCACTTTCATCTTCGGTCAGACTGGTAACGGGAACACCGGTCCAGCCGGATACCACGGCTGCGATATCTTCCGGCGTCACGCTACTGCGTTTGCCGCCGCGGCTCTGCTCCCACTGCTTCCGAACCTTATCCAGCTCTTCGCGCTGCTCGCGTTCCAGATCACGGAATTTTGCTGCGCCCTCGAAATCCTGTGCGCGGATAGCGGATTCTTTTTCTCCATTCAGAGCATGGATACGGCTTTCGATTGCCTGAATCTCCTTGGGCGCAGTCAGACTCTCCATACGGACACGGGAAGCCGCCTCATCCATCAGGTCGATGGCCTTGTCGGGCAGGTAGCGGTCGTTGATATAGCGGCTTGCCATGCTGACCGCTGCCTGGATGGCCTCGTCCGTGATTTTCAGTTTATGATGGGCTTCGTACTTGTCGCGCAGTCCCATAATGATCTTGACACTTTCCTCTTCGGTCGGTTCATCGACCATCACAGGCTGGAAACGGCGTTCCAGGGCGGCGTCCTTTTCGATATGTTTGCGGTACTCGTCGATGGTGGTCGCGCCGATCATCTGCAATTCTCCGCGGCTCAGCGCCGGTTTGATGATGTTTGCAGCGTCGATGGCGCCTTCGGCCGCGCCAGCACCGATGATCGTGTGCAGTTCATCAATGAAGAGGATGATGTTGTCGGCCTTCTGGACTTCCTCCAGCACAGCCTTGATGCGTTCCTCGAAGTCACCGCGGTACTTGGTACCGGCCAGCATACCGGTCAAATCCAGCGAGACGATGCGTTTATCGGCCAGTTCTGCGGGGACATCGCCGACATAAACGCGCTGCGCCAGTCCTTCTGCGATGGCAGTTTTACCAACGCCGGGCTCACCGATCAGAACCGGATTGTTCTTGGTACGGCGGGACAAAATCTGAATAACACGCTGGATTTCCTTTTCTCTGCCGATGACGGGGTCAAGCTGTCCTTTTCCGGCGGCCTCGGTCAGATCGCGGCTGTACTGATCCAGTGTCTTGGTGTCACCGCGTTTGCTGTTGCTTCTGCCCTGTCCGCCCTGGGGTTTCCCGGCGCGGCTGTAGTCTGGCGTACCAAATACATCAATGATGTTGGTGTACAGGGTATTCAGATCCAAACCGGTAGATGTGATAATGCGTGCACCGGCACTTTCCGGCTCGCGCAGAATCCCCATCAACAGGTGTTCGGTGCCAACGTAGCTGTGACCCAGACGGGCAGCATTTTCAGCTGCGAGCTCAATGACGCATTTTGCACGCGGAGTCAAGCCCTGTGCTGGCGTTCCGGCCACGCCCTTGCCCACGTATTTTTCCACGATCTCTTCGAGCAGAGCCTCATCGAGACCGGCCTCGCGCAGAACCTTGGCACCAAGGCCCTCGCCTTCTTTGGCGATACCGAGCAGCAGATGCTCGGTACCGATATAGCTATGGCCCAGTTCCGTTGCGGATTCCCCTGCCCTTTCAATCGCGAGCTTTGCACGCTCGGTAAAACGATCAAAATTTCTCATAGTGTTTCCCTCCTTTTTGTCAAACGGGAAAGCGGATTCTTAGTGATTCTGTTCCAGTTCCTGGATCTTCTGACGCAGCTCAATGCACTTCTCAAACTCTTCTGCACGAATTGCCTGTTCTAGCTGATGCCTCAGTGCGTTAAGTTCGCGCTTCTGCCGGATTTCGTTTCCAGCATCCTGCGGAATTTTCTCATCGGCTGAGACGGCTGCCCGCTCTGGTGCGGTGGTGTTCTGTCTGTGGTTATCCAGCGTAACCTGGATTCTGGGGAAGGCGATGGACGGTGCCATCAGGCTGCGTCCAAAGCTGGGGAACATGCTTCCGCCAAAGAAGCTGTCAAACAGGCTGCGCCCCATTCTATTGTAGCCAAAGCTCCGGTCAAACAGACTGTCGCCAAAGCCGAACAGATTGTCATGGAACATTTCGCCAAAGCCCTCTTCCCGTGCACAGTCTGCACAGAGATGACGCTCGCTGAACTCTCCGTTGATATTCATTGTATAATGGAGGATTGCCTCGTTCTTGTTGCATTTTTCACACTTCATGATAAAAACCTCCTTTAGTCGGAAATATACCCGACCAGCATATATTTTAAAATAGAAGCTCGAACTGTATCACGCAGTTCTGCAGGTACCGGCCGCAACGCAGCATTGCCAATTGCAGTCTGGATCAGCTTTATGCTTTTTTTATCGATTGCATCGGCCTCCATTGCATTGGAGAGAAAGGCGTTTGCGGTTGGAAGGTCAATCGAACTGCCGATGGAATTGACAATGTGCATAATCAGCTGTTTTGGGGTAGAATGCACGCGGGTAATCCGGATATATCCCCCGCCGCCTCGTCTCGATTCCACAATATAGCCATGTTCCGGTGAAAACCGTGTCGATATGACATAATTGATCTGACTCGGCACACAACTGAACTGCTCTGCCAGCGTCACTCGTTTCAGTTCTGCGATTCCGTTGGCTTCGTCGATCGCATCCAGAATGAATCTGGCGATCAAATCACTGGTTCCCATGTTTCTCTACTCCTTTTTGAACCATTCTGGGAATGATTTCTTTTGTTTTCTGTTTTGACCTTTCCTGATCTTCGCTTTTATAATAGTCAAGAAAGGTCAAATTTGCAACTTCCATTTTTGACCTTTCTTGACTATTCATTTCCATTCATCTCTTATTATCTCTTGTTTTCTCGCAAATGCTCCCGATTTCTTCTTTTTTGAAATTTTTTTGAAAAAACTTTTCCATGTTTGAAAAAGTCATTGATTTTTTTTATTTTTATGTTACAATACAGGCGTAACTCAGTCCTGCATCAGGACAAATAATATGGAGGTATTATCATGGCATACGTTATTGGTAGCGATTGCGTTTCTTGCGGTTCTTGCGCAGATGGTTGCGCTGTTGGCGCTATTACCGAGGGCGCTGATACTTATGTAATCAACGCTGACGAATGTGTTTCCTGTGGTGCCTGTGTTGACACATGTCCCATCGGTGCTATTACTGAAGAATAATCAGAATTTGATTGACTTCAATGAAGAATGGGCGATATGCTCTGCATATCGCCCATTCTTCATATTTCCCGCCATAATATTCTCTAATTTCTGGTGATCAATCATGTCCAATTTTGATGAGTTGTGGCCTGGCGGCCCCAAGTTTTTGCAGTCGAACGACGGCTTTAAACTCGGTACAGATTCTGTACTGCTCGCACACTTTGCCAACACGACAAGAGTGAAACGCTGCATCGATCTCGGCAGCGGCGCCGGTGTTCTGACCGTCCTGCTCTGTGAAAAAAATCCCAAACTCTTAATAGAAGGAATCGAAATCCAACAAGAGTCTGCGGCACTTTCCAGGAAGAACCTGGAAGCCAATGGTCTATTGGATCGCGCAACAATCCATCATGCCGATTTGCGCATGCATCGGCAATTTCTTGAAGCCGGCGTCTATGACCTTGTGGTGTCCAATCCTCCCTATTTTGCCGAACGCAGCGGGAAATCTGCACCGGTTTCCAGCCGTGCCATCGCACGTGATGAACGCAGCTGCAACCTGACAGACCTCTGTACTGCTGTCGGTTATCTGTGCCGCTGGGGCGGTAACTTCGCCGTTGTGCATCGCCCAGAACGGCTATCGGAGCTTTTCTGCACCATGACCCGCGCCGGTATCGAACCGAAACGTCTGCAGCTGGTCTGTCACCGCAGTGATTCTGACCCCAGTCTGGTACTGGTAGAGGGACGGCGCGGTGGAAAACCCGGCCTGACCATTGAGGCTCCATTGGTTCTGACCAATCCCGACGGCTCTCATTCTGATGCCGTTCTTAATATATACCACCGTACGGCTGTCTCTGCTCCGGAAACAGCTGCTCAATCTTCAATAAAAAAGGAAGTTACATTACAATGAGCGGAATTCTTTATCTCGTCGGTACACCAATTGGTAATCTTTCCGACTTTTCTCCCCGCGCAAAGCGCACGCTTGAATCCGTTGATTTTATCGCAGCAGAGGACACCCGCGTCACGCTCAAGCTGCTAAACTACTTCAACATTTACAAACCCATGGTCAGTTATTTTGAACACAACCGCGTCGGCAGCGGGCAAAAAATTCTCTCCCGGCTACAAGAGGGAGAAAGCTGCGCATTGGTCACCGATGCCGGTATGCCCGCCATCAGCGACCCCGGAGAGGATCTTGTGCGTCTCTGTGCAGAAAATGGTGTGACCGTGATTACTGTTCCGGGCCCCTGCGCCGCCGTCTCTGCGCTGGCCGCCAGCGGTCTGCCAACCCAACGATTTTGCTTTGAAGGCTTTCTCTCCACTTCTAAAAAAAGCCGCTCTCAGCATTTAGAATCTCTGAAAGAAGAGAGCAGAACCATGATTTTCTACGAGGCACCGCATAAGCTGGTCAATACGCTGCACGATATGCTACAGGCATTCGGTGACCGTAAGATTGCGCTCTGCCGAGAACTGACCAAACTGCATGAGGAAGTGATCCGCACCACACTCTCCGGCGCCATCACACTGTTTGAAGAGGAACGCTATCCCAAAGGAGAGTTTGTGCTGATTCTTCACGGTGCAGAACAAAAAAACCGTTCAAAACTTTCAGCAGAAGAGGCTCTGACACTGGTAACCCAGTACCGTGAAGAGGGAAAATCCCTCAAAGAGGCCGCAAAGCTCGCCGCCACAGAGAGCGGATACTCAAAAAATGAGTTGTACGACCTAGCAGTTAAGCAACACTGAATGATTTCAAACGGTTTTTATAATTCGGTTTTATAAACTTGTGTGGAACAGAGATCTCAAAGATTCTCTAGCATTCTGATACATGCACGGCAGATCGTCTTTCCCTTATAGGTAATGACGTCTTTTGCATTATCACAAAAAACGCAGGCCGGTTGATACTTCCTCAGAATAATGGTATCTTCATCAACATAGATTTCCAAACAATCTTTTTCTACGATATCCAGCGTCCTGCGCAGTTCGATCGGCAGCACAATTCTCCCCAGTTCATCTACTTTACGAACAATTCCTGTTGACTTCATTTTTCTCTCCTCTTAGAAATCAATTGCCGCTTCCTTGGAAGCGGCAATTTTTATGCCTTTGTCAATTGGTAGTTCTTATTATAGCATCCAAACCCTAGATGTCAATCGGTGACTTTGGTATAATCTGCTTAAAATATCATAATATTTACCATCATTATGACGGGGTTTTCAGCTATGTTGATGAATTTTATCTGGCTATCCATGATCATTATTTCCATCGTTTGTGGAATCGCAACAGGAAACGTGGAAGCGGTCGGAAAAGCAGCTCTGGAGGGTGCTTCCAGCGCTGTCAATCTTTGTATTTCCATGGGCGGCGCACTCTGCCTCTGGTGTGGAATTATTGAAGTGATGCACCGTTGTGGACTGTCCGAACGCCTTGCGCGGCTGCTTCGTCCGCTCCTCACCCGACTCTTCCCTTCCGCAAAACAGGATCCCCTCCTCTTGGAATCTCTTGCCTCCAACGTAAGCGCCAATCTGTTGGGACTCGGCAATGCAGCCACTTCTTCCGGGATCGCTGCAGCAGTTCGATTACAGGAACGTACCGGAAAAACCACAGCAAGCAATGAGCTTTGTCTCCTGGTGGTTCTAAACACAGCTTCAATTCAGTTGCTCCCTACAACCATTGCCAGCGTCCGCGCAGCGCTTGGTGCCTCTTCCGCATTTGACATTTTACCGGCTGTGTTTCTCAGTTCGGTTTTCTCGGTCACCGTCGGCATCACAGCAGCACGCCTGCTCTCACGTTTGACCCGCGTATGAATACTTTACTTGCACTGATTGCTCCACTCATCCTCGGCGGCGTTGCACTCTATGCCACACTGCGGGATGTGGACGCCTTCTCCGCCATGCTGGACGGAGCCAAAAACGGATTTCAAACACTGCTGCGGATTTTACCGGCACTGATCTGCCTGCTGCCTGCGGTCGCTATGCTTCGCGCCAGCGGCGCATTGGACTTGCTGGCATCTGTTTGCACACCGTTGCTGCAATGGCTGGGTATTCCGCCCGAAACCGCATCACTTCTGGTTCTGCGTCCCGTCAGCGGCAGCGGCGCATTGGCTGCGGGCTCAGAGCTCATTGCACAGTACGGCGCGGATTCTTTGATTGGCCGCACTGCTGCGGTCATGCTTGGTTCCACTGAAACAACCTTCTACGTTATTGCGGTCTATTTTGGTGCCGCAGGTATTAAGCGCACCAGACATGCGATTCCGGCAGCGCTGGCTGCCGATCTCGCCGCTTTTGTTGCTGCTTCCTTTGTTGTCCGACTGTTTTGGGGCGCTTGAAAGAAAACAGAAAGAGGATATCTGTTTCTCACAGATATCCTCTTTCTAACAAAATGAATTGATTACATTTTAACGGGTGCAGACACCCCAATAATGGCAAGACTCGCTGCGATGACTGTGCGAACCTCATCTGCCAGTTTCAACCGTGCTTCCAGGACACCGGGCTCCGCATCCTTGATACGGCAATTGTTATAGAAGCGATGGAAGCGTGCAGCCAAATCAATGACATAGCGATTGATCCGGGACGGATCATAATCCTTAGCTGCAACACGGATCTCCTCTGGCAACAGGGACAACTGCTTGATCAGATCGCGTTCATGCTCGGTTGCCAATTTAGAGATATCCACATCTCTCCACGCAGGGACAGCATGTCCTTCCTCTTCCAGCGCTGCGATCAATGTGCAGATTCTGGCATGTGCATACTGGACATAATAAACGGGATTTTCGCTGTCCTGCCGTACGGCGAGGTCAAGGTCGAATTCCAGATGGGTATCGGGCTTGGCATTGTAGAAGAAGCGACAGGCATCCACACCGATTTCATCCATCAAATCGTTCAGCGTCAGCGCCTTGCCGGTACGCTTGGAAACTTTTACCACTTCATTGCCACGAACCAGACGAACCATCTGCATAATTAAGAAATCGAGTTTCTTATTTTGCAATCCCAGAACAGGTGCAGTCATCGAAGCAGCAAAACGGATGGCATGTCCGTGGTGGTCAGCACCCCAGACATCGATAACGCGATCAAAACCCCGTTCAATAAACTTATTTCTGTGATAGGCAATATCTACAGCATAATAGGTATAGAATCCGTTTGCACGGCGCAGGACTTCGTCTTTATCCGCACCGAATTCGGTATTTCGGAGCCAAAGCGCACCCTCCTTCTCATAGGTGTAGCCGCCGTCGGTCAAAAGCTGCACAGTTTCAGCAACATAGCCGCTCTCATGCAAGCTGCTTTCCAGGAACCATTGATCAAAGTGCACACGATACCGTTCCAAATGCTCCTGCATCAGTTTGATGTTATAGGGAAGCCCAAATTCGACAAATGCTTTGCAGCGAACTGCGGATTCCATTGTGTCATACTTGTCGCCATCCCGCTCGTAAATAAGCTGTGCCAGCTTTTTGATATCGTCCCCATGATAACCATTATCCGGAAACTCCACGGCATCTTCGCCATGCAAAATCTGTAAGTATCGCGCCTCGATGGATTTGCCAAACAGATCCACCTGATTGCCGGCGTCATTGACATAAAATTCACGCCACACATCATAGCCCGCTCGCTCCAGAACAGAAGCCAGTGCATCGCCTAAAACGCCGCCGCGTGCATTGCCGATCGTCATGGGTCCTGTCGGATTGGCGGAGACAAATTCAACCATGACCCGCTCGCCTTTGCCAACGTTGATGCGGCCATAGTCCATTCCCTCTGCCTCAACATCTGCCAGAACCTGTGCATACCATTTGTCAGAAAGGCGGAAATTCATAAATCCAGGTCCTGCAACTTCCACACCAGAAAAATAGCTGCCAGACAGATCCATCGCTGTAACCAATGCGTCCGCAATCTTCCGGGGCGCCATATGCAGGGTTTTGACTCCTGCCATTGCATGGTTTGCAGCATAGTCACCATTTTTGGTATCTTTTGGAATTTCCACGATACCGGTCAGTGTTTCCCCCCCGGGAAGCGCACCGGCTTCTGCCGCCTTCTCATAGGCGGCCTGAATCAATGCATCTATTTCAAGTTTTGCCTGCTCAATTAAATTTGCCATTGTGATACCCTCTTTCAGCTTTTAATTTCTTTAACTGTAATATGAAACGAATTTTTTCCAACGACTGTGTGATCAAAGTCAACAACATAATAGATTTGCAGACTTCCCCCGCGCTCCCCAAGGGAATTGCAGATTTTCTGCGTGTCAACTCCCATCATAGAAGAACCAAACGGTGTCTCATACATCGAGGAATACTTTTTTCCTTCTTCGAATACCATTTGGCTGGTGAGCACGCCTTCGCGGGTCATAATCACACCGCTGGGACGAACCTCAAATGTGGTACAGGTACCCTGCAGTCCGGTCAGCTCAGTCTCCATATAGGTCAGCTTGATAAAGTCCTGCTGATATCCATAATACCCTTCTGTGACCAGCTCAATGGTGGCATCTTCGCCCTCGCCATAGTCCTGCGTTCCCCGAATGGAGATCACAGCTTCTCTCATTTCTAACATAAATATTGCTATCCTATAGTATTGTTTAAATTTCTACTTGATCGGCGTATGATATCCCAATTTTCCGGCATTGTCAAAGCGCAAATGGTACAATTTCCCGTACCTCCCCGGGCAACTCTCTGTCAAACAGGATAGATGCTGCTGTTGCAAATGCCTTGGCGCTGCCGCTGGTATAGTACAGGCCGTTCCCCTGCCGATTCTCTTCTGCCAAAAGTGCATGCGTATATAGATAAGCCCGTAACGCATGGGCTGCTGCCGCACCGGAACTAATCAATGTAACATCTCTGCCAAGCCAGGAGCTGATACTCTCCCACAGCAAAGGATAGTGTGTACAGCCCAGAATCAACGTATCCACATCGGCTTTTTGAATTATCGTAAGATATTCTGTCAATGCTGCCCACAGCTCCGGATCTGTCGACTCTGTATGTCCGGTTTCAATGAGTGGAACCAACTTTGGACAGGCAACTGAAGTGACCTGCGCCTCCGGCAATCTGGCGCGGACGCCCCTTCCGAAGGCATCGCTGTCAATGGTCGCCTGTGTCGCAATGATACCAATCCGCTTGTTTCGTGTTGCCGCAACGGCCTCTTCGATCGTGGGATTCAACACCCCGATTACCGGAATAGAAACCTGTTCGGCCACGACAGGCAGAACCGTACTGGAAATCGTGCCGCAGGCCGAAAGTACCAGTTTGACATCAAATTGGGAAAGAAATTCTATATTTTGGCGTGCCATTTTCAGCAATTCCCCGCGGGATTTCCCACCATAAGGCATCCGCCCCGTATCGCCAAAATAAATAATCGTCTCATTGGGCAGCTCTTTTGCAACAACTTCTGCCGCTGTGAGCCCCCCCAAACCGGAATCAAAAATACCGATTGCTCTGTTGTCCATATTTATCCTCCGAAACCCAAATCACAGCAGTTCATCTCCTGCTTGCAACTGGATGCACGTCTACAAAGCTCCCGAACTCTCCGGCGCTTCAAATTTTTGACACTGTCTTGTTATCATACTCTGTCTGCATTGAGATTACAAGACAACTGCTCTGTTTTTTTCATCCTTTTTATAAAAAAACAGGAATTTTACAGTCTTTTTTGCCATATCATGTTCTCTCTCGTTTCCCCAACAAGAAAATGACAAACTGTCTCGCAACGCCTTTCCGACATTCGGCAGGAAATCACTGTAGAATTTTCTCCTTACTCTTGCTATAATAGAGTGTATAGAATTTTGATCCCGCAAAGGAGGGACCATTGACATGACAATTGATCTCACTGACAAGGAATTTCGGCGGCTGCTGGATATGGTTTACATTGGAAACTGGATCCTCAATTCTGCGCGGGGCACGGATCGGTTTCTCGATTATGATATGTTGCAGGAAAAACTATTTTCCCTCTCAGCAATATACGGTATGAAATCGCTGACGCAGGTTTATCGCGGCCATGTGTTTCCCTCCCGTGCCTATGTAGAAGGCGGCATCCACGAGGCAATCGCCGACTATGAGGACGCTGTCTTTTTTGATATTCTTGCTGAGGAATTGGCACGCCGCGATCTTGAAGCCGAACATCTGAATCCAAACGACAACGATGAACTCAATCCCCGCATTGAAGAGTACCTCTCTGAATTTGAAAAAAATGGGATTGATAACATCTCTATCGACGAAGTATGATCTACACCACATCTTATTCATCTCTTCTTGGTATGCTAACCCTGGTCTCAGATGGGACTACACCAACTGTGCTGTCGTTTCAGACCGTTTGCTGGAATACCATTCCAGCAAACGGTCTGACAGACACGCGGACTGGAAATCAAACGATTTCTGTTGGATCTGGAGCAACAAAATTTCTGACCGCATAAAAATCATCTTCCACGGTCACACTGCCAGTGGGAGGTGATTTTTATCTATGGATATGACCAATGAAGAATACAGCCAATACGTGCAAAAAAAATCCCCGGATTCCCCTTTATGGACTGACATGCTGAAAGCATTTCTTGTCGGGGGAATTATCTGTTGCATCGGTCAAGCTTTGATTGCACTGTTCAAACACTTTGACCTGAGCACACAGGATGCAGCAACGGCAACTTCGATCACACTCGTGTTTCTTGGTGCTTTTTTTACCGGACTCGGTCTCTATGATTCCATTGCCAAGTTCGCAGGTGCCGGAACACTGGTTCCAATCACCGGTTTTGCAAACTCCGTGGTCTCCCCTGCGTTGGAATTCAAAAGCGAGGGATTTATTACGGGCACAGCGGCAAAGATGTTTATCATCGCTGGACCTGTCATTGTATTCGGTATCAGCAGCAGTGTTATCTATGGCATCATCCTGGTGCTGTTTGGACTGGCATAGACCAAAAGGCTGCACTTGTTTTGGTGCAGCCTTCATCCTTTCTCCTCCCTTCTGCGTAGAGGAACGTTGTATTTGACAAAAAACTACTTGCTTTTTTCTTTTTATAATGCTACAATTTGGTACATACATGGGCGGGGTTAATTCATCGGTAGAATACTTGGTTCCCAACCAAGATAGGCGGGTTCGACTCCCGTACCCCGCTCCATAACAAAAACGCCGTTTTTATCAAAAAATACGGTGTTTTTGTTATATTTCAGAACTTTTTCACCGAAAAACGTTCCGGTTTCATCTCTTTTTGTCTGAACGTTGTTTGCACGATTTGCGGTCAAAAACGCAGATTAACGCGCAAATTTACAGACGGATTTGCAGACGGCACCGATGCTTCTTCGGTACCGAAATACAAGAACAGCCCTCCAGATCGTATTGATCCAGAGGGCTGTTCTTTTTGTAGCACACCTCTTGTTGCGAGGTTTCACCTTTTCCTATCACCGACAAGTGTGCGTAGTTTCCCAGAGGCCTACCGGTATTATTAATTATATTATAACACTTTGTACAATTGTGTCGATCGTTCTACTCCATCCCCAGCAGCTTCTTCCACGTTTTCGCCCCCGCCGTGACCTCCCCGTCGATCACACAGCCGTTCGCCGCCTGGAAGTTCCGCACCGCCTGCTCAAACTTCGCCCCGGCAATGCCATCCGCCATGCCGACTTCAATATACCCCTGTGCATACAGATACTTCTGTACATACTGCACCACCATATGTCGGCTGTTTTTTTCGTTGGACACCGTCGGGGTTGCACCCAGCGTCACCCGTCCGGCGATGCCGTCCACACCCACGCCAAGCGCAGCCTGCACATCCCCGATAAACTGCGCCTGTGTGTAACCGGTACAACCGCCCATGGCCATCAGCAGCAGATCCAGATACTTCACAGTGCTGTAGTTCTTTTTCCAATACTCCGGCGTGTTGATGACGCCAAGCGCGGTAAGATTCTCCAATGCTTCCGATACACTCCCCACCGGATTGCCGTAGACTGTCAGCACAGTTGCAGCTCTCTCCAGCAGCTGATCCAGATACAGAAGATCGCCATAGTGCGCATACCAGTAAGACGGTGTATTGATGACACCAAGCCTGGAAAGGACATCAATGGCGGTTACGGTGGCGTTTTCCGGCGTTTCCCTATTCATCTTTGCC
>JBMNQH010000003.1:0-152881 GCA_050944035.1 Oscillospiraceae bacterium | reverse complement strand
GTAAGGAAACACTTTATTCGGTTTTGAAGGTGCAGAAAAACCAGATGCGCACCTTTAGCTCAGCTGGTAGAGCACCTGACTCTTAATCAGGGTGTCCAGGGTTCGAGTCCCTGAAGGTGTACCACCCTTTTCGGGTGTTTCCCGATGGGTAAATGACTCTAGACGAGTTACATAGTTGGTGTTAATGACGATGAGGGTCCACCCGTTCCCATTCCGAACACGGAAGTTAAGCTCATCAGTGCCGACAATACTTGACTGGCGACGGTCCGGGAAGATAGGTCAATGCCAACACAAAAGGACACACATTTCTGTGTGTCCTTTTTCTTTTTGTTTTTAAAACAAAACATGTAAAAAATAGTTCTGTCTTTATTAGACAGGACTATTTTTTGTTCTCTATTCCGTAGGACCTAGACGATTTAGTACTTCTGTAAAATAATCCGGCAATTCCGTTGTAATTTCAATCGGTTCGCCGCTACGGGGGTGGATGAACTTCAAAGTTTTGGCATGCAGACATTGGCCTTCCAATCCCTTTTCGCTTTTCTTCCGACCGTATACCAGATCACCGAGAAGAGGATGTCCGATGTGTGCCATATGGACACGGATCTGATGCGTGCGTCCGGTCTCAAGACAACAACGCACATGTGTATACCCGTTGTAATTGGCCAATACCTCATAGTGTGTGACGGCAGGTTTGCTGTTGTGCTCCGTTACTGCCATGCGTTTCCGGTCCACTGGGTGCCGACCAATCGGTGCGTTTACAGTGCCGCCTTCCCGCAGTCTGCCGCAGACAACCGCTTCATAGATTCTGGAAAGGCTTCTATCGGCCAGCTGGGCGGACAGGGATCCATGTGCCATGTCGTTCTTTGCAACGATCAGAAGGCCGGAGGTGTCCTTGTCGATGCGATGGACGATGCCGGGACGTTTTTCTCCACCGATGCCAGATAAACTGTCTTCACAATGAAACAACAGGGCGTTGACCAGCGTTCCATCAGGATGCCCTGGCGCCGGATGCACCACCATACCGCGCGGTTTGTTGACGACGATCACATCGTCATCTTCAAAAACAATATCCAGTGATAGATCCTGTGGGATGAGAACAGAGTCCACAACATCGGGAAGGGTGACAAGAAGGCATTCCCCTTCTGTCACCCTATAGTTCTTTTTGAGTATTTTCTTGTTTGCAGCCAAAACAACTGCACCAGACTCCAGAAGCCGCTGTACGGCGTTGCGGGTCATGCCCGGAATTGCAGATGCGAGAAAAGCATCTACCCGTTCTCCAGTTGTTACAGGCGTGAGAAGTAATGGTTCCATATCAATTGTCTGAGAATTCGGCCAGAATATCGGCCAGTGTGAAAACTTCTTCCTCTTCTTCCTCAAGCAGATCTGCATTTGCATCGGATTGAGGTGCAGGTGTTTTTTCGGATTCTGTAGTCTCTACAGCATCTACATCAGGAGAATCCACGGATGGAAGCGGGCTCTCCCCTGTTGTTTCCTCTGCTGTCAAAATGGGGGCATCCGTCGGGATTGTAGCATCGTCGACAGTTGATACTTCCGGTTCCAATTCTATGGCAGGTTCAGCAGAGTCGGATTCCACAGCAGTTGCGACTGTTTCTATCATCTCTGCCGGATCTGCGGGTTCCATTTCGGATGAATTACAGGGTTTTTCTTCCGAGATGGCATGAAAAACTGCCGCGACTTCATCTTCTACGCTGTCCAGAGAAATGGTCTCTACAGTCGATTCACAGTGCTCTGCTTTGGATGTCGTTTCAGAAACCGTTTCATGATCGGTGCCTGCGAGAGCAGGAGAATGTGTACGCTTCTGTTTTTGCAACTGTTCCCTCGGTTCCTTTTCAAAGAAAATCAAAATGCAGAACAAAATGGTGCCGCAGGTGATGAAAATATCGGCCACATTGAAAACAGCAAAGTTTTTGAGAAAGTCGAACTGGAACATGTCCACCACATAACCGTGTATCAGACGATCAATTGCATTGCCGAGCGCACCGGCCAGTACCAGCACAGTAAGCCAACGAGTCGGCTTACTGTGGATGATGTGCTTTGTAAATGCGTACGCGGCAGCGATAAACAGCAGAACTGTCACGGCAAGGAAGAACCAGCGGGCATTGTTCAAAATCCCAAACGCCGCGCCATAGTTATGAATATTCCGAAGGGACAGAACGCCCGGAATCAAAACAACGGACCCGGTGTCCAATGGAATGTGAATGGTAGTGAGATACTTGGAAAGTTGATCCGCCAGCAACACCAGCAGTGCAACGATAACGTAAGGCATAAAAAGTTCCTCCTGTATACCGTGTCAAATTTGCATGCAGTTCAATTGCGCGGATTATTCTGCCAGAGCTTTGGCACAGCGCGGGCAAAGTGCAGGATGTTCAGCGTTTTCCCCGATCAGCCAGCTTCTGGTCCAGCAGCGCGGACACTGTGGTGCAGCGCTGGCCTCGACCTGGATGGTAACACCGGGATACTTTTCGGCGGCGTAGCCCTCGCCATTGCCATAAACGATTTCCACCTCGGAGGTGATAAACAATGCTGCAAGATTCTGATCCGCAATCTGTTTGAATCCTTCTGCGGCGGTATCCGAGACATAGAGGATGATCTTTGCTTCCAGCGGTTTGCCGACGGTCTTTGCCGCACGGGAAAGCTCCAATGCCTTATTTACGTCGTCGCGCAGACGCAGCGTCTTTTCCCAGAAGGCTTCGGTTTCCGCATCCAGTACCCAGTCGGGGTGGACAGTGGGCATATCATTGAGCATGATATGCTCGGTATTTGCGTCGGCATGGTGCGGCATAGCCAGCCAGATCTCATTTGCGGTAAAGGAGAGGATGGGAGCCAGCAAACGAACCATGGAGTCGAGAATCACATAAATCGCAGTCTGTCCGCTTCTGCGGGACAGGCTTATTTTACTGTCGCAGTACAGACGGTCCTTCAGGACGTTGAGATAGAAGTTGGACATCTCCACAACACAGAAGTTATGGATTGCATGGACGACGGTATGGAACTCGAAGTTCTCATACCCGGCAAGGCACTTGGTAACCAGTGCATTCAGACGGGTCAGCGCCCACTGATCCATGGGCAGCATCTCTTGATAAGAGACCTGTGTATTGGGGTCAAAGCCGTTGAGATTGCCAAGGATGTATCTTGCGGTGTTGCGGATCTTAAGATAGGTATCGGAAAGCTGCTTGAAGATCTTGTCCGAGCAACGCATGTCTGCACGGAAATCAGAGGAGGCGGCCCAAAGACGAATCAGATCCGCGCCAAACTTTGGAATGATTTCATCGGGGGCAATGCCGTTGCCAAGGGATTTGTGCATGGCTTTGCCTTCACCGTCGACCGTCCAGCCGTGGGTCAGAACCGTACCGTAAGGCGCGGTACCCTTGGTGGCGACGGCGGTCAGCAGAGAACTCTGGAACCATCCGCGGTACTGGTCGGCACCTTCGAGGTACAGATCAGCGGGCCAGCAGCCGGGTGCATCCAGTTCCATGGAAGCGATGTGGGTGGAGCCGGAGTCAAACCAGCCGTCAAGCGTGTCGGTTTCTTTGAAGAAATGCACGCCACCGCAGTGGGGGCAGACAAAGCCATTGGGCAGAAGTTCAGCAGCTTCCAGTTCAAACCAGGCATTGGACCCCTTTTCTCCAAAGATTTCAGAGATGCGGTCGATGGTTTCGGGGGTGCAAATCGGCTTTTTGCAATCCTCACAGTAGAATACGGGAATGGGCAGACCCCAGTGGCGCTGACGGGAGATGCACCAGTCGGAGCGCTCACGTACCATGGAGGAAATGCGGTCATAGCCCCATTCGGGCAGCCAACGGACAGTACCGCACGCCTGAACAGCAGCATGCTTAAATGCATCGACAGAGCAGAACCATTGATCGGTTGCACGGTAGATGATCGGGCTCTTGCAGCGCCAGCAATGCGGATACTGGTGGGTGATCTTTTCAGAAGCCAGCAGTGCGCCGCAGGCTTCGAGGTCAGCGTAGATGGCCTCGTTGGAGGCGTCATATTTCAGACCGGCATATTTTCCGGCTTCTTCGGTCATATAACCGCGGTCATCGACGGTGACCAGAACGCCGAGATCGGTTTTTCCTGCATTGTCGTACTTGCGGCAGATGGCATAGTCGTCTGCACCATAGCCGGGAGCGGTGTGGACGCAGCCGGTACCGGCATCCAGCGTAACATGGTCGCCGAGCAGGACAACGGATTCGCGGTCATACAGCGGATGCTTTGCAGTCATCAGCTCAAACTCGCTACCGCTGAGTTCGGCCAGAATCTCAAAGTTTTCAATACCTGCGGCCTTACCGACGCTCTCCATCAGATCCTTGGCCAGAATATAGACTTCACCGTTGGGGGCTTTGGCCAGAACGTAAGGCAGTGTGCCGTTGACAGAGATGGCCAGATTGCCGGGCAGGGTCCAGGTGGTGGTGGTCCAGATCACGAAATAAAGCTTGTCCAGATCGGCATACTGACCCAGTTTGCCGTGATCGTCTGCAACTTTGAATTTCACAAAGATAGAGGTACACGGATCGTCTGCATACTCGATTTCGGCTTCTGCCAGTGCGGTTTCATCCTGTGCGCACCAGTAGACAGGCTTTTTGCCCTTATAGATATAACCCAGCTCGTACATCTTGCCGAATACTTTGACTTCTTCTGCCTCAAACTTGGGGTTCATGGTCAGATAAGGGGTATCCCATTCGCCCAAAACGCCGAGACGTTTGAATTCCTCACGCTGAATATCCACAAAATTCTGTGCGAAGTTCTGGCAGGCGGTACGGAACTCGGGAATCGACATTTTCTTTCGATCCAGTTTGTTCTGCTTAATGATGGCGCTCTCGATCGGCATACCGTGGTTGTCCCATCCGGGGATATAGGGCGCCTGATAACCAGTCATATTTTTATAGCGGACAATGAAATCCTTCAGACATTTATTCAGAGCATGACCCATGTGCAGATGGCCGTTGGAGAAGGGAGGACCGTCGTGCAGAATAAAGGTGGGTTTACCCTGGTTGCGGGCAATCATCTTGTGATAAAGATCCATATCGTACCAGCTTTGCAGCATTTCCGGCTCCCGCTTGGGCAAACCGGCACGCATGGGAAATTCTGTTTTTGGCAGGTTGACTGTCTTGTTATAATCCTCAGACATCGTGTTGACTCCTATCTTTCTATAATCGTTTTGTATTTTCCTGTATAGAGAAAAACGATGACAGGGCGAGAAAGAACAAATTCGCCAATTCTCTCGCCCCGATCATATCCACTTGAAAGCGTTCGGCAGAAACAGCATTATCTGCCAAAGTTCAGACCCTTGAGGTCATCAAAATTAAATTTTTTAGTTGCATCATCCAAGTCGGATGCGTCCGCTTCCTCTGTATGCAACAATCCATCCATCAAACCGGCGAGCGGATTTTCCTCTGGGGAAAGCGGTTCGGCAGAACGGTCATCCACCTGATCGGAAAGAATTTCATCAAGCGATGATTCTTCCGAGGATTCGTCTGCTTTTGCGGGATCTGACTCGTCTGCCGTTTCGGATTCTTCGATAACGGGTACAGGTTTTTCTATGGCTTCGGGTTCCTCTACAACAGGGACGGAGTCCTCTGTTACAGCCGGTTCTTCGACCGGTACAGCGGATCCTTCCGGAATGTTGATTTCAACCGGGGCGGAGTCTTCTGCATCTGCCGCGGGAACAACGCTGGCAAAAGCCTCGAAATACTGTAATTGACGGGTGCAGAGATTGCGCATATTGGCGATAAACTGGGCGGAACTGCGCTTTGCTTCCGACAGTCTGACCTCTTCGCGTTCTGCGGCGGCATGGATTCCACCGACGATTTCGTCATACTGCTTTTGTGCCGAAGCCAGGATGGCTTCACTGTCTGCTGTTGCTTGTGCGCGGATGGCATCCGCCTCGCTCTGTGCAGCAGACAGTGTGGCCTGTGCGGTCTTTTGTGCGGAATCGGTCAATTCCTCGCAGGTTTTCTGTGCTTGGAGCAGCGCCATACGCATGGCGCCGTCAGAAGCACGGTATTTTTCGATCTCATCCACGAGAACTTTCATCTTTTTGCGTTGGGTAGAGATTTCTTTGCAAAGTGCGGCGTATTCCACGGCAATCTCTTCCATGAATTCATCAACAGAAGTTGAGGAATAGCCGTTCAACATTGCGCGTTCAAACTGTTTTTCACGGATGTCCTGAGGAGTCATCATATCTATCTTTACCTTTCTCCCTGGAAAGCTGCCGCAAAGGGCAGCAGTATCATCTTTTCTTCATCATGCTTTGTCCGGAATGTGTACAGTTTTGCAGCCATATCATAGGGAAGAGAGACTGGCGCAGGTTCCATCATCCTGATCTGTACGTCCGGTGCAGGGGTATGCTCAATTTTAAACAACGAATAAAGGATCAGACAGTGAAACTGTTACGGTAAGAATCCGTTAAAGCGTGACACTGCCGCTTTTGAGATCCTCATTGGAGTCCCGCGTAATGCTGACATTACTGGGGGTAATGGTATAAGTTCCCTCTGCGGCGCGTTCAACATTTCCGTTTTGCGCATAGGCAAATCCACTCAAAAAATCAAGAATGCGGCGTGCTTCATCATTGGGGGTATCCTGTAGATTGACAATCACCACATAACCATTGCGCAGGTATTCCGCCGTTTCCTTTACGCGGATAAAGCTTTCCGGTTTTGTAAGCTTAACATCAGGCTGTACAGAGGTACGGGGGGAAGCAGGCTGGCTATAGGCTGCCCTTTTGGGTTCGGAGGCCGTCGCGGCCTCAAAATAATCGGACGGCTCTTCCGCATCGCCACCGCGATGGAAACTGCGGCCAAAGGTACGAACTTTGGGTTTGGCAGGCTCCTGTACTGTAACTGGGGTGGGAGGAATCACATCCTCCGGCGCAAAGTCCCGTTCAAAATCATCGTCATCATTGTAAGGACGTGCTAAATCTCTGATATTATTAACGAGACCATCAAAAAATCCCATTATAAAACAACCTCCTGGTCAGAGTATATCCGCATCAATGCCTGACGGGATATGTGCGTGCGCCAAAAATCGCAGAACCGATGCGCACCATATTGGCGCCCTCGAGGATTGCATCTTCAAAGTCGCCACTCATGCCCATGGACAAAAAATCCATAGTAACATTATCGTATTTTTTTGCTTTAATGTCAACAAAAAGCTGGTACATTCTGGCGAAATACACCCTGTTTTCCCCACTTTCATGAGAAATTGGAGGAATTGCCATCAATCCCCGGACATGAACCGAAGGATAGTTGGCAGCTGCCTGTAGCACAGAGGGTAGCACTTCGGGTGCCATCCCGCTTTTGGAAGCCTCTCCAGCAATGTTGATTTCCAGCAAAACATCCTGTACAATGTCGAGTTTTTTTGCCCGTGCAGCAATGACATGAAGCAGCTCTTCCGAATCAACGGACTCAATCAGATCCACAACGCCGACCACATATTTGACCTTGTTTTTTTGCAGATGGCCGATAAGATGGAGCGGAGCACCGGTATAGGCGTTCTGCTCCTGTTTTTCCATCAGCTCCTGCACGCGATTTTCGCCGATGGCATCGATACCGGCGCGAATGGCTTCCTGCACAGCAGCGGCGGGATTCATTTTTGCAGCGCCTACCAGAGTGATCTTGTCTGCTCTGCGGCCCGATGCCACAGCAGCAGTTTCGATGCGCTGACGGATTTCCTGGATATTCTCAACGATACTCATAGTTATGATCTCTCTTTTTGTAAAGAATAGTTGCGCTGCCGGTTAAGACAGCACCATACCGTCGGAAACATCGCCGCATTGACTGACAACAGGACTGCCGTCGTACAATATGCCGTCTTCCAACGGGGAAACAAAACAGAGTTCCGGCTCTGTTTCCATGTCCAGAATTTCCACTTCGACAAGTTCCGCAATACCGCCGACTACAGTGTAGAGACCGGCTTGTCCGTGCGCATCTGTAAAGACCGCCGTGCTTGGTACCAGAAAACCATCGTACTCTGCCAGAAGAAGCTCTGCCTCCGCCAGCCGGAGCTGAAGAAAGGGAAGCGTCTGTTCTGCTGCGGAGAAAACCAGTGCACAGGCACCGTCTTCCGCCTCGCTGATTTGTTCAACGGTTGCTTCAACAGAAAGCGCCTCCGAAAAGTTGAGTGTAACAGAGGCATCCACAGACAGAAGCGCAGCGTCTGTTTTTGGAAGCACCGCTGCATAGTACCAGTGGGAAGAGCAGATCAGTTTTCCAGGACTGTTTTCGTCGATGGGACGACGACTGTCCTCCAGAAGATCCAGACGCGATGGCGTCAGTTGTTCCAAAATGGGAGGGGTTAAATGTTCGTAACCGTCCAGCTGCGAAAGAAAAATCCCGGAACAGGCAGCGGTGATCCGCGTGCCGCAGAAGGCAAGTGTACTGCCCGCGGCAACGCGTTCTCCGTCTTCAGCAACGATCACTGTGACGTCGTCTCCGCCGTCAATGACCATCTCATCCCGAACCAGGATCCCCTTGGCATGCCCCATCTGCTGCACGGTCTCCGCAACTGCGGCGACCGTGCGAACTGTATGAACGCTATGCCATATGTATGCAACTGTGTAAACCGCAACTGCGGCCAAGATCAGGAGTGCAGCGGCGGTTAGAAATCGATTCGTGCGTTTCATACCCGAATCGTCGCAAAACCGTCAGACCGTCTCCCGAAAATCAATCGGTTTGGGCGGTATGATTGTTGAGATCGCATGCTTATAGATCATCTGCTGTTTCCCATCTGAGTCCATGACGACAATAAAATTGTCGAATCCGCGGATCACACCGCGCATCTGGAAGCCATTGACCAGGAACACCGTGACAATGATTTTATCACGCCGGGCCTGATTGAGGAAAATGTCTTGTAAATTCTGTGTTTTCTGCATATTTGCCAACATCCTTTCGGTGCCGGCTTACGATTTCAATTATAGCACAGCCGGCAACCCAATAAAATAGTAAATTTTGCCGAACTCTTCCAAAAAAATAGGAGTGCGACAAGCTGTCCTCATTGTATACCGCAATTATACGCAAAACTTGTCGAACTTTGTCGAGCTTTTTCAAAGTTGGGTTGGCCTTCCCATCGAATCCAGCAAAGATCTGGATTGCGGCGCAGCCATGTCAACTGCCGTTTGGCATAGCGGCGGCTTTCCTGCTTGATGAGATCGATGGCTTCCTGGGCGCGCAGTTCACCGTTTAGTGCCCGGACCACCTCTTTATAGCCGATGGCCTGCATGGCGGTGCAGTGTGCATCCAGACCTTCTGCAAGCAATGTCCGCACTTCATCGAACAGGCCGGCCTCTACCATGCAGTCCACCCGCCGGTCAATGCGTTCGTAAAGAGCAGTGCGATCTGCAAAAGTCAAAGCGATCTGGGCGGCATGGTACCTGGGCGGCAGTTCCCGTGTTTCCTTATCGTGTTGGGTGATCGTTTTTCCGGTCAGCTGGAACACCTCCAGTGCCCGAATGATGCGGCGCTTGTCGCGGGGATGCAGCTTTTCCGCCCGTTCCGGATCCACTTTGGCCAGTTCCAGACGCATGGCCTCCCCGCCGATGGCATCGTAGCGATCCAATAGAGTCTGGCGAACTGATGGATTGCCGGGATGGTCTGCAAACGTACGGCCGGAAATCAGGGAGTCGATATAGAGTCCGGTTCCACCGACCACAATGGGGAGTTTTCCGCGGGAGAGAATGTTATCCACGCAATGGCTGGCATCGCTCACATATTGGGCTACAGAATAGGGTTCTGCTGGATCGACAATGTCAATCATGTGGTGAGGAATCTCGCCCATTTCTTCGGGCGTTGGTTTGGCCGTGCCAATGTTCATCCGCTGATAGATTTGCATGGAGTCGGCAGATACAACCTCACCGTTGAATTCTTTGGCCAGTAAAATGCCAAGGGCTGTTTTTCCCGTGGCAGTCGGGCCGGTAATAACCATAATGTTGGACGGCATAAACCGTTACCTCCTGTAAAAAAGTGGAATTGGAATTGACTCTTCCAATTTTTCGAAAAAAATGCTATAGTGTATTCTAGTGAGTTATTTGCATTATACCAGATAAAGGGAGAATTATTGTATGAGAATTAAGGTTTCCGCAGACAGTACCTGCGATCTCTCTCCAGAACTCATCGAGACTTACGATATTGGAATTACACCGCTTTATATTGTCCGCGGCGAAGAGGCACTTCGAGACGGTATTGACATTACGCCGCAGGATATTTATGATTATGTGGAAAACAGCAATGACGTTTGCAGCACAGCCGCAGTTAATATGACAGATTATGCAAAAGTATTCCGGCAGTGGCGCGAAGAATACGATGCCATTGTTCATTTTACCATCAGCAGCGAAATGTCCGCCTGCTATCAGAATGCCGTGCTTGCAGCGTCTGATCTGACAGAGGTCTATGTTGTTGATTCCAGAAATTTGTCAAACGGAATCGGTTATTTGGCAATTCAGGCGGCCCAATTGGCGCACAGCGGTGTGGAGGCTGGTGAGATCAAACGCATCCTCGATGAAAGAAAAGAAAAACTCGAGGTCAGCTTTGTATTGGATACGTTGGAGTATCTGCGCAAAGGTGGCCGTTGTAGTACCGTTGCAGCTTTGGGCGCCAATATTCTGGGACTAAAGCCCTGTATTGAAGTAAAAGACGGGAAAATGGGCGTTGGGAAGAAATACCGTGGTACCACAGTGAAGTGTCTGTGTAAGTATGTGGAAGATCGTTTGAAAAACCGGGATGATATTGACTATGAACGTATGTTTATCGTAAATTCCGGAATGGATCCGGACATTGTTCAGCAGGTCGAACAAAAGATTCGAGAATTGGGTCCATTTCAGGAAATCCTGCACAACAAAGCGGGATGTACGATTTCCAATCACTGCGGTCCAAACTGCCTGGGCATTATGTTTTGCAGAAAGTAAAGATATATGATGAAAAAGAACCGGTGGACGGAATGATCCGCCGGTTCTTTTTCTCGGGAAAAACAGGTTTTTGTCTATAAGATCCGTTTGAAATACTTGTCCAGTTCTTTTTTGGTCAGTGTGACGCAAACCGGCCTGCCATGCGGACAATACTTGATCTCTCCTGACATGACGCGGGCGGCCAACTGTTCCAGTTCTTCCGGCTGACTGGAAGATCCGGCTTTGATGGCGGCCTTGCAGGCAATGGTATGTAAAATCGGATCAATAGCAGACTCCGGATCAGCAGAGCCACTGCGAAGCAAAATCCCTGCCAGTTCTTCCAGCATGGCAGGGACTGCCGGAAGCGCAATGTCCGCCGGCACACCCCGGACGGCGACGGCATTCTCGCCATAGGGTTCCAGAGAAAAACCAAATTCCGATAACAGTGCTGTATGTAACAATAAAACTTCAATGTTTTCCATATCGGACGTGACGGTGAGCGGTACAAGAAGCATCTGTGACATGGGAGCCCGGCGCTGCGCTTTTAAGCGATCAAACAGAATCCGTTCATGGGCAGCATGTTTGTCGATTAAGGTAAGCGTATTCTGATGTTCCACGAGGATATAGGTGCCAAGCGCTTCCCCGATCACACGGATGCCTTCTACTTCAATCAGCGGGTCCGGTTCTGTTGCGGGCGCGGTCTCTTCTACAGGCGGTACTTGTTTTTTCTCAGGGAGAGACTCCGTTGAACTGCCTTTTGGCATATCCGGCACCTTGGGCGGTGTTGGTACAGGTGCATCGGGCGGCAGCACGGAAATGGGTCGAATCCTGCGGTTTTCCACATTTGAACGGTACGGTGTGAAAACATCATGCACATGAACGCTTCCAGAGGCTGAATCTGTCGAAGATACGGCGGATTTTGTCGGTGTTTTCCGCAATGTTTCCATGGTTGTGCGAAACTCTTCGGCGGTCATTTGTTTAAAAAAGTCCCCGCCGGCGGATACTTTGGCATGGCCTTTCCTGGAGGCTTGGGGCAGCGTGATGGTTCCGCCGGGACGTTGTTCCCCTTCCAGTGCAGCCAGTGCGGCATAGTAGACGCCGTTGAATACCAGACGTTCGTCACTGAATCTGACCTCTGCTTTGGTGGGGTGGACGTTAACGTCGACCGTTGCAAAGCTCAAGTCAATATAGAGCACACAGGCGGGAAACCGACCGATTAGCAATGTGTTGTGATAGGCCTGTTCCAATGCCGCCTGCAGAGCGGTGGAGCGGATCGGCCGACCGTTGCAGAAGAAAAACTGCTGTGCACGGTTGCCGCGGGCGGTTGCGGGCGATCCCACAAAACCGTGTACAGACACAACGCCGTCATTCGTGCTGCACGGCAGCATGGCGTTGGCAAACTCCCGGCCAAGCAGGTGGTAGATACAGGATTTTTCATTGCCGTCCCCCGGAGAGAAGAATACTTCTTTGCCGTCGTGAATGCAGCGAATGGAGACCTCTGGATGCCCCAGTGCGCAGCGCCGTGCCATGCCAATACAGGAAGAGGACTCAGCGCGGTCACTTTTCATGAATTTGAGCCGTGCCGGGGTATTGTAGAACAGGTCGCGGACAACAATCGTGGTTCCAACCGGACAACCGGTTGGGGAAACGGATTGAATATCGCCTGCATCCAGTGTGATGCAGGTTCCGCTTTTTGCATCGCGTTCTCTGGTGCGCAGTTCAATGCGGCTGACTGCGGAAATCGCGGCCAGCGCCTCGCCGCGGAAGCCCAATGTACCGATGGCCTCCAGATCGCGTTCTTCCCGGAGCTTGCTGGTCGCATGGCGCAAAAACGCTGTGCCGGCGTCTTCCGGCGACATTCCACACCCGTCGTCCGTCACGCGGATATAGGTCATGCCGCCGCCCCGCAGTTCTACCGTTACGGTCTTGGCACCGGCATCGAAAGCGTTTTCCAATAATTCCTTGATAACAGACGCAGGACGCTCTACGACCTCGCCTGCGGCGATGAGATCCGCAACATGTGGAGAAAGAAGATGAATTTGCTGCATCGTAGTGCCTCCTCTATTAGAAAATAACTGTGTTTATTATACAGGATGTCCCACATAAATTCTACAAAAAATAGCGCGGCCACGGGATTTATCAGCCTGATCCCCCAATAGAGGCCGCTGCGCGGAGACAAAAAAGCGCCACAGGCTATTTCTTATTGCACCCATCCCCAAAAAATGATATGATTTTTCCAACACTAACAAAAAGCAGGTACCAAACTCATGAGTTATCAGAGAACTGAAGTTGCAGCTGCGGAGATTGCGCAGCAAATGGAATTATGTAAAAAAATCCGGGCATTGCATATACAGCAGGGACGTCGCCCGCTGGCATTGGTAGACACCTACGGGTGCCAGCAGAACGAGGCGGACAGCGAACGGCTGCGCGGTATGCTGCGGGAAATGGGATACGACTTTACCACCGACGAATTTGCTGCCGATGTGATTGTAGTCAATACCTGCGCCGTGCGTGAGCACGCGGAGATGCGGGTGCTCGGCAATGTTGGCGCATTGACGCATACCAAGAGAAAGAAAGCCGATCAGATCATTGCGCTTTGCGGCTGCATGGTGCAGCAGCCGCATATGACCGAGAAGATCAGGCGTTCGTTCCGCATCGTGGATCTGGTATTCGGTCCGCACGATCTCTGGCGGTTTCCCGAACTGCTGTACCGCGTTCTGACTGCCAAAGGCCGTGTATTTGCAACTGAGCCCAGTGACGGTGCCATTGCTGAGGGATTGCCGTTGCAGCGGGATGGCAAGATCAAGGCCTGGCTGTCTATTATGTATGGGTGCAACAATTTCTGCTCCTACTGTGTCGTTCCCTATGTCCGGGGGCGGGAACGCTCCCGCAGCCCAGAGGTCATTTTGGCCGAAGCCCGCCAGCTCGTGGAAGAAGGGTATAAGGATATTACCCTGCTTGGGCAAAATGTTAACTCGTATGGCAGGGATCTGGACACCGATATGGACTTTGCAGATTTGCTCCGTGCCATCAATGCCATCCCCGGCGACTTTGTTATCCGTTTTATGACAAGCCATCCCAAGGACGCAACAGAAAAATTGTTTCGTACCATGGCAGAGTGCGAAAAGTGTGCGGGGCATCTCCATCTTCCGGTGCAGTCCGGCAGCGACCGTGTGCTGAAGGCCATGAACCGTGGATACGACAGCAAGAAATACCTGACGCAGGTTGCAATGGCCCGGCAGTATATGCCGGATCTCGTCTTGACCACGGATATCATTGTCGGGTTCCCGGGAGAAACCGAGGAAGAATTCGAGGAAACACTTCGGCTGGTTGAACAGGTGGGATATGATGCCATGTTTACCTTCATTTACTCTAAGCGCGAGGGGACGCCGGCGGCAACGATGGAAGATCCCTACACGCGGGAGGACAAGCAGCGGCGATTTGACCGCCTTCTTACCGTGGCAAATGGAATTTCAGAACAGAAGCACGCAGAATATGTTGGGAAAACGATCCGTGTTCTGGTGGATGGGGAGAGCGGCGATGCCCGTTACAATCTCACCAGCCGTACCAATGGGGGCAGACTGGTTCATCTGCACGGAGATGTGGCATTGGTCGGTCAGTTTGTGGAGGCAAAGATCACGGACAGCCGAACCTGGGCTCTGTTTGGAGAGCAGGCATAAATGTGTCTGGCAAAGTGCGGCATTCAGGCACGGAAAGCACTGTTCATGATGCAAGTCCGTCGAAAAGGAGAGAGAAGATGGCAGAACTGACTCCGATGAAAAAACAATACAATGAAATCAAAGAAAAACACAGCGATTGTCTGCTGTTTTTCCGGCTAGGCGATTTTTATGAAATGTTTGGCGAGGACGCCAAAACTGCGGCACGCGAGTTGGATTTGACATTGACAACGCGCGACCGCGCGGTGGAAAATCCCGAGGAACGCACGCCGATGTGCGGCGTCCCCTTTCACAGCAGCGAGGCCTATATTGCCCGCCTGGTGGCAAAGGGATACAAGGTTGCCATCTGTGAACAGATGGAGGATCCGGCGCTGGCGAAAGGATTGGTCAGCCGGGACGTGATCCGCATCATTACGCCGGGCACAGTAACGGCAAGTTCCATGCTTGACGAGGGCAGAAGCAACTATCTCTCCGCGGTTTTTCTCGCCGAGGATGCCGGGGCTGTGGCATTTTGTGATGTCTCCACCGGCGAATTTTGTGTTTCCGCGTTCCCGGAAGGCGCAGTGACGCATATTCTCAACGAGCTGACGCGCTTTTCTCCCAAAGAGGCTGTTCTGAGCGCGGGCGCGGCAGAAAACCGCGCCATTTGCAGTTTCCTGCAAAAGAATTTGGACTGTCTGATCGAACGCAGCGAGGAGCGGTTTGAGCTCTTCGCCGGAATCCAGCGTTTGCGCAATTATTTTGAAAAAGAAACGGTAGAGCCACTGGCCAAAGAAGGCAATGAAGCGCTGGTCAGCGCCGCCGGTGGCCTGCTCTCTTACCTGGAAGAAACGCAAAAATGCAATCTCAGCCACATCAATCATCTGGATATTTTTGCGACAGGCCGGTACATGGAGCTGGATTATGCCACCCGGCGCAATCTGGAGCTGACAGAAAATCTGCGGACTGGTGAAAAAAAGGGCAGTCTGCTCTGGGTGTTGGATAAAACAAAAACGCCCATGGGGGGGCGGTTGCTGCGCTCCTGGACGGAGCGTCCGCTGCTGTCACCGGTGACTATTAAGCGGCGGCTGACCGCAGTACAGGAACTGGTGGACAATAGCATCCTGCGTCAGGAACTGCTTGTCATCCTGCGGGGAATCGGCGATATGCAACGTTTGATCGGCCGCGCCGTCTACGGGACTGCCAACGGCAAGGATCTGCTCATGCTGGGCAATTACTGCGGCATGCTGCCGGAATTGACCGAACTGTTAAAAAACACCAAAAGTGTGATGCTGCATGAAGCCTCTGCCATTGATGTCTTGGAGGATGTTGCCGCAGAGATTCAGGCAACCATCTGTGACGAGCCTCCGTTTTCCGTCCGGGAAGGCGGCATTGTGCGGGCAGGGTTTCACGAGGAAGTGGACCGGCTGCGGGATTTGCGCGACAATGGTGCGCAGATGGTTTCCGACCTGGAGCTGCGCGAACGGGAACGCACGGGAATTCGGAAGCTGAAAGTGGGATATAATAAAGTATTCGGTTACTATATTGATGTGCCGCGGTCAGCGGGTGAGATGGTACCGGAGGACTATATCCGCAAACAGACGCTGGTTTCCAACGAACGGTTTTTTACAAAAGAGCTCAAGGAACTGGAAAATACGCTGATTACGGCAAAAGATCGGCTGGGAGATCTGGAATTTCACCTATTTGATGCCCTGCGGGAGCGAGTTGCGGAACAGGTTACCCGGATTCAGGCTGCGGCGGACGCTGTTGCAGAGCTTGATGCCCTTTGTTCATTTGCCGAGGTCGCCGTACACAACCAGTATGTTATGCCGGAAGTTGATCTTTCGCGGACACTGCACATTGTGGATGGGCGGCATCCGGTGGTCGAAGAGGCCCAGAAAGAACAACTGTTTGTACCGAATGATGTCCTCTTGAATGACAGCAGCGACCGGATTGCCATTATTACGGGACCCAATATGGCAGGCAAATCCACTTATATGCGTCAGACAGCGCTGATTGTTCTGATGGCGCAGATGGGAAGCTTTGTCCCCGCTGCCGATGCGACCATCGGCGTGGTGGATCGGGTGTTTACCCGCATCGGTGCTTCAGACGATCTGGCGGCCGGACAGAGTACCTTTATGGTCGAAATGACAGAGGTGGCAGAGATTTTGAAACACGCCACAGCCGCCAGCCTGTTGATCCTGGACGAAATCGGAAGGGGAACCTCCACCTATGATGGGATGGCAATCGCTCGTGCAGTACTGGAATTCTGTGCGGATAAGAGCAAACTCGGCGCCAAGACCATGTTTGCAACGCACTATCATGAGCTGAGCGCGTTGGAGCGGGAACTGTCCGGCGTGAAAAACTATAATATCACAGCAAAAAAGCAGGGCGATGATCTCATCTTCCTGCGAAAGATTGTCCCGGGCGCGGCGGATGACAGTTATGGCATTGAAGTGGCAAAGCTGGCCGGCCTGCCGGATCAGGTGATCAGCAGAGCAAAGAAGTATCTCCTCGAGCTGGAACAGACGATCCCTGAAGAAATTCTGCCGGCAGGCGACCCCGTAGAACCACCGCAGATCAGCCTGACAGATCTGGGGGAAGAGACTGTGCTTCGCCGCCTGCGTTCTGTGGATATCAACACCATGACGCCGCTGGATGCCTTTCAACTGCTCTGCGAATTAAAAAAAGAAATAGGAGCATAAGATATGATAATTCGTACAAAGCATCCTGTACCGACAGGGTTGGCGACAAAACGGGAAAAAATCGCCGGATGGATTTATTTTCCTGTTCATCTACTGCTTATGCCGATACTGTTGTCATTTCTTGCCTCTGTACTTCCATTTTCTGTCTCTGATGCCGAAATCAACCTGATTTATATGGGCGCGGGCTTCCTCTATATCATGGTATTTCTGCGTCCGTTCCTGCGCCGTGATTTTGATGCGCTGCTGGACGGAAAACTTCAGGTGTTTTATGCCGTGATTCAGGCAATTGCAATCTACTGGATAACCGCTTTTGTGATCTCCATTGTGTGGGTGAGTCTGGTGCCGGAATCCATGCTGGAAACGCTCAACCCCAATGATGCAACATTGCAAAGCTATACAGGCCGCAGCGGGCAGATCATAAAAGCACTGGGAATCTGTATTGCCCCCATTGTGGAAGAGGTGTTGTTTCGCGGCGTTCTTTTTGGACAAATCCGAAAGGCCAATCGAATTCTTGCATATGCCGTTTCTGCGCTGCTATTTGGTATCTTTCATATCTGGCAGTATGCGCTGGTCTTTTGGGAGCCAACTTTACTGCTTTATGCAGTTCAGTATGTTCCGCATTCCATCGGTCTTGCCTGGTGTTATGAACACAGCAACTCGATCTGGGTTCCGATTTTCTATCACATGGCGCTGAATGCATTGGCTTTTTTTTCTCTTTGAATTCCAAAATTTCCCGTGCGTGTATGGTTTGATTTGCGGACATCATAGTAGTGAGGTGATTGTTATGAAAGGCAAAAACTACGATGATGTTCCACTCGGACTGGGCATGGCGCTTGCACGGAATATGTCGGCAATGGAACGTTTTTCGTTTATGAACGAAGCGCAGAGAAAGCAGGTACTGGAAAAGGCTAGCGCCGTCAACTCCCGCAATGAGATGACGCAGCTTGTAGACAGTATTGCAGCCGGCAATTTTGGAGAGTTCGAAGGCTAGAAAGGGAAACGGCGACCAGATTTCCAACATGTTGTGAAACATTGTTGAAATTTCCGGCTGGTGCGGATCGAAACGGCGTAAAAAAGACGTCGGAAGGGAACAGTTCTCAACAAGCATACCAATAATGTTAAAAAAACAGACCATCTTTTTGATGGTCTGTTTTTTTGCTCGGAAGAAAGAATCATTTTGTCAGGAAACGCATAAGGATTTCTGCAATCTGCGCTCTGGTTGCATTGTCCTTCGGTGCGAGGAGAACGGTATCATTGTCTGCTGGGATGCCCTGAATGAGGCCTTCGTCGATTGCCCACTGCATCGCAGGTATTGCGTAATCACTGATCTTCTCTGCATCGGGATAGCTGAGGAGATTGGTGTTTTCACCAATGGAAACATCATCACCCTTGTACTCGGCATAACGATACAGCATTGCGGCAATCTGCTCGCGGGTAATGTCAACTTTAGGGGAATAAGTAGTTTCAGAGGTGCCTTTGACGATGTCAGTGCTGTAGGCCCAGACAACAGCATCTGTGTACCAGTCATCATCTTCAACGTCAGTAAAGGGCTCCGTCAAACCGGAAACGTCGGGGCAGCCCTCTATACGGTACAGGATGGTTGCCAGCATGCCGCGATCTGTACAGACGTTGGGAGCAAAGGCGTTGTTTTCCATACCGATCATAAGGCCGGATTCCGCAACAAAGCGGACAGCATCTGCATACCAGTCTGTGCTGTCAACATCTGTGAAGTTCACAATGGGAACTGCAACCAGACCATCTTCATAGTAGAAACAGATAACGCCATGTTCGGTATCCGCTTCATAAGTAAAGCCGTCGGGAACAAATACAGTATCCTCTACAGTATCATCGGCAAGTATAACATTCTGGGGATTGCCGCCATTTCTGCCATAGAAGTACAGAGCACGAGCGGTTTTGTGGGCTTCCTCTGCCATTTCCCGGCCAATTTCTGTTGCCTGTGCTCTTGCCTGTGTATTGTCGTTTTCTGCCAGTTCTGGAATTTCCGCTTCCATTTCATCGAACATTTCATAGATGGCTTCCTGCAGTCCTGCGTAGTTTGCAAGAATCAGCTGTTCCATCTCAGCAGAGCAGTCATCGGAGAGTGCATAATTGGAAACTGCATCAAAGCACCAGTAGTAAGAATCTTCCCAACCCTCGGGCAGAACTTTGTAGCCTTCTTTGGTAACGCGGTTGCCGTCTTCATCTGTGACGATGTTGCCGTCTTCATCTCTGACGTAGGAGGTGCCAGGATAGTAACCGGTGTCGCCTTCTGCCAGTTCAGTCTTGAATGTAGTGGAGGGGATGCTGCCAACCTGATAGCCTTCGTAGGTATCATCCAAAAGCATGGGATAGTAGGGAATGGTCACACCATAGGCACCGTGATCCATGCCAACCCATTCTATAGTTGCAGTTTCTTCATTGCCTTCGGGACGGATCTGGAAAATATGGTATTCCAGATTACTGGTGTTGCCAATGCCGTCAACTTTATAGAAGTCGACCATGTCGGCAATGGTAATCACACGATCCGCTTCGATGTCGGTATAGAAGCCAGTGACAGTACCATCTTCTGCGACATTGGAAACCTTGAATACATCGTCGGTGATGTTATCAGTGGTGTAAGTATATGCGCTGTTCAGATAGTTCAGGCCATTGACCATGCGGGCATTGATGCTGGTATTGGAATAAGAAGCGCGAATATCAATCTGGTTTTTCTCTGCGTCACCGACAAAGGTTTCAGCAGTCTGTGCGGTTGCAATCAGGTTTTCGGATGCAATGACATTCTCGTCATCCAGGTCAATCAGACCAAGTGTGCCCATGTTGGGGCTCATGAAGATCATGTCAGCGGGCAGCTTGATGGCGATGTACTGGGTACCGGAATAGTTCTCAACGTACCAAGCTTCGTTCTGGTCAGCGATGATTACGCCGGAAGCACCGGAAGCACCCTGCGTTGCATAGATCTCGGACAGCAGCTCGACGCCTTCTCTGGCAGTCGCCGCTTCGGACAGGATGACCGTGGTCAGTTCAGCTTCCTCGATGCCGGTATCGCGCATAGGATCTGCTTCACGGATTGCACTGTTGCCTTTCAGGGTAACGGTTGCAGTTACAGAAACGCCCATGCTGTTGGTGCCGGCTGCTTCATAGGGCATATGTGTATGCGTACCGCCGCAGTCGGGGCATTCGCCGCCGAGGTTGTCATCGCGGAATGCGGTGTAGGCATAGCTGTCGTGGGTAAAGGTCCAGGTAAAACCATAGCAACCGTTGTAGGTTTCGCCTTCTTTGTGCAGGCCGTCTTCACTGACATAGAACACCTTATTATAGCTGTTCGAAATGTCCTCACTGCGGGCGAAGTACGTTGCGCCGTCCTCGGTGAGTTCAGAGCCTACGTAGATCATGGAACAGGCCGAAGCGCTGACCACCATCATGGAAATTGCTGCTACCGCTGTTGCGGTGAACAATACCAGTTTTTTCATAAAAGACATGAAAGTATTCCTCCTCCTTCTTTTTTATATGGATATCATCCATATTTTACATATTATTTATTCTACTGTATCTTTATACAAACTGTCAAGGCTTGTTCTTGAAAAATATTCACTTATCTCTCTTGTTTTCCGAATATCCTGTGAAAATATTCAAAGGATACGCGCTATATTTAAAAATTATGTACTCCGCTTCAAGGAAAAAAGCAATGTTGTTCTCCTTTTCCGGTCAGAAAAACCAGAGCAGAAAACTGAACATTTATGAAATTTTAGGAAAGACATTTGACAGAATACAACAGAAAATGCTATCATTCTTATACAAAGACCGTGGAAATCAACTGCCGGTTTTTCCACGGTTTTTTTTCAACATCTGGATAAAACAAAGAAGAAAGGAAGTTTTTTATGAAACCGAAACAACGAATCATAACAACACTTTTGGTCTGCACGATTCTGTCCCTTGGTTCCTATGCCTTTGCAACGGAAACTTCAGTTGCGGTTGACCCTGCTGACTATCCAACATCGCAGTCCGAGCGCAATCTTAAAACTTCCGATTCTCAGGATATACCATCTGACACCTGTACCGTTTCGTTTGATCTCAACGGCGTTGCCGGAGATGCCATAGAACCCTGTACGGTTGAACCCAACGCGACTCTGGTATTACCTGCAATCATCGGTCTGGGCGAGGAAAACCCCAAATTTCTCGGCTGGTCTAGGGATGCGGACAGCACAGAAACTCTGTATCAACCCGGCACTACCATTATAATCACCGAAGATACCGTGCTGTATGCGATGTGGAAGCAGGTGACGGTTACTTATATCTATGGGGATGTTACCGAGACGGAGCTGGTGTTACAGCACAGCTGTCCCGAGGCTGTCCCAGCGGTGGCCGATACCGAACAGAAAACCTTTACCGGTTGGGTCGATGAAAACGGACAGCTGGTTGATCCTTCGACATGTCCAGTAGCAGAAGATGTTACATACACTGCGCGGTTTGCAGTCAAATTCAATACCAGCGAGCACATTGTGTATATTAACGGTTATACGGACGGAACCTTCTGCCCTAACGGAAAAACAACCCGCGCTGAAGCGGCAAAAATGGTTTACAGCCTGCTGCTGCCTGTGGAGACCACACCGTCTGCCGGTTTTACTGATGTCTCGGACAATATGTGGTATGCAGAACCGGTCAACGCCTTGGCATCCATGGGCGTATTGAACGGCTATGGTGATGGGACGTTTTTGCCTCAGAATGAAATGACCCGTGCCGAGTTTGTCGCAATGCTTGCCAAACTGTTTTATATTGAGCATGCCCAAACGCAAACCTTTACCGATGTGCCAAAGGACTACTGGGCCTATGATTACATCGAATATGCGGTTGCACATGAATGGATTGGCGGCTATGGTGACGGAACGTTCCTGCCCGGTGGCAGAATTACCCGTGCCGAGGCGGTTTCCATTCTCAACCGTGTGACCGGCCGCACCGGGGACGAGGCCGCAATTTCTTCCGGAACGCTGCGGACATTCCATGATGTGCCTGAAACATTTTGGGGATATGCCGCGATTATGGAAGCCTGCACCGTCCATACGCACACCGGTACCGAGACGGAAACTTGGACTTCCTATGAACAAAAACGCGCAGCTGGTCTGTATCAGGATGGCTATGAGCTCCGCTGTACTGATGATGACGGCTGGGATGTGAAGGATGCTGCGGTTGGAAATTTCCAGTTCGACAGCAATGGCAACTATACCTGCGGCAACAGTGAAATTGACCGGTACTGCAAGGAAGCGCTTGCAAAGGTGGCCACAGAAGAAATGACGCAGGAAGAGCAGCTGAAGGCGCTGTATCTCTATACCCGCGACAGCTTCTATTATCTGAAACGGAACAGTTATCCGGACCAGACGATTGACTGGGAAAAGGAAGCCTTGCTGATGTTCCAGACCAACTATGGCAACTGCTATAACTACGGCTCCGTTTTTTATTGTTTCGCAAGACAGGTGGGCTATGATGCCAAGCTTGTCAACGGTACGATTGGGGAAAAGAAACTGGCGCACTGCTGGGTGGAGATTACAATCGACGGCGTGACATATCTGTTTGATCCCGAACAGGAAATGCTGCAGCGGAAAAACGGTGTGAACTACTATGATCTGTATATGATCCAGAAAGATAAGACACCGTGGGTGTACACCCCGTATGAGTCTGAAGAGCAAACAATAAATATGTTTGAAAAAACGGCCCGGTCTATGTACACATAGACCGGGCCGTTAAATTATATGGCTTCGGGCAGGAATGATTTTAAACAAATTCAGCCGATTCTTCATCGTTACAATATAATTCTTCCGTTTTCTGCTGTGCTGTAATAAGAATTTCTTTCGCGGAACCATAATTCTGGTTTTCGATTTCCTGAATACTATTTGTAAGCGAATGAAAGAGCGTAAAGTATAATTTTTCATAGTTTGGCATCGAAATCACCTCTGAACTTCATCTTTAGAAGTGAGTATACTACACTTTCCGGATAAAATCAATTCATCAACTTCATCTTTCGCAGTGGGGTTTTGTATGAAGATTTACTGGAATGGAAAGAGTAAAAATATTATTGGCTCTCGTGTGAGAAAATTAAGGCAGGAGAATGGACTGACGCAAAAGCAATTAGCAGAGAAATTACAGCTCCAAGGTTATGAATTCAGTGATCTGACAATTCTGCGAATCGAAGCTGGAAATCGGTTTGTTGCTGACTATGAAGTGAAGGCACTGGCTGGTTGTTTTGGTATTACAGCGGATGCTTTATTAGATGAAATAGAAAACTCCCCTATTGACGGAAGAGAATGACTCGTCAACAGGGGAGTTTCCTATTGTGTTGTCGGGACAAGGTGGCACCTTGCCACGATTGCGGGCAGTCTTAGTCTTTCTGGTGTACAACTGGCCAGAACAGTGGCTTTTCGATGCCGGTTAGACGCACCGGCTCGCCGTAGTCCACACCGAAGGTGTCAACCGTGACTGTTTCAATAAACTCCGGACTGGCGGGCGTATTGATTTTGACGCCCGGAGCGCCCGGAAATGGAACCGGGTAAGTTTCCACCTGTTCCAGACGGCGCAGTTCGTCAAGACCCTCGATGATTTTGCCGAAAATGGGATAGACGCCGGTAATGGCGGGGCAGTCTGCCAGCGGGAAAAAGAACTCGCCGCCGGCGATGTCCGGTTCGCCGTAACCGCCCAGCCCGACGGTGCCAAACACAGCCTCCATGTATGTACCGTTTTTGACGTCATTGGGGATGAAATAGCAGGCATCAGGGGTGTGGAAGGCATGATAACTCATGTCCAGTACCCAGCCCGGGACAACGCGCTCGATCGGATAGTGATCAAACACGCCTTTTTTGGCCAGATACAGAAAGCTCGTCACGGCATTGGGAGCGATCTCCGGATAGAGTTCCAGACGGATTACCGCACCGCTGGCCATTGTAATCGTCGCAATGGGATGCTGCATGGTATAGCTCCTCCTTTTTAATCAGAGAATGATCTCGAGTTCTTTGGATAGATGGTTGAGCCGTTCATATCCGGTCTCTGTTACCAGAACAAGGTCCTCAATTCGCACACCCATTTCTCCCGGAAGATAGATGCCCGGTTCAATCGAGAACAGATTGCCCGGTGTTGCCGAATCGGTTGCAATGGAGGAGACGTCACCGAAGTCGTGTACTTCCAGCCCGATAAAGTGGCCCAGCCGGTGCGTGAAGTTGGGACCATATCCCGATTCGGTGATAATGCCGCGCGCGATGCCGTCCAGTTCACGGAGCGGAACGCCGGGACGAATAGCCTGTTCCGCCTCGCAATTGGCTTTGAGGACAGTCTCGTAAATTTCCCGGTGTTTTGGAGATACTTCCTGATAGAAATAGGTCCGTGTCATATCAGAGCAATATCCCTGATAAAGACAGCCCACGTCGAAAAGCACACAGTCTCCGGCTTTCAGGCTGGTGTCATCCGGGTAGTGGTGGCCGTTGGCGGCATTCGCGCCAAAACAAACCAGGGGATCAAAGCTAACGTCCTCTGCGCCGAGATCAAGATAAATCTGCTTTATCTGTCCGGCAACCGAAAGCTCGCTGATGTTCGGACGGAGCAGCGTTTTGAATGTATTCATAGCCATGTCGTTGATCTGTGAGGCCTTGCGCATGAGCGCCTGCTCCTCTGGATCCTTGACGCTGCGGGATTTATCCACAGCTACAGAGGCGTTTACATAGCTGGTTGCCGCACTTCTGTCCATGAGTGGCAGCAAAAAACGCGCCGCCATCTTTTTGTCGATGCCGAGCGGTTCGCCGGCATCAATTGCCTGGATGACAAGATCCAGATACGGATCGGTGTCAGTAAAGCGTACTTTCTCCACGCCCAGATCCTCCGGGACAGTTTCCAGTTGGTTAATAAAGATTTTATGATTGCCGTTCCGATTCAGATACAGGGCATAAAACCGTTCCAGTGGCCGGATCAGTCGTCCGGTCAGATAAAAAATGGACAATGGATCAGTAATCAGTATCTGTGACAAGCCAAGTGTTTCCAAATTTGCCAATACCGCATTGACACGATTTTGCTTCATGGTGGAAAACTCCCCTTTCTTACAAGGCGAAACCTACGGCCCGATGGATTTCCCATCGGGCCGCGTCTTTTCTTTCAAGAGAATTTTATCAGGCCTTTGATGCCTGAAAATCCTTTCTGGCTTGGGTCAGACCAATGACAGCAAAGGTCTCGGGATCAACCTCGACACCATAAATTTCTCTGGCGTCATCGAGGGTGATATATTCATTTCTGACGTCCATCGCAACGCGTGCTTCCTCGCGGGACAGGGGATTGCCATAACCGCCGCCTGTACCGGTAACCATACGGACGATGTCGCCCTTCTTCATGCCGATGCGGTTGCCGCTGCCGTAGGGACCGTCATAGGAGCCGTCCAGACGGATGAAGTCGAAGCCGTTGGTGGAACCGGGCTGACCGCCGGCGTAGCCCCAGGCAGGACTCTCGTGGCGTCCATAAGCGCCGCCGAAGTCCATCGCGTCGTTCAGAGCCTCATGGCCGAGGATCAGGCCGTAGCCGCCGCGAAATTCACCGGCGCCGGCGTTGTTGGTGTTCAGAGCATATTCTGTGATCTTGATGCCGAATTTGGACTCAAGAATTTCAACCGGAATGTTGAAGGTCTCGCCGTCACCGGTGCAGAACTGGCAGGAGTCACCGTCACGGTCACAACCTGCGCCCCAACCGCCAAGCGTAGGACCGCAGTTGACGAACGGCTCACCCGTCACTGCATGGATGCCGTTCATGGTATAGGCGCCGACGGTCAGGAAATGACCGGCGGTAAGCTGCCCCTTCTTTACAACAGGAGCCAGAGCCTGCCATACCAGATCCAGCGCGACCTGCATGGATTCGTAGTAACAGGAAACAGGTGCGGGACGGATTGCGTTAAAGAGGGAGCCTCTCTCTGCAATGATTTCCAGCGGTTCAAACACGCCGTCATTGACGTTCTGACTGGGATCTGTGCAGGCAAGAAATACGGAGCGGATCGCCGAATGGAGACCGGCCAGTGCCAGATTGATGGGACCGGCAGTCTGCTTGTCCGTACCTGTGAAATCGACCGTCATTTTGTCGCCCTTAACCGTGACAGCAACCTGTACATGGAAGGGACCGTTGCCGTGAACATCGCTGTCCATGACGTCCTCGGCGCAGTAAACGCCGTCAGGAATCTTCTCGACCTGTTTACGGGAGTACTCTGCACTAGAGTGGAGGAGACGCTCGATTGCTGCGCGGACAGTATCCTTGCCGTACTTCGCGCACAGTTCCTGAATGCGCTTCTCACCGGTGCGCAAGCCGGAAACACCGGCCCACATGTCGCCAATGGACAGATCCGGATAGCGGACGTTGGCGCGGATGATATCCGCGATGTCCTCATTCAAAACGCCCTCGTTGAAGAGTTTGACGCAGGGCATCTGCAGGCCTTCCTGATAGATCTCTGTTGCATTGAGCGAATAGCCGGGATCCTTACCGCCCATTTCCGACCAGTGACACTTGTTTGCAGTATAGCAGAAAATTTCACCGTCCACGAAGATCGGCATAACCACACCCACGTCCTGAATGTGGGAACCGCCGCCGCCGTAGGGATCATTGATGATAATGATGTCTCCCTCTTTCAGCCGGCCGGTATCAGCCCATTTGCGAATGACTTCTCTTACCATGGAACTCAGCATGCCGAGGAAGCCGGCGCAGCCGTTGCCCTGTGTAATCAGATTGCCCTTGTCATCAGTCAGACCAGAAGCAAAGTCCAGGCATTCATAAATAATCGGGCTCTTGGATGTACGGGCAATCGCGGTGAAAATCTCTTCACCAGCAGCCAGCAGCGAGTCTTTAATAATATCGAGAGTTATGATATCTACGTTCTTCTCTGCCATGATTACGCCTCCGTTTCAATGATGATATCACCGTAAGCATCAATGGACGCCTTCATTCCCGGATATACAATGGAAGAAGCGCTGACTTCTTCGATGATGGCGGGGCCGTCCACTTCCATACCGGGGGACATTTTTTCGCGGTCATAGATCTTTGTATCCACCTTGCCGACTTCTTCAAAGATGACAGGGCGAACTTCCTTGATACATTCCGCAAGCGTGTAGGGATTGGGTTCGATTTCCTTAATGAGCGTCTTGGCGATGCGGCCGAAGGAGGCCAGGTGCATATTGACGATTTCTACCGGGCTGTCATCCAGGCGGAAGGAATAATTCTGGAAGTGTTCCTTATGGAAGGCTTCGATAAACTCAGCCAGATTTTCCGCAGACAAATCGTCGTTGGGTACGCGAACCTTAACCGTATGATCCTGCCCCTGATAGCGCATATCAAGATAGTGCATGAAGTATACATCTTCGGCTTTGACACCCTTGGATGCGTTATCTTCCAATGCCTTTTCCTCCAGCTTGTGCCACTCTGCGTTGATCGCGGCATAATCAGGATCTGTAAGCGGTGCAAAGAAGGTCTGGATGTCATCCGAACGCAGGTCGGTCATCAGCATGCCCCAGGCGGAGAACACTGCTGCTGCGTTGGGAATGATGACCTTGCGGATGTTCAGTTCTTTTGCCAGTGCGGCTGCATGCATTGGACCGCCGCCGCCAAAGGCAACCAACACGAAATCACGCGGGTCGTAGCCCTTACGTACAGAGACAAGTTTCAGTGCATTGAGCATATTGGAGTTTGCCACACGGATAATACCCAAAGCGGCATCGTCGGTGGTGAGACCGAAAGGCTTGCCGATCTGTTCCTGAATGGCATCACGAACCTTATTCATATCGACTTCCATGTCGAAGTTCTTCTCCGACAGACGTCCGGTTACGAGGTTTGCATCCGTAGTGGTAGGCTGTATGCCGCCCTTACCATAGGCGACCGGACCGGGCAATGCACCGGCAGACTGCGGGCCTACGCGCAGGGAGTTTGTATTGTCGATCCAGGCAATGGATCCGCCGCCGTTGCCGATTTCAACGATGTCGATAACCGGAACCTTGATCGGGTAGCCAGGCCAGCGGTCCGTCTTTTCGATTTTGTACTCGGTTGTGGTCTTGACTTCGCCGCCCTCGACCAGGGAACACTTTGCGGTCGTACCGCCGATGTCAAAGGCGATGACGCGATCTTCACCCAGCATCTTACCCAGCATGGCCGCGCCGTAAATACCAGCCACCGGACCGGACTCGACCATGTTGATCGGCGTCTCTTTGGCCTTCTCAAAGGTTGTGGTACCGCCGTTGGACTGCATGATATATTTCGGGCACTGGATGCCGATTGCTTCCAGTTCGTTGTAAAGCTTGTCCAGATAAGCCTTTGCCGTAGGCATGACATAGGAGTTGAGGACGGCTGTGTACTCACGCTCATACTCACGCCACTCTTTGGAAACCTCGTGGGAAGCTGTGACCATGACTTCCGGCCAGAGTTCATGGATCAGTTCCTTGGTACGGATTTCATGAACCGGATTCACATAGGCATGCAGGTAAACGACGGCGATGGCCTGAACGCCTTCCTTTTTCAACTTCTCTACGCAGGCGCGGACATCGTCCTCGTTGAGCGGTTCTGTTTCATTGCCCAGGTAGTCCAGACGCTCTGCAACTTCCAAACGGAGATAACGCGGAACGAAAGGTTCTGGCTTTTTAAAGTTGAAGTTGAACAAGTCGGGACGGTTTCCGCGGCCAATCTCCAGAATATCACGAAAACCTCTGGTGGTGATCAGGCCGGTTTTGGCGCCTTTCCGTTCGGTCAGTGCATTGATAACCACTGTGGTTCCATGGGTCAGGTCTTTTACCGCAGCGGGATCGATGGAACACTTACGGATAACGTCCATGACACCCTGTTCAAAATTCGGCGGTGTCGTGTGGCTTTTGTTTACATGGATGGCGCCGTCGTCATCGATATAAACAATGTCCGTAAAAGTACCACCTATATCGGTTGCAATTCTCATCTTAGTTCCTCCTCAATTTATTTTTTGGAAGAGTTGCTCTCGCCCTCTTGACAGAGGTGGCAACGTACTTGGTGATTTTCTTCCCTCGGAATCATCACGGGATCTTCCGTTTTACAACGATCGGTCACATAGGGACAGCGCAGGTGGAAACTGCATCCAGGGGGAATGTTAACCGGTGAGGGGATTTCGCCTTTCGATTCCACTTTCACCGGCTTCAGAGCCTCTTCCTCCTCCGAGATAACGGGAATAGAGGAAATCAGCATCTGTGTATACGGATGTTCCGGCCGATGGAAGAAGGTCTCAGCCGGTGCGATCTCGGCAACCTTGCCCAAATAGAGAATTGCGACTCTGTCGGCGATGTTGCGCATCAAACTCAGATCATGGGTGATAAACAGAAACGTCAGGTTTTTCTCTTTCTGAAGTTTCAAAAGCATATTAATGATCTTCGCCTGAATGGATACATCCAACGCACTGGTCGGTTCATCCAGAATAATAAACTTGGGATCGGTTGCCAAAGCACGGGCAATCGCGACCATCTGCTTTTCACCGCCGCCAATGGAGGCCGGCGACTTGTACATATAGTGGACAGGAAGCTCGACCATTTCCAGGAGTTCTTTTACCCGGTCCATACGTTCAGCCTTTGTCTTACCGATTTTATGAACCTTTAGCGGCAGCTCCAGAATTTCGCCGATGGTCTGCTGGGCGTTCAGAGCAGAACCGGGATCCTGGAAAACGATCTGCATATCTTTTTTCATCTGCATGGATCGATTCTTTTTTCTTACCGGCTGTCCTTCAAACAGGATCTCACCGTCGGAGGGCTCGTACATACCGATTACGGAATATGCAATGGTACTCTTGCCGGAACCGCTTTCTCCGACCAGACCGATCACTTCCCCACGATGAACTTCCAGAGACACATCATCTACCGCTTTGACATAGAGCGGTTGACCGTCTTTGCCCTTTCCCGCTGGAAAGTATTGCTTCAAATGGTTCAGCTTTAAAATCACATCGTTCTGAGACATCGGATTACACCTCCTCGATGTGGAAACAGGCCACCTTGTGACCGTTGCCTATGTCCAAAAGCGGGGGCTTGTTTTCCAAACATTCCGCTGTTGCCCGCGGGCAGCGCGGCGCAAAGCGGCACCCCTTCGGCGGATAGAGATAGTCGGGAATCGAACCGTAAATACCCGACTGGATTCCGCCGCCGGTCAGACGCGGCACCGCTTCCATCAGACCGATGGTATACGGATGGAAGTTTTTCCGGAACAGTTCCACTGTGGGAGCGGACTCCACAACCGTGCCGGCATACATGACGTTGATGCTGTCGGTCAACTCACGGGCGACGCCCAGAGAGTGGGTGATCATAATGAGCGCCATATTGCGCTCTTCTACTAACTTGTCCAGTGTCTTGTGGACCTGATCCTGGATTGTTACATCCAGCGCCGTACCGGGCTCGTCCGCGATCATCATATCGCGCTGGGTCATAATCGCCATGGCGATACAGATGCGCTGCTTCATACCGCCGGAGAGCTGAACGGGATAATAATCAAAAATTCGTTCCGGGTCCGGGATGAAAACGTCCCGGATTGCAGTCAGAACCATTTCCTTACATTCGGCCTTGCTTTTGCCCTTGCCCTGCGCCGAGTTTTTGGCAACTTCCATCATCTGCTGGCCGATTGTGAACACGGGGTTCAACGCTGCGGATGGCTCCTGATAGATCATGGAAACTTCGCTGCTGCGTACGTAGTCCAGTTCACGCTTTGTCATTTGCAGGACGTCTTTTCCCTTGTAGAGGATCTCGCCCGCAGGGATTACATACTGATCGTCTGGAAGAATTCCGAGAATCGACTTTACCGTTGTGGTTTTGCCACAGCCGGCCTCGCCGACAATTCCCACTTTCTCACCTTCGTGAACGATGAGATCCACACCATCCAGCACTTTTGAATATCCGTGATAGACCTTAAACCACAGTTTCAGGTTTTTAATTTCCAGAATGGGAGTTCTTTCCTTATTCATACTTGCTGTCCCCCTTGGAGAGCATATCGCCGATGCCATCGCCCATGAAGTTAAAGCCCATGATGATGAGGATGATAGCAAGGCAGGGGAAAATGGTCATCCACCACTTGTCCGGCATGTACCGGGCACCGTCGGAAACCATCTGTCCCAGGGACGGTATGGGGGGCTGTTCGCCCATACCTACGTAACTGAGGGTTGCACCCATCAGGATGACCCATCCCACATCCAGAGACATTTTTGTCAGGATTGGGGACAGGCAGTTGGGCAGAATTTCTTTAAAGATGATGTGTGCCTTGCTGGCACCGGTAAGCTCCGCTGACACAACGTAATACTCGTTCTTACAGGAGGTTGCGACACCGTATACCAAGCGGGTATACCAAGGCCACCACATAATGGTAATGGCCAACATGGAGTTGGTCAGATTCGGTTTCAGAATGGACGCTACCGCGAGCGCGAGCAGCAGAGCCGGCACGGATAAAAAGATGTCCGCAATGCGCATGATAAGGGTGTCCACCCAGGTTCCGTTCATAAACCCGGCCAGCAGGCCAAGGCAGGTTCCTACCGGGACGGAAATCGCCAATACCAGAATGGCCATCTTCAGTGCCCCCCGGAAGGAGAAAACGATACGGCTGAGGATATCGCGCCCCATATTGTCCGTTCCGAGCAGGAACTCCGAGCAGGGCGCTTTGGCGCTGTTGGCAAAGTCCGTATAAGCGCCGGCGTGCTCCGGATAAGGTGTAATATAGGGTGCGACAATCGCCGCAAGAATCACGGCAATGACAATAACCAGACCGACAACGCTCATCTTGTTTCGTGAAAAGCGATACCAGGCTTTTTTCAGGTTTTCTTTCCGCATCTCCTGAAGCGTTGTAACCGTGCGGTTTTCCGGACGCTTTGCCTCATAGGCCAGCGCTCGCTTAAGTTCTTTTTCTCTTTTGCGTGCACTGACAGCCATTATTTTGTACCTCCTAATCGGATTCGCGGGTCGAGGCAGGCCACAATCAGGTCTACCACGATGTTGACAAAAACGAAGATTGCGCCAAAGATCAGCAGAACTGCTGCGATGGCGTTCAGATCTTTGCTGAGCATGCTGGACAAACCATACCGGGAAATGCCTGGCCAGTTAAAAATCGTTTCTACCAGGAACGCATTGCCCATCAGAGACGCGATGTCCATGCCCATACAGGAAACAGCAGGAATCAGAGAGGGCTTAAGCTGGTATTTGCGCAAAATTTTTCCCTCAGGGACGCCGTAACCACGCATGGCAGAGAGATAATCCTTGCTGGAATTCTCAGTCATGGAGTTGCGCACAATACGCGCTTCCTGACAAAGGCCGCCCAGAGCCAGTGCAAAGGCAGGCACGAGCAGATGGAGAAATGCATCCCAGAATGTTTTGAAGTTACCCGCAATCAGCGCATCGATTGTGTAAAAACCTGTCACGGTTGCCGGGGCCTGTACACCGTAACTCAACCGTCCGAGCACGGGAATGACCTTCCACACATGACCGAACAGAAGCACCAACAGCGTTGCAATGACAAAACTTGGCATGGCAACGCCGACATAGGAGAGGACACGTACAATTGCATCCACAACGGTATTTCTATATTTGGCGGCCAGTACGCCCAGCACGATCGACAGAATGACCAAAAGGATTGCCGCCATCAGAACCAGTTCCAGTGTGGCCGGCAGAAACTGCGCCACATCCGTACTGACAAGACGGTTCGTGGAACTTGATGTACCAAAGTCTCCACGGAATACGCCGCTGATCCAGTAGAAATATTGCTTTGGTCGGGAGTCGTAGAGATGATTGGCAATCCGATATGTTTCCTTGGCCTCCTCTGTTGCGGTAGAGCCCAACGCCATTGTGGCCACATCACCAGGCATAATTCGGGAAATGGAAAAGATGACAATGGAAAGTCCAAACATTACCACTACGGCTAACAGTAACCGGCGCAGGAGATAGCGCTTAAAGTTCATCCGAATTTTCGCTCCTTTTTATAATCTCCAGGACTGCGAATGATCTGTTTTTTATCCGTGTCCTAGGTATGACAGAAACCGCCCAGGAAAATCCCGGACGGTTTTGCCGGTATAGCAGTGCCGATTAGTGATCGAGCACCTGGAAGTCTTTGAACAGGAAGTTATAGCCCAATGTGGTGCTGGCAATTCCTTTTTCCATAGCAGGATAGTAGATGTACTCCGCATAAGCGCGAATCTCGCCCTGCTCGGCAACGGCGATGCCGTAAACATTTTCGAGCGCCTCCTGCTGGAGTTCATCGTAAAGCGCGAAACGTGCTTCATCATCCAGTGTGGCCAGCGCTTCATCGATTTTCTTGTCCAGCGTTTCATCCTGCAGCCACTCGGTCTGCTGCCAGGTTGCGGATGTATCGCTGTGCAGACGCTGATACAGCATGGCGCCGGCTTCACCGTAATCAGGAGACATGTAGCAAACACTGGAATCCGGCGTGCTGTCAACCGACGCGGTGTTTTGAACGTGGGTAGCCCAGGCAACCTTGTTGACCTCAATCTTGATGCCAAGCTCGGCAGCGGAAGCCTGAAGCAGAAGGGCAAGCTTTTCTTCATCCGGAACTTCGGATACCCAAGCCACCTGAATGGGCATTTCACCACTCAGAAGCTGGTCGGCATACTTGGACTGCTCGATTTCGGCTTTGGCTTTATCCATATCATAAGTATACTTTTCAGTGCTGATATCCGAGCCGGTCAGGTTATCGCCAACGTAGTTGCCAACAGGCAGATAGCCGGGGAACAGTTTTTCACAGACCTGTTCATAGTCAATCATGTAAGCCAACGCTTTGCGAACATGAATGTCATCCATGGGTGCCTGCTTGGTGTTCATCATCAAATACAGGATCTGGCCGGCACCGTATGTATTCAGCTTAATGCCGTCCAGTTCGCCGAGAGCCTGATAAGCTTCATATGTCTGCCACTGGTCGCTGATTTCCAATTGGCCGTTGGCCATCATCGTACGGACAGTTGCAGCCTCCGTGCCGTTGATCATTTCGACGGTATCCGGTGCATTTTCTGCAAACTTACCGTGGTAATCTTCGAACTTGGTCATAACGATGCGGTCATTGACTGTGTAGCTGGAGCAGATGTAGGGGCCGCTGCCTGCGTCATGCTCGGACAGATAGGCCATACCATAGTCGCCCATCTCTCCATAGTTACCGTCGCCGAGGTTTGCCATAACAACGTCCTCATTGACGATGAGCAGACGGCAGAGCATGCTCAAAAACGGAGCGAATGGCTCGTTCAGAGTAATGACAACCGTTTTATCATCGGTCGCTTCAAGTGACTTGACATATTTCTGGAACAGGTAAGCATAGCCCTGACCGATGGTGACGAACCGCTGATAGCTGAACGCAACGTCCTGTGCGGTCATGACCGAGCCATCGTGGAACTTGACGCCATCCTTCAGAGTAAATGTGTAAACCAGACCGTCATCGCTGATCGTGTAATCTTCAGCCACGCCGTTGAGGATGGTGCCGTCCAGATCAGGATAGACTAGGGAGTCGTACACATTTACAACAACAGTACAGGAAGCGCTGTCCATATAGCTGGCGGGATCAAAAGGATCCGCAAAAGCAGCAGTCAGACGAATGATTTTACCAGAGGAAGCATCCGCATCAGATGCCGGTTTTTCCTCTCCGCCAGAGCCGCAGCCGGTCAGACCCAGAAGCATAACGGCCATTGCAAATGCCAGAATACGAGATAGTAATCTTTTTTTCATGGTGTTCTCTCCTTTTGCTTTTTGACTTAGATTCCCAGTGGCGCGTGGAACACTTCCGTGAAGAGAGAATTTTCAGGAGTGAGGCACTGCTTTTCTCGAATCCATGTTCCAAAAAGGCACCAATCATTTCGATCAGTGCCTTGCTATATTTCGTGATGTTACGTCAACACTGGCAGTCGCTAATAATGTTACTACAGTAAAGTGAAAAAGTCCTTGGCGGGATGATGAAATTCGCCATTTTTCATCATTCTTTATGCCCCCTTAAAAGCGGTGAAAAACATGCTGTTTCTCTAGAAATTGCGGTGAGAGTTTGAAGAAAATTATGATTACAAAATGAAGAATCCGAACATTTTCCGATAGGCGGGGTTTGGATTCTTTTGGCCTGTATTCTCCCAATGCAATTTTTGATTTGACTTTCACAGCACATTTGCTAAAATATAGGATGTTTGTTTTAGAAATGAATAGAATAAGGAGTCTTTTTGCAATGGAAAAGAAAAAGAAAGCCAGTTTCAGCGGCTCAATCGGTTTTGTTCTAACAGCCGCTGGCAGTGCAGTTGGGGTTGGAAACATATGGAGATTTCCATATTTGGCTGCCAAAGATGGCGGCGGTCTGTTTTTAATTATTTATTTTGTTTTGGTATTCACGTTCGGCTTTACGCTTTTAACAACAGACGTTGCTGTTGGGCGGCGTACAAGACAGAATGCTTTACACGCATTCCAGGCGATCAATCAAAAGTGGAAATTCTTGGGATACTTTACCTTCCTTGTGCCTGCATTGATTATGACCTATTACTCCGTCATCGGTGGCTGGGTTACCCGATACATCGTTGCCTATCTTACGCTGGATGGAGCAGCAGTTGCAAGGGACGGATTTTTCACTTCATTTATCACATCGAAAATTTCTCCGATTGTATTTATGCTTCTATTCTTATCGGTTACAGCTTTTATTGTGTACCGCGGTGTAGAGAAAGGAATAGAGAAGTTTTCGAAAATTGTAATGCCCGGACTGATCGTGATGGTTGCCGGAATTGCTGTTTTTTCATTGACGCTTCGTTATACAGATGCGGAAGGTGTTACAAGAACCGGATTACAGGGGCTTCTTGTTTATATTGTTCCGAATCTGGACGGGATTACATTGAACCGCTTTTTTGAAATTCTTCTGGATGCGATGAGCCAGCTGTTCTTTTCTTTGAGCGTTTCCATGGGCATTATGATTACATATGGTTCCTATGTGAAAAAGGATGTAAACTTAAGCCGATCCCTTGGCCGGATTGAATTTTTTGATACGCTTGTGGCCTTCCTTGCAGGGCTTATGATCATTCCTGCTGTATTCGTATTTTGTGGTTCGGAAGGTATGTCCTCTGGGCCGAGCCTGATGTTTATTTCGTTGCCCAAGGTGTTTGAGGCGATGGGAGGAATTGGTATAGTCATCGGTCTCGTTTTTTTCCTGATGGTTGCATTTGCTGCATTGACTTCCTGCATTTCTATTATGGAAACATTGGTAGCAAATTGCATGGATCTGTTCCATCAGTCCCGTAAGAGGATGAGTTTGATAATTGCCGTTCTTTCGGCAGGCGCCGCAATTGTAATCTGCCTGGGATATAATGTTTTTTATTTCGAGCTTTCTCTGCCAAATGGGCAGACAGCACAGCTTCTGGACTTAATGGATTATATCAGCAACAGCTTCCTCATGCCGCTGATTTCTCTGCTCACCTGCATTTTTATCGGATGGCTTGTCGGACCCAACTGGATTATAGAAGAAATGGAATCCAGTGGTCATGCCTTTGGCCGCAAAAGGCTGTATACTGTGATGATTCGCTATATCACACCGGTTATGATGGCTGTTTTATTCTTGCAGTCTGCGGGTGCTTTTAATATGATTCAAAAACTCTTCTCATAATCTGTTCTATATTATTTGGATTGGTGGGGAAAATAAAAAGTTGTAGCCTTTGCTGGCCAGCAAAGGCTACAACTTTTTTGAAAGACTGCGTAGATGGAGCCGATTATGTACATGGATTTCATTTTTTGTTAGTGAAAGAACGGCAGAAATTATATAGGCCACAGTGGGATACTCCTTTACCGGATAAGGATTGTTCTGTTTTAATACGTGTTATACCTGTGCCTTTTTGTGCTCAGGAACGCGTTTCCTTTGCGTCTGCTGTACGGTGCAAGTGATGTTTTGATTTCATATAAATTACAATACCGAAAACAATGGTAAACAGTGACAGAATCTGCGAGGTGCTCAAGGGACCAAGAAATCCACGATAGTCATCTCCACGGAACGACTCGAGAATTAACCTCAAAATTCCATAGGAAAACATCCAAGAATACAGCATCACGATTCCGGAATTGTTCCGTTTGGAAATTCGGTTGAGGAAAAAGAATAAGATTAACTCTGCAACTGCTTCAATGAGCTGTACTGGCAATAGGGGAATACCGTTTGGTGCAATGGGAGAGTGGGAAAAGGCGATGCCAAACCGTTTGGAAGGGCAGCCATAGCAACAGCCCATACAGAAGCAGCCGATGCGACCAAAGGCGTGAATCAAGGGGAACAAAGGGAAAAGATCCTGAATGAAAGCGTAAAAATCAAGTTTGCAAACATGGCAATAAATCCAGCCGCTGAGCAAGGCACCATATAGTCCGCCGTAAAATACGAAACCGCTGTAAAGATATTTTTCTAGAAAAGCGACTGGTTCTGAGGATAAATAATGGAGTTCGGACATCAGTTCTGGAAGTACAGTCAACAAAAACAAAAATTTTGCGCCAAGAAAAACACCAATGAAACAGTATACAAGAAGGAGTTCCGCATCTGCTTCTGGCAATTTGTACTGTTTTTTGCGTACTTTAAAATATAGAAGTGCGAAACAAACTCCAATCAAAGTGAAAATGCTGTACATAGGAATGCTTTTTTTCCCAAAATCAAGATATGGAAACATAGATTCCTCCAAAAGAAAAAGGATGACAGATAGAGAAACTATCGAGCATCCTTTTCAAGTAATTTGATTAGTACATTGAGGGATCAATAGAACTGAGGGCCCCAACACAGGCAACACATGCCAGGAAACAAATAGCGCCGCCGATTGTGCTGATCAAGGACAGAACAAAGCCGGCTGTCCGGATACCGCCTGTAAAGCCAGCCTTTTTGGAATTACCTGCCAAGATTAAACCAACAATACCAACAATGACAGAAATGATGGATAAATATCCAAAAAACCAGCAGACAACACCGATAATGCCTAGAACCAGACTAGCGGTTGCGGCACCTTGACCGGGGATTTTATTGTTTTCCATAATTTTCTCCTCTTTTTTCTATAGGTTATAAACACGCTTCCATTTTATCATATAATTTTTATAAATACAATATGAAAATATAAAACTGTTATACTGTATATTTATAATATTGGGGAATAAGATGAAAAACTGTACGCTCCGGATTTTGTAAAAACCACTGTGAACTATATATCATCTGCTACGGTTTGGCACAAACCAATGCATTTAGAATGAAAGACAATTCTGGAAAATAAAAATCGCCGCGAACTATGATTGTTCGCGGCGATTTGGTGCCGCTGACCGGACTCGAACCGGTACGGCATCGCTGCCGGGGGATTTTAAGTCCCCTGTGTCTACCGATTTCACCACAGCGGCAAAGGTGAAAATTGTTTTGACACGGGTATGTTATCATTTGCGGATTTGGATGTCAAGGTAAAATCGTCACTTTATGGCGGCTGTAAAGCAGTGCCATTCCTCTTCACAGCGGTGGTCAAGGATGGAAAAACCAGCGGTTTCGATGGCGGCCTGTACCTCATCCTGCCGTCCTTCAATAATACCAGAGCAGACAAATACACCGTCCGGCGCTAAAAATTGCTGTACCATGTCGGAAAGGGGAATGATAACATCGGAGACAATGTTAGCCAGAACGATATCAAATCCGGTGCCAAGCCGTTTGCACATCCCTTTGTCTGAAAGTACATCGCCGGCATAGATTTGGAAGCGATCATTGCCAATGCCGTTGAGCGCTGCATTGGATGCGGCGACATCCGGCGCTTTGGGATCAATGTCGCAGCCGACTACGCTGTCACAGCCGAGCAGAAGGGCACCGATGCCCAGAATACCGCTGCCACAGCCCAGATCCAATGCGCGAGTGCCGGGTTTTGCCAGCGATTCCAGTGCGCACAGACACATGCGCGTGGTGGCATGGGAACCGGTACCGAAGATCAAACCCGGATCCAGCCGCAGCATAACCCGATCGCTGGCGTCGGCTTCCTCCCACTCCGGTACAACGAGAATGCGGTCACCCACTGGAATGGGTTTGTAAAATTCGCGCCAATTGTTTTCCCAGTCGCTGTCCTCAATAAAAGCCTGAGTAATAGTGTTGGAGACAGCAGCCCGCACACGTGCCATGGTTGCGGCACCGTCGGCGTCGTCTGCAAGATAGAATTTCACCTGAGAAATTCCGGAAAATTTCTGCTCTAGTTCTTCATCGACATAGTCCCAATATTTTTGATTGTTTTCGAGGAAATTGCGGAAATCGGACTCATCTTCAATTACCATGCCGCCGACCCCAAGGTCGCCGAGCAGGGCGCAGAGCGCATCCATCTCCTCTGTGGTTGTTTTGACCGTTGCTTCAATCCAGCGCATAACGCAAACTCCTTGCTGTTGTTGATTTTCTTGTGTTCTCAGTTTACGCTGAAACCGGGTTGGTGTCAACTGTCGAACCAGCGGAGTTTATCTTGACAGTTTAGGGTTTTGTATGCTAAGATGACGCTAAACGTGGGAGCTTCTGGACAAGAGGCTGAGAGGAGGGGAATACCCCTCGACCGTACCTGATTTGGATAATGCCAACGTAGGGATGCTAACCAAAATTGATACGATTGCCCGAGTTTGCCGATGTTGTATGCGGCAGCGGCGGCAGATTTCATTGAGGAAGCTCCGACTGGAGGTTCCTTTTTTGTTTGATTTTTCCAGAGAAGGAGATTCATTTTATGAGTGAATTGAAAAAGGTATTGACCGTTGCAGGTTCTGACAGTTCCGGCGGCGCCGGCATCCAGGCCGATCTGAAAACCATGATCGCCCACGGTGTCTATGGTATGAGCGCCATTACAGCCCTGACCGCGCAGAATACCACTGGCGTTTATGGCGTCCAGGAGGCCACTCCGGAATTTTTGGCGCAGCAGATCGACTGTATTTTTACTGATATCCGTCCCGACGCCGTGAAAATTGGTATGGTATCCAGCGTTGCGCTGGTAGAAGTCATCGCGGCCAAACTGACCGCTTACAAGGCGGAGCACATTGTGTGCGATCCCGTTATGGTTGCCACCAGCGGTAGTGCCCTGATCAAGGGCGGTACTGTGGACACTCTGGCCAGCCGGTTGCTGCCATTGGCAGAGGTGGTTACGCCCAATATTCCGGAAGCTGAGGTTTTGTGTGGATTTGCAATCCAGAGCACGGCGGATATGGAGCGTGCAGCTGCGGTGATCGCCGAAAAAATCTCCGGCAGCGTTTTGATCAAGGGCGGACATCTGACCGAGAGCGCCGACGATCTTCTGTACAGCGATGGGAAGGCCTACTGGTATCGCGCCGAACGTGTGGACAATGAAAACAACCACGGCACCGGTTGCACACTGTCCTCTGCCATCGCAAGCAATCTGGCACTGGGTTGTGATGTTCCGGAAGCGGTTTCCAGAGCAAAAGCCTATATTACCGGCGCACTGCGCGACGGTTTGAATCTTGGCGCCGGCTGCGGTCCGCTGAACCACGGCTTCGCCTTTGGCCAGCCCCGTTATTAGGAGGCACACGTATGACAACGACAAAACGGCTTTTGGATGCGGTAGCTGAGATCTGGGAAGGCTATCATAAGCATCCATTTATCCTGGGCATTGCCGAAGGAACCTTGGATCCGGAGAAGTTCCGGTTTTACATGGTTCAGGACTACGTTTATCTGTTTGATTATGCCAGAGTGTTTGCTCTTGGTGTTGTCAAGGCAAAGGAAGCGGACACCATGCGTTCTTTTGCAGTTTATGTCCATCAAATCCTGGACGGTGAAATGAATCTGCACCGCAGTTATATGAAGCGCCTAGGCATTGATCTGCACGAGGCAGAAACCGCGGACTGTGCGCTTGCCAATACCTCTTATACAGCCTACATGCTGGATGTTGCATTCAAGGAGGGAGAAGCGGAAATTGCTGCGGCAATCCTGTCCTGCGCATTGAGCTATGAAATCATTGCACGAAAAATCATTGAAAATAATCCGGACTCTGTCACACATCCCTTTTATGGGGAATGGATCCAGAGCTATGCCAGTGCAGAGTATCATACCGCCAATGAGGCGCTGATCGATCTGACAAACCGGTTGACAGTAGGCTACAGCGAAGCGCAGATGCAGCACCTGTGTGAGATTTTTGTCAATTGTTCCCGCTACGAGGCCATGTTCTGGGATATGGCCTGGGAGATGGAACTGTGAGCATACTGGAATTCCAACATGTTGGATTCCGCTTTCCTGGAGACGAGGAGCAAATCATCCGTGACCTATCCTTTGCGGTAGAGGCGCGGGAGTTTGTCTCCATTATCGGGGCCTCCGGCTGCGGAAAATCCACAATCTTTCGTCTCATCAACCAATTGTTAAAAAAGGACGAGGGAGAAATTTTAATCAATGGCGAGCCGATCTCCGCCAGGAAGCAGTATTGCGGCTATATGCCGCAGCGTGACCTCCTGTTTCCGTGGCGGACGGTCGGAGACAATGTCAAGCTGCCGCTGGAAGTCCGCGGGGGAATCTCACGGACAGAAATGGTGCGGCAGGTCGACGCGGCTCTGGCGGCCGTAGGGTTGGACGGCTGGGCGGATAAACGTCCGGCAGAACTGTCCGGCGGTATGCGGCAGCGCGCAGCGTTTGCCCGCACGATGTTGACGGGGTCGGAACTGCTTCTGCTCGACGAACCATTCTCGGCGCTGGACTTTTTGACGCGCATTTCAATGCAGGAATGGCTGATGGGACAGTGGGAGCATCAGCAGAAAACCATCCTGTTTATTACCCACGATGTGGAAGAAGCGCTGTTTCTCTCCAACCGCATTATGGTGATTGAGGAAAAGCCGATCACAAAATTGACATCCATTCCGGTTCCGGCTGGACATCCGCGGACAAGAGCCTGTCTGGCTGACCCGCAGATCATCCAGTTGAAAGAGCGGCTCATCTCGATGCTGAGAAAGCAGGTGCAGGAATGAAAAGCCATTGTAGAAACAACCTGCCGGCGCTGCTCCTTGTTGCGGTTCTGCTGTTTGCCTGGCAGCTTGCAGCCATGGAAGTCAATGCGGCCTATATTATCCCGTCCCCCACGCAGATTTTGGTGCGAATTTGGGAACTGCGGAAACCGCTGTTTGAAACCCATCTGCCTGCAACCATGGCTGTCACCGGGATTGGATTGCTGATCTCAATTGTATTGGGTCTGCTTTTGGCCATTGTTATGGATCTCAGTCCCATGGTGGAAAAGGCACTGTACCCGATTATCATTGCATCTCAGACCATTCCGACAACGGCACTGGCGCCGCTGTTCGTACTCTGGTTTGGGTATACGATCTGGAGCAAGGTGCTGGTTACAGTACTGATTACGTTCTTTCCCATTACCATTACAGTGTTTGACGGTTTCCGGTCGGTCAGAACGGAAATGATTGATCTGATGCAGACGTTTGGCGCTGGAAAACGACAGATCTTTTTGAAACTGAAACTTCCTGCGGCACTGCCATATTTCTTTTCCGCAATCAAAATGGCAATTCCTCTGTCCATCATCGGCGCGGCCATCGGCGAATGGCTGGGTGCCCAGAGCGGGCTTGGCTATTTCAGCCGTAGAATGATGACGCAGCTGGATGGCGCCGGTGTGTTTGCACCCATTGTATTGCTGTCTGTGGTTGCCATGCTGGTGGTTGCGATCATTGGCGTTTTGGAGAAAAAGTTTGTTCGCTGGAGAAGCGATTTATAAGTACAGTACTATAAGGAATAAAAGGAGGAATATGATGAAAAAACTGGTTTCCATGGTTCTTCTGCTGGCGTTGCTTGTCAGCCTGTGTCTCACCGGCTGCGGCAATACCGAGAAGAAAAACGAAAGCAACAAAACCGAGGACGGTCTGCGAGAGATCAATGTTGTGCTCGACTGGTACCCCAACGCCCTGCATACCTTCCTGTATGTAGCAATGGAACGCGGATACTTTGAAGAGGAAGGCCTGAAGGTCAATATTCAGTTCCCGTCGAATGAGAACGATGCGATGTCCCTTGTCGCAGCGGGCAAGGCAGAGATTGGCCTGTACTATCAGCAGGACGTCATTCAGGCTCGTGTCAATCAGAATGTTCCGGTCAAGTCCATCGGCGCTGTGGTGCAGAGTCCGCTGAATATCATTCTTTCCCTGAAAGACAAGAACATCACTAAGCCGGAGGATCTGGTGGGTAAGACCATCGGCTATGGCGGTACTGAACTCAGCGAGGCTCTGATCCGTGCCATGCTGAAAAATGTCGGTGCAGATGCTTCTGATGTCGAGCTGGTCAACGTTGGATTTGAACTGATGAGCTCGATGACCACCGGCAATGTGGACGCCACGATTGGCTGTCTTGTCAACCATGAGGTTCCGCAGATGGAAGAGGAAGGCTTTGAAGTCAATTACTTTATGGTCAACGGCTATGGCATTCCAAACTATTATGAGTGTGTCCTGCTTGCCAATGACGAAAGCATTGAAAACGACAGCGAGATGCTGGCCGGTTTCCTGCGTGCCTGCCGCAAGGGCTTTGCGGACTTCCAGAAGGATCCGGACGGTTGCCTGCAAATTTTGATGAACAACCAGAACGAGGAGAACTTTCCGCTGAGTGAATCCGTTGAGAAGAAATCCTGTGAAACACTGTTGCCTTTGATGGAAACAGACGATGCAAAATTCCTGACACAGACCGAAGAAGTTTGGCAGGAAAACATCAGCTGGATGAAGGAACAGGGTCTGATTTCCGAAGATGTTGCGATCTCCGATGTTATGGTCACCATTCCCGAATAAACAGAACGATAGAATCAAAAGAAGGCGTTGCAGTTATATTGCTGCAACGCCTTCTTTTGATTTTTCTGTTATGGGAATTCTCGTAAAAATGATGACATGGTTTATGGTTTCGTAGTAAAATGAATCGGAAATTCAACCAAAAATTCGGGAGACCGACTATGGAAATTAGAGTCGCAGAACGACGGGATATGATAGCAATCCTTGCGATATACGAAATAGCAAGAAACTATATGCGGGAGAATGGAAATCCCTTCCAGTGGGGCGATAGCCACCCGTCCGCAGAGATGGTGGAAGAAGATATTGCACTTGGGAGAAGCTATGTGTTGATTGGAAATGATGGCAATGTACACGGTGTCTTTGTATTCATCATCGGGGAAGATCCGACCTATCATACAATATATGAGGGGCAGTGGCTTAATGATGATACTTATGGTGTGATTCACAGAATCGCCAGTGACGGAAAACAGAAAGGGCTGTTTGCAAATGCTATATCATTCTGTAAAGAGAACTGTCGAAATGTACGAATTGATACACATGCAGATAACAGGACAATGCAGCATTTGATAGAGAAAAATGGGTTTCAGCGCTGTGGAGTCATATACATAGAGGATGGAAGCTCCAGAATTGCATATCAGAGTGTAGACTAAAGCAAAACAGACGATGCAATTTGCATCGCCTGTTTTGCTGTGTTGCTCTACCGTTGCTGCCCGCGAAAAGGGAAACCACAACGCAGAGCTTGGAGAAGAGAGGAGTGATTCTATGTAAAAGAGGAATGAGACATCAAAATTATTCTACCGCACCGGAATCATAGATTTCCACGTCAATAGTACGGTATTTACCCTTGCGGTAAAGGGTCAGTGTCAATGAGTCGCCGATCTGGAGACTGTCCCGGATTTTCATAACATCATCGGTGGTATACACCGGGTTGCCATTGACCTCGGTCAAAATATCCCCGGCTTGAACGCCCTGTGCATAGGCGTCGGAATCCTCATTCACAGCAGAGATGTACAAACCCAGCGGAATGTCGTAATATGCGGTAAGTTCCTCCGGGATTTCTCCCAGTGTGACGCCAATTGAACCGCGTGAAATAGAACCCTGCTGAACCAGTGTGTTTACAATGTCGATCACCGTGTTCGATGGAATGGAAAAGCCTATGCCTTCCACACCGGAATAGGGCGATGCGATTTTCATATTGGTGATGCCAATCACCTGGCCATACCGATTAAAAAGGGGGCCACCGGAATTGCCTTCGTTGATGGCGGCGTTGGTCTGAAGCAACAACATACTGTAACCGTTTGTTGTCACCTCACGGCCAATTGCGGAAAGGATGCCGTCTGTCATGGTGTTACGATACTCAGGACCGATGGGGTTCCCGATGGCGACCACCGTTTCTCCGATCTGCAGGGTGTCGCTGTCGCCAAACACAGCGGGTGTCAAGCCCTCTGCATCAATTTTCAAAACGGCGAGATCGGTCTGTACATCGTATCCCACCAGAGCGGCTTCATAGCTGCGGTCATCCGCAAGCGTTACCTCTGCGGAAACCGCATTTTCAATCACATGGTTGTTTGTCACAAGATACCCGTCAGACGAACAGAGAATGCCGCTTCCCCAGGCATAACTTCCATCGTCCCAATAGGCTGAGACAGAGACAACAGATGGACTGCATCGTGCATACAGGGTTGTCAGATCCAGTGCTTCCCCACCGGAACCGACGGATGAGAGTATGGGCGATCCAATCGGCTCTCCGGCAACAGTCGGGAGACTGTTTTTGCCGGAGGAGATGGACGAATCCCCGTAAACCTTTTCAAAGAAGTCGCTATAGTCTTTTTTGTTCGGGTTTTCTTCGGTTGGATTGTCCTCTAAGGTGTCAGAGTCAGGCGGGAGAGAGGAAGTAGAAGGAGAAGAAGCGTCGGTGTTCCGGCTCAGAACTGCCGTGCCTGCGATCAAAGCAAACAGTACAGCGATGCCGAGCAGGATCAAGAGCACCGGCTTCAATTGAAAGAAAGAAGTGTGTTTGGAGTCGGTATGTATTTGACAGCTTGACTCTGACGGATTCGTATCAGAAATTTGAGAGGTGGTATGCTGTCGGCCGGCGTCCTCTTCCGGCCGAAACCCGTCGGGACGATACCAGTTATATGGTTCCTGGTTCATGTATGCTCCCCCTTAAGGTCAATTTGGAGTATAAACTGAAGTTTTGAGAGTTCTATGAATATAATATGAAAGTTTTGTAAACGTTGTGACGTGTGCTGTTAAGCCTTTTTTTCAGGCTGTAGCGTCAAACTAAAGACAAATTCCGTGGTTCCATCCATACTGGTTGCTGTAATATCTTCGTTGTGGCGGTTCAGAATGGTTTTGACAATGTACAAGCCCAAACCTACCCCTTCCCGATCCATACTGCGGGATCGATCCGATTTGTGGAACCGGTCAAAGATAAATGGAAGATCATCGGGCGGAATGGTTTCCCCGATGTCTTTCACCGAGACATAGGCCTTTGTCCCCTGTTTCCAGAGTGACAGGCCAAGCTGACTGCCGGGTTTGGCAAACTTGATGGCGTTGTCCAGCAGGTTGAAGACCACCTGATTAATCATGTCCTCACTGCCGCGGACAATGATGGGTTCTTCAGGAATCTGCGTGTCCACATCAAGATGTTTGGATTCAATTTTCCCGATAAGACTCAGCAGCGTCCGGCGAAGCACCTCGGATACGTCAAATTTCATTTGCAGCAGTTGGCTGGAATTCTCTGCCTGTAGTCTGGACAGATCCAGCATCCGACGTACCATCCGATTCAGACGCTTGGTCTCACTGGAGATGATCGTCAGGTAGTGATCCGCCTGTTCACGCGGAATGGTACCGTCCAAAAGCCCGTCGGCAAAGCCGGCGATGGAGGTCATGGGTGTTTTCAGTTCGTGCGATACGTTGGAGATGAATTCCCGACGCAGATCCTCCGACTTTTCCAGAGATTCCGCCATATCGTTGAACGCTGTGGTCAGCTGTCCGATGGAATCGTTGCGTCCTTCGTCGCGGACACGGGCGGAGAAATCTCCGTGCGCGAACTTGCTTGCGGCGATGGCCATGTCATTGAGCGGCCGGATTTGCTGGTGAGAATTGGAATAGGAGACCAGCAGCATTATACACAGGACAATGGCGAGCATGATGAAGAAGATGAGCAGCAGATTGTTCCAAACGTCCATCAGGGAAGCAGTGTCCGCTGAGATGAAAACAAAGCCGAACGCTTCACTGGCACCGTCAGCAATAATTGGAAGCGCAACAACATAATAGGGAGAGTGATAAAAGCCGCCCAGATCCGTAATGCTGTCGAGCGCGCCGGTTTTTTGAATCGTATTGATTACAGTTTTGTCAATCTGTTTTCCGATGTGTTTACAGGGCACCTCCATACAGGAGCAGGAGACAACGACGCCCGCTGTATCACAGAGAAAAATCTGGTTTCCTGTGATGTGCGCAATGGAGCTGATCATAATGCCGAGATCCCAGGAGGAAACAGAATCTGTCTGCGTAAATGCACTGACGTAATGTACCAGCTCTTCTGCATTGGAACGCATGGTTTCACGGCGGTCATCCACGATATGGGCGCGCCCCAGGAACATAAATGACAGACCAAAAGTCAGAAAACAGAACAGCACCAGAACCGAAGTAATCACAAAGTTTCGGAAATATATATTTTTCATCCGAAGTTCCTCCGTCAGGCGTTATCGTTCTATCAACTCAAATTTGTATCCGACGCCCCACACCGTTTTCAGAGACCACTGGTCGCTGACGCCTTCCAGTTTTTCACGCAGCCGCTTGATATGGACGTCGACTGTGCGGGAATCCCCGTAATAGTCAAAGCCCCAGACCTCATCCAACAGCTGATTGCGCGTGTAAACCCGATTGGGAGAGGCGGCAAGGTGGTAAAGCAGCTCCATCTCCTTTGGCGGCGTGTCAACCCGTTTGCCGTCGACAATCAGCTCATAGGAGGAGAGGTTGATAACCAGCTTATCAAAGCTGAGCTTTTTCTCCAGCTCTTTTTCCTCCGGCTCCGTCCGGCGCATGACTGCATGGATTCGTGCCAGCAGCTCTTTGACTTCAAACGGTTTGACCACATAGTCGTCCGCCCCCATCTCCAGACCGGTGATCTTGTCAAAGGTTTCACCCTTTGCCGTGAGCATGATAATGGGAACCTGGGAAGTTTTGCGGATCTCCTGGCAGACCGTCCAGCCGTTGAGAACGGGAAGCATAATGTCAAGCAGCACAAGATCGGGGGCATTTTCGGTTGCAGCGCGCAGACCATCGCCGCCATTGTCGGCGATTTCTACAGAAAATCCGTCTTTCTCCAGATAGAGACGCAGAAGTTCCGCGATATTCCCGTCATCTTCTACAATCAGAGCCTTTTTGCTCATAGTATGTACCTCCGAATATTCAGAAACCGGTTGACAACGCGGTTTCCGTTTCTAATTTACAGTATACACTTATTATACGCGACCCACCAGCAAAAAGGTGAATAAAGTGTAAAAAAGACAGTATTCATACCTGAGAATCTGTGGGAAACGCTCTCCCAGTCTGCACACCTTACTCCTGCCTGCTGCATAGCATGGTAACGAGGTCGGTCATCCGCCTGAAATCATAGAAGAAGGGAAGCAGAATGTCGCCCGAACTTACATTAAGTACCCTTGGCTGCGGCCAGCAGGCCCAGGTAAGCAAATTGCTGACCGCGGGAACAATGCGGCGGAGGCTGATGGACATTGGATTGACGCCCGGTGAAACGGTACGGTGTCTGTTTACAGCCTGTCACGGGGACCCAACAGCCTATTGGATCCGCGGTGCAGTCATTGCACTGCGAAAAGAGGATGCCGATACGGTATTGGTGGTCAGTCCCGAGACAGGATTGGCCAAATAAAACAAATAAGGGAAGGTATGGTACCTTCCCTTATTTTTCAAGATAGAGGAGGGGATTTGTTGTGGGATTGACCACACAGTCAACCGGAAAATGTGCGGCCTGTTTTCACCGGTCTTCCTGTGACGCAGCCATGCATCTTGTGGCGTTGGCCGGCAATCCGAACGTCGGAAAAAGCACAGTGTTCAATCAATTGACCGGTCTGCGGCAGCACACGGGAAACTGGCCGGGAAAAACCGTGGGCAATGCCTTCGGTTCGTGTACATATCATGACCGGGAATACCTTCTGGCAGATCTGCCCGGCGCCTATTCCCTGGCTGCGCGCTCGGCGGAGGAAGAAGTGGCGCGCGATCTCATCAGCTGCGGAGAGGCCGAGGCCATTGTGGTGGTCTGTGACGCCACCTGTCTGAAACGCAGTTTGTTTTTGGCAGTCCAGATTCTGGAGATCACCGGCCGGGTGGTGGTCTGCGTCAATCTGCTCGATGAAGCACAGCACCGTGGCATTCAGCCGGATCTTGCCGCGCTGGAAGCGCGGCTGGGAGTGCCGGTGGTCGGAACCTGTGCCGGAAAGGGGCAGGGATTTGAGACGTTGTTATCCCGGTTGGAGCAATTACCGGACCGGCCACCGCTCTCCGTCGACTATGATGCAGAACTTGAGGCAGCATTGCAGCCGTTGGTCGAGCGCATCGTACAGGTGAAACTGGCCGTACCGCCGCGCTGGACTGCATTGCGCCTGTTGGAGAATGACCGCTCCGCGCTTACCGCGCTACAGGAACAGACTGCGGAGCAGGAAGCGATCTGGACAGAACTGTTTGCGCTTGCCGCGCAGGCGCGTGCCACACTGCCGGAGGATGGCTTGTCCGACCGGATTGCGGAAACCATCGCCGCCTACACCGCCGCCCTGTGCGATGGTGTTGTGGAGGAGAAGGAAGACGTGCGGAGCCGCACCATTGACCGCATTGTGACCAACAAAATTCTGGCATTTCCGCTTATGGCGCTTTTGCTGGCCGGTATCCTGTGGCTGACAATCAGCGGCGCCAACATTCCGTCAGCCTGGCTTTCTAACGCATTGTTCCGGCTGGGCGATACGCTGGAACGCTGGTGCGCGGGCTGGGGAATGCCGCTGCTGCTGCGGGATGCGTTGTTTTCCGGCGTCTACCGTACGGTCGCGTGGGTGGTCTCCGTCATGCTGCCGCCGATGGCCATTTTCTTCCCGTTGTTTACCCTGCTGGAGGATTTGGGCTATCTGCCCCGGATCGCGTTCAATCTGGACAGTACCTTCCGCCGATGCAGTGCCTGCGGGAAACAGGGGCTTACCATGTGCATGGGCTTTGGCTGCAACGCCGCCGGCGTGGTTGGGTGCCGCATCATCGACTCCCCGCGGGAACGGATGATTGCAATTTTGACAAACAGTTTTGTTCCCTGCAATGGCCGGTTCCCGACCATGATCGCCCTGATTACTATCTTTCTCGTCGGCACCTCCCGCGGTTCCAGTCTGCTTTCGGCTCTGATTTTGACCGGTATTGTGCTGATCGGAATCTTTATGACTTTCCTGATGTCCTGGATTCTTTCCAAAACACTGCTCAGAGGGATGCCGTCCTCGTTTGTGCTGGAACTGCCGCCGTTCCGAAAACCGCAGATCGGAAAGGTGATTGTGCGTTCCATTCTGGATCGCACGCTGTTCGTGCTGAGCCGTGCGGTGGCCATCGCGCTGCCGGCCGGACTTGTCATCTGGCTGCTTGCCAATCTGAACCTCGGCGGGGTCAATCTGCTTCAGATCTGTTCGGCATTTCTCGATCCTGCCGCCCGCTGGATCGGTCTGGACGGCGTGATTTTACTGGCCTTTCTGCTGGGGCTTCCCGCCAATGAAATCGTGATCCCCATTATCCTGATGTGCTACTGTCATACCTCCAGCCTGACCGATTACGGCAGCCTGATGGAATTGCAGCAGCTTTTAACCGCCAACGGTTGGACTGCGGTCACTGCACTTTGCGTCGTACTGTTTTCCCTGATGCACTGGCCTTGCTCCACTACGCTGCTGACCATTCGGAAGGAAACCGGAAAAACCCGTTGGATGCTGTTGGCGGCTCTGCTGCCCACACTTTGCGGCGTTGTGGTCTGTGCCCTTGTCAATTGGATTGCCGGCAGTTTTTAAAAATCGGCTTGCGCCTGCAAACGATGCAGGCGCAAGCCTTACATCATTCCGTTTCTATTTCAGATGCTCGCTGTTTGTCCGCTTCCCGTTTATACAACAGAATGTCTGCCAAAAGATAATCTCTCCGTTCCAGTGCCGTTTTCAAATCCGCTTCTAGTTCCGCCAGATCGTAGGATGGACTATCCACAAGCTGATCCACAAGATCGATGTTTTGGATCATCCACACAAATACCGCCTGCCATTCCGGGGACAAGCTTTGAAAGTCGCCGAAAAACTTTTCTGTTCTTTTGTCCATTCTCTTTCTCCTTTTCTGATGATTGTTGAAAATGGAATGATTTCATTCCAACTTTACATGATTATAGGAATAAAATCAATAGTGGAATGATTTCATTCCGTTTTTGATTTTTAAAAAGGAGCTTTTTTATGGCACATATTGTGAATCAGGATCTTTCGATCGGTGATAATTTGCGGATGTTAAGAATGCGAGTGGGGTTTTCTCAGGAACAGGTTGCTACTCAGCTACAAATTATGGGGTTTACTATGAGCCGCGAGATCATATCTCAGATGGAGCTTGGAAAACATAATATAAAAGTTAGCGTACTGTTAGCGCTAAGAGAATTATATGATGCTTCATTTGATGAGTTCTTTCGGGGGTTAACCCTATACAAATAAAGCCTCCCTTATCGAGGGGAACAAAAAGAGAGACGAATTACATAAAAAAGAGGCTGTACTTGTTATAACAAGTACAGCCTGGTTGGCAAAAAGCAAGAACGCCGGAGCAAGAACTTTGCTCCGGCGTGGCACGCCTTGAGGGATTCGAACCCCCGGCCTTTTGGTCCGTAGCCAAACGCTCTATCCAGCTGAGCTAAAGGCGCTTAACGCATTGTATAATAGCACAGTGGAAATGAAAATGCAAGACTTTTCCGAAAATTTTTTCGGAAAAGTCTTGCAACTGCGTATGGTTACAGATTCATAAAGCTGCTGACGCCGTCAACGACATCCCCGGCGGTTCGCAAAGCCCGGCTGACTGCGGTTTTCCCATTGCGTTTTTTGGGACTGATGAGCATTCCGACCGTCGCGCCGACCGTCAGGCCAATGCCGATGCCTTTTACAAGCTGATTGTTGCGCATACAATTCATAGAGCTGCCCTCCTAAATATCATAAAATTGTAATTTTAGTATGTCCGGAATTGAAAGATGTATGATATAATAAATCGGTTATCATAATGAAATGATAAAATAGAGTCAATATCGTCTCTTTTTACGGGAAAGAAGCGCGGAAAACCGCACAGGGCGGCGGGAAATAAAATGGAAAGCAAACAGGATTGAGGAATCAATATGACGGTAAATATTTTGGCAATCGGCGATGTCTGTGGAAAAATCGGACTGGATTTTCTCGGTCGGCATCTGCGCAGCTTGCAGAAAATGAAGGATATTGCATTTACTGTGGTCAACGGGGAAAATGCCAATGGCATCGGTATTACGCCACAGCAGGCGGAGGAGATTTTCGATGCGGGCGCGGATGTGATTACACTGGGAAATCACACCTGGGCGAGATCGGAGATTCAGAATTATCTGGATGACAACAGCCGTGTTTTACGGCCTGCGAACTTTGCGTCGCAGTGTCCTGGTCGGGGGTATGGCGTGTTTCCGGCGTCCTTCGGCGAGGTGGCGGTCGTGAATCTGATCGGGCGGTACAATCTGGATTCCAACAACGACAATCCATTTCGTATCGTGGACGGGATTTTGAACCGCTGTGACACCAGAGTGATTCTGATTGACATGCACGCGGAGGCAACCAGCGAGCGTTTGGCGATGGGCTACCACCTCGACGGCCGTGTCAGCGCCGTCTGGGGCACGCATACCCATGTGCAGACATCGGACGGCGGCGTTCTGCCCAGGGGCACCGGTTTCATCAGCGACCTGGGTATGACGGGACCGGTGGTTTCGGTGCTGGGCATTGATCCGCAGCAGTCCATTTCCCGGTTTCTGGGCGATCCGCCCCGCCGGTATGCATCGGCGGATGGGCCGGGAAAGCTGGAAGGCGCCGTATTTACCGTTGATACGGAAACCGGCGTCTGTTCTCATGTGGAAACGCTGCGTTTGCTCTAGAGAAAGAGAGATTAGAGAGGAGCCGGACCATTGAATACTTTTGGACATGCTTTGCAACTCAGTATTTTTGGCGAGGCCGGCGGGGCGGCTGTCGGCGTTGTTCTGGACGGGCTGCCCTGCGGCGAGGAGATTGACCAGGCGGCGCTGTGTGCGGTGCTGGAGACTGGAAACGAGGCTGCGGCCGAGCTGAGCGGCCGTAAATTCGATCCCGAAGCCCCCGCCATTTTGAGCGGGATTCTGGATGGGAAAACAACGGGTGCGCCGCTTTGCGTCACCGTACAGAACAGTAAGACGGAGTGGCCTGCGCCCAGACCGAATCTGCCGCGTCCGGGGCATCCGGATATTACGTCCCGCCTGCGGTATCAGGGCTTTGCCGATGCCCGCGGTGACGGTGCCTATGGTGAGCGCATCCTGACGGCCATCGAGCTCGCCGGCGGTGTCTGCCGGCAGATTCTGGAGCGCCGGGGTATCAGTCTGGAGTCCAGTATCATCCAGGTCGGGGAAGCCAGAGGCAAGGGACTTGATTATCATATGCGGAAGGAAATTTTGCAGGCGCGTTCCCGCGGCGATTCCGTGGGCAGCGTCATCCGGTGTACAGCGACGGGGGTTCCTGCCGGACTGGGCGGTCTGTTTTTCGAGAGTATGGAAAGTCGGATCAGCGCCATGATGTGCGTTGTGCCGGGCGTGGCCGGTGTAGCCTTTGGCAGCGGCTTTGGTGTTGCTGCGCTGCGCGGCAGCATTGCCAATGACCCGATCCGCATTGAGGGCGACAACATTTTTACCGAAACAAATCATGCGGGCGGTCTAAACGGCGGGATTACGAACGGGATGCCGCTTGTGGTGCGCGTTGCTCTACGGCCCACGCCGTCGATTACCCGGATGCAGGATACCGTGGATCTCAAAACGATGCGCAACACGACGATTTCAAGCGTGGGTCGTTTTGATCCCTGCCTAGCGCCGCGTACGATCCCGGCTGCGGAAGCCGTGCTTGCATTCTGTATTCTGGATGCAATGGAAGATTAGACAGAAAAACGACCGGGAAAAAATACCCGGTCAAACGAGGAAGGAATCATAGAATGGAAAAGCAAACATACTGCGTGCCGTGCCTGTTCGGTCTGGAAGGTCCGCTTGGCGAGGAGCTGCGCCGCATGGGGATGGAGCAGGTTGCGCCGGAAAATGGCCGTGTCCGCTTTTGTGGAGATGCGGCGGCGATGGCAAAGGCCAACATCGGCATCCGGTTTGGAGAGCGTGTCCTGTTGGAGTTGGCTCAGTTTGAGGCCACGACCTTCGATGGGCTGTTTGAGGGCGTCAAGGCACTGCCCTGGGAGCGGTTTGTCCCACGCGACGGTGCGTTCCCGGTCAAGGGCCACAGTTTGAACTCTGCATTGCACTCAATCCCGGACTGCCAGAAGATCATTAAAAAAGCCGTGGTGGAGCGGCTGAAGGGCAAGTACTGTCAGAGCTGGTTCGAGGAAACCGGTGCGCTGTATCAGATTCAGTTTGCCATTATGAAAGATCAGGTGTCCATCTATCTGGATACCACCGGAGCGGGGCTGCACAAACGCGGCTATCGGCCGGCGCATGTCACCGCACCGCTGCGCGAAACGCTGGCGGCGGCCATGGTGCGGTTTGCCCGGTATCGCGGCCGCGGAGAATTCTGTGATCCGTTCTGCGGAAGTGGTACGATCGCCATCGAGGCGGCGTTGGCCGCAAAGAATCGTGCGCCGGGTATCCAACGAAAATTTGCGGCGGAGCGTTGGGACTGGGTAGACACAGACTGGTTTCGTACCGCACGGCTGGAGGCCAGATCAAAAGAGTTTTCCGGCGACTACCGCATTTTTGCCTCGGACATTGATCCGAAGGCCGTGGCCATGGCGCGGCAGAACGCCCAGCGTGCCGGGGTGGAGGATGTGATTGAATTTGCCGTAGCCGATGCCATGCAGTTTGACCGACAGACCACGGACGGCGTCCTGGTGACCAATCCGCCTTATGGGGAGCGTCTAATGGAGAAGCGGGAAGCGGAGGATCTGTACCGTGGCTTTGGTGCGGCGGTCCGGAACTGTTCTGGTTGGAAGCAGTACATTTTGTCCTCGCACACGGAATTTGAACGTACTTTTGGACGGACTGCGGATAAAAAACGGAAATTGTACAACGGTATGATAAAATGTGAATTGTATATGTACTTTTAGAAGAAAAGCCGGCGCCTACATGCTTGTAGGCGCCGGCTTTTCCACTTTTTATTCTTTGATTGTTGATTTCTTTGAAAGTTCGACGTCCAGTTCGTTGAGCAGGGTGAATCCCAGAATCAAAGCCCCGCCAATGCATTGCAGTCCTGTCATCTTCTCGTGCAGAAGGAATACGGAAACCAGAATGGAAACAAAGGGGTCTATATAACTGAGAATGGCGGATTCCTGTCCCGGCAGTTCTTTGACGGCAGTAAAAAACAGACAGTAAGAAAATCCGGTGTGAATGGTGCCGAGAATTAACAGGTTCAGCAACCCGGTGTGATCCAGCGAAGAGATGGTGATGCCGGAAGTGAAAAGGATATAAACCAGGAGAACCGTGCCAGCCGATACAAACTGAATGATGGTGCGGTCGATGCCACCGACGCGTTTGCAGAATTTGTTGAGCAGCATCACGCCGGCATAGCAGCCGGCCGCGCCGAGTCCCAGAAGAATCCCAGTCAGATTCCGGTCGCCCAGAGAGATCTGACCCACATTGACGACGAGAACCAGGCCGATGGTGGAGAAAAGAAAGCAAAGCCGCTGTTTCCAGGAGCTGTGCTCATGGAATAGAACTGGACTCAGCACCATGACCAGAACCGGCGCAAAATAATAACTCAGTGTTGCGACGGAAACCGTGGTGTAGCGATAGGCCTCAAACAACAGAACCCAATTGGCACCCATCGCCGCGCCGGACAGCAGCAACGGAATCCATTCGCTGCGAAGATTTGGAATAGAAAACCGTCCATCTGTGACGCGTTTGAATACCAGCAGGATAGCAATGGCGATGACAGCGCGAAACAGCGCAATTTCGGCGGATGGCATGGAGATTTGTTTGACGAACAGACTGATGGTACCCCAGATGGCCATGGCAACGATTAGTTTGCCTCTTGCAATGCGGAGATTTTTTAGTTTCAAGTGTATCACTCCTCGGTTTCTGGTCTGATATCTGGTAGTATATGGTTCCAATCAGGCACTTGTCAAGGTATTGTAGTCTTTTCAGATACAACCTAAAGAACAAAGTCTTTAGCGTGTCTTTGTAAAGCAGTACAGATAAGAAATACCCCTCAGGTTCTCGATTGCCACTGAAAACTTTTGCAGGACTTTACGATAGAATTTAAATGTATAAGATTAAGGATATTTTTACCGAAAAAAGAGAAGATCTTAGGCTATGGATGATCCTAAGACCATTGGGCCATACTGGATATATTGGAGTTTGCCTTTGTAGAGACTGATCGAATGCCAAGGCATATATAAATCATATCTATCTGGAGGAATGCAACGTGAAAAGAAGCTGTGGGGCAAGGACACTGCATTTTATAGCGGAAGATCGAATAGAAGCGGTATACTTGCGGGGCACAGAGCAACACTGTACCTTATGGAAATGCTGGCCCGCGGCAGTAATGGGATTTTTTCTTGCTATACTCTGTATGACTGCCATTGCAATCCTTCCAAACCGGAGTTTGACAGAGGAATCCAGCCATGTGCTGTAATTTTTGATAAAGAAGAGTGAAATCAAATAGATTATAACCGTAAGACCGTGGTGCAGCTGGTTTTACGGTTGTATTTGTTCTATGGGAATGACAGAGAAAAATCAGATTTTCCAGGTGGAAGAAACAGGGAATATTTGAACAGGAAAAAGGATACACTGAAAAAGTATAAAATTTGATCTTTAAAGAATAACAGAAAATCAGACAAAATTTTTCGATTAAAAGGAAAGCAAAAACAAGATTTTTATAGAAATTTTATGATTTTACCATGTATCCGGAGTTAAATTCCGGTAATGTTGGAAAAAAATAAAATTTCCCCCTAATTTTTTGAAAATAGGGCTTGCAAAAAGGAAATCAATGGATTATTATAAACACTGTAATTAGCACTCGATGACTTTGAGTGCTAGCACTTAGAGCTTCTAAGTGCTAAGGTTTTGTATATCAATCACACTGTTCCATATATTAGGAGGTAATACTATGAAACTCAAACCCTTAGCAGACAGAGTTGTTATCAAGCAGGTCGAGGCAGAGGAAAAAACCAAGAGCGGTATCATCCTCACTTCCGCAGCACAGGAAAAGCCCGAAGTGTACGAAGTCGTCGTTGTCGGTCCTGGCGGTATTGTCGACGGCAACGAAGTAAAGATGGAAGTCAAGGCCGGCGACAAAGTTATCACCGGAAAGTACAGCGGTACGCACGTCAAAATTGACGGCGAGGAACTGATCATTGTTCGTCAGAATGACATTCTGGCAGTAGTAGAGTAAACGGCATACAGCCGGGTTTCGATTCCAACAAATTGGAGGTATTTTTATTATGGCAAAACAGATCGTATATGGCGAGGAAGCACGCAGAGCGCTGGAGCGCGGTGTCGACCAGCTTGCAGATACCGTAAAAATTACACTGGGTCCCAAGGGCCGCAATGTGGTTCTCGATAGAAAGTTCGGCAGCCCGCTGATCACCAACGATGGTGTTACCATCGCAAAGGAAGTGGAACTGGAAGACCCGTTTGAAAACATGGGTGCCCAGCTGATCCGCGAAGTCTCGACCAAGACCAACGACATCGCCGGTGACGGTACCACCAGTGCAACTGTTCTGGCACAGGCAATGATTCGCGAAGGTCTGAAGAACGTCGCAGCCGGCGCCAATCCCATGGTAATGCGCCGTGGTATCCAGAAGGCAACCGCAGCTGCAGTTGCACAGATCCGCAGCAACTCCCAGCCCGTCAGCGGCAGCGGTGATATCGCCCGTGTTGGCGCTGTCTCTTCCGGTGACGAAGTGATCGGCAAACTGATTGCAGAGGCAATGGAAAAGGTTTCTCAGAACGGCGTTATCACCGTTGAGGAATCCAAGACCGCAGAGACCTACAGTGAAGTTGTAGAAGGCATGCAGTTCGACCGCGGCTATATCACACCTTACATGGTGACCGACAATGAAAAGATGGAAGCGGTCATCGACGACGCTTACCTTCTGATTACCGATAAGAAGATCAGCAATATCCAGGAAATCCTGCCTGTTCTGGAGCAGGTTGTACAGGCCGGCAGAAAGCTCGTCATCATTGCAGAAGATGTGGAAGGCGAAGCACTGGCAACCATCATTCTGAACAAACTGCGCGGCACCTTTACCTGCGTTTGTGTCAAGGCACCTGGATTTGGTGACAGACGGAAGGAAATGCTGCAGGATATCGCAATTCTGACCGGCGGCCAGGTCATCTCCTCTGAGCTTGGTATGGATCTCAAGGATGCTGATATTAGTCTGCTGGGCCATGCACATCAGGTTAAGGTCACCAAGGAAACCACAACCATCGTCGACGGCGCAGGCGATTCCAATGAAATCGCAGACCGTGTTGCCCAGATTCACAACATGATCGAGGTCACCACCTCCGAATACGATAAGGAAAAGCTCAACGAGCGTCTGGCAAAGCTGGCTGGCGGCGTTGCCGTTATCAAGGTCGGCGCTGCAACCGAAACCGAGATGAAGGAAAAGAAACTGCGCATTGAGGATGCACTGAATGCAACCCGCGCTGCTGTGGAAGAGGGCATTGTAGCTGGTGGCGGTACTGCTTATGTCATCGCTTCCAAGGCAGCTGACGCAGCCGCAGAAGCACTGGAAGGCGACGAAAAGACCGGTGCGGTAATTGTCGCAAGAGCACTGGAAGCACCCATCCGTCAAATCGCAGCCAATGCTGGTCTGGAAGGCGCAGTTATTCTCGATAAGATCAAGGCCGATGGCAATGTTGCCTTTGGATTTGACGCAGCAAATGAAGTCTATGGCGACATGATCGCAGCAGGCATTGTAGACCCGACCAAGGTTTGCCGCAGTGCACTGGAAAATGCAGCATCTGTTGCATCCATGGTTCTGACCACAGAGTCTCTGGTTGCGGATCTGCCGGAGAAGAATCCTCCTGCCCCGATGCCCGGCGGTGACATGGGCGGTATGTACTAAGATTTCGTAACCCGTAATATCTCCTCTAAACTGATAAAAAGGTGTCCGTTCTGAAAAGAGCGGACACCTTGTTTTTTGCAGTCTTTTACTGAATTTCTTGTAGTTTTCTATCCGGATAGCCACAGCCGGCGCGACGGTTTTCTCCTTGACATCCATCAGTGGGTACGTTAAAATAATTTGGATAATAGTTAGGAAACTGGGGGAAGTTTCCTTTCCTGTATTATTAAAAATCGGATTTGGGGTCAACACCCCGCCTTGAAATTTAATAATCTAAGCAATCAAAACACCATAAAATTCAAAGAGAATGGAGGTGTGTTTACTTACTATGCCTACGTCTATAATATGGTATGTAATCTTTGGGATTTTTGTCCTGGTTGCATTTATCGTAGCTTTTGTCCTCGGTGTTTTCTATCGGAAACGTGTTGCGGAGAGAGAGATTACAAGCGCTGAGGAAGAAGCAAAGCGAATTATTAATGAATCCATTAAGAGTGCCGAAAATAAGAAGCGGGAAACTCTTTTGGAGGCAAAGGAAGAAATACACAGAAACCGCACGGAAAGCGAGCGCGAAATTAAAGAGCGCAGATCGGAAATTCAAAAACAGGAACGCAGATTGCAACAAAAAGAGGAAACTCTTGATAGAAAGACCGATGCGCTGGAGAGAAAAAGCGAAAATCTTTCCCGTAAAATCGCAGAGGCAGATGAGCATCTTCTTGAGGTGCAGGGCATCAGACAAGAGCAGATGGAAGCGCTGGAGCGTATTTCCGGTTATACTGCGGAGGAGGCAAAAGCTTATCTGCTTTCCAATCTGGAATCTGAAGTCACGCATGAGATGGCAATGAAGGTCAAAGAGTTGGAAAATCAGGCAAAGGAAGAAGCCGACGCCCGTGCACGTGATTTGGTCGCATTGGCTATCCAGCGCTGTGCAGCCGATCATGCATCGGAAGTCACCGTATCCGTCGTACCCCTCCCCAACGACGAGATGAAAGGCCGTATCATCGGTCGAGAAGGAAGAAATATTCGTTCCATCGAGACGCTGACCGGTGTCGATCTGATTATCGACGACACACCGGAAGCCATCACACTGTCCAGCTTTGATCCGGTTCGCCGTGAGGTTGCACGTATTGCGCTGGAAAAGCTGATTCTGGATGGCCGTATCCATCCTGCCCGTATTGAAGAGCTCGTGGCCAAAGCGCAGAAGGAAGTGGCTGCCACGATCAAGTCGGAAGGCGACCGGGCAACCTTTGAGACCAATATCCATGGTCTGCATCCCGAAATCATCAAGTTGCTGGGTCGGCTGAAATACCGAACCAGCTACGGTCAGAACGTATTGGCGCATTCCATTGAAGTTGCTCACATTGCCGGTCTGCTTGCGGCAGAACTGGGAGTGGATATTGCGACCGCAAAACGCGCCGGTCTGCTCCACGATATTGGCAAATCGATCGACCATGAGGTCGAGGGCAGCCATGTTACCATCGGCGTAGATATCGCACGAAAGTTTAAAGAGAGCGAAGAAGTTATCCACGCAATCCATGCCCACCACGGCGACGTGGAGCCCAACACCATTACTGCCTGCTTGGTACAGGCTGCGGATACCATTTCTGCAGCGCGTCCCGGTGCCCGCCGTGAAAACATTGAAAGCTATGTCAAGCGTCTGGAAAAGCTGGAAGAGATTCCACGCAGTTTCCCCGGTATTGCCGGTTGCTATGCAATTCAGGCGGGGCGTGAGATTCGCGTCATGGTTAAACCCGAGGACATCAGCGAGGATCAGATGACGCTTCTCGCGAGAGATATTGCAAAGAAGATTGAGGACGAACTGACCTATCCTGGTCAGATCAAGGTTCACGTTCTGCGTGAGACCAAAGCTGTGGAATACGCAAAATAAGAAAAAACCACCTCTTAAACGAGAAAAAATGTTTAAGAGGTGGTTTTTTCTGTCAAAATATCCATAGAAGGCCAAATAAATAAAGGAGTTTTCTACGACACAAAACGCGACTGAAAGAGCTTCCATTATTGCAATCCTAAAATACATCTGCTATAATAAATTTCTGCTAGTGGGCATTTTTTCCTTATATATTATATATTATCATGGGCCCCGGCGAATTTGAAAGGATTTAATGATATGAAGAAATTTGTTTACCTGTTCTCCGAAGGCAACGCTACCATGCGAAACCTGCTCGGCGGTAAGGGTGCAAACCTGGCAGAGATGACCAACCTCGGTCTGCCTGTTCCTCAGGGTTTCACCGTTACCACTGAAGCCTGCACTCAGTACTATCTCGACGGCGAAACCATTAACGCCGACATCGAGGCACAGATCATGGAGCATCTGGCAAAGCTTGAAGAAATCGCCGGCAAGAAGTTTGGCGATCTCGACAATCCTCTGCTCGTTTCCGTTCGTTCCGGTGCCCGCGCTTCCATGCCCGGCATGATGGACACCATCCTGAACCTTGGTCTGAACGATAAGGTTGTTGTTTCCTTCGCAGCAAAGACCGGTAATCCCCGTTTCGCATATGACAGCTATCGCCGTTTCATCCAGATGTATTCTGACGTTGTTATGGGCGTTGGCAAGAAATACTTTGAAGAACTCATCGATGAGATGAAGAAGAATCGCGGCGTTACCCTCGATACCGAGCTGACCGCTGAAGATCTTGCAGAACTGGCAGAACAGTTCAAGGCTGAATACAAGGCAAAAATCGGCGAAGAGTTCCCTCAGGATCCGAAGGAACAGATGATGGGCGCAGTCAAGGCTGTTTTCCGCAGCTGGGACAACCCCCGTGCAATCTACTATCGCCGCATGAACGATATTCCCTCCTCTTGGGGCACCGCTGTTAACGTCCAGATGATGGCATTCGGCAATATGGGCGACACCTCCGGCACCGGCGTTGCATTTACCCGTAACCCCGCGACCGGCGAAAAGAAGCTGTTTGGTGAGTTCCTGATGAACGCACAGGGCGAGGACGTTGTTGCTGGTATCCGTACTCCCCAGACCATCGATCAGATGGCAAAGCTGATGCCTGAAATTTACGACCAGTTCACCGGTATCTGCCGTACCCTCGAAGATCACTATCGTGATATGCAGGATATGGAGTTCACCATTGAAGAAGGCAAGCTCTATATGCTCCAGACCCGTAACGGCAAGCGTACCGCTGCTGCTGCTCTGAAGATCGCCTGCGACCTCGTTGACGAAGGCATGATCTCCGAGAAGGAAGCCGTTGCAATGATCGATCCCAAGTCCCTCGATTCTCTGCTCCATCCCCAGTTCGACGCTGCTGCTCTGAAGAAAGCACAGTCCATCGGCACCGGTCTGGCAGCATCTCCCGGCGCTGCCTGTGGTAAGGTTGTATTCACCGCTGAAGATGCAACTGAGTGGGGTCAGAAGGGTGAAAAGATCGTTCTCGTACGTCTTGAGACCTCTCCCGAAGATATCGAAGGCATGAACTATGCACAGGGCATTCTGACCGTTCGCGGCGGCATGACCTCTCATGCAGCTGTTGTTGCACGTGGCATGGGCACCTGCTGTGTTTCCGGCTGCGGCGACATCAACATCAATGAAGATGCAAAGGTCTTTGAACTCGGCGGCCAGACCTTCCACGAAGGCGACTGGATCTCCATCGACGGTTCCACCGGTAAGATCTATGGCGAAGCCATCCCCACTGTTGAAGCTTCCATCGGCGGCGAATTCGGTCGTATCATGGCTTGGGCTGACAAGTATCGCGTCCTGAAGGTTCGCACCAATGCTGACACTCCCGCAGACGCAGCAAAGGCTCTGGCATTCGGCGCAGAAGGCATCGGCCTCTGCCGTACCGAGCATATGTTCTTCGAAGCAGATCGTATCGCTGCAATCCGCGAAATGATCGTTTCCGATACCGTCGAGCAGCGTGAGCGTGCACTTGCAAAGATCGAGCCCATGCAGCAGGGTGACTTTGAAGCCATGTATGAAGCAATGCAGGGTTATCCCATCACCATCCGCTTCCTTGATCCTCCTCTCCATGAGTTCGTTCCCACCGATGAGGCTGATATTAAGGCTCTCGCAGACGAGATGGGTAAGACCGTTGCACAGATTAATGAAATTCTGATCGGCCTGCACGAGTTCAACCCCATGATGGGTCATCGTGGCTGCCGTCTGGCTGTTACCTATCCTGAAATTGCAAAGATGCAGACCACCGCTGTCATCAAGGCAGCTCTGGCTGTTCAGGCAAAGCATGCAGACTGGAACATCGTTCCTGAAATCATGATTCCTCTGGTTGGCGAGGCAAAGGAACTCGGCTTTGTAAAGTCCGTTGTTGTCGAAACTGCTGACGCCATCATCAAGGAAGCCGGATCCAACATGGAATACCATGTCGGTACCATGATCGAGATTCCCAGAGCTGCAATCACCGCTGACGAGGTTGCAAAGGAAGCTGAATTCTTCTCCTTCGGCACCAACGACCTGACCCAGATGACCTTCGGTTTCAGCCGTGACGATGCTGCAAAGTTCCTCGAAGCATATTATGAGAGAAAGATCTATGAATCCGATCCGTTCACTCGTCTGGACCAGAACGGTGTTGGCAAGATGATCAGGATGGCTGCTGAAATGGGCCGTTCCACCCGTCCCGACATCAAGATGGGCATCTGCGGCGAGCACGGCGGCGATCCTTCCTCTGTTGAATTCTGCCACAAGATCGGCCTGACCTATGTTTCCTGCTCTCCCTTCCGCGTACCCATCGCTCGCCTGGCAGCAGCGCAGGCAGCCCTGAAGGACTAATTGCAGGGTAACTTGTAAAATCGCAAAGTAATGCAATTGATAAAAACCTCCGGTTCTTTTGAACCGGAGGTTTTTTGCGCTTTTTAAGGCTGCTTTAGTTGTCCTGATAAAGTTCAACCATCATCCTGGCGCCAAGCTGGAACCCATAGATAAAACTCTCTTCCAGTTCCAAACATGCAGTACTAACTTGCTCATCTATGATGTCCGTAAACTCTTTTTGCAGAGAGAAGTCCAAAGCACCCAATTTCTCACTGAAAGTTTCATAGTGCTGACAATGTTTTTGACATGCTTTTTTATGCTCCTTATTTTTAGGGAAACATTGTTCCATGGGTGCCAGATTGCCGTAATATAACTGAGATAGAATGCTTTTCATAAGAATAACTCCTTTCGGAAAAATAGAATATTTTTACTTTACTGCAAAATAACTCCAAGGATGACATTCAGTGAATGTCAGATAAAATATTTTCTTAACTCTGTTACAGTGTATACTAAAAAAGTCGTCAATGGTAAATCTTGGACTTTTATTTAGTATCAAGGGTTATGCAGACATATTAATTCAACTTCTACGGTTATCCGTTGGAGGGTGTTTTACAAATACAGCAAAAGCCTCCCTTGGAAAGAGAGGGGGACCGCGAAGCGGTGGAGGGATTTAAAAGCAGAATTCCCCAGTCAGCTCCGCTGACAGCCCCCTTTACAAGGAAACCTATAAGATGGATTCGTCCGACGAGTGCCAGATAAGGGGGGGATCTGCTTGAAAAATGATGAATCCAAATATTTTTCCTTGATTCTTGTGCGGCTTTCCTGTAATATAAAAAGGTGCCCAAAATTTGCGCTGCATCCTGTCTGGAATGGGAGCAGCAGCAGGAGGTATTTTTAATATGCAAAAATTTGACACAAAAAAACTGGTAGGGTTGGCCCTGTTCACGGCAATCGTCGTGATGTTACAGCTGATGGGCAGTTTCATTCGCTTCGGGGTGTTCTCTATCTCCTTGGTTCTCGTGCCGATTGTAGTCGGTGCAGCGATCTACGGTCCCATAGCAGGCGCATGGTTGGGCTTCGTGTTTGGCCTGGTTGTGCTGCTTTCGGGTGACGCGAACTTCTTTTTGACCTACAGTATCTTTGGAACAATCCTGACTGTACTGCTAAAAGGTACGGCAGCAGGATATTGTGCAGGGCTGGTCTACAGATTGTTCGAGAAGAAAAACATATATTTTGCAGTCGTTGCGGCGGCAGTGGTTTGCCCAATCGTGAACTCGGGGATCTTTTTCTTGGGCTGCCTTGCGTTCTTTGTAAAAGCCATCGAAGACATGGGTGGCGGCGGACATGTGGTCAGCTTTATTGTATTGACGCTGATCGGAGGGAACTTTGTGTTTGAGCTGTTGTTCAATGTCGTACTGAGCCCGGCGACCCTGCGTATTATAAACGTCGGGAAAAAATCTATTGGAAAGAAAGCCTGAGGGTCTTTGAAATGATTCTTGCAGTCGATATTGGGAATTCCCAGATTGTTCTGGGCTATATGGAAGGATTGGAAATTGGGAAAATTGCCAGAATGGCCACCGATACCGCCCGAACCAGCTATGAATATGCGGTTGCCATCAAACAGATTATGGAGTTTGACGGCATTGATTGCCACAGCTTTGAAGGGGTGATTCTCTCCTCTGTTGTTACACCGCTGACGGAAACAATGAAGGAAGCACTCCACGTTCTAACCGGACATACTGCAATTATTGTAGGCGCCGGGATCAAGACCGGTCTGAATATTAAGATTGACAATCCTGCGGAACTCGGCAGCGATCTGGTTGCGGCAGGGGTTGCAGCGATTGCGGACTATCAATTGCCAGTGATTATCGTCGATATGGGCACTGCGACGACCATTGAAGTGATTGATGCAAATGCCAATTTTCTTGGCGGCGCCATTATCCCCGGCATCCGGCTTTCGCTGGAGGCACTCAGCAGCGGGACATCCAAACTGCCGAATGTTCCAATTCGTGTTCCCAGTCGCTGTATTGGAACCAACACCTTTGAATGTATGCAGAGCGGCAGCATCTTTGGTGCTGCGGCTTTGATTGACGGCATGATTGCCCGTATGGAGGAGGAACTGGGGGAACCGGCTACAATTGTTGCGACCGGTGGTCTGGCCTCTACGATTGTTCCGTACTGTAAGCGGGAAATTCTGTATGATGAAAATCTGTTGCTCCGTGGTTTGGCCATCATCTATCAGAAGAACAAAAAACAACCGCGGGACAAATAGTGGAAAACTGCGGCATTTGAAAGGGAAGCGGTTTGATTTTTCGCGTTCCTAGGCAGAGTTTTCCACAGTTACAAGTGAAATTGTAGAAAAAGAACCGGCACGATGCATTGCATCATGCCGGTTCTTCGACTATATGCCAAAGGACTGGCTTACCAGTCCCCTTAAAAAGGAAACATTGTTTTTAACCTATCTCCCGATCTTCGGATGGAATAAACTCCAACAAGTCTCCGATTTTACAGTGCAAAACTGTACATAATCTTGCCAAAACGTCAGTATCCAAACGGGTAATTGTATTATTGCAGTAACGATTGATCTGTGTTCGTTGCATCTTTGCGTATTGACTCAGTTTTCCTTTACTAATTCTAATTTCTTCGATTCGTTCTTTTAGCCGAATCCGAATGGTGCCATATTGATACAAAATTTCACTTCCTTTATCAATTTATTAAATCGTATTGTCAGATAATAGCATTCCTGCCTAAAAACAATACCATAAGATGTATTAGATTATTAACTTTTTGGACAATATGTCCTAGGTCAAAGATATAAAGAGGGAAGCAGAGATCTGCTTCCCTCTTTATATCTGTTTACTGCATCAGTACCGCCATATCTTCCGGAAGCGGTGCGGAAAATGCCATTTGTTGCCCTGTAATGGGATGTACCAGTTCCAGCTCTGCCGAATGCAGTGCCGGACGGGTGATTTTGTCCGGTGCTTCGGTACCGTACAGCCAGTCACCAACCAGCGGATACCCAATGGCAGCGCAGTGCAGACGGATCTGATGGGTGCGTCCGGTTTTCAGCGACAGATGCAGCAGCGCCCAATCTTTGCCGGTCTGTACCGTCTCATAGACCGTGCAGGCGGGCAGACCATCGGCGGAAATCTTCCGTTTGATCCGGGAGTTTGGGTCGCGGGCAATGGACAACGTGATCTGTCCCGCTGGCGGTGTGACAATTCCCTCTGTTATGGCCAGATATTGTCGACAGAATTGTTTGCTGTGCAGTTGTCGGCGCATCCGATCGTGAATATAGCCGCTTTTCGCAACGGCCATGACGCCGGAGGTACCCTTATCCAGCCGGTTGACCGGATGAAAACGGGTACCGGGACCGAGATAAAAGGCCAGCGCATTGGCAACGGTACAATCTCCGTTGCGTTCCGTATTGCCATGAACAGCCATTCCGGCCGCCTTGTTCAGGATCAGCAGATCTTCATCCTCAAACAGGATATCAAGCGGCGCTTCCATCGGGAAAAATTCCCACCCGGTATCGTCATCTCCGACCTCGGCAGTGAGAATATCGCCGGCCTGTACGATGGCATTGGTATAAACCCGCTGTCCGTTCAGTTGCAGGCCGGTTTCCCGCAGCTTGACACGGGCAATCAGGGATTCCGCCATGTGAAATTCCCGGCGCAGCAGAGTTTTTACGGAGCGTCCGGCCTGTGCTTCGGTGACGGTCAAAGTTAACGTCCGCATGACATCACCACAGACAGTGCATATAGCGCGCCGACTCGTACCACTTGACGGTGAAGCCTGCGCCGTGTGAGCAGAATACGGAATCGGGTGTATTGTCCGTGTCATGCTCCCGATCGTATTGGATTCGATCCAGTACGACTTGCGTGTCGTGACAGACCTCGTAGCCGTCAAAGGTGACGACCATGCTACCGCGGCCATGTGTCATCGCGGCAAATGACCGGCTGTACCGCATCATTTCCGACACGGGACAGCGGCCACAGATCATGCTGTAGGCGCCAATCGGTTCCGGAGGCTCAGTTGTGCCGCTCATGTTGCGGATATCGGTCAGGATGCGCCCAACCAGTTCGGGCTGTACCGTGATATGAAAGGCATAATAGGGTTCCAGAAGGACATTTTGTGCATGAAACAGCCCGTGCCGGATGGCACGGTAGGTTGCCTGCCGAAAATCGCCGCCCTCCGTATGTTTTTCGTGTGCGCGTCCGGCCAGAAGCGTAATACGGACGTCGGTCAGCGGTGCGCCGACCAGTACGCCTTTGTGCTCTTTTTCAAAGATATGGGTTTCAATCAGGCGCTGCCAATTGGTAGAGAGATAATCGGTGGGACAGGCCGATGCGTAGGTGATACCGCTGTTCTTTGGCCCCTGTTCCAGTTTCAGGTGAACCTCCGCATAGTGGCGGAGCGGTTCAAAATGACCGGAACCGAGAACCGCACCGCGGATGGTTTCCTTGTAGAGCACTTCACATTCTCCGAAGGAGAGATCAAGATCAAACCGCTGTTTGGCTGTTTCCTTCAAAACCTCCAACTGGATTTCGCCCATCACGGAGAGGTGGATTTCCTGCAATGTCTCCTCCCAACGTAGGTGCAGAGAGGGCTCCTCGTCTTCCAGAATCCGCAGCAGCGGCAGAACCCGGCTGACCGGAGCGTTTTCACAGGTTACTTTGGCGGACAGCAGCGGAATCAGAGTCATATCACGGTGCTCGATGGTTTCCCCAATGGTGTCACCGCTTTGTACCGTCTGTAGGCCGGTAACAGCGCAGAGCTGTCCGGCCGATACGGTCTGTACAGTCGTGTACTTTTTTCCTTCGTACAGACGCAGCTCGTTGGTTTTTTCTCCGGCAATGCGATCCTTGGCGTGCAGCATACCCGACAGCACTTTCAGATAGGCCGTGCGGTTGTTTTGCGCGTCGTGCCGGATTTTATAAACCTTTGCCCGAAAAGGCTGCGTTTCGTCATAGGTAGTTTCTGTCATCCTATCCAGTCCGGCAAGGAAGGCGTCCACACCTACATCATTCAGTGCGCTGCCCGAAAAGGCCGGAAACAGCGCCCGTTTCTGTACCGCCCGGCGCACAGTCTGATACCAGAAGGTTTCATCGCCGGTCTGCTCCAGAAACTGTTCCAGTGCGGCTTCGTCGGTCATGGCAATCTGCTCTGTGACAGTATCGGTAAGACCCGCGTCGAAGCAGCAGACGTCACCGGTCAATTTTGCCCGGATGTCATCCAACGTGCGGTTGACATCCGCGCCGAGTCCGTCGATCTTGTTGAGAAAGAAAAAGACAGGAATCTGTTGTTGCTCCAACAGTCGCCAGATGGTTTCCGTGTGCGCCTGGACGCCGGAGGTGCAGCTGACAACCAGAATTGCGTAATCCAGTACGCCGACGGCGCGTTCCATCTCTGGGGAAAAGTCCACATGGCCGGGCGTATCGACCAGAAAATACCGGGTTTCCCCATAAGAAAACGAAGCCTGCTCCGAGAAAATGGTAATGCCGCGCGCCTGCTCGATGGGGTTGAAGTCGAGAAACGTGTCTTTATGGTCAACGCGGCCAGCCTTGCGCAGTGCCCCGCAGTGATGCAGAATCTGCTCAGATAACGTGGTTTTTCCGGCGTCGACATGCGCCAGAATGCCAATGGTTTTGTTCATAACAGTGCCTCCATAGTTGAGGAAAAATAAAAAGGAAAGAAGCTGAAAAATGAGGGGTTCAGGTACAAAAAGTTGCCCTGTGCCATTGCACAGGGCAAAGTATATGAGAGAATGAAATTAACTGCCTGCATTCTGGCTGAGATAAGCGTTGATAAACCCATCGATATCACCATCCATGACCGCAGTGATATTGCCGTTTTCAAATCCGGTACGGTGATCTTTTGCGAGAGTATACGGCATGAAAACATAGGAACGGATCTGACTGCCCCATTCAATCTTCATTTGCACGCCCTTGATGTCGGAAATCTTTTCTGCATGCTGCCGCATCTTGATTTCAACCAACTTGGAGCGGAGCATTCGCATGGCGTATTCGCGGTTCTGATGCTGGCTGCGCTCCGTCTGGCAGGAGACAACGACACCAGTGGGAATGTGGGTAATACGGATCGCAGATTCCGTTTTGTTGACATGCTGTCCGCCGGCACCGGAACTGCGGTAGGTGTCCACCTTCAGATCCTCCGGGCGGATGTCCACTTCGACGTCATCGCCGATATCGGGCATAACTTCGACTGCAGCAAACGAAGTCTGCCGGCGGCCCGATGCATCAAAGGGGGAGATGCGGACAAGACGATGGATGCCGTTTTCACTTTTCAGATAGCCGTAGGCATTTTCACCTTCAATCGAGATGGTAGCGCTTTTCAGACCAGCTTCTTCGCCATCGAGATAGTCGAGCAGCTTGTACTTGAAACCGTGGCGTTCAGCCCAGCGGGTATACATACGGTAGAGCATTTCCGCCCAGTCCTGTGCCTCTGTGCCACCGGCACCGGCATGAAAGGTGAGAATGGCGTTGGAACTGTCATATTCTCCGGAAAGCAGTGTGGACAGCCGCATGTCTTCCAAATCCCGCTCCAGTGCGGCGTATTCAGCGCGCAACTCTTCGCGCATACTGTCATCATTTTCCTCCAGAGCCATTTCACAGATGGTATAGAGATCTTCCCAACGGGTAGTCAGCGCATCAAACTTTTCACATTTGTTCTTCAGCTGCTTAATATGCTGGAGGACTTTCTGGGAATTCTGCATATCGTTCCAGAAACCTTCCACGGCGCTTTCCGCCTCCAGTTTCTGAATTTCTTCCCGGGCTTCGTCCAGCTTCAGTGCGGCACTGAGCGTTTCAAAGGTGGGCTTTAGTGCGCCCAACCTGGTTTTATACTCTTCAAATTCAATCATTGTGATTCACCATTTATCATAAAGTTTCAAAAATTCTCTCTTATTATATACAATTTTGATCACGATGTAAATAGATTTGACGTTGCGTCAGTCTCTGAAAAAAGGAGATTTCAGTTGATTGCAAAGATTCCCGGCAATTTTTTGCGTTTAAATATCGTGAATTTCAGGAAAAAGAAAAAATAATTTCAAATCTTAGAGGAAAAAGTGGCTGGATGGTCTTTCAATCCTGCTGTAAGATTGATATAATACTCTTGGAAAATTTGTGTGGGTATGTGTCCCACAAGAACACGGAAACTGATTACAACATAGAGAGGACGATTGAACGTGATTTCACATGGTAAGGAAATAAAGGTATTTACCGGGAACTCCAATCCTGAACTTGCAGAGGGTATTTGTAAGGCGCTGGGAAAGCACATTGGCGAGTCCGAGGTCAAAACCTTTGCTGATGGCGAGATTGCAATCTCCATCAACGAAATGGTGCGTGGTACCGATGTATTCATCGTACAGTCCACCTGCAAGCCGGTGAACAACAATCTGATGGAACTGCTCATTATGATCGATGCCATCCGTCGCGCATCCGCAGGCCGTATCACCGCCGTAATCCCCTACTTTGGCTATGCACGCCAGGATCGAAAGGCAAAGAGCCGTGATCCCATTTCTGCAAAGCTGGTTGCAAACCTGCTGACCAGAGCGGGCGCAGATCGCGTCCTGACAATGGATCTCCATGCAATGCAGATCCAGGGGTTCTTTGATATTCCGGTTGACAATCTCCAGGGTACACCGTTGTTTGTTGACTACTTCACGGAAAAATTCGGCAAGAATAATGACAATCTTGTTGCAGTTTCTCCGGACGTTGGCGGCGTAAAGCGTGCCAGAAGCTTTGCACAGAAGATGGGTCTGACGCTTGCAATTGTAGACAAACGTCGTGAAAAGGCAAACTTCTCTGAAGTTATGAACATTATCGGTAATGTAAAGGATAAGACTGTTGTCCTTCTGGACGATATGGTTGATACTGCTGGCAGTTTGTGCGGCGCAGCACAGGCACTGGTTGAAATCGGCGGTGCAAAAGAAGTATATGCCTGCGCAAGTCACGGTGTCCTGTCCGGTCCTGCTATTGAGAGAATCGAAAACAGCTATATCAAGGAGCTGGTTCTGCTCGATACCATCCCTTATCCCAGTGACAAACCTGTATGTAAGAAAGTCCACTATCTGTCTGTTGCACCTTTATTCGGCGAGGCCATCAGCAGAGTTTACGAAGAACGTTCTCTGTCCGCATTGTTTGACTAAGTTCAGCGGACAGTCCATTCAGCGGTAATCGGGACCGCCCTGACCCTCTAGATTGACGGTGTTGGGGCGGTTCATTTTTTCCATTTCACAGCACCGGTATAAAATGGCCGGAATTTTTGAGATTTTGATCCCCTGCACAGGATTCAGGGGTTTTCGACAGACGGGAGAAGGTAAGATATGTTTCTGAAAGACAGACTAATGAGCATCAAGTGGCTGGTTGTATTTCTCGGAAATCCCGGCCAGGAATATCACGGTACACGGCACAACGTCGGATTCATGACCGCCGACGTTGTGGAACAGGCGCATAACATTCGCATCCATCGCGTACGGTTCCACGCACTGACCGCGAAATGTCAAATTGGCGGAGAACAGGTATTGCTGATGAAACCGCAGACCTATATGAATCTCAGCGGAGAAGCGGTAATCGAAGCAGTGAAGTTTTACAAAATCCCAGCGGATCATGTTCTGGTTGTCATGGACGATGTCGCACTGCCAGTGGGAAAACTGCGGATCCGCGCCAAGGGTTCTGCAGGCGGACACAACGGAATCAAGGACATCATTCATCATCTGCAAACGGAACGGTTCCCGCGCATTAAAATCGGCGTTGGCGCGCCGCCGCATCCGGACTATGATATGGCGGACTGGGTGTTGGGCAAGTTCCAAGGATCGGATGCTGAAGCAGTAGACGAGGCGGTCAAACGGGCGGCAAGTGCGATTCCCGTTCTGATCGAAGAGGGCGTTGCGACGGCAATGAATCAGTTTAATTGAACAAGGTTGGCATCGTTGGTCATGCGCGCCATCCAGACGGGGGACGACATGCGTACACGATGGGACAAACAACAATGGCTTGAAGCGTTTTCCAATGGGAATGCCGCGCATGCACAGGAAGTGCTGGGCGCACATCGGAGCGCTTCAGGCTTTTGTTTTCGGGTCTGGGCTCCGCACGCCGCTGCTGTATCGGTGGTTGGGGCATTTCTTGACGAAGAAACCAGAGAATACCCGATGCAATCCGACGGAGATGGAATTTGGGAGACAGAAATTGCCGGGGCAAAACACGGCACTGCCTATCAATATCTGCTGACCACACCATCCGGCGTCCGCTTGCGAAAGGCGGATCCCTATGCCTTTGCCTCGGAACTGCGGCCCGGTACGGCCTCGCGAGTTTGGGATTTGCAGCCGGTTCCCTGGCACGATGCGGAATGGCTGGCATATCGCCGCTGTCACAAGGTGTATCATGCGCCGCTTTCTATCTATGAAGTCCATGCGGGGTCCTGGCGCCGGCACGCCGACGGCAGTGTTTTGACGTATCTGGAACTGGCCGAGACCCTGATTCCCTATGTCAAAAATTTGGGCTTTACCCATATTGAGCTGCTGCCGCTGACCGAACACCCACTGGACGATTCCTGGGGATATCAGTGTACCGGATACTTTGCTGCAACCGCGCGCTATGGTACGCCGGAAATGCTGATGGAATTTGTGGATCGCTGTCACCGGGCCGGCATCGGGGTCATTATGGATTGGGTTCCGGCACACTTTCCAAAGGATGCACATGGGCTGGGTACATTTGACGGCAAGGCCTGTTATGAACATTGGAGTCCGCTTATGCGGGAGCATCCGGAGTGGGGCACCTACATATTCGACTATGGCAGAGGGGAAGTACAGAGCTTCCTGATTTCGTCAGCGCTGTTCTGGCTGGAACAATTTCATATGGATGGCATCCGCGTCGACGCAGTGGCCTCGATGCTCTATCTCGATTATGCCCGTCCGGACGGCAATTGGTTGCGCAACCGGCGGGGTGGACGGGAAAATCTGGATGCCGTTGCATTTTTACAGAAATTGAATACGACGGTTTTTGGATTTGACGACAGCGTCCTGATGATTGCCGAGGAGAGCACTGCCTGGCCTGGCGTTACAACACCGGTATATGCCGGGGGACTGGGCTTCAATCTTAAGTGGAACATGGGCTGGATGCACGATGTTTTGGATTATGTACAGGCGGATCCCTGTTTCCGCGCAGGCCGGCACCGCGATCTGACATTTCCACTTTTTTATGCGTTTTCGGAAAATTTTGTACTCCCTATCTCCCATGATGAAGTCGTACACCTGAAGGGGGCGCTGTTTCAGAAATTTCCCGGTACAATAGAGCAGAAATGCAGTGGCCTCCGGCTGTTTTGGACCTATATGCTCGCCCATCCGGGAAAAAAGCTGCTGTTTATGGGGGCAGAATTGGGACAGAATACAGAATGGAATTTCGCCGGTGCCCTGCCTTGGGATCGTCTGCATCATGCCGGTGCGGAACCGCTGCGGCGGTTTTTTCGGGAGGCAGGTCAATGTTATCTGCGGAGTCCGGAACTTTGGGAAGAAGATTTTGATGCAGCCGGATTTGAATGGCTCTGTCCAGATGAAAAAGAACAAAATATTCTGGGCTTTCTCCGCAAGGATTCTGCGGGAAATGTCCTGATACTTCTCTGTAATTTCTCCGGGGTTGTGGTACAACAATTTGCACTAGGGGTTCCGCAGGCGGGATCCTTTCGTACAGTGTTTTCTACTGATGCAAAGCGCTTTGGTGGGCGCGGTCTGCTGCGGGAAGGTATGACATTTTCCACGCGGAAACTGCTGCGTCATGGCAGAAAACAGGCGATTGTTTTGGATCTACCGCCGCTGAGCGCCGCACTGTTTCGCCCGGAACCGCGGGCAATTTACCCGGAAGAGGAGGAGAAATCATGAAGAAATCCTGTGTTGCGATGCTGTTGGCAGGCGGTCAGGGGTCGCGCCTTTATGCACTCACCAAAAATATGGCAAAACCCATGCTGCCGTTTGGCGGCAAGTATCGCATCATTGATTTTCCACTGTCCAACTGTGCCAACTCCGGCATCGATACGGTCGGCGTTTTGACGCAATATCAACCGTTGCTGCTCAACAGTTATATTGGCAGCGGACAGCCCTGGGATCTGGACAGCACCGATGGCGGCGTTTACATTCTGCCGCCATATCAGAGCGCAGGGGAACAGGGAAGCTGGTTTTCCGGCACCGCAAATGCAATCTATCAGAATATTCCGTTTATTGAACTGTTTCAGCCAGAATATGTGCTCGTTCTGAGCGGAGACCACGTCTATAAAATGGACTATGCCGCCATGCTGGAAACGCACCGGGCGCAACATGCCGCCTGTACCATCGGCGCCATTCAGGTGCCAATGGAGGAGGCTTCCCGTTTTGGCGTTCTGGAGCTTGGTACAGACGGCGCGCTTTCCGGTTTTGCAGAAAAACCGGCCAAACCGAAGAGCAATCTGGCCTCCATGGGAATTTATATTTTTACTTGGGAAGTCCTGAAACGGTATCTGATTGCGGATGAACAGAAGAAAGATTCCCATAACGATTTTGGAAAGGATATCATCCCAGCAATGTTAACGGGAGGTGAACGGCTGTGGCCGTATCTTTTCGAGGGATATTGGCGGGACGTCGGGACCATTGACAGCCTTTGGGACGCGAACATGGATATGCTTTCGCCGGAACTTATCAATCTTTATGACCCGGACTGGCCAATTCGGGGGCGCAGTGCCGTCTGTCCCCCGCATATGGTGGGAAGAGCGGCAGAGATCCGGCACAGCATCGTCACAGACGGCTGTAGAATCGAAGGCACAGTTGTTAACTCGGTGCTGTCAGACTCCGTAGTCGTTGAAGAGGGTGCGGTAGTGGAATACAGCATTCTGATGCCGGGTGTAAAAATCGGTCGGCGGGCACGGGTACAGTACACGATTCTCGGCGAAGGGACACAGGTCGGCGATGATGCCAACATTGGAACAGAACCGGATGGTTCAGATGACTGGGGTGTGACTACCTGTGGACCCCGCTGTCGTATTGCGACGGGTCGCATCATCGGTGCGGGAAAAATGATTGACAGCGACGGGAAAGGAGCGGAATAAATGCCTGATTTCCATGGTTTGATCTGTGCGTTTCAAACAGCGCCGGCGCTCGGTGCGCTGACTGCCCGGCGTACCGGCGCCTCGCTTCCGTTTGGCGGGCGCTATCGGCTGATTGATTTTTCCCTGTCTGCACTGCAAAATGCCGGAATTCATGATGTCGGTGTCATTATGGAGCGGGATTATCACTCTCTGCTGGCGCATCTGGGAAGCGGAAAAAAGTGGGATTTAAGCCGAAACCACGGCGGTCTGCGTCTGCTGACGCCCTTTGGTTTGCCCGGTACATTTGGCGAGTACCGGGGAAGCATGGAGGCATTGGGTGCAGTGCAGACCTATATTCAGGACGTTCCGCAGGAGCACATTGCATTGCTGCGGGGAGATCTCTGTGCGAATGTTGATCTGCAGGCTGCAATGGAGCAGCATTGTCAAACGGGAGCAGAGATCACTTGTGTCTGTATCGACGGTGGACTGCAGGGCGCGCACCACCGCTGTGTACCGGACGGCAACAACATGCTGCGGGAGCTGTTGCTTGGTGTGCAGGATGACGGTCCGGGGATGGCTTCTCTGGAAGTCTATTTGATCAAGAAATCGGTACTCATGGAGTTAATCCGGTGGAGTGTTGTACGCGGAAAGACGCATTTTCACCGGGATGCTCTGCGCTATTTCCTGACCAATGGCGGCCGCTGCGGTATCTATTTCCATCCGGGGTTTGCAGCCCAGATTCGAACCACGGCAGACTATTACCGTGCCAACCTGCAACTGTTGCAGCGGACTGTCTGTGAGGATCTGTTTCCGGCCGCACGCCCGGTGCGGACGCGGGAACAGGCAAATGCCAGCACCTATTACAGCGACACTGCAAAGGTGGTCAACTGTCTGGTGGCAGATGGCTGCTATATCGAAGGTCGCGTGGAAAACTGTATTTTATTCCGCGGAGCCCGTGTAGAAAAGGAAGCTGTGGTCAAGCACAGTATTCTGATGCAGAACAGTGTAGTTTCCCGCGGTGCCGTTCTGTCCTGTGTCATTGCCGATAAAAATGTCAGTCTGTCACCCTACCTTACATTGGCAGGAAGTACCCAGCTGCCGCTGGTCGTCCCGAAAGGAACCGCATTATGAATCTTTTATATGTGACATCTGAGGCAGTCCCGTTTGCTAAGACCGGTGGATTGGGAGATGTTGCCGGCGCATTGCCGCAGGCTTTGCAGCGGCAGGGAGCAGAAGTGTCGGTGATCTTGCCGCTCTATGGTAGCATCAACCCTATTTGGCGGGAACAGATGCGCTTCTGTTTTCAGACAACGGTGCAGCTGGCCTGGCGGCAGTTGTATTGTGGGCTGTTTTGCCTGGAGCGCGAAGGGGTACGCTGGTATTTCGTAGACAACGAATATTACTTTCGCCGGGAAGCGCCGTACGGCTATGACGACGATGTGGAGCGGTTTGCTTTTTTCTGTCAGGCGGTTGTCCAACTGCTTCCGATGCTGGAGCCGCAGCCGGAAGTGATTTCCTGCAACGACTGGCAGACCGCGCTGATTCCGGTTCTGCTGCGCTATCATCGCATTTCCATTCCCTCGGTGTTTACCATTCACAATATGGAATATCAGGGAAAAACAGGGCCTGAAGATGTGGAAAACATCTTTGGTTTACCTTATGCACTGTATGAAGATGGTCTGCTCCGCTTTGACGGCTGTGTCAACCTGCTGAAAGCGGCGCTGTATGCGGCCAACGCGATTACAACGGTCAGTCCAAGCTATGCCATGGAACTGCATGATCCCTATTTTGCCTGTGGTCTTGCACAGGCAGTTGAAGACAATGCCGGAAAACTCCATGGAATTTTAAACGGACTGGATCTTCATGCCTATGTGCCCATGACCGGGTTTGGGATTGAGGCACCGTTTTGTGCGGACGATTTATCCGGGAAGCAAGCGTGTAAAACCGCACTTCAATATGCCTTTGGTCTGGAACCGGATCCCAACAAGCTGGTTATCGGCTGTGTTTCCCGCCTGGTGGAGCACAAGGGGTTTGATCTGCTACTGACGGTTCTGGAGGAGCTGATGCGTCGGCCGGTACAGCTCGTAATCCTTGGCAGCGGGGAAGCGCGGTTTGCCGATGCATTCTGTCAGGCAGCACAGTGGTATTCGGGCAGGCTGTCGGCGCATATTCTGTATTCTGAGAGTCTTTCCAGACAGATTTATGCTGGTGCCGATCTGTTTCTCATGCCATCCCGCAGCGAGCCCTGTGGTCTTTCGCAGATGATTGCCATGCGATATGGAACACTGCCGCTGGTTCACGCAGTCGGCGGGTTGCGGGACACCGTTTGTCCGTATCCCTCCAACCACGCAACGGGCTTTGCCTTTTCCTGGTATGATCCATGGGAGATGATGCAGGCATTGGACGCGGCACTTACCGTCTATTGCACCCAGCTGGACACATGGCGGGCTATGATGCAGCGAGCCATGACGGTGGATTTCGGATGGGAGCGGTCGGCATCGGCATATCTCGAACTCTATTATCAGATGTTGAGGTCATAATGTATGCGTATATCAACAAGCGATGCCATGCAATCAGAACTGGAAGCCGCTGTACGCGGCCAATTCGGCGTTCCGGCGTCATCAGCAACGAATCTGCAATTGTTTTCGGCCTGTGCCAGTCTCCTACGGTCGGAATTGTCACATCGCAGAGCAGAACAGCGACCACCGCAGGGAAAGCAGCTGCACTATCTTTCGATGGAATTTCTGCTCGGGCGCTCTCTGGAGAAAAATGCCTTCAATCTCGGCTGTGCGACCCAACTGCGTGCGGCGTTGACCGCGTTGGGACGGGAGCCTGCAGACATCCTGGATGCGGAACCGGATGCCGGACTGGGAAACGGCGGCTTGGGCAGATTGGCAGCCTGCTATCTCGACAGCATGACGACCCTGAACATCCCGGCAACCGGGTATTGTCCGCTGTATGAACTCGGCATTTTCCGCCAAAAAATCGAGCAGGGTGGACAGAAGGAAGTAGCAGACGATTGGCATGTTGCAGCGAAAAGCTGGTTGGTTCCCTGTGAGGATGACACAGTAGCTATCAATTTCGGCGGACGAGTGGAACAGAACTGGGATCACAATGGCAAATGCAATGCGCAGCTAAAAGATTATACCACCGTGTTGGCAGTACCGCAGGACTACCTGGTCTCCGGCTGGGGAACCGAGCGGGTCAATTGCCTCCGGCTGTGGGAGGCGCGTTCTCCCAATGTACTCGATCTTCCGCTGTTTTCCAGCGGAGACTACCTGCAAGCCATGGAACAGCGCACCATGACCGAGGTAATTACCAAGGTCCTATATCCGGCCGATGACCATATGCAGGGGAAAGAGCTGCGACTGAAACAGCAGTATTTCTTTGTCTCCGCCACGGCACAGGACATTGTCTGCCAGCATCGGCGCCGGCATGGCAGCGTGCGCGATTTTGCGGAGTACCATGTTATCCACATCAATGATACCCATCCAACCTTGATTATCCCGGAGCTGATGCGCCTGTTTCTGGACGAGGACGGGCTGGAGTGGGAAGAAGCCTGGAATATCGTCTCTACCTGTGTTTGCTATACCAATCATACAGTAATGTCCGAGGCCCTAGAGCACTGGCCACAGGGTCTGGTACAGCGACTGCTGCCGAGGGTTTGGGAAATTCTCTGCGAGATCAACCTGCGCTGGTTGCAGCATCTGCGGCAAACACTGCGCGGGGATGAGGCCGCAGTTTCCAGAAATCTGATTTTGCGGGACGGTGCGGTTTTTATGGCAAATCTCTGCCTTGCGACCTGCAGAACCATCAATGGGGTTTCCAAACTCCACGGGGACATCCTGCGTACAGTACTGTTTCGTGACATCGCGGCAGTCGAACCCACACGGTTTACCAGTGTGACCAACGGCATCGATCACCGGCGGTGGCTTGCGCAGTGCAATCCTCGCCTGCATGCTCTTGTTGTAGAACTGCTTGGCAGCGATCAATATCTGCGCAGTGCAGAGGAATTGGAGAAGCTACGGGCATTCCAGGAGGATGATACGGTGCTGGCGCACCTGGAAGCAATCAAAGCCGAGAACAAACGCGACTTTGCTGTGTTTTTGCAGAGGAATCAGGGTGCTGTGCTGAACACGGACGCGATACTGGATGTACAGGTCAAACGGCTGCATGAGTACAAGCGACAGCTGCTTTGCGCCATGCGGATTGTACAGTTGCAAGAGTCGTTGCATGACGATCCGAATCAGGAATTCCTGCCCAGAACCTTTTTGTTTGGTGCCAAGGCGGCAAGCGGTTATGCTGTGGCAAAGCGGATTATTCGATTGCTGTGTTCCCTTGCAGATGATGTCAACGCCGATCCGGTTTGCCGCGACCGCTTGCAGGTGATCTTTCTGGAAAATTACCGCGTTACGGCGGCCGAACATCTCATGCCGGCGGCACAGGTTTCCGAGCAAATTTCTACAGCAGGGAAGGAGGCCAGCGGAACCGGAAACATGAAGCTGATGATGAACGGTGCGATTACCATCGGCACGTTGGACGGCGCAAATGTTGAAATGTATGAGCGTCTCGGCGATGAGAATCTGTTTTTGTTTGGCCTGCGGGCGCAGGAGGTTGCACAGCTTTGGGAACGCGGATACCATCCAATGGAGTATTACAACGCCGATCCGGTTCTGCGGCGGGCGATGACGCGGCTCCGACAGGGATTTCGAGATGGCGAAAGCTATTCCGACCTGGCTTCTCATCTGCTGTATGACGGTGACGCCTATTTCCTGCTTGCCGATTTTCCGGATTATTGTGCGAAGCATGACGCCCTGTACCGCTTTCTTGCAGATTCCCACAGACGGGCACAGTGTTCGCTCCGAAACATTGCGGCAAGCGGTGTGTTTTCAGCAGATCGCGCTGTTCGGACCTACGCCGAGACCATCTGGAATCTGTGATAGAATGAAACCGCCTCTTCGAAACCCAACAGATTCCGAAGAGGCGGTTTTCCGCTAAGAAGAAACTGTGCCGGCGATGGACAGCACAACGTGCTGTGCCAGAAGCAGTCCGGCTGTTGCAGGCACCCAGACTACGCTGCCGGGAACACTGCGGCGCCCGGGTGGCGGCGCTTCCACCTGCGTGGGTTTTAACGCCAGCTCTTTGCTGAACACCACCGTGTGATGGGAAATACCGAGTTGTCGCAGCTCTCTCCGGACAACACGGGCAAGAGGGCAACCTTCTGTTTTGGAAATGTCACAGATTTGCAGCTGCGAGGCGTCCAGTTTGTTTCCGGTACCGAGTGCAGAAATAATGGGAATGCCGCGTTCCCGTGCGGTACAGATGAGATCCACTTTGCAGGCCACCAGATCAATGGCGTCGACGATATAATCATACGCAGTATCAAAAAATACTTCGCGGGTCGAAGCCTCATAGCGGGCAACCATAGGACGAACCTGTAGCGCGGGATGGATGTCCAACAGACGCGCGGCAAGAATTTCCGCCTTGGGTTGCCCCAATGTGGAGGAGAGTGCGCAGAGCTGGCGGTTGATGTTGCTTTCACCGGCAGTGTCCTGGTCAATCAGAGTCAGTTTGCCGACCCCAGCACGTGCCAACGCCTCCGCACACCAGCTGCCAACACCGCCGAGCCCGAATATGGCCACATGACTGTTTTGCAGTTGTTCTATTGCAGCGTGACCGAGCAGCATTTCTTCACGAAGGAAGGATTGAGACATAAAAACACGCCTTTCATACTAGAATGATAATCGCCCTGAGACCGGTCTCAGGGCGATTGCGTTGTGTGTTGTTAGATCGGTTTTCATTATCCGACAAATTTGTAGGCCGATTTAGTGGAGAACTTGTAATCCTTCAGATTCTCGGAGGACCAGGAATCCACATCCTTGCTACGCAGATCATTTTCTGCGAGATAGGAGCTGTAAAGTTTACCGTCCCCTACAAAGTAGATGATATGATACCCTGCATAACCGCTGTTGGAACCATAGACAATGTCTGTGTCCCCAGCCTTACGCCCCTCTGCAAAACAGAAGTTGTTGAATTCTTCGACCATCTGATTTTTATAGACGTTTTCATACAAACCGCCGTTGGTATTGGAGCCGGTGTCATCGGAGTGTTCATTTGCAAGTTCTGCAAAGCTTTCCTCCGTTGCGTCTCCGGCCTGCCATTCTGCATAGATTTCCTCGGCGGAGCTTTTTGCAGCTTCCAGTGCTTCATCGGTATACTCGCCATCCTCGTTGGCTTCTGCCTGTACCAGAATATGACGAACATTGACGGTATTGTAATGGTTGTTGTCACGACCGGAGTAGTACAGCGCATAGCAACCGCTGTCTTTTACCTCGATTGTGGTAGTATCACCTTCGACGCGGCTGGGATCCAGAAGCCATTCGGAAATCGAACTGTTCAGCTTGGAGCCCTGTGCTGTTGTAGTAGAAGCGGTCGCATCGTCACCGATTGCGGCAACATGCGCTTCAAATGTTTCCAGGCTGTCAACATCTGCGACGATGGTATCTGCAGTTTCTTTTGCGGCTGCCATGGCCTCTTCGGAGACGTTGCCTTCATCGTCTGCCTCTGCGGAGACGAGATAATAGGTGTAATCGATGAAGTCAAAATTATCAGCATTTTCGGTATAATAGGTTTCCAGTTCCTCATCGCTGTAGGAGAAGCCGTTGTAGACTTCTTCATAATAGGCATTTGCCAGATAGTAATTGGTCAGGCACTTGCGCATAATATCGACGGTCATGCCCTTGCCATAGCCTGCCACCAGATACTTTTTAACGCTGCTGAATCCAGCTTCTTCTGCGACCTCATCCAGACCATCAATGGTGTCGTCGATGGCTTTGCTGCGCTCTTCATCCAATGTGAATCCGGCTTCTTCTGCCGCGTCACAGAGCATTTGCACTTGCGTTATGGAGGTCTTGGCCTGATCCTTAAAATAATCAGCCCAGGTCATATCTTCAGAGTACTGCTGGCTGTCCAGCGGCTTGGTGGTGTCCAGCATATAGCTGAGATAAGAACCATAGGTATTACAGAAGGTGTAATAGCTTGAGAAGTAATAGTAATTGAACTCGGCGGTGGTATAGGTTTTGTCGTTGATCTCAACGGCGGCAACCTTATTGTAGAAGAGATTGGAGTTAAACAAAATGGTCACAACGATTAAGACTGCCAGTATGATACAGATCGAACTGACGATAATCCTGCGGCGCTTTTTTGCTGCAACTTCCTGCATTTGCAGAGGCGATAGCTGTTCCACGCCTTCCATCTGCTGATCCTTACGGAACTTTTTTTGCTGAGAAGCGCTCATTCGTATGCGTTCCTTTCCATATGATAATTGTACGAGGTACTAAAACAGTATAAACGATAGGATGTGCTGATTCAAGAAGAATTTTGTAAACGATATATGAAAAGCGCAGGAGCAATGGTCTGGATTTTTACGAAAATTTTTATAAACCTGTTGAAAACCCTGTCGAAAGTGTTGGAAACTGTGCCAAAGTTGCGGGAAAGCTGTTTGAGAAAGCCGGAAGAGTGTGCTATACTGAGACAGTGATTTTTCAGAAGGAGTGAAAAAATGGCCGTACAAACAGAACATCTCCGCAATTTGCGGCTTGCCGTGCTGATCGATGCCGACAATGCTCCGCGGGATTGCCTGAAAAGCGTCATGGAGGAGATTGCCATTTATGGTACCCCGACCATTAAGCGTATTTACGGGGATTGGACTTCTCCCCATGTAGGAGGATGGAAAATCTCTCTGCTGGAAAATGCCGTAACGCCAATCCAGCAGTATGGATATACAACCGGGAAAAATTCCACAGACTGTGCAATGATTATCGATGCGATGGATATTCTTTATGCGGGGAATACCGACGGGTTTGTTTTGATTTCCAGCGACAGCGATTTTACCAGATTGGCAATCCGTCTGCGGGAAGCGGGGATGTATGTGATCGGTATTGGAGAGCGAAAAACGCCCAATCCCTTTATCATTGCCTGTGACAAATTCATTTATATTGAGGTCATCCGGGAGCGCGCTGGAAACACAGAGGAAGGTACAAAGCAAAACAACCGCCGGCATCGCAGAAAATCGGATACGCAGAAAAAACAACCGGAGCAACCAGCAGAAAAGATTCCAGTCAAGCCCGTGGAGAATCGATCCCGTGTACCTGACAGTGTGGTTGAGCTGATTGCCGGAAGTGTTGCCGATTTGGCGGATGAGGACGGGTATACGGATCTTTCCAACCTCGGAAATCTGATTATCAAAAAACAACCGGATTTTGATCCACGAAACTTTGGCTTCCGCAAGCTGAGTACCATGTTAAAGCATCTGCCGCGTTTTGAAGTAGATGTGCGTACCACACCGGATCCCCATAGCAAACCGATTTATATTCGCGACCTGGAGGCATAAATGCGCAGACCAGACCATAGAAAAACGAGACATTTGGTACCAAAACTGCTGCTGGTTCTGATAATTTTTCTGGTGGCTGCTCTGCTGGACAGCCGATACCGTCTGGTTACAGACCATTTTTCCATTGTCGACGCAGAGCTCCCAGTGGAATTTGACGGATTCCGCATCGTGCAGCTTTCAGATTTGCATGAGCGGGAATTCGGTGAAAACAATGCGCGGCTGGTTGCTGCTGTAGCAGAGGAAACGCCGGATCTGATTGCCCTGACCGGTGATTTTATCGACTCTGCCGAAGGAATAGAGGTGGCGCTGACACTGGCAGAACAGTTGACAGAGCTGGCACCGGTATATTTTATCAGTGGAAACCACGACTGGGCGACCGGTGAGATGGAAACGCTGCGTGCTCTGCTGGAGGATGTCGGGGTCACGGTGTTAGATAATAAATGGGAGCTGTTGGAGCGCGATGGCGCATCCATTGCCCTTTGTGGTGTGGAAGATCCCAACGGTTATGCAGACAGTGCAGAGCCGGACGAAGTTGTGCAGGCGGTGAGAGATGACTATGGAGATCGCTATATTCTGATGCTGGCACATCGCAATAATTGGCTGGAACGGTATTCGAATCTGGATACCAATCTGATTTTATGCGGACACGGACATGGCGGAATCGTCCGCCTGCCGGGAATCGGTGGATTGTTCGGTTCCAACGAAACGCTGTTTCCGGAGTACAGTGCCGGTGTCTACACCGGCGAGACCTATCAGATGCTGGTTTCCCGTGGGCTCGGCGGCGGTATGCGGATTCCGCGTCTATTCAACAACCCGGAGCTGGTTTCCATTACGCTGCATACCAAATAATTCGCAAGATTTTTATATGCAAAATAAAAATTATATGACATAATTTCATCCTCCACCACATAGAATAACAGTATGAGTCTTTTTTTACAGGGGGTGAAGATATGAGAGGCGATATTGACGATCTCATCTTTGGTGATGCAACAATTCGACCGAGTGAGCGGTAATTACCACACAAAAATATGCAGATTTTTGTGTGGTATATCGTAAAAATAAAAGCAAAATCCCGTTCTATACAACAGAACGGGATTTTTTTGTTGTTTGCATGGACGAAACTGAAGAATTCTTGAACTCTTATTTGTTGCTTTTCCGGCGGTTGCATTCCAAACAAAGCATCTGACAGTTTTCGGGAACGGTTCTACCACCTTTGCTCCAAGGCTTGATATGGTCCGCCTCCATTTCCTTGATATCAAAATGTCCGCCGCAGTGCGGACAAATCCCGTTTTGTTTTTCATATTGCGCCCGCTTTTGACCGGGTAAAAACCCCCGCAGGTTTAGGTGCTTTTCGTTGCGGGTTAGTACGTAAACATAAATACCAGACTTCTTCTGCACTTCATCGTCTGTCATCAGGCTTTTGATTTCCTGCTCCAGTTTTCCCGTATCATACAGAAGGTCTTTATACCGATCATACAGACCACCCCAGTCCAAGCCTTTCATCTCATTGCGATAATAGGGAAATGTAAGCTGTACCCAGTTGATGACATTTCTGAAATAGGTCCATAACTCGTTTGCATTGGGGTCATGCTGATGAATGGCCATATAGTTTTCTATTTCGCCATTGCTGATCCATCTTAAGGCGACTTCCAAAAGCCCCTGCCGATTGACTTCCGCCTTGATATAATCTTTTGACAATAAATAGGCGGGACAATTGTTTTTACTGAATATTGATTTTGCGTGGGTCAGCCATGGACCGGTATGCGTCGCATTGAGCATTTCCTGCTCTTTCAGCTGTAATCCCGCGATATTGATGACGCGGAACCATTCCAACTTTTCCGTTTCATTGCCCTCGCAGAAGTAGACCAGTAACTTATAATCCAATATTTGTTCTTGCTCCGGCTCTGTCAGATTTTGAAAGTATTGCAGCTTTCCCTGAAATCGAATGGAAAAATCTCCATGGACATACTGACAGAAACTAACCGTTCGCTGCTGCCCATCCATCAGTTCAAATGTACCGTTCCCGTTTTTGATCCAATACATAACATTGAGCGGAAAGTCTTTCCGAATTGTTTCAATTACAGCGGCGCGCCGCTTTTCATCATAGACAAATTCCCGCTGGTACTTTGGACGGATATTCAGCTTGCCACTATAGCCCAAAACGCCTTCCTCGTCGTTATTCACATATCCTTCTACAACCGCTCGGATGGGAATTTCATGCAATTCAATTTTCATTCTGCATATTCCTCCGCTTGATTACAATTCTGTCGTAGAGACGGCGATACCGCAGCCCTTTTCCAGATTGTGAATCATCTTCCACAGGTAAATAAAAACGGATTCCGCCGGAAACATAGCTGCCCTTTTCCGCAATTTCCGACATGGGACGCCCAAGCCATCGGCTGGAACCAACGATTTCAAACTGGTCAGGGTTATACTTGTCCAGAAATGTGATGGGAACGCCCATTTCACCGTCGTAATCATAGGGGATGTTTGCCGTCTTTGAAACCTCTATCGCATCATAATTGGCATAGCGGGGGTATTCCTCCGGTGTATAACGTTTGTATAGGATCAATTCTTCGTGACGTTCTTTATAATCCAGATTTGTAAACCAACGAATGCCTTTCACACGAATATACTTTTTTCCTTCATTATCAACACGATAACCCGCCGCTGATAACGGATATGTATCTGGTACTCTAAACTCTCTGTCACCGCTGTGAATGCTGCATCCAAGCCACACTTTATTTTGCATTATCAACGGAAAAAATTCTTTGTATGTGACTGCGTTTTGATTTCCGATAATCAAAAACTTCTTGTCATATTCCATCAGTTGTGCTATGTACTGCCGGAACAAAGAAAATGGAGGGTTCGTTATCACAATATCTGCTTCTTTCAGCAGAGCAATACATTCTTCACTGCGAAAGTCCCCATTGCCTTCCAGCAGAGAAAGGGTATTTTTTCGGTTTTTCAGCAGCCATTCCACATCGGCAAGGTCGATTGCCCCATCCCCGTTCTCGTCAGAGACTTCAGTAATTTCGATTTTATATGCGGGCTTAGCATCTTCCACCACGAATTGCAGCGGTTCCACATCGAATAATGACAGCTGCTCACCCATGATGGGAGAACCGCCATAGCAGGTTGCGATCAGCTTCTTTAAGCCGAAAAAGTTGAAATTCAAAGCAAAGTATTTGAAAAAGTTACTTTCGTAAGGGTCGTCACAATTGCAAAAAATGACTTTACCGCGGAATTGTTCCCGATAATGTCGCAATTCCGCTTCAATGTCCGAAAGCTGTGTATAAAATTCATCGGCCTTGCTGCGTTTGGCCTTTTCCAATGTAGTTGTTGACATGATGGTTCTCCTTTTTGCGTAAAAAGAGGCAAACTCAATTCTGACGGATGTGTACGTTGAGATGGCCATAAGGCATTTCGACGTGGTTACGGGCAAAAGATTCGCGTACCTGCTCGTTTAACTGGAATACCACGTTCCAATAATCTGCATTGTTGCACCAGACGCGGACAGTATATTCAACTGCGCTGTCCAGATATGCAGAGAGCGCAACAAATGGCTCCGGTGTGCTGTGAATTCTGGGGTCTGCTGCAATGGCCTCCAACAATGCCTGCTTGACCAGCTCTGTGCTGCAGTCGTAGGAAGCGCAGAAGGTACGGTCAACGCGGCGGATTGGTTCTTTGGAATAGTTATAGATTTTACTGGAGACCACGGCGCTGTTGGGGACGTAAATCAGGCGATTGTCAATTGTCAGCATGGTTGTATGGAACAGACCAACGCTGCGAACAGTACCGTCGATCCCGTCGAATTCTACATAGTCTCCAGCGGAGAGCGGTTTGGTCAGCAGAACAATGATGCCGCTGAACAGATTGGACATGATATCCTGAATGGAGAGAGACAGCGCCAGACCGACCACGCTGATGGCCGCGACGAGAGATGCCGAGGGGATGCCGAGGGTTTCAGCAATGATTACAATGGCGAGTCCCCAGATTACGATCTTTAAAATAATCTGGACTGTATTTTTCACGCCGTTGTCAATCTGTGGTTTGTTCATTGCCCGGTTGACAATTCTGGTAACCAGTTTAATCGCAATGTTGCAGATGAGAAAGACAACAATGGCGGACAAAATAGATGCCAGAGAAAAAGAACCGATGTTAATATCCTGAAGCATGGTAAAAAACTGCATATCGTTCCTCCCAACGATGAAGATACCGGTTGATGGTATTTTGTATTTAAGTTTTCGTGTTTATTATAACATTGTCTTTTTTGAAACGAAAGGGAGATGTATGGAAAAACTTTGGCATGGGTATTGAATGTTTCGGGTTCTGGCGTTACAATGTTACTGACTGACCGGGCGTTTCACGTACCGGTTCAATATATATTGGAAAAGAAAAAGGATTGTAGACTACAAATGGATGAGATCGATTTGACGTATGGAGCGTCTGATACGAATTATAAATGGCACAGCAACAGCCGAGTGATTAAACTGTTTTGCCTGTTTTGTTCCATTGCCATGCTGATTGCAGCGCCAATTGGCGCCGCTGTGACTGGAGAATATGGGGAAGTATTTAAAAATTTCTGGAAAATTTTAATTTCCCCATGTCCTCTGGTCACAGACTATTATCGTCTTGGCGGGTTTGGCAGTGCCATGTTGAACGGTGGCTTGTGTGGGCTTTCGATTGCCGCAATTATGATTTTGGTGCGCCGCAAAGCCACTGGAACGACACTTGCCGGATATTTTTTGGTCATTGCACACTGCTTTTATGGTTTGAATCTGCTGAATATGTGGCCCTGCTTCCTTGGTGTTCTGCTCTATTGTAAAGTGCTGCACGAGGACATTGGAGACAATCTGCATTTTGCAATGTTTGCGACCTCAATGGGCCCTCTGGTCAGTGAACTGCTGTTCCGTTATACGCTGGGAGATGCTTTCGTGTTCGGCAGTGTACAGATAACGTGGCAGGGCATTTTGTTGACCGTGATCCTGAGCGTGGTGATCGGTTTTCTGGTTCCGGCCATGGTTCCGGGTACAGGAAAAATGCATAAAAGTTTGAATCTCTATAAAGCCGGTTTGGGAATCGGTCTGACAGGAATGTTTATCTATGCACTGCTTTATAAAACCTTTGGCATTACATCGCCAACGCCTACAGTCGTGGAAAATCCGCTGTATGAATCGTTTGGTTGTTCCTATCTGTTGCCTGTGGATACGTTCTTTGTCATTGTATTTCTGCTGTGTATTCTTTGGGGCTTTTTGCTGAACAACAAGAGTTTTAAGGGCTATGGTGCACTGTTCCGGTGCAGCGGCTACAACATGGATCTGTCTGAAACCTTTGGTATGCCCATTGTTCTTATAAACATCGGCATCTATGGTCTGTTTATTTTAGCCTATATGAACGGAATTGTTCTGTTTACCGATGGTGCAGGCTTTACCGGACCGACCACCGGTGTTGTCATTGCAGCAATTACGTTTTCAGCCATTGGGCAACACCCGCGAAATGTCTGGCCGATTATGGTGGGGTATGCCCTGCTGTTTGCGGTGGTGCGCGGAATCAGCGCGATTGCGGGACTGGATCCGGTCTGGAGTCTTTCCACGCAGGGCTATATCAACGGATTTGCCTTTGCCACAGGCCTTTGTCCCATTACCAGTAAGTACGGCTGGAAATACGGCATCGCAGCAGGATTTCTGGACGCAGTGCTTTGTACATCGACCGCAGCCATGCACGGCGGCTTTGTGCTCTACAATGGCGGTCTGACGGCGGGCCTGACGGCACTGCTGCTGGTTCCGATTCTGGAGCATTATCAGGTTCAGGAGATTGATGAATTTTAGTGGATAAAATGTGAAGGTGCAGTTATGTATTTTGCAATTGGATGGCTGGCTGTTATTGTTGTCTCTTTGGTATTCTTTTGTATGAAGTTTGGAGCTACAAAGATCAGCGAGAAAGATGTTATTTATCTCCCAAAATTTTTGTTTTATTTCGGGTGCTTCTTGCACCTGATTGGCGGCGCGCTCAGTGTTGTTTTTCTTTATAAGATGAATGGGATTGTTTTCGTTATGGGTGTTATGGTATCCCTTGTTGGTGTTGCAGCGATGCTCTGCCAGCTCAATCAGAAAACGACTATGACCTCCAGTAGTACATTTGAGTACACCACGTTTCTTGGAAATACAAGGGAATATCACTTTTCGGATGTTGTCGGAATCAAACTGCATAATGATTCCCTTACGATTTTGATGACCAGTGGTAAAATACATGTAGAAAGCATGGCCGTAATCAATGAAGATTTCGTAGACAGAATTGATGAAGTTTTGGAGAAACAGGATAGCATCTCTGTCACAGAATAAGTTTGTTAAAAAACAGGCTGGATGTTTGATATCAAACATTCAGCCTGTTTCTGTTCAACGATGTTTTCGGATCAGGCGGTGGGTCGCAAGCGCCGAGCCGACAGAAAACACAAGAAATACAAAAATATGAACAGTCACAACCGTGGCGCCAGTCTGGAACGAGAGCCGACAGGCCACAAAGAATCCAATGAGAAAACAAACCACGGCAAGTGCTGTTGAAAACAGCACCACGCTTTTAAAACTGCGGCAGACGCGCATGGCAGTCAGTGCCGGGAAGATGACCAGCGCCGAGATCATAATGGATCCCATCATCTGCATGCCGATGACAATGGTTACAGCGGTTAAGATGGCAATCAGGGATTTGTATAAATCCGTGCGGATGCCAGTAGCACTGGAAAAGTTTTCATCAAAGGTAACAGCAAAAATTTTATGGTAAAACAAGGCAAACAACAGGATAACCGCAATGGAGAGCACAATACTCATAACCAGTTCCCGATCGGTCAGCGTGATGATCGAGGAGGAACCAAACAGGCTGTTGCAGATGTCTGTACTACGAGTGCCGGAAAAGTTAAAGACCAGGCTGCCGACAGCAATTGCGCCGGTAGACAGCATCGCAATGGCAGCATCGCCTTTGATATGACTGTTTTCCCGCAGACGCAGAATGAAAAATGCGCAAACGATAACGATTGGGATCGAGAGTTCCATGGAGTAATCTGCAAGCCCCAACACAGTTGCAATGGCCAGAGAAAAGAAACCGACATGGGACAAGCCGTCCCCAATCATGGAATAACGCTTTAAAACCAGACTCGCACCCAGCATGGAAGCGCTGAGGGACACCAGCGTGCCGACAATCAGTGCTTTGATAACGATTTTGGTGAGAAAAGGATCTGAAAAAATGTCAGCCAGTGTCATAGATCATGTCTCCTGAAAAAACTTTTTGCCAGATCACTGGCGAGGTAGTCCTCGGTTTTGCCGAAAAACAAAGGTTTGTGATAGAGATGTAAAATATGTGTCGCCTCTGAAACCGCCGCGGAAATATCATGGGTGACCATAATAACAGTTAATCCATGGGATCGATTCAGCTCGTGAATAATGCGGTAAAGCTCCGTTGTGACGAGAGGATCAAGACCGGATACCGGTTCGTCCAATAACAGGAGTTTCTTTGTGGCACAAAGTGCCCGCGCAAGCAGAACACGCTGTTGCTGGCCGCCGGACAAATCGTGATAACAGTGGGTTGCAAACGGTTCGAGATCGAGCAGCTTCAAATTCTGGGCTGCAAGTTGCTTATCTGCTTTGCTGTAGAAAGGGTGAAATCCGGGACGGTTTAAGGTGCCGGACAAAACAACTTCCATAACCGAAGCGGGAAAATCACGCTGCGTTTCGGTCTGCTGGGGAAGATAGCCAATTTCATTCTGCCGCAAACCGTCCCCCATCGTGATGTGTCCGGCATAGGGACGAATCAGGCCGAGCATGGCTTTCATCAGAGAGCTTTTGCCTGAACCGTTTTCCCCAACGATACAGAGATACTCTCCGGCATTGACAGAGAAGGAGACGTCAGAAAGCACGGGTGTTCCGTCGTAGCCGACGGTAACCTGTTCAAATGTCAATAAAGCCATGTCAGTTCAATGCCTCCTGAAGGTGATCAAGATTTTGCCGCATCAAATCGATGTAGGTGACGCCATGATCAAAGTCCTCCGGACTGACATTATGGCAGGAGTGCAGCAGCAATTTTTTTGCCCCTGTGCTGTCGCAAATGGCATCTGCAACGGTTTGTTTTGAGAACTCAATATAAAATACGACGGGAATATCCTGCTCTTTTGTCTGATCGATGAGAAAGGAAATAGTGGACAAACTGACCTCTGTGTCAGCGGCGCAACCGGCTAGAGCCGCATAATATTGCAGACCGTAGTCTGCACAGAGGTAACGGAACGGGAACCGTCCTTCAAAGAGGATGGTGTTTCGCGCTGCGTTTGCCACAAGCGCTTCAAAATCCGCATCCAGCGCATGGAGTTCTTCGACATAAGCTGCGGTGTTGGTCTGGTATAAATCGGCGTTGTCAGGGTCGAGAGAACAAAGCGCGTCACAGAGCGCCTGAACAATCTTGATGGCATTTTTGGGAGAGGTCCAGACATGTTCATCATAGGCAACGCCTTCCGCTTCTTCCGCCTCCTGTTCTTTCTGCATCCCCTCCACGGTTTCCTCTTCATTGAGAGAGACGCAGTCGGTCAAAGCCAGTGTGTTTGTGTCACTGACAGAGGCAAGCAGATCGGGAACCCAGTTTTCATCCGATTCCCCACCAATGTAGACAAACAGATCAGCGGCTTCGACCGTTGCTGCATCCGAGAGCGTCGGTTCAAAATCATGACTTTCGTTTCCGGGAGAAAGCAGCATGGTAAGGGATACCGCATCTCCTGCAATTTGCCGGACAAAATCATAGGGAGGAAAAATGGTAGTGACAACGTTTAGTTTACCATCAGAAGCGGTAGAATCCCCAGTTGCGTCAGATGGTTTATCGGTAGCACCGCATCCGACAAGCAGTGCTGCAAGCAACAGAGCGGCAAGCAGGCCGCAGAGCCAATGTTTCATGTATTTCCTCCCTTGGCATGGCTGCAATCCTTGCACCTGCCGTAAAAAATAGGTTGTTCATCGAGCAGAGAAAATCCGTGCTCCGATTCAAAATGTGATTTCACGCTGTCAAGACAATGGCAGTGCAGACCGACGATTCGACCGCAATCGACGCATTTGACCCGGCACTGAACGGTATTGTCTCCGTTTTCCACATATTGATAGTATGCCCCTTTTGACCCGGCATGAAGCGTTTTTTCGATAACGCCTTGTTCGCACAGACGGATGAGCGTACGATAAATGGTGGCTTCACCGACGGGAATTTCTTCGCTCTCAATCAGTTCGCGCGCAGAAAAACTGCCGTGTGGATGACGACGAAAAAACTCTAAAATATACTGTTTCTGGCGTGTTTTATAGGAAGTCTTTTCAGACATGAGAATCACCCCGAAATTGAGAATTGCTATCAGATTGGAAGTATAGCATAAAATCCTGAGGAATACAATAGAAAATCCAAAATAAAAACCAGACCTCCAACAACTGTTGGAGGTCTGGTTTTTATTTATTCAAAACGGATTGAAGGACTGCATTAATACTCGAGTTGTCCTTCATAGACCAGAACGGCATCGCCAGTCAAAGTGACAGCATCATCGGTATAGTTGACGATCAAGTCACCGCCGATGACCTTGACGGTGACGTCACGGCCCTTTTTCACGAAACCGTTTTCTGCTGCGGCGATGACAGCGGCACAGGCACCGGTACCGCAGGCCCAGGTTTCCCCGTTGCCGCGTTCGTAGACGCGCATCTTGATAGTAGTCGAGTTGACCACACGGACAAATTCCGTGTTGATGCGGTCGGGGAAGATGGGAGCGCGTTCAAACTGCGGACCGACTGTCTCAATGTCCACATCGTCCACGCGGTCACAGAATACCACACAGTGCGGATTGCCGACAGAAGTGCAGGTAATGTTATAGGTCTGTCCGCCGATTTCAACCGGATAATCAATGATGGTGTCCACATCCAGCGTCGTAGGCAATGCGCTGGCGTGCATGTTTGCGCGGCCCATATTGACGCTAACAGAGCTGACCTTGCCGTTTCTGGTATAGACTTTCAGAATCCGGACACCGCTGGCGGTCTCGATGGACATGACGTCTTTGACAACAATGTCATTGTCATAGAGATACTTTGCAACGCAGCGAATGCCATTACCGGCCATCTTCGCTTCACTGCCGTCACGGTTGAAGATCCGCATCTTGGCGTCGGCAATGTTGGATTTTTCGATCAGAACAATGCCGTATCCGCCGACATTGAAGTGGCGGTCGCAGACGCTGACACACAGGGATTCAGGACTGGTAATCTCCTGATTGAAGTTGTCGAAGAAAATATAGTCGTTGCCGCAGCCCTGCATCTTGGAAAAATGAAGCGTTTGATGCTTGGTGCGCATATCGTTGAGGTCGATCAATTCGGTATTGTTCAGGTTGTAACGGCTGGCGATGATATTGGCCAGAGCGTTTGCCGTATCCAGCGAGGTGAAACAGGGGATCGAGAGCTGGATGGCACGGCGGTTAATTTCAATGTACTCGTTCAGTGTGGAGTCATCCAGTGCACCGGTATAGATAATGAAACTGATCTTACCACTGTTCAGCAGTTCAAAGGCAGTATCCAGATTACTGTTGTCAATCGAGCCGATGGAGACAACGTCGATGCCGAGGCGGGAAATGGCCTCTGCGGTGTCAGTGGTGGCATAGATTTGGATATCAAGATCATCCAGCTTCTTGGCGAGGGAAACGATTTCCTTCATGTCGTGATCAATGACACTGATAAGGACGCCTTCTGCACCGCCGTGTACTGGTGCAGTAAGCCGGTAACCTGCGGAGGCAAGGCCCTTGAACAATGCCTCGTTCAAAGTTCTGCCGATGCCGAGAACTTCGCCGGTGGACTTCATTTCCGGTCCAAGTGAAGTGTTGACATCGGAGAGCTTTTCAAATGAGAACACAGGGACTTTGACAGCGTAATAAGGGGGCGTTCTGTAAAGACCGGAACCATAACCCATTGAAATGAGGCTTTCGCCGATCATGACGCGGGAGGCAAGTTCAACCATGGGAACACCAGTGACTTTGCTAATGTAAGGAATGGTACGGGAAGCTCTGGGATTGACTTCGATAACGTACAGTTCGCCTTCATAGATAAGATACTGGATGTTAACAAGACCCTTGGTGCCGAGTGCCAGTGCCAGCTTGGTGGAACAGCTGATAATTGTCTCAAGCATTTTGTCCGTGATGGAAAACGGCGGATAAACTGCAATGGAATCGCCGCTGTGGACGCCGGCTCGCTCAATGTGTTCCATAATACCGGGGATCAGGACGTCAGTACCGTCGGAAATGACATCAACTTCCAATTCTGTACCGGGCATATATTTGTCTACCAGCACAGGATTTTCAATCTTACCGGAAAGAATGATGTTCATGTATTTGACAACATCTTCTTTGGTGTGTGCAATAATCATATTCTGTCCGCCGATAACGTAAGAAGGACGGAGCAGAACCGGATAGCCAAGTGTTTCTGCTGCCTGCAAAGCCTCTTCCAAAGACATGACGCCAAGACCGCGTGGCCGCTTGATGCCGAATTCTTCCAGCAGCTCGTCGAAACGTTCTCTGTCCTCTGCAGTGTCAATGCCTTCCGCGGAAGTACCGAGAATGCGGATGCCCTGCTGATCCAGGAATTTGGTCAGACGGATTGCAGTCTGTCCGCCAAAAGCGACAACAACGCCGACGGGCTGCTCGACTTTGATGACGTTCATCACATCTTCAGGGGACAATGGCTCGAAGTACAGACGGTCTGCCGTATTGTAGTCGGTGGAAACGGTTTCAGGATTGTTGTTGATAATGACAACGTCGTATCCCAGCTTTTTCAAGGTACGGACACAATGGACGGAACTGTAGTCAAATTCGATACCCTGGCCAATACGGATCGGGCCGGAACCCAAAACAATAATAGTTTCCTTCCCACTCTTTTCAAAGTTACGGGAGTCGCAGCGACCGCCATAGGAGGCATAAAAGTACGGAGTTTCTGCGTCAAATTCTGCTGCACAAGTATCGACCATTTTATAGATCGCATCCATGCCGGGAACTTCGTTTACACCGGAAAGACGTTTGAGTGCATCGTCGGTATAACCGAGGTGTTTGCCCAGCTTGTAGTCGTCATCATTAAGACCGTCTCTGGCAATATGCAGTTCATAATTTGCCAGACATTTCAAACGATTGAGGAACCAATTGTCGATTTTGGTAATATCATGGATTTTTTCAACCGACATCCCGGATTTCAGAGCCTCAAATACGGTGAAAATACGCATATCATCCATGGCGGCAAGGCGTTCTTCCAAAGGCTTGTCATTCAGAGGTTTGGCATTGAGGGTGTCGTGGCCGATCTCTGCGCCGCGGATGGCTTTCATGATGGCCATTTCAAACGAAGGTGCGATGGACATGACTTCGCCAGTGGCTTTCATCTGGGTACCGAGCTTGCGGCTGGAACCGGCGAATTTATCAAAAGGCCACTTGGGCATTTTTGCGACGATATAGTCAACAGCGGGTTCAAAGCAGGCACAGGTCTTACCGGTGACATCATTTTTGATTTCATCCAATGTATAACCAAGAGCGATTTTTGCAGTTACCTTTGCAATGGGATAACCGGTTGCCTTACTTGCCAGTGCAGAGGAGCGGGAAACACGGGGGTTGACCTCGATAACCGCATACTCAAAACTGTCGGGATTCAAAGCGAACTGGCAGTTGCAGCCGCCTTCGATGCCGAGTTCACAGATGATATCCAATGCAGCACTACGCAGCATCTGATATTCTTTATTGGACAGCGTCAGTGCGGGTGCCACGACGATGGAATCACCGGTATGGATGCCGACCGGATCGAAGTTTTCCATGCTGCAAATGGTAATGGCATTGCCAGCACCGTCGCGCATAACTTCAAATTCAATTTCCTTCCAACCTGCGATATAACGTTCGACCAGAACCTGGGTAATTGGGGAGAGATCCAGACCAACTGCCGCGACGGTACGAAGCTCTTCTTCATTGTAGGCAACGCCGCCGCCGGCACCACCGAGGGTGAAAGCGGGACGAATGATGACAGGATAATGAATCTTCTCAGCGATTGCAACAGCAGTATCGACATCGTTGGCAATATCAGAGGGGATACAAGGCTGGTTTAGCTTGTCCATCGTGTCTTTGAACAGCTGACGATCTTCCGCACGATCGATGGCTTCCGCATTGGTGCCGATCAGGCGGACACCCATCTTGTCCAGATAGCCGTCCTTGGAAAGCTGCATGGCCAGTGTCAGGCCGGTCTGACCGCCGAGTCCGGCGAGCAGACTGTCAGGATGCTCTTTCTCGATGATACGTTTCATGGTTTCCAGTGTCAGCGGTTCCAGATAAATGGCGTCTGCCATGGATTTGTCCGTCATGATGGTTGCGGGGTTGGAGTTTGCAAGGACAACTTCGACGCCCTCTTCGCGCAGGACGGAGCAGGCCTGGGTACCTGCATAGTCAAATTCAGCGGCCTGACCGATTACAATGGGGCCAGAACCAATGACAAGTGCTTTTTTGATTGAATAGTCTCTTGGCATCTTATTTACCCTCCATCATGTCGATAAAATGATCAAATGCAAATTCCATGTCCAGCGGACCTGCACAGGCTTCGGGATGGAACTGCATGGAAAATGCCCTATGTTCCGGATAGTCTACACCTTCACAAGTGCCATCATTGGCGTTCACATAACTTAATTTTGCAAATTCGGGCAGTGTGTCAGCGTCCACTGCATAGCCATGGTTTTGACTGGTAATATAAACTCTGCCCGTTTTCAGTTCACGAACGGGCTGATTTGCGCCGCGATGACCAAATTTCAATTTGACTGTTTTGGCGCCGGTGGCCAATGCCAGCAGCTGATGACCGAGGCAAATACCAAAGAGCGGGATCTTTCCGAACAATTTCCGGATTTCTGCAATACATTCGGTACATTCGCTGGGATCACCAGGGCCGTTGGACAACATAATGCCGTCAGGATTGGTGGCAAGAATATCCTCGGCCTTGGTATTGTAAGGGTGAACCGTTACCTCACAGCCGCGGTTTGCCAGCTCGCGGATGATGTTATCCTTTGCGCCATAATCAATCAATGAGATGTTGAATTTCTTTTTACCAATTGCGGGGACAACATAGGCAGTTTTGGTGCTTTTTTTTGCGACTGCCTGTCGAACCTGGAAATTGGTGACCTCTTCCGGGACGGTTTCCGGATAGACATTTGTAATTTTTGCATTGACTACACCATGATCGCGGATAATCTGCGTCAGTTCACGGGTGTCTACTCCGCAGATGCCAACGATACCATTTTGTTTCAGGAAAGCATCAAGTGTGCCTTCAGAACGGAAATTGGAAGGGGTGGGGCAGTGGTCACGGACAACGACGCCGTCAACATGGCACGTTTTACTCTCCTGATCCAGAGGAATAATGCCGTAATTGCCCAGCTGCGGAAATGTAAAAGTAACGATTTGGCCACAGTAACTGGGATCTGTCAGACTCTCTACATATCCGACAACATTTGTGGTGAATACCAGTTCACCAACAGTTTCACCGATTGCACCGAAGGCTTTGCCCTCGAACACTTGACCGGTTGCAAGTACAAGATAAGCTTTTTCCATGAATATCATTCCTCTTCCTATCCTGCAGTGGGCTGCAGGTAATAATCATAATATTGATAAAATACCTTTCTGTAAAGAATAGCACTTTTTTGGGTGTTATGCAATAGCGTGTATATATATACCAGAAAAATGGGATAAATCAGCGAAATTAGCGGATAAAATTCAGGATTATTTGTATAAAATTCAGGGAATTGTTTTAAACAGAGCGTATCATGAATCAACACACATAGGAATACGGATGCCACCCAAAACAGGTAACATCCGTATCAATAAATTTAGAGATCTCTCGCGACAAGATCCTCAAAGGTTTCGCGTCTTACAGCCAAACGGTCTTGACCGCCCGCCACCATGACAATCGGAGGACGGCAGATGCGATTGTAATTGGAAGACATGGAGTGATTATAAGCACCGGTCACAAATACAGCGAGCAGATCGCCGGCGACGGGCTTGGGAAGCAGAACATTTTCCTGAATCAGGGCGCCGGATTCGCAGCAACGACCGGCAACCGTGCAAAGATAATCTGCCGGTACGTCTGCCTTGTTGGCAAGTGCGATTGTATAGGCGGAACCATACAATGCATATCTGGGGTTGTCAGTCATGCCGCCATCCACAGAGACATAATTCTTATAACCTTTGATGGTTTTTGTACCACCAACGGAATAAACGGTGATACCGGCATCGGCAACGATACTACGGCCCGGCTCCATCAAAATGTCCAAAGTGGGGAGCTTATGCGCTTCGCACTTTGCTTTTACGTGAATAGAGAGCTTCTGGATGCAGGCTGCAATGTCGATCTGGGGATCGGATTCCACGTAGCGAACACCAAAGCCACCGCCGAGGTTCAAAACTTCAGCGGTGTATCCATACGTGTCTCTGATGTCAGAGACAAAGTCGAGCATCAGATCTGTGGCATCACAGAACGGAACTTCGTCAAAAATCTGGGAACCAATATGACAATGGAAGCCACGCAGCTGGATGTGTGGCTTCTTCAAAACTTCACCAACGAAGGGAAGCGCCTGACCAGTTGCAAGGGGAATGCCGAATTGGCAGTCGATCTTACCAGTGTTGACTGCCGCAAACGTGTGAGGGTCGATGCCCGGGGTGATGCGGACCAGAACATCCTGACGAATGCCGGCTTCTGCGGCAACGGCATCAATGTCACACAGTTCGCGCTCATTATCGACGATGAAGTGGCCGACGCCATTGTTGATGGCATAGCGGATATCATCAATCGTTTTGTTGTTGCCGTGGAAATACATACGGCTGGCAGGAAAGCCTGCCTGCAAAGCAGTGTAAATCTCACCGGGGGAGACAACATCAATGCACATGCCTTCTTCTGCGGCAATAGTGTAAATGCCCTTGAAGGAAAGTGCCTTGCTGGCATAAAGGGGAACAGAGTTGCCGCCGAAATATTTCTTCATGCTGTCGACATAGGTACGGCATTTGTTGCGGATGACGTCCTCATCCAAAATATAAAGGGGAGTGCCATATTTTTCTGCCAATGTGACAGTGTCCACGCCACCAATGGTGAGATGGCCTTGGCGATTGATAGCAAGGTTGGGGTGAAGCATAAAATGAAATTCCTCCGATTCGTAAAAGTGGTGGTGACAAAGGAGAAAATAAAAGAAAATCCTAGAAGTTGAGCAGATCGTCCATATTGTACATACCAGCAGGCTTTCCGATCAAGAAAGCAGCAGCGGGCATGGCACCGTCAGCGAAGAGCGCACGGTCATGTGCTTCATGCCGCAGGGAGATGGTCTGGGAACCGGTAGCAAAGAAAATCTCATGCTCACCGACCACGTTGCCCATGCGCACGGCATGAATGGTAATATCATCGGGTTCACGTTTGGAACGACCTTCGCGGCCGTATACATAATTGGAATTGGGACGAATTTCCCGAATGGCATCCGCCAGCATCAAAGCGGTTCCGCTCGGTGCATCCAGCTTTCGGTTATGATGTTTTTCAATAATTTCAATATCGGCATCACCAAAGACTGCGGCAGCCTGCTTGGCCAGTTTGGTTAACAGCGCAACGCCAACAGACATATTGGCGGACTTGAAAATGGGAATTTCTTTTGCTGCCTCTGCGATCAGTACCAGCTCCTCTTCGGTATGACCTGTGGTGGCCAGTACGACAGGAAGCCCGCGTTTACAGGCGTACTGCAGCAGCTCCGGTGTAGCGGCATGATGAGAAAAATCAATGATGACATCGGCTTCGCCAGTAAACTCAAACAGGCTGCGATAAACGCCATTGTTTCCCCCGTTGTAATCCACAGCGGCGGCCAATGTGCTGTTCTGTACGCCGGCATTGACACGCTTCAGAACTTCGACCCCCATGTGACCGAGTGCGCCGTTGACAATGACCTTCATCATACACGCAGCCCCTGTTCGCGCATACAGTTGAGAAGATGCGCATAGTGATCTTCTTCCATCGGTGTCAGCGGCAGTCTCAGGTAATTTTCACAGAAGCCCATGGCAGCCATAGCCGCTTTGACAGGAATGGGATTGACCTCGCAGAACAATGCCTCGATCAGGTTGTGATATTTGCACTGCAGTGCAGCGCTGCCTGCAATGTCTCCGTTGAAGAAACGGGTGCAGATTTCGCACGTCTGCGCAGGGAGAACGTTAGAGAGAACAGAGATGCAGCCGGCGCCGCCCATGGATAAAATGGGGACAATCTGATCGTCATTACCGGAATAGATATCCAGCTTATCGCCGACGCGTGCGAAAGCCTCGACAATCTTGGACAGGTTGCCGTTTGCCTCTTTGATGCCGACAATGTTGCCATGATCTGCTAGAACTTCATAGGTGGAAGGTTCAATGTTGCAGCCCGTGCGGGAAGGAACATTGTACAACAGAATAGGCTTTGCACTTGCATCTGCAATTTTGCTGTAGTGGCGAATCAGACCCTGCTGGGTTGCCTTATTATAATAAGGTGTTACAACCAGCAATGCATCTGCACCGGCTTCACAGGCGTGATGCGCCAGTTCGATTGCATAAGTGGTTTCATTACTGCCAGTGCCGGCAATAATAGGAACGCGACCATTTGCCCGTTCCACAGAGAAGGAAATGGCTTCACGATGTTCTTTGTCTGACAAGGTGGAAGATTCACCGGTGGTACCGCAGATGATCAGTGCATCAACACCGGATTCGATCTGCCAGTCGATGAGTCTGCCAAACTGCTCGTAATTGACGCCGTTCTCGTCCAGCGGCGTGATCAGAGCGGTGCCGATACCTTTAAAAATGGTGTGCTTCATGGGAAAGACTCCTTTTGAACAATAGAAATGATTCGTGGACAAGATCCAAATAGGCATGAAAAAAGCAGCTGACGCGGTATCAGCTGCCCAAATACACAAGGTATGTGCCTGTGCAGACGGGGTTCAGCGGCAGCCGCCGAGAGACGTGCGAACAGGTACTTTTTTGATGTATCAGGGATAGCCCTCCGCAAATTGCGACAGTCAGACAGATCTTATTCTGCCAGCCCAGCATGATCCCCTTCACAGTGAAATCAGCTTCGGCATCGGTACCTTTCACAACACCCGAACCCTGTGCGGTCGTGGCAGGTGTGCTACTCATTACAGGATGCACCTCTATCTCCATGCTTTTCTATACAATGCTACTTTATTTTACAGCGTTTGTCAACGGGAGAAACACAATAAAAATCCACAAAAATAGTACATAATTCCGTTACAGTTCCTGTCAGAAAGAGAAGAGAATGAAAAAATGCGATAAAAATTCGGGACAAAGCGCCGTTCTCTCAAACGGTGGAAAACAGAGCAGTCTGCACAAGCTTATTTGAAAAACAAATTAAAATTTGTGGAGAATTCCATTGACGAGAGGAAAAATGGTGTATTATAATAAGCACACAACGGCAATGACAAAGACGGTCGGACAGATGGAATCTACAGAGAGTCGGTGGTTGGTGTGAACCGATGAAGAAGTTGTCCAGATGACTTATCCCTTTCGAGCTGAGGATCCCAAAGCCATATGGCAAGTAGGCGTCCTACGTAACTGCTGCGTTAAAGCAAGGGGCTTGATAGAGCCATGAGTGGCGCAAGAGATATTGCGCAATTTGAGTGGTACCGCGGGTAATTGTAAACAATACTCGTCTCAAAGATGAAACTTTGGGGCGAGTTTTTTTATTGCCCTGAAATAAAACGGAGGAACGTATCATGTTACAGAACAACACCGAAATGGAAAATTCCATCCTGGAGGTTGCCGCCAGAATCCGGGAACTGCGCGGAATTTCCGGGCTGTCCATGGAAGAGGTAGCAGAGAAATTGGATCTGACGGTGGAAGCGCTTGCTGCGCTGGAATCCGGTCAAAAGGATTTTCCCTATACGTTTATTCATAAGTGTGCAAGACTGTATGGCGTTGAAATGACCGATATTTTACAGGGCGGCGATACCGCAAGACTTCGTTCCTATACGCTGACCCGCCACGGTGGCGGTGAAGTTACAGCACAGGAAAACGGCATCCTAATTAAAGATCTTGCACCGAAATTCCGTAACAAGCTGGCAGAGACCTACTGGTGCCGGTACACTTATTCTGAAGAGCAGCAGAATCACCCGATCCACCTGACCACACACAAAGGACAGGAATTTGACTATGTTCTGAGCGGCCGTATGAAAATGCAGGTCGGTGAACACACGGAAGTGCTGGAGCCGGGCGATACCATTTATTATAATAGTTCTACCCCACACGGTATGATCGCGGTTGACGGAGAAGACTGCGTATTCTGTGCAGTGGTTGTTGCGGGAGAGGAATCCGAAGAAGAAGCACAAGATCCCGGCACCGTTGCGGCAGACGGCAAGGAGCCGCTGCTGATTGACCGGTTCGTTACCTGTGAAGAGGACGAAAACGGTTGTCTGCAAAAGGTGACCTTCCAGAATGAAAATACATTTAACTTTGCCTATGACGTTGTGGGTGCGCTGGCAGAGAAGAAACCCGATAAGTTGGCAATGATCCATCTGGATCACAATAAGGTCGAGCGCCGTTATACCTTTGAAGAGATGGACAAAAACGCGTCCCGCGCGGCAAACTATTTCAAGTCCCTCGGCATCAAGAAGGGGGACCGCGTGATGCTGGTTCTGAAACGGCACTATCAGTTCTGGTTTGCAATTCTGGGTCTGCATAAGCTGGGCGCTGTTGTTATCCCTGCAACCCACCAGCTGCATGCCTATGATTTTGAGTACCGCTTCAATGCGGCCGGCGTCTCTGCAATTGTTTGCACGACAGACGACGGTACGGTCGATCAGGCGGAAGAAGCGGCACAGAAGTGTCCGAACGTTCGTGTCAAGGTCACAGTCCATGGCCACCGAGACGGCTGGCATGATTTCGATGAAGAATACAGGATGTTCAGCAGCAAGTTTCCGCGTACAGAAGATACTGCCTGCGGCGATGATCCTGCTATCATGTTTTTTACTTCCGGAACCACCGGATATCCCAAGATGGCAGTGCACAGTTACAAATATGCACTGGGGCATTTCACCACCGCAAAATCCTGGCATAACATCAAGCCCAACGGTCTGCATCTCACCATCTCCGATACCGGCTGGGGTAAGGCACTCTGGGGCAAACTCTACGGTCAGTGGATGTGCGAAGCAGCCGTCTTTGTCTACGACTTTGATCGTTTTGATGCCCATGATATTCTGCCGCTGTTTGCACAGTATCGTATCACGACCTTCTGTGCACCTCCCACAATGTATCGTTTCATGATTAAGGAAGATTTGTCCGGCTACGATCTCAGCTCTATCCAATATGCTACCACCGCGGGCGAGGCGCTGAACCCCGAGGTCTACCAGCAGTTCAAAAAGGCCACTGGCCTGAAAATTCACGAGGGGTTCGGCCAGACCGAGACGACTCTGACCATCGCCAACTTCGTCGGCATGAAGACCCGTATTGGATCCATGGGCAAGCCCAATCCGCTGTATGATGTAGATCTGGTGGATACGGAAGGCAATCCCGTCGGTGTTGGTGACACCGGTGAAATTGTTATCCATACGGATAAGAATATCCCCTGCGGGCTGTTTTCCGGATACTATCTCGATAAAGAAAAGACCGCAGAAGTATGGCACGACGGCCTGTATCATACCGGCGATACCGCATGGCGCGACGAGGATGGCTACTTCTGGTATGTTGGACGCGTGGACGACGTCATCAAATCCTCCGGCTACCGCATCGGACCCTTTGAGATTGAAAATGTTATCATGGAACTGCCCTATGTTCTGGAATGCGGTGTCTCTGCCGCACCGGACGAGGTGCGTGGACAGGTAGTTAAGGCCAGCATTGTACTGACCAAAGGCACCGAGGCAACTGAAGAACTCAAAAAGGAAATCCAGCAGTATGTTAAGAAACGGACCGCACCGTATAAGTATCCCAGAATTGTGGTCTTTAAGGAGGAACTGCCCAAGACCATCAGCGGAAAAATACAGAGACGGCTTCTATAATTTCAACATATTTGTACAAATTTGTGTAACATGAGGTCTGGACAAAGTGCCGGACCCCGTGCTACAATACAAACAATAACGAAAAGCAACGACGGAGAAGATCGAAATGGTCGTGTTTCAGAGAATCGGCGGTTGGTGTGAGCCGAGAACAGGGCCGTTTCAGGATCAGTCACTCCCGAGCTGGAGCGCAGAAAACCTTCGGGTGAGTAGAGCCTCCCGATCCAGCCGCGTTAAGGTGACGGGCTTGTTAGAGCCTTTGAGTGGCGTGTATACTGCGCAATTTGAGTGGTACCGCGGGTAAGAAATGAATTCTACTCGTCTCAAGAGATTCTTGAGACGAGTTTTTTTATTGCATATTAAGGAGGAACTGTTATGGCAAATACAACGGGTTTGGAATATAAGCTGCAAGAAATCGCAGGACGTATTCATGAGCTGCGTGAAATTGTTGGAATTTCAGAAGAAGAGATGGCAAGTAAAGTGGGACTGAGTTTGCAGGAGTACCGGGACTGTGAGGCCGGTCGGGCAGACCTGAACTTTGCATTTCTCTATCGTTGTGCAATTGTGCTGGGTGTTGATGTCACCGATATCATCGAAGGTGCCAGTCCGAAGCTGAGCACTTATATCCTGACCAGAAAGAATGCAGGACAATACGTTGAACGTGCGCACGGCATGGAATATTACAATATGGCAGCGAACTTTAAAAACCGTGTGTCGGAACCCCTGTTTGTGCATGCAGACTACAGTGACAAGCGTCGGTACGGCGATGTGGAATTGACAACCCATGTTGGACAGGAGTTTGATATTGTCATCAGCGGTCGTCTCAAAGTTCAGGTTGGTGAGCATATCGAAATTTTGGAAGCTGGCGACACAATCTATTATGACAGTTCCATTCCTCATGGTATGGTTGCGATGGAAGAAGGAACTTCCTTCTATGCAATTGTGTTGAATCCCTCCGAAGAAGAGGCGGAGCAGGGCAAGACGCCGGCGATGGTGCCTGAACGCAAACCGGAACGCAAGCGCGAAGAAAAGAAACGGGATGAGCAGCGCATTTATGAAAATTTTATTCTTCCGGTGGAAAATGAAGACGGTGCCTTGCAGTCGATTTCCTTCCAGAATGAAGAGAACTTCAACTTTGCCTTTGACGTTGTTGACGCCTTGGCAAGAAGAAAACCCGATAAGCTTGCCATGCTGCACCTTGACCGGCATAAGACCGAGCGGTACTTTACCTTCCTGGATTTCAGCCGCTATTCCTCCAAGGCTGCAAACTACTTCCTGTCTCTTGGCATCAAACGCGGCGACCGTGTGATGCTGATCCTGAAACGGCATTATCAGTTCTGGTTTGCAATTCTGGGGCTGCATAAAATCGGCGCCATTGCCATTCCAGCCTCCAATCAGATGCTGGCGCATGATCTGGAATACCGTTTTGATATGGCGCAAGTCAGCGCAATTCTTGCCACGGCCGATGGCGACGTGGCGCATCAGGTCGATCTTGCCGCCGAGGGGCGCGAGATCACCAAGATCCTGATCGACGGCAGCCGCGAGGGCTGGCATGACTTTGATGCGGAGTTCCGTCTGTTCAGTGAGGACTTTGTCCGCTCTGCGGATGCAGCCTGCGGCAGTGACCTGATGCTGATGTTCTTTACCTCCGGTACCAGTGGCTATCCTAAAATTGCAGCGCACAACTTTAAATATCCGCTTGGGCACTTTATCACCGCAAAATACTGGCATCAGGTCAACCCGGATGGCTTGCACCTCACGATTTCCGACACCGGATGGGCCAAAGCCATGTGGGGCAAACTCTATGGTCAGTGGTTGTGTGAAGCACCACTCTTTGTCTACGACTTTGACCGCTTCGATGCCAACGACATTCTGCCGATGTTTGCAAAATACCATATCACGACGTTCTGTGCACCTCCCACGATGTACCGCTTTATGATCAAAGAGGATTTGGCTCGCTTCGATCTCAGCTCGATCGAGCATGCTACCATCGCCGGTGAGGCGCTGAACCCCGAAGTATTCTATCAGTTCCAGAAAGCAACCGGCCTTTCCGTCATGGAGGGCTTTGGCCAATCCGAGAGCACGATTATGCTGGGCAACCTCGTCGGTATGACACCGAAGGTTGGTTCCATGGGCAAGCCGGTCCCGCTGTATGATATCGACTTGATCGATGCGGAAGGCAATAGCGTTCCCGTTGGTGAAACCGGTGAGATCGTGGTTCGTACCCAGTGCGGCGAGATCTGTGGCCTGTCCGTTGGTTATTATCAAAACGAAGAAAAAACGGCAGAAGCCTGGGCCAACGGCGTTTATCATACAGGTGACACCGCATGGCGCGATGAGGACGGCTATTACTGGTATGTTGGCCGTGTGGATGATCTCATCAAGTCCTCTGGCTACCGCATCGGACCCTTTGAGATTGAAAGTGTCATCATGGAATTGCCTTATGTTTTGGAGTGCGGCGTTTCTGCTGCACCGGATGAAATCCGAGGTCAAGTAGTCAAGGCCAGCATCGTGCTGACCAGAGGCACGGAAGGAACGGAGGAACTCAAAAAAGAAATCCAGCAGTATGTTAAAAAGCATACCGCGCCGTATAAATACCCCAGAATTGTGGTCTTTAAGGAGGAACTGCCCAAGACCACCAGCGGGAAGATTATCCGCAGCCAGCTGTAACAAAACCGGCAAAATAGAGTATAAAAGACAGGCCCGACTGAGATTCTCAGTCGGGCCTGTCTTTTCATTACTGCGCGAGTTCTTCCCATTGTGCATACAACGCTTCCAGTTCGGCTTCTGTTGCCGCCTGTTCCTCGCTGAGCTCCATCAGCTTCTGATAATCCGAAGCATGGGTTTCCATTTCCTCGCCCAGCGCCGTCAACCGCGCTTCCGTTTTTTCGATTTCGCGTTCCAGTTTTCCCATCCTTTTTTCAGGGCTGGCGCCGCTCTTTTTCTTGCCCTTGCCGGAGGACTTCTTTTCCACCTTTTTCTCGGCATGTTTTGCACTCTGTTGCAGTGCGGTTTGCCGCTCTTTGAATCGACGGAATTCCTCGAACGTCCCGCGGAAATCCGTAATGGTGCCGTCGTGGATTTCCCAGATGCGCGTTGCAAACCGGTTAATAAAATAGCGGTCATGGGAGACGAACAGCAGTGCTTCGTCATAGTCATCGACGGCCTCTTCAATCCACTCGCGGCTGTCGATGTCCAAATGGTTGGTGGGTTCGTCCAAAATCAGGAAATTGATTTCATCCCGCATCAGCATACAGAGACGAAGGCGGCTCTGTTCCCCGCCGGAGAGGACCGAGACCGGTTTGAATACATCGTCCCCGACAAAGCGGAATGCACCAAGCCGGTTGCGCGCCTCCTGTGGGGTGCAGCGGTTGGAGTAAATTAAGGTATCCATCAGACTGCGGTCCGGATCGTCAAAATGAATAATCTGGGGCAGGTAAGCTGTTTTAATCGAAGGACCACGTTCCACCCAACCAGTGTCGGGTTCCACTTCGCCCATAATCATTTTGATTAGCGTGGATTTGCCGCTGCCGTTGTCACCGATCAAGCCAATGCGTTCCCCGCCGGTGATTTCCAGTTGCAGACCGGAAAACAACGTGCGATCCCCGTAAGATTTGGAAAGCCCATCCATGGACAACACCTCGTCCCCGCGGAAGGTTTTTTCTCCGAACCGGGCCTTGAGCTTGCGGTCTTTGCGCGGACGTTCCGTCTGTTCGATCCGCTCCATACGGGACCGGATCGCCTGAGACTTTTTCATCAACAGCTGGTTGCCGGTACCCCACTGGTACAGGCGCTGTGCGGCCTTGTCCAAACGTTTGAGTTCCTGCTGTTCTTTTTCGTAGCGTTTCAGTTGTTCGTCAAAGCGGCGTTGCCGCTCCACAACGTAAAAACTGTAGTTGCCATTGTAAAATTCCGCTTTGCCGCCGACCAGATCGATGGTGCGCTGTACCACACGGTCAAGGAAATAGCGGTCATGGGAGATGGTCAGCACGGTTCCGCGGAATTTGAGGAGATACTCCTCCAGCCACTCGGTGGCATGCAGATCCAAATGGTTGGTGGGTTCGTCCAGCAGAAGAATATCTGTATCCTCCAGAATCAGACGCGCGAGATTGACCCGCGTTTTTTCTCCGCCGGAGAGACTGTCGAACAATTGTTCCCGCATGGCTTGGGGAATGTCGAGTCCGTTTGCAACACGGTTGCGCTGTACATCGGCGTCATAGCCGCCGAGCCGTTCAAAATCGGCGTGCAGACGATCATATTCCCGCATGATTTCTTCGGAGTCATCTTCTCCCATCTTTTGTGCCAGTGCTTCCATCCGTGCACTGATGCGATCCAGCCGTTCGTGTGCAGAGCGCAGGACATCTTCCACCGTATAGTGCGGAGGATAATTTGGAATCTGGGAGATGAGACCGATGCGTTTGCCGGAGGCAATGACGATCTCGCCCTCGTCGTATCCGATTTCCCCGGTCAGAATCCGGAACAATGTGGTTTTCCCACTTCCGTTTTTTCCGAGGATACCGACACGTTCACCGGAGTTGATCTCAAAGGAGAGCCCGTCCAATATGTTGTTGTCAACTTCAAAGGACTTGACCAGACCTTTTACAGAAATATCTATCATGGGTGGTTGCTCCAGAATAAAAAAGATTAAAACGAATCAATTGGTACTGACCGCCGCTTGTAGAACGGTGTTGGCAATGGCTCCAGCGGCGGAGAGCCCGCTGCCGCTGTTTTCCGCGATCACAGCGAAGGCATAGGGATGGTCTGCATCGTCCAAAAATCCGACGAACCAGGAGTGCGGCGCACCGTCATCCACCTCAGCGGTACCAGTTTTGGCACAGATATTCAGACCCGGGAAGTTGCCCTGTCCGTAATGGTTGACAACGTTATTCTGCATCATCTCGGCGATCGTCTGCGCCGTGCTATCAGAAAGCCGGCGGTCGGTGCCGTTGTCACCATCCAGCAGAATGGTTGGATTGACCAGGGTGCCGTTGTTTGCAACTGTGGCTGCCACGCAGGCCATGGAAAGCGGAGACACCAGGTCGGTGGATTGGCCGATACCGGACCAGGCAAGCGCCGTATCATCGACGTCCGCGTCAAAATTGCCTGCGGCGGTTTCAATGCCGTCCAGATCAATCGAGCTGGTGATACCGTAGAGCTCTGCGTATTCCAGAAGCGTATCGGCGCCAACCTCCAGCGCAAGTTCTGCAAAGGCGCAGTTGCAGGAATTTGCAAACGCCTCCCGAATGGTTTGGGAGCCATGGACACCAGCGCAGACCACCTCGTTGCCGTTGACGGTGACGCTGCCGTCGCAGTAGAAGGTCTGATCAAACAGATCCGGGACGGTTTCCAGTGCGGCTGTCAGGGTGATAATCTTAAAGACAGAGCCGGGAGGATAGGTTGCATTGATACAGCGGTTGAGATAGACGCCGTCGTAGTAATCGCTTTCGAGATCGGGAATATTGCTGGGGTCATAGCTTGTAGAGCTTGCCATGCAAAGCACCTCGCCGGTCCGATAGTTCATGACGACAACCGCGCCCTTTTTTCCGTTTAAGGCGTTGTATGCCGTAACATTGAGCGAGGAGTCGATGGACAGATTCACAGTTTCACCGGTATCGCGGAAGGAGTAGGCGCCAGTGATCAGATTATAACGGCTCAATGTGTCGGCAAAGGCGTTGAGAACACCGGAACCGATGTTGCCGGAAAAGTCACCGACCACGTGGAGGCAGGAAGTACGCACTGCGCTATCGTCGGAATAGGCAAGGCCACCCTCGGTTGTGGCGAGCATCACGCCGTTTCGATCCTTGACCGTACCGGAGGTGAGGACACCGTCAGTATAAAGGTCCTGATTGCCGACAAACAGCGCCCAATCTGTTCCATCTTTTATATAGCGAAGAACATAGACAAAGAGACCGGCAATTACGAGCAGTGCAACGATCGCCGCGGCTGTAGCTCTGCGTTTGATTTTTTTCATTGCACAGATTCCTCCTTATTCCGGTGAATAGGTGTCGTAGTCATCATCTTCATAATCGTCGTCCTCGTAGTCCCCGTCATAATCATCCTCGTAATCCTCTTCATCATACCGATCACGGACGCGGCGTCCACCGGCGGTTTTGACCACGAAGCTGGCGTTTAGACGGGTATCACTGGCTTTGATGAAGGCGAGAAGTGCCCAGCAGGAGATCAGAGAGCTGCCGCCGACGGAAACAAATGGGAAAGTAACGCCGGTAAACGGCAAAATATCGACTGCACCAAATACGTTCAGCGCAAGTTGAACGGTCATCATGGTGGCCGCAGCGCAGGCGGCGATAACGTAGAAGGAAGAACGGCCCTGCGCCGCTGTGCGAACCGTAAAGAACGCCATCACGACAACAGAAAGCACTGCACAGATTGCCACGATGAGACCGTATTCCTCACAGAGCATACAGAACACCAGGTCGGTGTTGGCTGCAAAAATGGTGTGTAAAAATCCGTTTCCTGCACCGAGACCGAACAAACCACCGGATGCGGCAGCGGCCAGCGCACGGGTTTGCTGGAAGCCGGTACCGTTGACGTCTTCCCAGATGTGACCCCAGGTGGTAAATCGCTGTGCGACCGTGGGTTTGACGCTGAGGACCAGCAGACAGGCCAGCGCGGCGGCGGCCACGGCAAGAAATGCGGTGGCAAGATTGCCGGAACGCAGATAGGAGATAACAAGGAAAGTGGTAAAAAAGACCAGTGCGGTGCCAAAGTCACCCATCAGAGCCAGCGCGCCGACGCAAACCGCCGAAAATGCAATAAATCCGAACAGGTTCCGGTTTCGGAACAGACGGTCAAGCGTTGCAGCCCCGACATAAACATAGGCAATTTTCACGAATTCGGAAGGTTGTAGAGAGAAACCACCAATGGTCAGCCAGTTTTTTGCACCAAATACGGCTTCGCTCAACACAAGGTTGGCGGCCAGCAAAGCCAGAGAGATCACGGCGATGGGCGTACGCATGGCTTTGGTTCTGGAAAGACTGCGCAGCCACCAGCCGAGCATGAAAAAGCAAAGGATTCCGACCAGCATCAGCACAATCTGTTTGATCATCTCTTCCGGTATCGAAGTTGCCGCCACAGAGACCCCAAGCGAGCACAGGAAGAAGGCCAGCGTTTCGATCTCGAAACCCGTGCGTCGAATGGAGCGCATCATCAGATAGTAACACCACATGGCGACAATCAGAGAGAGAAAAGCCATTGCAATGGGACGAATCAATGCCGAGTCGGCTGTGGCGACATGCTGTAATAACAGCAGGATCTGAAATAAGGTGAGAATCAAAAAGGTCGCGCCGGGATGGACATAGCGTCCGGGCGCCGTGCGGCGGGAGGAAAGCGCGGAGAGCTGATCGTTGTCCAGGGCACGGAACCGCAGTTTGACATCGGCAAGATCCATAATGTCACCGTCTTCCAAAGCAGCGCCGTCGTCCCCAACCAGACCGCCATTGACGTAAATACCGCCTTTGGATCCGAGGTCATAAATGGACCAACGGCCGCTTCCGCTACGAATCAATGCAGCGTGATTCCGCGAGATCGTAGGGGAATTGATGACAATGTCACAGGCGCGGGATCGACCGACGATGCATTCCCAATGTCCGACGGGAAAACTGGAACCGGTTGGATGGTCTAGATAAGCCCAGATTTCCGGTTCGCAGCGCTCACGTAAGATCGAACGAATACAGCGGAACAGGATCCATACCGAGAGAATCGGCAAGAGAAATCTTGTGAAATAAATACAATAGTGAAAAAGCAGAGAGGAGTCAAGCAGTAAACCTGCTGCTTCCATATAATCGCCCCTTTCTGGGAAAAATACAGTGGTCCAATGAAACGAAACGGACTGGAATAAATCCCGGATTCTAGCATTATAGCACTTTCAATCCGTTGTTGACAACATTAAGAAATCTAACTATGATAGACAGAGACAAAAAGGAGTGCAATATGACAAAAAAAACAACCATTTGGATTGTATTCTTTGCAGTGCTGTGCATTGCTGCGCTGGGACTGTTTCTTCTGTTTCGGAATACACACACAATGGGAACCGTCGCCAGTGTCTATGTCGATGGGGAACTATATGAAACAATTGATCTCAACGCTGTGGCTATACCCTATGAGATAAAAATCGAAACAGAGGACGGTGGTTATAACATCATCTCTGTGAAACACGGACAGATTTCTGTCAGTGAAGCAAGCTGTCCGGATCAGATCTGTGTTCATCAGGGCTGGATTCATGACAGCCTTATTCCGATCACCTGCCTGCCGAATCGTGTGGTTATAAAAATCGAGGAGAGCGAATGAAAGCAAAAAAACTGACGCTGATGGCTGTGCTGTCTGCCATTGCGCTGACAATTTTTATTGCGGAAGCACAAATTCCGCCCATTGTTCCGGTTCCCGGTATGAAATTAGGACTTGCGAATATTGTTACCCTGCTTGTTATGGCCTATCTGGGGCGAAAAGAAGCGGGCATTGTTTTGCTTGTGCGGATTCTTATGGGCAGCGTGTTTGCGGGCAGTGTATCAGCGCTGATTTTCAGCCTTGCCGGTGGTATTCTGGCCTATCTGGCAATGGCGCTTCTGATTGGCCTGTTTTCCGATCGGCTCCTGTGGGTGGTTAGTATTTTTGGCGCCATCGCACACAATGCAGGGCAGCTTGCCGCGGCGGTTTTTGTAACCAAAACCGCGGGATTGTTATATTATGCACCTGCATTGCTTGCCGCGGCGATTATCACCGGTGTATTCACGGGTGTTGCGGCGATGTATCTGCTTCGTGCAATTCAAAAATTGAATCTAAAATAAAAACGGGAATAAAAAATTGCGTCGGATTGCAATCCGACGCAATTTTCTTATTTTGTCAAGAAACGGGCGATTACCGTGCGGTGCACTGCAACAGCGCCGGAAGGACAGAGTTCCTGACAGCAGAAACAGCGAATACATTGTTTGCTGTCCACACTTGCCGTTTTTTCCTTTACGGTGATTGCACCGACCGGACAGACTTCCGTACACAGACCGCAGCCCGTACAGTCCTGCTGTATAACCTTGGGATGGGTGCCAAACAAGCGCTTGGCAAGCGTTTGTTTTAACTTGGAGCTGCTGCAAAACAGCGTAGAGTTTTGCGGTGGGAGATTTTTAAAATCCTGCACGGCAAATCGAGCGGGATCGCCGAACAGTTTCAACTCAGAGACGGAAGCAGGACACAGACCGCGCGCGATCGCAGCCTGTACCGTTGGGACCGAGGCGTTTGGCAGTCCAATCAGGTGCGCACAGAGCAGATCCGCAGAATACGGATCGTTTGCAGCGATCAGTGCGCCGATCCGCCGAGGTGTACCGTGCGCGGGACCATTGCCCTCCATGGCGTCAACTGCGTCGACCAAAGTCAGCTTTGGGCGGATATATTCATTCAGATCCAATAACATATTGGAAAAATCCTCTACTTTTGGAAAGCGGTAATGAAACTCCACCTTCCGTGTGCCAGGCAGCAGGCCATAGAAATTTTTTACCGCGCAGGTCATGGTTGTAAGGGCATGGGTTTTCAACTTGGCAAAGTCAATTACGGCATCAACGTCGTCCAACCATGCGGTATAACGGAAGCGCTTAATCATTTTTCCACGCGGATTCTCTACTTCACGGATAGAAAAGTCGTAGTTGAGCTGCCCCCCGGCCGTTTCCACCAGCTTCATCCCGGAGGCGGCATAGATGGCGCTGACGAAGGGGCCGTTCCAGGGACCGCCGGGACTGTCTCCGACGATCGGATGGGCGCCGCGGTTGACCAGCATCCGGCAAAGCTCTGTTACGAGGACAGGATGGGTGACGGTTGCACTTTCCGGTTTTGCTTTCCGCAGAAGATTGACTTTGATCCCAATACGCATACCCGGCATGACCCAATTCAGCCCGCCGATTGGCGCCAGCGCAGCGGCCAGTGCCGCGGCTGCGGTGATCGGTGTATAATCTGAACAGGAGACAATAGAAATGGTATCATCCATCACGGAACACCTCGATTTTACAAAAAATGGAAACCTAATACGAAAAATACTATCATAAAAAATTATACCATAAACTGGGGTAGAAAAAAAGTGCAAAAAAACGTGGAGAAACAAGTATTGAAAAACAGAATTGATTAGTGTAGAATAGCGTCGCATTCATATGAGGCAGAAGGGAGAACTGGCATATGAAAATTGTAATTGTAGGTGGTGGCAGAGTTGGCTTTGTGATTGCAGACCAACTCACCAAAGAAGGACATGACATTGTGCTGGTTGACAATAATAAAGAGGTAGTACAGGAACTTTCCGACAGCCTTGATATTATGGTAATGTATGGCAACGGTGCAGCTCTGAATGTACAGCGGGAAGCAGATGTGGAACACAGCGATCTTCTGATCGCCGCAACACCCAGTGATGAAGTGAATATGGTCTGTTGCATGCTGGCCAGAAAGCTTGGCTGCCAGAATACCATCTGCCGTGTCCGAAATCCTGAATACTCAGAGCAGGCTTATCTGATGAGCAAAGAGATGGGCCTGAGCATGATTATCAACCCTGAGTGGACAGCGGCACGGGAAATCTTTCGCTTGATGCAGATTCCAGGATTTCTCAAGCGGGATTCTTTTGCCAAAGGCAGAGTCGAAATTGTGGAGCTGGTTATCAAGGAAGGCAGTCCATTTGACGGTGCAAGTCTGATGGAGTTGTCCAGACGGTTGAAACTGCGGATTCTGGTTTGTGCCATTGAGCGGGATGGAGATGCTTTGATTCCCGATGGCAACTTCCGTTTGCAGGTGGGTGACAAGATCTATGTCAGCGCCGCAACGGCGGAGCTTGCCAAACTGATGGAAACCATTGGAAAGCGGGAGAAAAAGACCAAGGATGCCATGATCATTGGCGGCGGCAGAACAGCCTATTATCTCGCCGATATGCTGCTGAAAACTGGAACCCGCGTCAAAATTATTGAAAAACGGCGGGAGATCTGTACTTCCCTTGCAGAACAGCTGCCGAAAGCAACGGTGGTACATGGGGATGGTTCCAGTCAATCTCTATTGAAAGCCGAAAATATTGAGTTGATGGATACCGTTGTTACTATGACTGATATCGATGAGCAAAATCTGATTCTTTCCCTGTTTGCCGATCACATCGGTGTACGGCAGGTTATCACCAAGGTCGATTCCACGGAACACAATGCTCTGCTTCGAGATAAAGGCATTGACTGTGTTATCAACCCGAAGCCAATCTGTGCACAGGCCATTATTCACTATGTCCGCTGTATGCAAAATATAGACGGCAGTTCTGTGCAGACAGTGCATTATCTAGTTGACGGCAAGGTGGAGGCCCTGGAATTCCGTGTAAAGGATACTGCTGCAAAGTACTTAGAGAAACCACTTCGAGATTTGAGACTGAAGGATGGTTTGCTGATTGCCTGTATCAATCGCATGGGCAAAATTATCATCCCCAGCGGAAATGACAGCATCGAAAATGGAGACACTGTCATTGTTGTCAGCAAGGCCAACCGCTATGTTGTAGATCTGCGTGATATTTTTGTCCGTGAGGGCTGAGAGACGGGAAAAGGAAGAAAACTATGAATTATAGGATGATCACCAGTATCATTGGCCGCATTATGTGCGTGGAAGCGGTGTTCATGCTTCCCGCCGTTCTGATCTCTCTCTATCAAGGGGAAACCAGTGCGGTATGGGGTTTTTCTATTACGATTTTACTGCTGCTTGCGCTGGGTGGTCTGGCAGCTGCGCAGCGGCCAAAAAGGACTGGATTTTATGCCAGAGAAGGCCTGGTTACTGTTGGATTTGTATGGATTGTGGTATCGCTGTTTGGTGCACTGCCGTTTTTCATCAGTGGTGCAATTTCCAACTATGTCGACTGTATTTTTGAAGTGGTCTCCGGTTTTACAACAACCGGTGCAAGCATTCTGAAAGAAGTGGAAGCTTTGCCCATGGGACTTTTGTATTGGAGAAGCTTCACACACTGGCTCGGCGGTATGGGGGTTTTGGTATTTCTGTTGGCCTTTGCCCCCCTGACAAAAGATTCCGCAAATGGCGACTCCATGCATTTGCTGCGTGCAGAAAGTCCCGGCATCAATGTTGGAAAACTGGTTCCGAGAATGCATCGGTCTGCAAAGATCCTGTATGAGATCTATTTTGCATTGACGTTATTGCAGGTTGTTCTGTTGCTGGCGGGAGGCATTCCTCTGTTTGATGCGGTGACTATTTCCTTTGGTACAGCCGGTACCGGTGGTTTTGCAGTAAAAAACGACAGCCTGATGGGATACAGCCATTATATTCAGGGCGTTACCACCGTATTTATGCTGTTGTTTGCAGTGAATTTTAACATCTATTTTCTGTTGCTCCTGCGGGAATTCAAAAAAGTGATTACCAATGAAGAGCTGCGTGCCTATGCCATCATTGTCGCAGCGTCCATTATAATGATCGCAGTCGATATTGTAAGTATGTATGGCTCTCTGTTTGAAGCGTTCCATCAGTCGGCGTTCCAGGTTGCGTCGATTATCAGTACAACGGGGTTCTCAACGACCAACTTCGATTTGTGGCCTTCATTTTCAAAGGTGATACTGGTTCTTCTGATGTTTATTGGTGCCTGTGCCGGTTCTACCGGCGGCGGTATCAAAGTGGTTCGACTGGTGGTCTTGTTGAAAGCGGCAAGACGATCAATTTATGAGGCACTGCATCCCAATTCTGTCAGCCTGGTTCATATGGATGGCGAAGTACTGGATGACAAAACGGTCAGCAGTATTCAGAGTTTTACCTTGATCTATCTGCTGATTACCGGGGCATCGGTATTGCTCATCTGTGTGGACGGTTTTGATCTTGTTACCAATTTTACAGCAGTGGTTGCCTGCATCAGCAACATTGGACCTGGTTTGGGCGCCGTTGGCCCGGTGATGAACTTTGGCAGTTTCTCAGAATTTAGTAAAATTATCTTGACCATTTGTATGCTGCTGGGACGGCTGGAGCTCTACCCGATTTTGATTTTGTTTGTTCCGGCTGCGTGGAAGAAATAAAATATAAAAACTGCGATGAAGTATACTTCATCGCAGTTTTTATATGGATAAAACAGATGAAAAGGCTTTCTTAATCCACGCAAGTGTTTATAGAGGGAACATCAGGAAGTGACCCAAAGGCAAGTGACAGAGATGAGGAAAAGCGATATAATAAAAATCAGTAGTAGACCGCCAGACGAAAATTTGAAGGGAGAACTATATTATGGGAAATGGAATGATCATATACCAATCGAAATATGGAGCAACAAAAAAGTATGTAGACTGGCTTGTTGAAGAAACAGGTTTTGATTGTGTATCTGCCAAATCAGCTGATATACATAAGGTGAATAAGTATGATATTATCATATTAGCAGGAGGAATATACGCCTCTGGAATTGCTGGACTGTCATTCCTAAGGAAAAATATAGAACTTCTTAAAATGAAGAAAGTTGCAGTATTGTGTGTTGGTGCATCGCCGTTTGAAGAAGAGGCTTTTGTACAGGTTTATGAACGTAACTTCAAAGATGCTTTACAGGGAATACCTTGTTATTATGGACGAGGTGCGTGGAACGAGGAAGCGATGTCTTTTAAAGATAGAACATTGTGCAGACTATTACAGAAAGCAGTTGCAAAGCAAGATCCTGCTACATATGAGCCATGGCAGAAGGCCTTGATGTGCACAGTGGGGCGTACATGTGATTGGACAGATAGACGTTATTTGCAGCCACTGATTGAATGGATCAATTCATAAGACCAATGGTTATATCAATGATCTCGACATGATCGAGAAAAACAGGCTTACAATGTACAACACATTGTAAGCCTGTTTTTCTATTTCTATCCCTTTAATCCAGATTTCCTGTAGCATACAGAACAGCGGTCAAACCACAGAGCGGTGCGGTTTCGCAGCGTAGGATACGGGGTCCCATACTACAGCAGTGAAAACCCATTTCGACGGCAAGATCCGCCTCGTACGGCTCAAATCCGCCCTCCGGGCCGGTGACGATAGAACAGGACTGAATGGTCCCGGCCTGTGTAATGACATCTCGCATCGCAATGCGGTCACCAGTCTCATACATGAATAACGACAGATCTGCTTTTTTGGCGCAGTCCAATGCCGCTTGGTAGCTGTCAACTGCCTGTACTGCTGGAATCAATCCGCGACCGGACTGTTTGGCGGCTTCTTCAGCAATTCTCTGCCAACGGGTAAGTTTTTTGTCCAGACTTTTCCCATCCGGGCGGGAGATACAACGATCAGAAGGGAAAAAGGTGATGGCAGTGGCGCCCAGTTCCGTACATTTCTGTACAACAAAGTCGGGGCGTTCTCCCTTGGAAAAGGCGGAAAAAATAGTAACCTGGACACTGGCTTCAGCAGGAGAAGGAATTCTCTGTTCAATCGTTGCTTCTACAAATCCATTCCCCAGTTTGGAAAGCTGGCAGTGATAGTCAGTACCGGCTCCATCGCAGACAACAAGTGGTTCCCCCAGCTTCATCCTGAGTACTTTGATATGGTCAGCATCCCGGCCGGAAATGACAGCAACTGTTTCAGAAATCTGATTGTTTGGAATAAAAAATCTGGGCATGAAAATTCCCTCCGTCCTGATAAGATTGCCGCAATTATCGCATATTTTGCAGAGGATTGCAAGACAGGAACCAGACGGCCGGTCTGTGCATAGGCTGAATACAGGAGGGAGAGTATGGAGAACGGGAAAGAACAGTATGGTCTGGATCACTTTGAGACGGTCTGGGCGCGTGTCAATGGTACAGAAGAGAAAACAGAGGTATCGCCAATACAGCATCCGGAAGAGGTGCTTTCCTTTATGATTGAAGCGGAGCGGGAAAGCATTGCGGTATACACTGCTCTGGCAGGACGGATTGGCGGCAGTACAGGGCAGGTTTTGACGCGGATTGCAAATGAGGAACGAGAACACTTGCGTCGTCTGGAATTAGAGTTGTTTTTATGCAGTGGAAAGGTAAAACACCACCTGGTATCAACGCACAGAATAAAAGGCATTCTGACAGAATTGCGTACTGCCTATGCCGCAGAGCAGGAAAGTAGCCAGCGATACCAGTTGGCCTGTGCAGCGGCTTTGCAACCGGAGCTGCGAAAGCTGTATGCGGAGCTTGCCGAAGCGGAGGCACAGCATGCTATGATTTTGCGGCGTATCATTGGACGAATGATGATATAGACCAATGGGCAAACAAAAAACCTCCCTTGGAATATTCCAAGGGAGGTTTGTAAAAGAAAGAAGATACGTAGCTTATTCTGCTTCTGCCAGTGCTTTGGCTTCGTCGATAACCTTCTGCTGTACGTTACCGGGCGCTTCCTCGTAACGGACAAACTTGCAGACGAAGGAACCGCGACCCTGGGTCATGGAACGCAGGTCGATGGTGTAGGAACCCATTTCTGCCATGGGAACTTCGGCCTCAACCGTCTGCATACCGTCTTCAGCAGTCATGCCAAGTACGGTGCCACGGCGCTTGGAGCTGATGTCACTCATGATGTCGCCCAGGTTTGCATCGGGAATGGTAACCTGCAGCAGGCCAATGGGCTCAAGAATGGTGGGCTTTGCCTTGGGGATACCATCCTGGTAAGCCAGACGTGCTGCGGTCTGGAATGCCATATCGTTGGAGTCAACGGGATGGTAGGAACCGTCGTACAGGACAGCCTTCAGGCCGACCAGAGGATAGCCGGCGAGGACGCCCTTGGTAACTGCATTGCGCAGGCCCTTTTCAACAGAGGGGAAGAAGTTCTTGGGAACGCTGCCGCCGAATACTTCTTCTTCGAAGATCATATCATCCTGCTCGTCCTGGGGCTCGAAGCGAACCCAGACATCACCGAACTGACCGGAACCACCGGACTGTTTCTTATGACGGCCGTGTGCCTCGACTTTGCCCTTGATCTTTTCGCGATAAGCAACGCGGGCAGGCTTGAGCTCGGTTTCAACACTGAAACGGGATCTCAGCTTTGCGCACAGAACGTCAACCTGAATATCGCCCTGGCCGGAAATGACCATCTGATGGGTTTCTGCATTGTTGACGAGGGTGAAGGAGATGTCTTCTTCATTCAGTCTTGCAAGACCGCTGGCGACCTTATCGTCCTGACCTTTGGTTTTGGGATAGATTGCCATAGAGTAGCAGGGTTCGGGCATCTCGATTGCCGGGAATTCAACTTCAGTCTTGGGAGCACAAACGGTATCGCCGGTTTTCCAGTCCATCTTGCCGATGGCAACGATATCACCGCAGCAGGCTTCCTTCACTTCGGTGTTCTTCTTGCCGCACATGGTGTACAGACGGCCAAGCTTATCGGTAGAACCGGAACGGGTGTTGTACAGGGACAGATCAGATGTGATCTTACCGGACATTACCTTAACAAAGGAGAACTTACCAAACTGGTCGGATACAGTCTTAAATACGAATGCGCAGATAGGACCGTTTTCATCGCAGGGAATTTCCTTGCCGTCAACAGTCTTCTGTGCGGGCATCTGATCCGGGCTGGGAACATAGTCTACAATTGCCTGCAACAGAGCAGCAGTACCAATGTTCTGGGTTGCGCTGCCGCAGAATACGGGGACAACAGAGCGATCACGGACACCAATGCGGAGCCCTTCGATCATCTCTTCTTCAGACAGTTCCATGGTCTCAAAGAACTTTTCCATCAGTTCTTCGGAAGCGCCGGCGACTGCTTCGGTCAGCATTTCACGGAGCTCTTCGACCTTATCAGCATCAGCGGCGGGGACATCGATCTTTGTGGTCTTGTTACCGTTCACCTGGTAAGCAACATTGTGTACGAGGTCGATAACACCGGAACCATCGCTCATGGGAGCAGTAACAGGGCAGACAATGCTGCCATACTTTTCCTGGAATGCAGAAACAACAGCATCGTAATCGCCGTTTTCTTCATCGATCTTGGAAATATAGATCATGCAGGGCAGGTTTGCACGGCTCATAGACTTCCAGGAGCGCTCAGCACCGACGGTCAGACCGTCTTTTGCGGAGCAGACAAGAATACCGGTATCAGCGACACGCAGTGCAGCTGCAGCTTCACCGGCAAAGTCAAAATAACCGGGAACATCAATGACGTTGATCTTCTTGCCGGAAAATTCAACAGGAGCGATTGCAGAGGAAATGGAAATCTGGCGCTTAATTTCTTCGGCGTCATAGTCAGTGACGGTGTTGCCATCGGGGACTTTGCCGAGGCGGTCAATTGCACCGGTGAGAAACAGCATGCTCTCTGTCAGGCTGGTCTTACCATTGCCACCGTGGCCGAGGAGACAGATGTTGCGAATATCTTTTGTTGCGTAGCTCATGAAAGTTTTCTCTCCTTGTTATCGTTAAGGTAAAATTTTATTGATCTTTTCGAATAAAAAGCTGAAACACACTGACTCATTATACACTAATATAAAATCATTAGCAAGAAATTATCGAATATTTTCCCGAAACCTTTGGTCATCGTCTGCTTCTAATCGGGAAAACGAAGGTTGGAACCAACCAGAGCAGCATAAATGTGGTCAGCACTGCTGGGGAGATGATTTTGAATACGCCCAACCAGCAGAGCACAAAGGTGACAAGCAGACTGACGATGGAGCCCAGCAGGGATAGAAAAACGGATCGTCTGGTAACGGCATAAAGCTGATAACAGATGGAGACACAGTCTGCCAGCGGGCCGATTTCATTCTTCGACAAGACTGCGGCCGCAGGTTTTTCCGCGTGGACCGAAGAAATGCGGTAACGATCTGCAAATGCAGGAAATTCAAACTGTGCAGGATTTGCGCCGAACTGCTGGTGAATGAGCCTGGGTGTGACGTTGAAATCACGCACGGCAAAGAAGGGATGATGGTTGCTGTTGAACAATGCGGCAAATGCCTCCCTGGAAACGGTTGTCGTGTGGTATTTCAGACAAAATGCACCGGCGAGCTGTCCATTGATCGCAGTAAATACAGAGGCCTGATCCTTCAGCCGCTGGGGGATACGAATACCCAACAGATCCAGAAAGGCGGCTGGTCCCACCAGTACCTGTTCATCGTTTATGATGCCGGAGAACCCGCCCCCCTCCTGCGGCTTGAATTTGCGTACAGTCAGTTTGGCGTGTCCGTTTCTGGTGAGCAGCATATCAAATGCCGGCGTCAATGCGGAATCCGATGCAGATAACAGACTCCCGGTATAGATCATTAACTTCTTTGCGAGCGTTTCGCTGGAGGTGATGACTTTGTCAACAATGACCGTGCCTTTGGGGAAAATATCTTCGTCCTGGATGACAATGCGATTTCCCGAGCCGATTTCCCGGCAGCCGGTGAAGCCGGCGATGGTACAACCCTTTCGACGCAGTTTCTTTGCTGCGGATGCAAAGGGTTTTGCAAAGCAAAAAAAGGCAGGAAATGTGGCACAGGCAGAAATGCAGGCCGAGAAACAGTGGAAAAAGTCCCGAATTTCGCCGTGACCAACTGCGGACAGCAGGCCAAAGATCAGAGAAACGATCAGGAAAAGCGGGGTGAAAAGTCGGTAAGAGGACTCCGCCAGATCTGGAGCTTCACTGCGTTGGACAAAGTGCTCGATGGAACCGTAAGAGCGCAGCAGCGTGCTGCCCTGCTCGGACAGGCCGTGTTCGGAGCTCAGCGTCATGGGCGTCTGAATCTGTGCCAGAGTACGGAAAGAAAGGCGATAGCCAAGGCAGTACAGGTACGATCCCCAGAGGGCAAATACCATGGAGAACGAAGAGACCGCACAGAAAGGAAGGCCATAGGATACATTACGGGTCAGGAAGATCACGAGCGCGTCTACAGCGGAAGCAATACAAGAGATAGAAACGAGCGTTTCCATACCGGGAACGCCGTCGATCAGATTATAAAAGCCGGTAGTAAAGATGTCCAGACCCAGAAGAGAGACCACGAGCTGAAGCAGTAGGCAAAACATAGCCAGAAATCGGACGTCTGTTCCGATTCCGCCGATCAACGGAAGCCCGAACAGCTGACAGAAGGAGAGCGCCAGCAGCAACACAGAAAACAGCGTTGCCAGCAGTGCCCGCGCACGAATGTGCTGTGCCTGTTTGCCGTACAGCTTGGCGGCTCCGGCTGCGGGGATATCGTGCCGGTCATCCTCCGGATCATGAACCTGAGAGGAAAAGTCTACCGCGGCCGCACCGTTTTTATCGCGCAGTGCAGAGACCGTGGCCCAGAAAGAGACAAAATATCCGGTGATTGCTGCTTTCAGATTGAAAGAATGTAAGTTTCTGGATGGATCAGAGGCAGGGGAATCCTGCGCTTCTGGTTCTGATGGAACATCCTGTTCTTCCAGCGGATCAGCATACGCAGAATCATTATCAGCATCGCGATCCCACAGCATGGTAAGTACAGGCTTGGACTCCGGCACAGATTCCTGTTTCTGTTTGGAGAGCCGGGCGGTCAAGCCTTTGAATCGGTTTCGTACCTTTTGAGAGGCGGCAGAGGCTTCTTCCGTTTCTGTAGAGGGCGTTTCGTCCGTTGCGGCTTCCGGTTCGGACGAAGAAACAGGCACTGTTTCTGGGACTTCTTTCTTCTCCTCTTCCGTTTCCGGTTCATCCTGAAGCTGGGAAACAGAAACACCGGCTGCCGCATCCTTTTCCTGCCGGTCCCGATGGAAGATGGATAGGAGATCCCAACGCTTTAGCATGGATTTCTCCGTGATTTCCTCTTCGGGCTCCGCCTCGTTGACGCCGAGATCGCGGTAGAGATCCCCAACGGATTGGAACTGCCCCACGATGTCCGCCTTCATATCGGCGGCTTCTGCTGCGGATCGTTCCAGTTCCTCCGGCTTGGGCAGTTCAAATTCTTCATCCGCGCCCTCTGGTTCCACACCGGCCTGCTTCGCCGGCTGGAGCGGATCCATCGCCGAGATAACAGGGGCATCGGTACTGGAAATGCGAGTGGCTTCCAATATTTCATCCTTTTGATCCAACTGGATGGATCCCGGCTCTGCCGCATCGGACGGTGGCGCACTCTGTTGCCGGTGGTACTCCGCGAGGATATCGTCAACCGTCATAGGGGGAGAAGCCTGTGGGCTTTCGTCAGGCATATCGATTCCGTTTGACTCCAGCTGTGGAGTCTGTCCGGTATCCAATTTTGTTTTTTTCTTCGTTTTCATGGCAATACCCTATATCGTTGAAAAATGACAGCGGTTAACTTCTTTGCCGCAACGCTTCATAAATGAGGATCGCTGCGGCCGCCGATGCGTTCAGAGAGGAAACCTTACCGTGCATGGGAATCCGAACCAGAAAATCACAGGTTTCCTGCACCAGACGGCTCATGCCGTCACCCTCTGAACCGATGACAAGACAAATCGGACCTGTGAGATCGGTCTCCCAAAGCGCAGAACTGCCCTCTGCAGCGGAACCAAAAATCCAGAGTCCGCGGTCACGCAGCGTTTTGAGTGCGGCGGTCAGATTCGGCACTCTGGCAACAGCCATATGTTCAGCGGCACCGGCGCTGGTTTTGCCGACAATTGCGGTCAGACCTGCACTGCGGCGCTTTGGAATGATGATGCCGTGGGCGCCGGCACACTCCGCAGTTCGGATAATTGCACCGAGATTGTGTGGATCGGATACTTCGTCACAGACGATAACAAACGGAGCTTCTCCGCGTTCTTCTGCAATGGCCAGAATATCATCAATGGTGCAATAGGTGCGGACGGCCGCCAGCGCGAGCACACCCTGATGGGCATGAGTCTGACTCATTGCGTCCAGTTTTCTGCGGTCGGCTTCCACCACAACGCAGCCCGTAGCCCGCGCCTTGGATGCAATGTGGCCAAGCGTTTTGTCCACATCACCCTTGGCAATGTAAATCTTATCGATGGCCCGACCGGCACGGAGCGCTTCCAACACGGCGTTGCGGCCCTCGATGATATCTTCCCGTTCTTCGATGTTCATAGTGGGCTCCTGTCCGTTACAGGCTGGCCTTCAGCGCATCCACCATATCCACATGTTCCCAGGGCAGATCGATATCCGTTCTGCCAAAGTGACCATAGGCCGCTGTCTGGCGGTAGATGGGACGGCGCAGATCCAGCTTTTCAATGATCCTGGTGGGACGCAGATCAAAGCAGGCGTTTACGATTTCCGCCAGCTTGGTATCCGGCACCAGACCGGTACCCTGGGTATCGACCAGGACAGAAACCGGACGGGCAACGCCAATGGCATAGGCCAGTTCGATCTGGCAGCGCTTTGCCAGTCCTGCCGCCACGATGTTCTTTGCAATGTAACGTGCCATGTAAGCCGCAGATCGGTCGACCTTTGTCGGGTCCTTACCGGAAAACGCGCCGCCGCCGTGTGCGGCAAATCCACCGTAAGTATCCACGATGATCTTGCGGCCCGTGAGGCCGGAGTCGCCGACCGGCCCGCCGATGACAAACCGACCGGTGGGGTTGATGAAGAATTTGGTATCCTGATCAATCAGCGCCGGATCAATCACCGGACGAATGACCGTGTCCATAATGGCCTCCCGCAGATCCTTTGTGGAAACGGAATCCGCGTGCTGTGTGGAAACAACGATGGCAGGCAGACGCTCAATCTGCCCCTCGGCGCCGTACTGTACGGAAACCTGGGTTTTGCCGTCGGGACGCAGCCAGTCCAGCTGTCCGTCCTTCCGAACGGCGGCCAGACGGCGGGCCAGACGGTGCGCCAGCGCGATGGGCGCGGGCATCAGCTCGGACGTCTCGTCACAGGCGAAACCGAACATCATACCCTGGTCGCCGGCGCCGGTGTCACCATCATCGGCTTCCCCGGCCTTGGCCTCGTAGGACTTGTCCACGCCGAGAGCAATGTCTGCACTCTGTTCGTCAATGGTGGTCAGCACAGCACAGGACTTGTAATCGAAACCGTATTCGGGCTTGTCATAGCCGATTTCCTTTACCGTGTTGCGGACGACGGACGGAATGTCGACATAACAGCCGGTGGTGATCTCGCCCATGACCATTACCATGCCGGTGGTGACAACGGTCTCGCAGGCAACGCGCGCCATGGGGTCCTGCTCGATGATGGCATCGAGTACGGCATCGGAAATCTGGTCACAAATTTTATCGGGATGTCCCTCTGTTACAGATTCAGAGGTGAAAATTCTATGTTGAATGGTATTTGACATAATATTCTTTGCTCCTATTCTAATTGCTGGTATACTAATGGCATACGAAAACAAAAATATCATACCACACTCGTTCCGCAACATAAAGCGTAAATTCGGAATAAATTGAAAAAAAGCAGGAATATCTTTGGAATTTACAAAATTTTCATAGACAGGAGTTAAGAAAAAGGATATGATCTATGAAAATGCTTCCCTGCTCTGAAAAGGAGGACCCCTATGAAAAAACTGACACGCCGGATTGACCGCTTCTGCGTGACCCATCCGCGTTTTGGCGTTCCAAATCTGATGCTGTTTATCGTCCTTGCCAACGCCGCTGTCTGGCTGTTTACTTCGATGGACAGAAGCGGCACGCTTTATCAATTGTTGTTGTTCAGCCCCTATCACATTCTGCACGGGCAAATCTGGCGGCTTGTGACTTTTATCATCATCCCGGACAGCAATGGTTTCTGGACCATTATCGCCCTGTATTTTTCCTATTTTATCGGTTCAACACTGGAACGGAACTGGGGTACCGCCCGCTTTACGCTGTACTATATCACCGGTGTGGTACTCACCATTCTGTATGGTTTCCTCGCATACTTTGCATTTCATACCAATATCTCCGTGAGTGCAACGTATATCAACCTTTCCATGTTCTTCTCTTTCGCCATCCTGTACCCGGATCAGATCGTGTTGTTGTTCTTCATTATCCCGATCAAGATCAAATGGCTGGCCATTGTTGACGCCGTGTTCTTTGCGTTTGCCGTGATCCAGCTGCGCTTCCCCATCAACCTGCTGCCCGTGGTCGCCGTACTGAACTTTGTGTTTTTCTGCTGGGAGGACATCATGCGGTACTCCCATCTGCACCGCAGAAGTCAGAGCAAAACAGCCACAAACTTCCGGCGGGAGCGGGACCGCATCAACCGGGAAACACGCAACCGATCCTATAGCAAAAAATGCGCAGTCTGCGGCAGAACCGATACGGACTACCCCAATCTGGAATTCCGCTATTGTTCCCGTTGTCAGGGCTATCACTGCTTCTGTGAAGATCATATCAACAACCACATTCACTTTACGGAATAAGACGCATACAGCAATTTTCTTCCTTATTTTCTGATAAAACGAAAAAAGTAGGCGGTACTGTAACCACAGTACCGCCTGCTTTTTTATCAATAGAAAAAATTCTTTAGTTTTACTAAAAGATTCTCTGGTTCCACTCAATTTTAAAACATGGCGTTCCTTGCTACCATTTTATTGGATAAAGGGTGGTGAGGATATGCAGACCGAGTATCCAGAACGCTATAGAGTGCTTGGCTTGAAGATTGCGTATTATCGGAAGAAAGCTGGATATACACAGGAAACGTTTGCAGAACGAATCAACAAAAGTGTAAATTTTGTAGCACAGGTCAAAGGGCCAGGTACAACGATGGGTGTTTCGCTGGAAACCCTGTTTAAAATGGCCGACGTCTTGGATCTCCCACCTGCCAAATTTCTAGCTGACGATTGAACGAGGAAAATTTTAGTCATCCTCAAATTCAAATAATTTTGAAACAGGAATTTCGAGAACGTCTGCCATTTTGAATATCGTTCCTAAACTTGCGCCGCATGATATGGAAGGAGCCTCAATCTGTGCAATAAAATTGGTGCTTTTTCCGATTGCCTCCGCAAATGCTTCCTGCGTGAAATTTGCCTTTTTTCGGTAATAGGCTACTTTAAAACCAAAGAGTTTATATTTCTGTGGATATTGGGGTGACACAATATTACTCCTTTTTAAGTTGCTGTTACGACATAATGTTACCAACAACCAGATAAAATGAGAATAATCTATGACCGTAGAATACGGTTGCAGACTAAGTTTATTTGTAAAAATAGATATTTTCCTGTTTAGAACCAATACAATCGAAAGGAATGGACAATGAAAAACAGAGATGGAGAGGAACTGGATCCTATCCAGTACGGAAATTTCCTTGTCGGCTATCTGACCTATAAAGCCCAACTCGCTGCCTATCGGATGTGTAAACGGAAGTTTCAGAACCCGCAGTTTCAAAACCCGTCCTTTGACTGGGACACCTATCTTCTGATGTTGCAGAAAGAGCAGAAACTACGGAAGCTGATTAAGGAAAGCATTCACGACGTTCTGTTTGCCTTCGATTTTGACCAGGTGGATTTTGATCTTCCAATCGGAACCCGATTCTGTATTGATGAAGAGGACGTGGACGATTCGGCGATTGCCGGGATGGAAGGCATGAAGGATGACATGTTGACGGCCTGCCGGATTTTTTCAGAGCGGGAAGGCCGAATGGTCATCAGCGGTTTTTTGCGGCAGGCAGAGAAGGCGCACCATGCGCAGCTGGTCAAAAAGAAAGGAGAGCAGTATAGCTGGAAGCAGTATCTTCTGGATCTGGCGACCAATGCCGTTCTGCGGGAAAAGCTGTTTATGGCATACAACGACGCCCTGCGCAGTCTGGACTTTGATGCAGTCTGGCTCAGCGAACGGGAAAAGCGGCAGAGACGGAGAGACCCGTCGCGGCCGTTCTTTGATTGAAAAGGCATGAGAAAAAACACGGACAAGACCAATCTTGTCCGTGTTTTTTCCGCGATACGGCGGAAAAGTGAAGAATCTGTGGATTCCCGGTTGATTTTATCGAAAAGAGTTCGTATAGTAATAGGGAGATTGTAAGCGGTACCCGGTACCGCATAGGAGAGAAACAGATGAATCAAACAAAAAAGAGAAAACAGCAACTTGTCCCCCTTGTAACAGCCGGTGTACTGGCTGTGGCCCTGCTGGTTGTGATTGGTCTGCGCATTTTTGCGTCCACGGATGCGAAAACCGGCACTTCAGACGATGCCAGTGTCAGCACGACAGGCGGCGTAGATGCGCCGGAGAAGGCGGAAACGCCTCACGCGGTGGACAGCACGAAGCCGGAGAATTTTCTGCGCAGTACAGCGGTCTCTGTCAATGATGAAATTGTAGACAAGTATGAGGCGGAAGATGCCATTGCTTTTCAGGAAGGTGCGGTTTACACGGAGCAGGCGGGTATTTTGACCTTCCGCGGCAACAACTTCCGCGATACCGCGGCCTATGGCACTGTGACCATGGAAGAAAAATCGTTTGGTGCGCGTTGGGAGTCGGGAACCGATTCGCTGGGCGCCCCGGACGGCGCGGTCTGGACCGGCAGTGGCTGGACCGGTCAGGCACTGGTGATCCAGTGGTCGGAAGAAACCCGGAAGAATATGAATCTGTATGATTCCGCGAAGGAAAAGGACGGTCTGGTTGAGGTCATTTATGCCACGATGGACGGCAGAGTCTATTTCCTGGATCTGGAGACCGGCAAGCATACCCGCGACCCGATCAATGTGGGTTATACGTTCAAGGGCAGCGGTTCGCTGGACCCGCGGGGGTATCCGATTCTGTATGTCGGTGCGGGGTATGACAGCTATGCGGGCGACGCCCATGCATTTATCATCAGTTTGATTGACGGCAGCATCTTGTATGAATTTGGTGCAGAGGACAGTTTTGCTCTGCGGGAACTGTCCTATTTTGACAGTTCTCCGCTGGTCGATGTGGAGACGGACCAGTTGATTTATCCGGGCGAAAACGGCGTGCTGTACATTATGAAGCTCAACACGAACTATGATGTAGAAAAGGGAACGCTTTCGATTGATCCCGATCCGGTGATCAAGTGGCGTTATGAAGGCAATCGAAGCAGCACGGAATCCTATTGGCTGGGTATGGAGGACAGTGCGGTTATATGGAAGGGGAATCTGTTTGTTGCGGACAACGGTGGGCATATGATGTGTCTGGATCTCAAGACGCTGGATGTGGTCTGGGTACAAGATGTTCTGGATGATACGAACTGTTCCCCGGTACTGGAGCTGGAGGACGGCCACCCCTATCTTTATATGAGTACGTCGTTCCATGGCGGCTGGCGCGCCGGCGAATATGAGAGCGCGACGATCCCGGTTTGGAAGCTGGATGCTGAGACTGGCGAAATCGTCTGGCAGACGGACTATACCTGTTATACGGCGGCCGGGGTTTCCGGCGGCGTACAGGGTACGCTTGCAATTGGAAAGAACAATCTGGGTGATCTGATTTTCGTGCCGGTGGCCAAAACCACCAACAGTACGGGTGGCGGCGTTCTGGCAGCCTTGGATAAGGAAACCGGTGAAACGGTCTGGGAGCTGGAGACGCCTACTGACTATAGTTGGAGCTCTCCTGTTGTGGTCTATGACGAAGCCGGCGACGGCTATGTGATTTATACCACGTTCCTCGGTTATGTGCACCTGCTTGACGGGCGGACTGGCGAAAAGCTGGACACCATCAGTTTGGAAGGGCATCTGGAAGCCTCTCCGGTGGTTTACGGCAATACGGTTGTGGTTGGTACGCGCGACCAGAAGATTTTTGGCATCACGTTGCAGTAAGAAACTGCGCAGGTTCCCCCAGATTTCAAACTGGGGGAACAAAAAATTAAAATTTTGAAAAAAACTATTGCAATTTAAAAAGTTCTATGATAGTATAACTAAGCACTAAGGTGTATAACATAATTTCCGGGTGTGGCGAAGTTTGGTATCGCGCCTGAATGGGGTTCAGGAGGCCGCTAGTTCAAGTCTAGTCACTCGGACCAACAGGAGAGTTTTAGAAACTCTCCTGTTTTTTGTTTTGAAACTCAATGTACAAATGCGAAGATGGAATAAAAAGATGGCAGCATGATTTTTCATGCTGCCATATCGTTTTTCTGATTTCTTTTTGTGGGTTATGCGAGCTGCTGTGCTTTGGCCTGCTGTGCAATATAGCGCAGCACATTGCGGCGCGTCACGATACCGATAAAGGAACCGGCGTCGTCAATGACCGGAATGAAGTTCTGCTGCGTTGCACGCGTAAAGAGCATGTCCATCGTGGCTGCGATATCTACCGGCGGATTCCGGTCAATGTTCAGTACGTCACGAATCAGCTTGTTTTCCATGCTGCGGGGGGTAACTTTACACAGTTTTCCCTGGCAACGTTCCACAAGATACCAAAGAAAGTCCCCTTCGCTGACGGTTCCAACATATTTACCGTCCCGTGTAATCACCGGAACTGCAGTATAGCCATGGTGATGGAGCTTTTCCAAGCCCTGGCGGAGTGTGGAATCATCGTATAGATAGACTGTATTGACCTTTGGTGTGAGAAAAAATGCAACGTTCATAAGTCCTCCTTAGTGGCAAACTGCCGTACTATAACAGCCATTTCATACCACCGGGTATCAGTATAACTTGTATCGCCATATTTGTCCACTAAGGTCAAAGAAAATTTACATCTAAAGAATAGCGCTTTGATGCGATCGAAAATAGATTTTTATTCTATCTGGCTTTGTATTCATTTCGCAGATGATCTTCCGCTGTGAATGTTACGCCATTACCATCCTTGGAGTATTTCATTGTGTAATCGTAACGATCGCCATTGTTTTTTCGCATCAGTGTCAGCGTCACCGTTCCATTTCCCATATAAGTGAGTGTACTGTCATCTGCAATCACAGAGCCGTTGTAGGCATCAAGTCCTACTGGGTGATAGAACCCGTCCTCCTCAACAAATGCCAGATTGCATGGATTTCCGTTTTCATCTGTATACTGTATAACTCCAATCAATCCGTACGCGGAATCGGGAGTTAAAACGCAGTCTGTTACCACATAATTCGGACAATCTCTATGACTTTGGAATAATGCAATGACATCTTCCCTCGTCCATTCTTTGGTTTGGCTTGCAGCAGAAGGAGGTGCGGTGTTCACCGTATGCTTTGTACAGGCGGACAGGCCGGTTATAATCAGGAGTGCTATGACGAGATAGGGAATCTTCTTCATAATAAAATATCCTTTTCAGATTTTTATTTGTGCTTCTGACTTACTAAAATGATACCATAATTTTGATCGGTCTGCTACGTGGAGCGGGGAATTTTTTAGACGAGAGTTCATTGTAAAAATAACAATCCGTCAGTGGTAGAAACCACTGACGGATCAAAACAGAAAACAGATCAAAGAACCTTTGCAAAAAATTGCTTGAGACGCTCGCTCTGTGGATTGGCAAACAGCGCTTCGGGGGTGTTTTCCTCCACAAGTTTTCCGCAGTCCATGAACATAATACGGGAGCCGACTTCGCGGGCAAACCCCATTTCATGAGTGACAACGACCATGGTCATACCCTCGTCTGCAAGCTGCTTCATAACTTCCAGTACCTCGCCGACCATTTCCGGATCGAGTGCGGAAGTGGGCTCATCAAACAACATGACCTGAGGCTCCATACACAGGGCACGGACGATGGCAATTCGTTGCTTTTGTCCACCGGAAAGCTGGCTGGGATAGGCGTTTGCACGGTCTTCCAGTCCAACACGCCGAAGCAATTCCATGGCTTTTTCTTCCGCTTCCTTTTTGGATTTTTTCAGGAGTTTGATGGGTGCCAGCGTCATATTTTTCAGGACGGTCATATTGGGAAACAGATAGAAATGCTGAAACACCATCCCCATCTTTTGACGGTGAACATTGATGTTGGATTTGGGATCTGTAATATCGGTACCTTCAAAAATAATCTGTCCGCCGGTCGGAACTTCCAGGAGATTCAGACAACGCAGAAATGTGGATTTTCCGCTGCCGGAAGGGCCGATGACAACAACGACTTCTCCCTTTTTGATTTCAGTGCAGATCCCGTCCAAGGCTTTGATTTCGCCGCCCTTGAAGTGTTTTTGCAAATCCTGTACCGAAATGAGGGTTTCTTGATTAGTGGTCACTGTTTCTCAGCCTCCTTTCAAGCAGGTTGACAAGTTTGGTAAAGAACATAACAAGAACCAGGTATACCAGTGCGGTGGCGATCAGGGGCATAAAAGGAGAATATGTACGGCCGATGATAATATAGGCGCCCTTTGTGATATCCTGCAACGCCACATAACCCGCAACGGAAGTTTCTTTCAACAGAACGATGAATTCATTTGCCAGCGCCGGCAGGACGTTTTTGAGTGCCTGCGGGGAGATGATATAGATCATGGTCTGTACATAGTTGAATCCCAGACTGCGGCCGGCCTCGAACTGGCCGTTGTCGATGGACATGATGCCGCTTCGGATGATCTCTGCAACATAAGCACCGGAGTTGATACCAAAGGAGAGACAGGCAATCATAATTTTGTTCTTGGAAACGGCAAATACGACGTAGTACATAATCAGAAGCTGTACTACAACGGGTGTGCCGCGGATTACGGTCAAATATACGCGGCAGATCCGGTCAAATAAAATCAGGAAGAATCGGCCTGGACCACGACGCATTGTTACGATATTTTTATCGTGCGTAGAGCGAACAATTGCGATAATACAACCGAGTACGATGCCGATCAGAAGTGCAAAAAAAGTGATTTCCAATGTGACACCGAGGCCGTTCCAGAGATATCTCCAGCGCTCTTCTTTTATGAAGTTGAGGATAAATTTTGCTTTTAAGTCATCAAGCCATGCACTCAAAACACACAGCCTCCTTTCTTCAAATAAAACAATAGGGGCGGCTCGCCGCCCCTATTGCAATTTCCAGAAATTGTATGCCGGTTTATTCGGCAGTGATATATTTATCAATGATGCTCTTTACCGTACCATCCTCGATCAGCTCTTCCAATGCCTTGTTGACCTTTTCAGACAGTTCGTCATTGTCCTTTGCAAAGCAGATTGCATACTCTTCGGTGATATAGGGGGTCTCAAGGATGGTCAGACCTTCGTTTGCTTCAACAAAAGCCTTTGCGGGCTCATTGTCAATGACAACGCAGTCAATCTTATCGGTCAGCAGAGCCTGCACTGCATCAGCGCCCTTGTTGTAACGCTCGATTGTAGCAAGATCCTTGGATTCAAGATCATCAGTGGTGTAGATGTCACCGGTGGTGCTTTCCTGTACACCGATGGTGTAACCGCCCTTGGAGAGGTCGTCCAGAGAAGTGATCTCAGAACCCTCTTTGACGATAATAACCTGGACGCCGGTTGCATAGCTGGTGGAGAAGTCTACGCTTTCCAGACGATCTTCGGTAACAGTCAGACCGGCCATACCGATGTCAGCTTTACCACCCTGAATTGCAGAGATGATAGCGGTAAAGTCCATATCTTCAATGACGAGTTCCATGCCGAGCTTGTCCGCAATAGCCTGTGCAACTTCTGCGTCGATGCCGACGATTTCGCCGTCTTCATGATATTCATAGGGCGGGAACTCGGCATTGGTTGCCATGGTCAAGGTTTCTTTTGCGTCTGCATCTTTTTCAGCAGAGGCACCGTCCTTGTCACCGCCGCAGGCGCAGAGAGCGAATGCAAGGCAGACAGCAAGAAGTAATGCCATGATTTTAGACAGATTCTTCATTGTTTTCCTCCAAAGTTTATAAGGTTTTGTACAGAAAATTCTAGCACAAAACCTTATAAGAATCAAGAAACATTTCTATATATTTTCGAGGAATACAGAGAAAAATAGAGGAGAGAGAAAGAATTTTTAGTTTACAACGGCGATTCTTCTTCTCCGCAAAGGCTTTCAATCATGGTAGCATAATTGGAGAGCAGGTGTTCTGCCGCTTCTGAGGTCGGCGCATCCACTTCAATTTGCAGAGCTGAAACCGTTGCAGACGGTGCAATTCGAACGCTTCCTGCATGATCTCGTAGCTGTAGGCCGTCGGTGAATTCCGCGCCGGCTTCCATCAGCTGTTCTGAGAGGGTGCGCATCAGACGCGCACGGTTGCGGCAGGGAACCTCACGGCTGTGACGCGGTGTCCGTGCGACCATCGCCGGCGTCCGCTTTTTGGGAGGGACGCATTCCGCGCCCCGTGGAGCCAGAACCGAACCGCGCCCGATCCGGCTGCTGGCAGGCAATGTTGCATCACGACAGATTACGGAATCCTCTACGACACAGTTTTCCCCGACCAGTGCACCATCAATCACACTGTTGCGGATGATGGCATTGCTGTCGATTTGGCTGCCGCAGCCGATGACAGCGCCAGGGCCAATGATGGCACCCGTACTGATGAATATACCCTGACCGAGGAAACAGGGCGGATGCAGAATAATATTGTCCGGCAGCGGATCTGCAGAAAAAATACGGTTGCCCCGCTCCGGAACGCTCGGGCAAAGCCGGAGCTTACCCTGGAGCGCATCCATACTGCAGCGGAGAAAGGCTTCTGGACTGCCGATGTCGCACCAGTAGCCGTCCGTTGGAAAGCCGTAGAGCGGAATATTCTGTTCCATAAGATAAGGAAACAGATCCTTTGCAAAGTCAAATGTGGTGTTTTCCGGGATTTCTTTTAAAATCCTGGGGGATACCGCATAGATTCCCGTATTGACCAGATCGGTGACAACATGATCCCATGCCGGTTTCTCAATGAAGCTGACGATTCGGTGCTGTCGATCGGTAACAACCAGGCCATAAGGCAGTGGCTCTGTTGCAGAGTACAGTGCCATGCTGAGAGGGGCGCCGGAAGCATAATGCTGTTCCATGAAGGCACGCAGATCAAAGTCACAGACCGCGTCGCCACTGATGACCAGAAATGTTTCATCCCCGATAAAGTCGGCGCAGGCTCGAACACCGCCGGCTGTGCCGCGCGGTGTGTCTTCAACACGATATTCAATGTGAAGGCCGGGAATTTCCCGGTTATGAAAATAGCTTCGGATACGTTCGGGCATATATCGCAAAGTGATACAAACTTCTGTAAAACCGCAGTCCCGCAGCAACAGAAGCAGGTGTTCTAGAACAGGACGGCCGAGCAGACGCACCATTGGTTTGGGGCATCGATTGTTGACAGGACGCAAACGCGTGCCTTCTCCGCCGGCCATAATGATTGCTTTCAAGCAAAGACCTCCCTTAACACGATGTTTGTAGAAAACAGTATCTCCGTAGATTGTCGGTTTATGAGGGAAGCGCGTTTGTAAAAATCAACAGTTTGTGAATCTTTCACCAGATGCCTTGACGATACCGGCAATCGTTTGTACAATAACCATAACGGCAGACAATTTCTTCCGGAGCAGGTAAAAAACCCTATATGAATAAAAGGAGTCCCATCGTGAACCAAACACTCCAACCGATTTTTGTCTCGCAGGCAGAAGCACTGGAAACCATGCGTCAGGAACTGGAACCAGTTCAACAGTTCCAACAGATTATGATGCTGTATGAAAGCGCCGTGAAGCAGGTCGCAGCCAAGCTTGAGGTTTTGCGGCGCGAATATGAGGTCTGCGGCAGACGCAGCCCCATTGAAAATATTAAGACCCGAATCAAGTCTCCGCAGAGTATCGCGGAAAAACTCCAGAGAAGAGGGCTGGACCTCAGCTATGCTTCCATGGTTAATGATTTGGATGACATCGCCGGTGTGCGTGTGATTTGTCCATATATTTCGGATATCTATACGGTACGCGATACTTTGACGTCGCAGGGTGATATTGTGCTGTTGAAGGAAAAGGATTATATCCGAAATCCCAAGCCGAACGGTTATCGCAGCCTGCATCTGATTCTGGAGATTCCGGTCTATCTCAGCCACCATGTGCAGGCCGTGCGCGTCGAATTGCAGATCCGCACCATTGCAATGGACTTTTGGGCGAGCCTGGAACATGAACTGCGTTATAAATCCCAGGCTGACATCCCGGAGATCCTATTGCGGGAATTGCAGGAGTGCGCCGAGGTGATCGCGCAGACCGATCGTAGAATGGAGGAGATTGCACGGCAGGTGCCCGGCACCGAGATGGCGCATGTCAGACCGTAGCTGCTCGTACATAATAAAGATTGTTTTATCAACTGCCGCAGTATTCTGTGGCAGTTGATTTTTATATGACTTTTTGAAAATTGGTGCCATCCGTATATCGAAACGGATAAGAATACAATTAAAATGTTGCGAAGTGAATTTGCATTTGATATAGTATATCTTGAACCACTTGGAGGATCCTTTACGGATTCTTACAGATCGACGTGATCTGCTCGGCAAAAACGGAGAAGCCGGCACCTTTGATGTCGACCACTGCATCTTTGTGGAGGGTTGGGATTATGAATAAAAAAGTGCAAAAGTTTATTGGTTCTGGGATGAAGCTGTATCTGCCAATTACAGTGCTGTTTGCGGCTGTAACTGTGCTCTTGAATTGGAAGATTGCTGTGGTAGAATTCGGACTGATTCTTGCCACGGTGATCTATTCGACGTTTTTGTCCAAAAAAGGCCGGAAAGATCTGCTAAACTATATCGAATCCGTTACCTATGATACAGAATCTGCAAGAAACAGCACTTTGATGCATTTTCCACTGCCGATTGTGGTGTTTAAACTGGACGATTTCCAGATTGTCTGGGGCAATGCGGTGTTTTTTGATCTTTGTGGTACAAAAAAATCAACGCTGGAAGCTTATGTTACCGACTTTGTGCCAGATTTCACCAGCAAATGGATTATTGACGGACAGAGCTGTTGTCCCGAACTGTTGCACTTTGGCGGACGGAAATACCAACTGCATGGCAATATCATTCATCCGGAAGAAGCGAGAAACAGCAGCAATCATATGGGCATTACTTACTGGGTCGATGTTACGGAATATGACGATACCAAGATTGAATATGACAATACCCGTCCGGTTGCCGGTATCATTGTGCTCGATAATTTTGATGAACTGACAAGGAATGTGACCGATAAAGTGCGAAATGGTCTCCGCGGTGATATTTCTGATAAAATCAGTCAGTGGTTTGATGACAAGGATGGATATATCCGGCGATTCGACAGCACGCGGTATATGTTTATTATGGAGGAACGGTATCTTCCAGATATGATACAGGATAAATTTTCCCTGCTGCGTTCCGTGCATGACGTAATCAATCCCCGTGGAATCCATGCAACTGTCAGCATTGGCGTCGGCCATGATGGGAGCGGATTTGCCGAGAATTTTCGATTTGCCGAACTGAGCATCGAAATGGCACTGAGCCGTGGCGGTGACCAGGCGGTTGTGAAGGATCACCTGAAGTTTGAGTTCTATGGCGGTCGAGGCAGTGAAATTGAAACCCGTACCCGCGTCAAATCCCGTGTCGTTGCAAATGCCTTTAATGAACTGATCCGGGATGCTTCCCAGACTTTTGTAATGGGGCATAAGCACAGTGACCTGGACTCCGTTGGTGCCGCAGTGGGTGTCTGCTGTATTGCCAGAAAACTGGGGAAACAGACCCATATTATCGTGGATCTACAGAATAATGCTGCCAGTCGTCTGATTCAGAATATGCAGACGCTGCCCGAATATGCGGGTGTGTTTCTCAGCCCAGAAGAGGCAATGTTGAAAACAGACAGCCAGAGTTTGCTCGTTGTTGTCGATACCAACCGTCCAGAACAGGTTGTAGAGGAAAACCTGCTGCTGTCCTGCAACCGCGTTGCCGTCATCGACCACCATCGCCGCGCTGCAACCTATATTGAACATGCCGATTTGACCTTATATGAGCCCTATGCCTCTTCTGTCTGTGAACTGATGACGGAACTTTTACAGGAACTGGTGGAGCAGAGCGATATTATGCGGGAAGAGGCAGAGGCAATTTTGTCCGGCATCATTATGGACACCAAGAGTTTTTCTGTGCGAACCGGCGAACGAACCTTTGACGCCGCTGCCTTCCTGCGCAGAGCGGGAGCAGATACCACAGAGGTCAAGCGACTGTTGCAGAATGATCTTGATACCACAGTAGAGCGATACCGGATTCTGCAAAAAGCGAAGCTCTACCATAAAAGTATTGCGATTGCGGTACCGGAAACGCCGCACTCCCGTGTGGTTGCCGCACAGGCAGCGGATGAGCTGCTCAATATTTCCGGTGTGGAAGCGTCCTTTGTTGTGTGCCCAACGGAAGAGGGAGGTGTTGCGATGTCAGCCCGGTCCATCGGGGACATCAACGTGCAGGTATTGCTTGAGAGCCTGGGCGGCGGCGGAAATAAATCCGTAGCCGGTGCCCAGTTAAAAAATATTGGAATCCAAGATGCGGTCAGCAAACTATTTGCTGCGATTGACAGCTACATGGAGGAATAACGCATCTCAATCCGATACGGTTGTTTATAGCAGCTGCCATCTCATAGTTTTATTTTAGTTTATTTAGAAAGGAACGAGGTTCATGAAAGTTATATTTCAACAGGATGTTAGAGGTCAGGGAAAAAAGGGCGAAATGAAAGAGGTTTCTGACGGCTATGCCAGAAACTTTCTGCTTCCCAAAAATCTGGCCGTGATCGCAACGGCTGACAACCTCAATGCGATGAAATTGAAGGAAAAGGCAAAGGCTGCACAGGCCGCAAAAGAGCGGGCAGAGGCGCAGGAAAATGCCAAAAAGCTGGAACAGGTCGAGGTCAAGGTATTTGCGAAGGCCGGCAGCAACGGTCGTCTGTTTGGTTCTGTCACCTCCAAGGAAATTGCGGAGGCATTGGAAGCACAGCACGGCATTGTAATTGAAAAGAATAAGATCGTACAGCCCGAACCGATTAAGACCTTCGGTAAGTACGATATCAAGTGCAAGTTTGGTTATGAAATCAGCGGCGTTCTGCACGTTGTAGTAGAAGAAGGCTGAGTTTAGAAGTACGAAGAAAAGCAAAGGAGGAGAACATCCATGGATGAACTGTTAGCGAAACGGGTACCGCACAGTGCGGAGGCGGAACAGGCCGTCATTGGTTCCATGCTGATTGACCCGCGCTGTATCTCAGATGTTTTGACGGTTGTCAAAGCTGGAGATTTCTATATCCAACAAAATCGCGAAATTTTTGAGACCATCTATGCCATGTTCTCCTACTCACAGACCATTGATCCTGTCACAGTGCTCGATCAGATGCGCACCCGCGGGGTTCTGCATGACAACAGCTCCGCCTATCTGATGGAGCTGATGCAGATCACTCCCACTGCGGCAAACGTGATGCGGTATGCCGACATTATCAAGGACCGTTCATTGCTGCGCAACCTCAGTACAGTTGCAGATGATATCAGTCACATGATTGCAGAGGGAACTGGGGAGGCAGAGTCCGTACTGGAGGCCGCAGAGCGCAGAGTTTATGCACTGCGGCAAGATCGCAATATCGGTGGCCTGATGCCAATTTCTTCGGTTGTCCAGAATGCGTTTTCTCAAATCTCCGCTGCTGCGGAAAATGAGACCAATGTTCCCGGGCTATCTACGGGACTGGTCGATCTGGATAAAATGATTCTGGGTCTTAACAGGGGTGACTTTATCCTGATTGCATCCCGCCCCGGTATGGGCAAAACCAGTATCGCGCTGAATATCGCATTGCATGTTGCGAAAACTTCAGAAAAGGCCGTGGCCATCTTTTCGCTGGAAATGTCCCGCGAACAGTTGGCCATTCGTTTGCTTTCCTCTGAGGCATTGGTGGACAGCCAGAAGCTGCTCACCGGTAGAATTGGCAAAGATGAATGGCGACGTATTGTTACGGCAGCTTCTGTTATCAGTTCGACTTCGATGTGCATTGATGACAATCCAACACTTTCGGTTGCAGATATGAACGCGCAGTGTCGCCGGATTGACAATCTTGGCTTGGTGGTCATCGATTACCTTCAGCTGATGCAAAGCGCAGGCTCCGGCCACACCTGGTCCAATGAGAGCCGTACCCAGGCCGTCAGCGACATGAGTCGTATGCTTAAAATTATGGCAAAGGAACTGAATGTCCCGGTTGTTTGTCTGTCCCAGCTGTCCCGCGCGAACGAGTCGCGCCAAAACAAACGGCCCATGCTTTCCGATCTGCGAGAGTCGGGCGCCATTGAACAGGATGCAGATATTGTCATCGGATTATACCGGGATGGATATTATAATAAGGAGACGGAGACGCCAAACCTGGCGGAGGCTATCGTCCTAAAAAACCGTCACGGTGATACCGGAACCATCGAACTGATGTGGTTGCCGGAGTACACCGCCTACTCCTCCTATGAGAAACGGCACAATGACGAAGAAGTATATTGAGTTCTTTCAACAGTATGCCATTGAGCCATCGGAAGGAATCCTTTGCGCTGTATCCGGCGGGAAGGATTCCATGTTTCTTCTGGATACCATGCAACGGTTTGCACAGGAGTGCGGCGTACGAATGGTATGTGCACACTTTAACCATTGCCTGCGCGGAGCGGAGTCAGAGCGGGATGCTGCCTTTGTCCAGCAGTTTTGTGCAGAGAGAGCAATTTTGTGTTGTATTGGGTCCGGAGATGTGGCGGCTGCAGCTGCCCGACGGGGAACTGGTATTGAAGAGACGGCGCGGGATCTGCGCTATGCATTTTTGGTGGAGACAGCAGATCAAATGAACTGTAAATGGATTGTCACCGCACACAATGCCGATGACAATGCCGAGACGATACTGCTGAATCTGGCGCGCGGAAGCGGGCTGCGTGGATTATCCGGAATTCCCCCTGTACGCGGGCGGATTTTACGGCCTATGCTTGAACTGACACGCGATGAAATTGAAGCCTATTTGGAGGAGCATCACATCCCAAATGTGGAGGATTCCTCCAATGCGGCGGATGATTACAGTCGGAATAGACTGCGCCATCATGTGATGCCGACATTGCGGGAGATCAATGCGCAGTTCTCCCGGAATGCCGGACGGACAGCTGCACTGCTGCGGGAGGATGAGGCATTTTTGCAGCAGCTTGCTGCCCAGTTTCTTGCGGAACAGCCAGCGGATAAGATCCATGCCGCTGCACTGGCAGCTTTGCCGCGTCCGGTTTCCGCGCGTGTATTACGGCGGGTGTGTGGCAGTGCGCTTTCTGCCGTCCACATAGAACAGTTGCGCGCCCTGTGCTATACTGAGAATCCGTATGCCATGACAGATGTGCCGGGAATGCGTGTCCGGAGAGAGCGTGAATATTTGGTATTTGGAACCAGAACGATGGGTATACTTGTTCCCAGGACGATACTTCCCAATACGGTTACCCTAATACCGGAAGCGGGATTGGAGGTGTACTGTACCGTTGTGGATGTGTGCCCCGAAATTCACAAAACATTTAATATTTTATTCTTTCAATGTGAAACAATCTATGGTAATATAGCTGTTACATCAAGAGCCGAAGGGGATACAATCCGTCTTGCCGGAAGAAACTGCACAAAACGGTTAAAAAAATTGTTCTCCGAAGCAAAACTGACGCCGGAGCAGAGAAATCAAATTCCTGTGTTCCGCGATGCCCGTGGTGTGATCGGCATTTGCGGCTTTGGCGTGGACGAGCGCTGTGCTGCCAGACCGGGCGATCGGGCAATTCGAATAGAGATAAAAAAGACGGGAGAAAATGAACGATGAAAGAGGATATTGCATATACACTCTTATCAGAAGAAGAGATCCAACAGGAGGTTTGCAACCTGGGAAAGAAGCTGTCCGTTGATTTTGATGGAAAGGAACCGCTGTTTGTAGGCATTCTAAAGGGCAGCTTTATCTTCATGGCGGATTTGATGCGTTATGTCGACATCAAATGCGAAGTGGACTTTATGGCTGTCTCTTCTTATAAAAATAGCACCAGCAGCAGTGGGGAGGTCAAAATTCTGAAAGACCTGAATCAGAAGATTGAAAATCGCCACATTATTGTTGTGGAAGATATCTTGGACAGTGGTGTTACCCTCAGTTATTTAACAGAGTACCTCAGCGTCAGAAAACCGGCGTCGATCAGTGTTGTGACGTTACTGGATAAGCCGGAGCGCCGGAAAACAAATATCAAAGCGGATTATTTCTGTTTCAATATTCCGGATGCATTTGTTGTCGGCTATGGTTTGGATTATGCAGAAAAGTATAGAAACCTGCCGTATATCGGGGTTTTGAAACCTGAAGTTTATACCAATTGATCCATACATGGATTTTTATATGGAATTTTTTGAAATGGAAGGATGTGATCCCTAGTTGAATTCCAACAAACAAAATAACAGACGTGCAAGGGATGCTGGATTTTGGATACTTATCCTTGTGATATTGTTCTCAACTGTCTATATCATGATGTTTCCGTCGAAAGGCGAAGAACTCCAATATTCCGATATCGTAGATCTGTTTAAAGAGGAAAAGGTGGAGTCCTTTACCACAGAGGGAAACAAGCTGATCCTGAGCCTGTATGAGAAGCAGGAGGATGGCAAAAACAAAACCGTCACCTATGAGATGTACGATTTTGCCGTATTCTATAATGATCTGAATGATCTGATTCTGGAACAGAAAGAAGAGGGAATTCTAAAGGAATACGATTATACAACAGGTTGGGTTGCACCTTGGTGGATGAGCCTGTTGCCGTATCTGGTTCTTACCCTTGTGTGCTTTGGGTTTGTCTATTTTATGATGAACCGGGCAGGTGGCGGCGGCGCGGCCGGCGCTGCCAAGTTTGGAAAAGCAAGAACGCGTTTGGGCAGTGAGGAAAAGAAAAAAGTTACCTTTGCCGATGTCGCCGGCGCCGAGGAGGAAAAGGAAGAACTGAAGGAAGTGGTTGAATTCCTGAAAAATCCATCGGCTTATACCGATATGGGTGCGCGTATCCCAAAGGGTGTATTGCTTGTCGGCCCTCCAGGTACCGGTAAGACTCTGATTGCAAAAGCCGTTGCCGGGGAAGCGGGCGTACAGTTTTTGTCCATCTCCGGTTCTGACTTCGTGGAACTGTACGTCGGTGTCGGTGCCAGCCGTGTTCGCGATCTGTTTGACCAGGCAAAGAAAGTTGCGCCCGCCATTATCTTTATTGATGAAATTGATGCAGTCGGTCGAAAACGTGGCGCCGGTATGGGCGGCGGCCATGATGAACGCGAGCAGACTCTGAACCAGCTTCTGGTTGAGATGGATGGTTTTGGAAACAACGAAGGCGTTATTGTGATTGCAGCAACAAACCGAAAGGATATTTTGGACAATGCACTGCTGCGTCCCGGCCGTTTTGACCGTCAGGTTTATATCGGATTGCCGGATGTCCGCGGCAGAGAGGCAATTTTGAAGGTCCACGCAAGAGGCAAGCGGTTGGGCGACGACGTCGATCTGGCAAGTATTGCGAGAGGTACACCCGGATTTTCCGGTGCCGATCTTGCAAACCTGTTGAATGAAGCCGCATTGTTGGCGGTTCGCCGCGGCGAGCGCTTTATCACCATGGCCGATGCCGATGAGGCAATCTTGAAGGTTCTGGCAGGACCGGAAAAGAAGAGCCGTGTGATTTCGGAGAAGGAACGCAAGCTGACTGCCTATCACGAGGCTGGGCACGCGGTGGTTTCCAAATATCTGAAACATACCGATCCCGTGCACCATATTACGATCATTCCCAGAGGACCTGCCGGCGGTATGACCATTTACAGACCGCAGGAAGATAAGACGTTCAACTCCCGCAATGAGATGTTTGAGGACATTGTTGTCAGCCTGGGCGGCCGTGTTGCGGAAAAACTGATGCTGGATGATATTTCCACCGGTGCTTCCGGTGATATTCAGCAGGCGACTTCTGTTGCCCGCGCGATGGTCACACGTTACGGCATGAGCGATAAGGTTGGTCCGATTTCGTTTGACTCCGGAACAGACAGTGTCTTTATTGGCCGTGATTTTGCACAGACCAAGGGCTATTCGGAGAAAATGGCGGCGATCATTGACGATGAAGTCAAGCGCATTTTTGACGAGGCCAGTGCGCTGTGTGAAACCATCCTCAGTGAACACTGCGATGTTTTGACGGCCGTTGCAGAATATCTGCTGATCCATGAAACCATGGAAGGCAGTGACTTTGATTATTTCTGTGATCACGGGGAGCTGCCCCCGAAGGTAGAGCCCGTTGTTTTGGAGCACAAAGAGGAGCCGGTAAAACCGGCGAGCGTTTCAAATGAAACCATTGAACTCCCCACGGATGTGGATAACAATGATGCCCCGGTCGAGCGTCCGGAAGAAGAGCCGGGTGCAACAGAAGATCCGGTTGTGCCAAAAGAGCAGGATCACGAGAACTAAACAAATGAGAAAACTGGGGAGTTCAACAATTTGGACTCCCCAGCGTTATGAAAGGAAGAAACAATATGAAGTTGGGAATTGTCGGACTTCCAAATGTCGGAAAAAGCACGCTGTTTAACGCCATTACCAATGCTGGTGCAGAGTCGGCAAACTATCCGTTCTGTACCATTGAACCCAATGTTGGTATGGTAACAGTACCGGATGCGCGTCTGGATTTCCTTGCCGCCCTGTATTCCCCGAAAAAGTATACGCCTGCCGTTATCGAGTTTGTGGACATCGCGGGGCTGGTCAAGGGCGCTTCCAAGGGCGAAGGGTTGGGCAATAAATTTCTGTCGAACATTCGTATGACAGATGCAATTATCCATGTTGTCCGCTGTTTTGACGATGAGAATGTTATTCACGTCGAGGGCAATACCGATCCGCTGCGCGATATTGAGACCATTGATCTAGAACTGGTTATGGCCGATATCGAAATGGTACAACGCCGGATCGAAAAAGCAAAGAAAGCGGCCAAGGGGGACAAGAAATATCTGCACGAGGCCGCGGTCTTTGAAGGCTTGCTGGAATACCTGAATGAGGGTAAGGCAGCCCGCAGCTATGAAGCCAGCCAGGAGGATCTGGATCTGATTGCCACCTCCGATCTTCTGACTTTGAAGCCCATCATCTATGCCGCAAACCTCGACGAGAATACCTTTGCCGGTGGATATGAGGCATACCCCTATTATTTGCAGGTCAAGCAGCTTGCAGAAGAACAGAATGCACAGGTTCTTCCGATCTGCGCAAAAGTGGAGCAGGAGATTGCCGAGCTCGATCCTGAGGAAAAAGCCATGTTCCTGGAGGAACTCGGCATCGAGGAGTCCGGCCTGGATCGTCTGATCCAGTGTTCCTACCGTTTGCTGGGGCTGATTTCTTTCCTTACTGCCGGCTCAGATGAAGTGCGCGCCTGGACCATCACCGAGGGCACCAAGGCGCCTCAGGCAGCCGGAAAAATCCATTCTGATTTTGAGCGCGGCTTTATCCGTGCAGAGATCATTGCGTTTGATGATCTGAAGGCGCTGGGTAGTATGGCGGCCGCAAGAGAACAGGGTAAGATCCGTTCGGAAGGTAAGGAGTACGTTATGCACGACGGCGATATTACCAATTTCCTGTTCAACGTATAAAGTTGCGTACATAACAACGCGGCGTCCCCAGAGCATTTCTGCCTGGGGACGTGTCATTTTCGGGAGGAAAAAAGCGGTGAAACAGCGTATTGCTCTGTTGGATCTGTGGCGTACCATGGCTTTGCTTTGTATGATCGGTTACCACCTTTGCTATGATCTGGTCTATTTTGGGATGCAGCCTTCGAAATTTTTGCATCAGGTGCCGGTACGATTGCTCTATTATACTTCAGCCTATCCCTTCCTCTTCCTCGCCGGTGCATCCTGCCGCTTTTCCCATGACAACCTCCGCCGTGGCTTTCGGGTGTTCTGCTGCGGTCTGCTGGTTTCGGCTGCAGGGATTGTTGTGCAGAACCCGATTCAATTTGGTGTGCTGCATTTTCTTGGGTGCGGTATGATTTTGTACGGTCTGTTTGGAACATATTTGGAGAGGATTCCGCGAGCCGTTGCGCCCGTTCTCTGGATTGTACTGTTTGTGGTAACAAAGTGTTGGCTGGATCATGTGACAGTACAGGCGAAATGGCTGTGGATGTTTGGCTTTCCGTATGAAGGCTTCTATTCATCGGATTATTACCCGCTTTTACCGTGGATTTTTCTATTCCTGCTGGGTACATGGTTTGGCGGCGTTCTGCAGCGGCATCGCGAAAACCGAATTCTCACAGTGCAGTGTCCAAGCTGGCTGACCTGGCCGGGACGGCATACGCTTTGGATTTATCTCTTGCATCAACCGGTGCTGTATGGGGTCTGTATGGTTCTGGTTGCACATTAAGGTACGTTGACGCCTGTGATGTGCAGACCGCGTGCCTGGCCGAAGATGTAGTCCGACAGGGGTCGGTAGATTGCATCGTCTGTATGTGCGGCAAGAAACGGCATGCCGGGATTGGACAGCACCAGCAGGGAATGATAAAAGTGATGGCTGTCTGTTCCAAGCTGTACCACGTCTCCGGGGCGAAGCGCCGCAATGGGGACGAGTTCGGCGTGTGGGCCGATGGCATCATTGTTCAGAAGAAAGCGGGCAAGATATTCCACGCCGGTCCAGGCGGCGCTGCGGCGGTTCAGTCCATGATAGTACCAGCCCGTGACCGGCGTTTCGTTCATGACACCGCTGCCGGCAAACAGGCACTGAGAAATAAAATTGGTGCAGTCTCCGCCAATCGGGTCAAAATTGTAATACTGCGGATTGCGGGAAAGTGCCCAGGTTTCTGCGTATTGAATAGCGCTTGCACGGTCATATGCTATAGTTTTCAACAAAACATCCCTCCAATGTGCAGAATATGCCGGTGTGGAAGATTTCGTCCCTTGACAGGCTCAGTGAAATGGTGCTAAGATGTCCACGGAATCAAAACATCCGCTAAACTGGTGATGACGGGGATTGTTTGTGGCAATACACGGATCAGAGAGAACGGTCGCTGGCTGAAAGCCGTTTCCGCAGTGGTTGCAGACTGACCACCCCCGAACCGCTTTGCCGAAGCGCTTGCGCATTAGGTATTGACGCTTTGCACCCGTTATCGTGCAGCCGGAGCGGCAGCGCACTGCGCTGCAAGCAGGGTGGAACCGTGTAACTTCTGCACCCCTGACTGTTTGTCAGGGGTGCTTTTTATTTGGGGTACCGTACCCTGAAGCCGTCCCGAACCGGACACGGCAGTGTCCAAGTAAATCGAAGGAGGAATAAGACTTTGAGCGAAAACATTTATACATTTGAAAATGAGGAATTCAGAAATACCTATCGTCATACAACGTCCCATATTCTGGCACAGGCTGTTAAGCGGCTGTATCCGGAGGTGAAGCTGGCCATTGGTCCGGCCATTGCAGACGGGTTTTACTATGACTTTGACAGCGCAGAGCCCTTTACACCGGAAACATTGGAAAAGATTGCCGCAGAGATGCGGAAAATCTGCAAGGAAAAATTAAAGCTGGAGCGTTTTGAACTGCCTCGTGAAGAAGCCATCCATTTCATGGAGGAACGCGGTGAGCCCTATAAAGTGGAATTGATCCGAGATCTGCCGGAAGATGCTGTCATCAGCTTCTATCGGCAGGGCGAGTTTGTCGATCTCTGTGCAGGACCCCATCTGGATTCCACCGGTCGCATCAAGGGGAATGCCATAAAATTGACTTCCTGTACCGGTGCGTACTGGCGCGGTGATTCCAACAATAAAATGTTGCAGCGCATTTACGGTACCTGCTTTATGAAGAAGGATGAGCTGGATGCCCATTTGCAGCGCATTGAGGAAGCACAGAAGCGTGACCACAATAAGATTGGGCGTCAGCTGGAGTATTTTACCACAGTGGATACCATCGGCCAGGGGCTGCCTATTTTGCTGCCAAAGGGCGCACGCGTCGTGCAGCTTCTTCAGCGTTGGGTTGAAGATGAAGAACAAAAGCGCGGGTATCTTCTAACCAAAACGCCGTTGATGGCGAAGAGTGATCTGTATAAAATCTCCGGTCACTGGGATCATTATCTGGACGGTATGTTTGTATTAGGCGATCCTGCGGATGAAAGCAAGGAATGCTTTGCGTTGCGCCCCATGACCTGTCCCTTCCAGTATCAGGTCTTTTTGAACCGGCAGCGTTCTTACCGTGATCTGCCCATGCGTTTGGGGGAGACCTCTACGCTGTTCCGTAACGAGGATTCCGGTGAGATGCATGGTTTGATTCGCGTTCGCCAGTTTACAATTTCTGAAGGACATCTGATTCTTCGTCCCGATCAGCTGGAAGAAGAATTCAAGGGCTGTCTTGAATTGGCAAAATATTGCCTGGAGACGGTGGGTATGCTGGAAGACTGTAGCTTCCGCTTCTCTCAATGGGATCCCAACAACCGTGAAAAATATATCGGCACTCCGGAACAATGGAATGAAGCACAGGGAATTATGGGCAAGATTTTGGACGATCTGGGCGTCGAGTACAGTATCGGTATTGACGAGGCCGCTTTTTATGGTCCCAAGCTGGATATTCAGTATAAAAACGTATTCGGCAAAGAGGATACGATTGTTACCATTCAGGTTGACCAGTTGTTGGCTGAGCAGTTTGATATGGAATATATCGATCAGAACGGTCAGAAAGTTCGTCCTTATATCATTCACCGTACCTCTTTGGGCTGCTATGAACGTACGCTGGCGTATCTGATTGAAAAATATGCCGGTGCGCTGCCTACCTGGATGGCGCCTACACAGGTGATTGTTATGCCCATTACCGACCGCACTGCGGATTATGCAAAAACGATTGCAGATCAGCTGACTGCGGCTGGGATGCGCGTAGAGACTGATTTCCGCAACGAGAAAATCGGTTATAAGATTCGTGAGGCACAGATGCAGAAAATTCCTTATATGCTCATTGTCGGCGATAAGGAAGCAGAAGCAGGCCTGGTTTCTGTCCGCGGCAGAACTGCCGGCGACGAAGGTACCATGACGCTTGCAGAATTCCAGGCAAAAATTCAGCAGGAAATCGACGAAAAACGATGCAAGTAAGCTGTAACCAGTTTTTCTCAATTGAGGAATCTGCATAAATGCTGTGGCTCCTTCGCAGACTAGTGGCAAGTAAATCTGCGAAGGAGCGTTTACCATGAGAAATAAAAAACTGATTCTGTTAATCGTGACGGCTGTTTTTGCGGTGAATATCGCAATCATCAGCATTTTACAGACAGCTGATGCTGCGACTTATCAAAAGGGATCGAGCGGATCTGTTGTTACCCAAATTCAGACAAAATTACGGAATTGGGGATACTATAATGGAAGTGTTGACGGGATATACGGCAGTGCAACAGAGTCTGCGGTAAAGAGCTTTCAGAAAAAAAACGGCCTGACCGTAGATGGAAAAACCGGTCCTGCAACCCTGAGGGCGTTGGGGATACAGAGCAATGATGCAAGTTCCAGTACAAATGCCGATGTTGAGCTGCTTGCCCGATTGATTTCAGCCGAGTCACGTGGCGAACCCTATAGTGGACAGGTGGCGGTGGGGGCCGTGGTATTGAATCGAGTAAGACACCCCTCTTTTCCCAATACGCTTTCCGGTGTCGTTTATCAAAACGGTGCATTTAGCTGTATCGGAGATGGACAGTTCTATGAGCCAATTGACAGTACCGCATACAAGGCTGCTAGAGACGCTTTGAACGGCGTGGATCCGTCCGGTGGTGCTTTATACTATTATAATCCGAACAAAGCGACAAGTAGTTGGATTTGGTCCAGACAAGTGATTACGGTAATTGGAGAACATTATTTCTGTATGTAATCTGTGTTTTCCAACATTTCCGTCCAGAAATGTTGGAAAATCAAATAATTTTTTTAATATATAAGAAATGAAAACGACAAAAACAAAAAGTTTTCAACAAAATGAGAAGCAGATGTTTAAAAAGAACGTACCCGTCCGCTTAATGTCCTCTTTTTTTGCGACTAAATATAGTATGAAATCGAAAGATTTCATACTATAATTTGTATTCAAAAAGAAAAAAGGGAAGAAAGCGAAAAAAAGCAAAAAAAAGAGTTGACAAAGGGGGGAGAGACGTGCTATATTAAGCGAGCGCTTGACGGAGAGCAAAACCGAAAGCCAGGAAAAAAGAAAAAAGTTCTTGACAAACGGGAGCGAATCTGTTAAGATAAAAAAGAACCGCGAAAGCGGGGAAGAGACGAAGCGAGTCGAAAGACAAGCGAAGTTGTGTACCTTGTAAATTAAACAATGTAAGCAAAATCGTAAAGATTTTGAAAGCTTATGCAAATAAGCACCAAGAATGAAAAGGGCTTTTTAAGTTGTCAAAAGACAACAAAAAGATTCTATTTGAGTAGCTGAGATAAGCGAATCAATGAATTGATTTTACTCTCTGAAAAGAGATTAAGATACCATTTTATTGAGAGTTTGATCCTGGCTCAGGATAAACGCTGGCGGCGTGCCTAACACATGCAAGTCGAACGGGCGAAGCCTTTAAGTTTACTTTTAGGCCTAGCTAGTGGCGGACGGGTGAGTAATGCGTGAGCAACCTGCCTTTCAGAGGGGGACAACAGTTGGAAACGACTGCTAATACCGCATGATGTATTTTGGGGGCATCCTCGAGATACCAAAGATTTTATCGCTGAAAGATGGGCTCACGTCTGATTAGTTAGTTGGTGGGGTAACGGCCTACCAAGACTGCGATCAGTAGCCGGACTGAGAGGTTGAACGGCCACATTGGGACTGAGATACGGCCCAGACTCCTACGGGAGGCAGCAGTGGGGAATATTGGGCAATGGGCGCAAGCCTGACCCAGCAACGCCGC